>NZ_AMZB01000111.1 GCF_000313755.1 Pseudomonas nitroreducens TX1 | reverse complement strand
CCTCGGCCAGAGAATTTTGTTGGTTCGTACAGAGGCTGCTTCTGGCCGGTAGCGGTTTCTCGACAAGGGTAACAATTGGCTGATAGTCGTCAGTGGGAATGGCCTAGGGCACATCCTGAACGTCTGATTCAGAGCGAGTGTCATTGTGCGCGGCGCTGGAGTGGCGGGGAGAGAGCGCGTTAATCGCCATTGCGGCCAGCGCCAGCACGGCTCCTACGGTCGCCAAGCCGGCCCAGGCAGCCTGGTGAGCGCCATAGTTCCCCAATGCCGCGCCGATCGCGCCTCCCAGGAAATACGCCCCCATGAAAACCGTGTTGAGTCGATTACGAGCCTCGGGTCGCAAAGTATGGACGCGTGTTTGGTTGGCAATCAGGCCGGCACGGTTGCCGAAGTCGAGCAACACCATGCCGGGGATCAGCGCGACCAGGCTGTATCCACCAGCGGAAATGAACGCAAAGCCCACGGTTAGCGCCAGCGTGCCCGCCAGGACCATGGCGCGGGCGCCCAGGCGATCGGCTAGTGCCCCGATACGTGGCGAGGCGACGATGCCGACCAGCGCGGACAGACCAAACAGGCCAATGGTTGCCACACCGAAGCCGTAGGGTGGTTGTGAAAGAAGTGCAGCAAGTGAAGCCCACAGTGCGCTGAACGCGGCGAATATCAGGAAACCACTTGCGGCGCAGAAGCGCAGCACGGGCTCCTCGCGCAGCAGGCTGCCAAGCGAGCGCATTAGGCCGGCGTAGCTGATGATGCTCAGGGTCGCGGCGTCAGGCAGGCGCCTGGTCACGATGATCAGTAGCAGCAGGTCGATCAGCGAGGCCAGCACGAAGACGAATCGCCACCCGGTGTATTCGCCGAGGAAACCGCCGATGGTGCGTGCCAGGAGCAACCCCGCGGAGAGGCCGCTGAGCAGCATGCCGACGACACGCCCGCGTGCAGCGGGCGTCGCCAGGCCCGATAGAGCGGGAATGATGATCTGCGCGGTGATCGCCGTCACCCCGACGGCGAAACTGCTGGCGCACAGCAGCGCAAAGCTCGGTGCGAGTGCAGAGGAAAGCAGCGCGAGCGCATTCGCCGCAATCGCCAGCACCGCGAGCCTGCGCGGCTGCCGGCAATCGGCAAGTGGAACGATGAGTAGCAGGCCGGCCGCATAGCCGAGCTGCGTTAGGGTGGCGATCAACCCGGCCTGAGTTGGCGCAAGGCCGAAGGAGGCAGCCATCTGCGGCAGCAGGGGCTGATGGTAGTAAATGGTCGATACGGCGATCGCGCAGCAAACGGCCATCGTGGCGGCCAAACGAGCGGAGACTCCGCTCGTGGCAGCGGTTGGGATGGACATGGCAGCGTCCTCGTCAGTGCTGTTGCAGGGCCTGTACCAATCCCCGGGTGTCGACGATGTTGTGGGCGAAGGTCGGCCCGTTCAGCTCGTGCGCTGCATGCATCATTTCATGGCTGAATGCCGCGGTTGCATCACGGACCAGGGTGACGTGGAACCCAAGCTCCATGGCAAAGCGCGCGGTGGATTCGATGCAGGTGTTCGCCAGCAGTCCCACCACGATGACATGGGTGATGCCGTGCTGCTTGAGCTGGAGGTCGAGATCGGTGTTGGCGAATCCGCTCTGGCCCCAGTGTTCCTGGATGATGATGTCGCCGTGCTGCGGTACGAAGTCCGGATGCCATTCGCCGCCCCAGGTCCCTTTCGCGAATGTGTGGCGCTTCTGGATCAGGCGTTGAGTCGGGCTGGGATGGTCCCAGTGGTCGTAGTCACCGGGTTGCCAGCGACGGTGCGGTACGTAGAACACCTGGATGCCCTGTTCGCGCGCGGTGGCGACTGAGGTGCGCAGGTTCACGAGCAGGCGAACCTCCTCCGCGATGTCTTTCAGCATGGGGAATACCTTGCCGCCCTCGGACAGGAAGTCGTTATAGGGGTCGACCAGCAGCAGGCCGGTCCGCTCCGGGGAATACACAGGATGGGTCATTTCGGTGCTCCAGTTGAAGAACGTGCGCTTCAGGTCGCCTCTCACCAAGCGGCTTCTGTTTCGATGTCGCAGTTCGTGAGGCGGTGGAGATCATGGTAACTATGAAAATCATAGTGTCAACTGGGGTGGTGCTTACAGGCGATCAGAGGTGCTCTCACAAATCTTCGTGGTGTTACTATGAAAATAATAGGGTCTTCTAGGAGAGCGGCGTGATGCCCGTGCTGGACGAGACGATCGATACGGTGTGCCCGGTGGCGCGCTCGGTGGATGTGGTCGGGGACAAGTGGACGATCTTGGTGCTGCGTGAGCTGTACATGGGGGCGACGCGCTTCGAGGAAATGCAGATCCAGACCGCGGCGACGCCCCAGATGCTGACCTCGCGCCTGAAAGCGCTGGAAACCAACGGCCTGGTCGAGCGCCGGCCCTACAACGCAAAGCCGCTGCGCTACGAATACCATCTGACCGACAAGGGATGGGACTTCTACCCCGTCATCTACGCGCTGCGCGCCTGGGGCGAGACGTGGTGCAAGAGCGAGGATGAGGGCCTGGCCGTGCATTTCGTGCACCGCGCGTGCGGCCATGATGTGGGCGTGGCCAGCGTTTGTCCCCACTGCGGCACCCCGGTGGAACGCAAGGACCTGGAGGCGTCGATCAGCAATCTTTTCCTTGGCGAACGCGAGTCTCGCCGGGAGGCCTTCAAGCGGAAGTAGCTGATTCTGAGCGTCCGCTAATGGCCGGAAGCAGTCCCGATAGTTGATCAGACTCGTCTGCAATCGACGATTCTGTCTGACGATGCTGCAACATTTGTCTTAAGGATCTGAGCATCAACGTTTATGGATTTTGGTGATCCCATGACCAATGCACCCTTATCGGGGGCTGTGTGATGAGCAGCGGACGTGGCTTGAGCGAGCACTCATCCCGCGCTAAGTGCCACGGCGCGCCATCCATATCGCTCTTCCTTAGGATGCTTGGCATACCGGAATGACTGGGAACCATGCATGGAGGATGATTCCGGCGACATTTGCCTCCAATGGCAGCACAAGCACCCAGAACCACCAGTAAAGCCAACCGATAGTGAACCCAGCCCAGGGACCGATGGCGCGCTCTGCATAAGTCGAAAACGAACCAGTATCTGGCAATGCAACGGGCTTCCCGGGCTCCTCCACACACCCGCGACAGAATTTGACGCCGCCTCCAAGTACTGTGTCCTCCATCCACCCGATAGAGGAGACGCGGCAAATGCGAAAGGCACTGACCCATTGCTGCCAATGCTGTGACTGGCAGCAGACGTCGATGCTCGGCGACGGGGAAAGCATGCAGCAAGAGCTCTTCGATCACTGCCCCCAGTGCCGATCACCTCACCCACTTATGCGGCAGGCAACCCGACTGGAGGCCCTGGGGGCTGCCGCCGCCCGGTCGAGAAGAGCCACTACCTATCAGAACCATGGCAAACTGCCATCGAATAGGGGTAAATTCGCCATATAAGTGACGCCAACAAATGTCACTCCAGTTCAAGACGACAAGGAAGTAGTTATGTCCGAAGCCAAGGACACCCTCCTCAGGCAACTGACCCTTTTGCGCCTGATCCCCGAGTACCCGCGCTACACCTCTTCCCAGACGTTGCACGAAAAGCTGAAGGACCGTGGCTACAAGGTAGAGCTCCGTACTGTACAGCGGGATCTGAACCGGCTTTCCGCGCCCTTCTCGCTGACCAACAGCAAGAAGGGTGGGCGCAATGAATGGAGCTACACAAAAGGCACGCCGCTGGATCTGAGAGATATGGAGCCCTCGACGGCGCTAGCCCTCTACCTGGCCGAAAGCCACCTGAGCACGCTGCTGCCGCAGAGCGTACTGGACCTGCTGGGACCGCAGTTCAACAGGGCTCGCAACTACCTCGACAACCTCGGCCAGAACGATCTTGCTCACTGGGCCCGACGCGTCCGCACCCATCCCAACGGCAAGGCCCTGCAGCCCGCCCAGGTCGACGCCGACGTCTGGCGGGCAGTCTCCGGCGCACTGCTGGCGGCCCGCCAGCTGCAGGTCGACTACCTAAGCCGCAGCAAGGGCGAGCCCAAGACGCTGCTGATCCACCCCGCCGGCCTGGTCTCCCGCCAATCCATTGGCTACCTGATCGGCACCGTCGATGGCTACGACGACCTGCGCCAGTTCGCCCTGCATCGCATTCGTAAGGCCGAGTGCCTGGAAGCCCCGGCCCGCGTCCGTGACGACTTCGATATCGACCGCTACATCCGCCAGGATCTCAACACCACCGCACCCATCGAACATGTAGAACTGGTCGCCGATGTATCAGCGCAGATCGCCTGGCTGCTCGGTGAAACTCCGTTGAGCCCGAAACAGAGTCTGGAGCCGCTACCCGATAGCGACTGGCAACGGCTCCGCGCTGTCGTGCCGGATGATCAGGAGACGCTGTGGTGGGTGTTTGGGCTGGGGGAGAACGTGAGGGTTTGGGAGCCGCAGGGGTGGTGCAAAGCTATCAGCAACAAAGCAAATAAGCTGGGGGCCTTGTATGCGCATCAACTTTCATAAGGCGGCAACTGCGCGAGAAGCTGAACTCCCTACGATGAAGCCGACCCTCTCACCAAGACGCGATCTTCACTTGATAAATACCACTCTCGGCAAGCAAGACAACGAAGCCGGATACCGCAAAATTTACTAAGCAAAAACCCAGATATGGAGCATTCCTGTGAGCACACCAGAAATCCAGAAACAAATTGATGATGCGATCAAAGACGCTGTAAGAGGTTCTGGCAAAGTGAACGTAATTGTGGCAGGAAAGACCGGGGTTGGCAAAAGCACATTGATCAACAGCGTGTTCCGTGGCGAGCTGGCAAAAACAGGCTCCGGACAACCGGTCACACAACGAATAGAAGAAATTTCCAAGGAAGGCCATCCGATTGTAATCATCGATTCCAAAGGCCTGGAGCTTAAAGATTACGAAAAAATCATCAGCGAACTGCGCGATGAGATAACCGAGCGTTCACAACACCACGACGAAAACAAACATATTCATGTGGCCTGGATTTGCATACATGAAGACGGCCGGAGAATTGAAGAGGCCGAGCAACACCTGTGCGAGATGCTCAAAGAAAAAGGCATCCCCGTCATCGTAGCGATTACCAAGTCTCGCTCAGACAACGGCTTCCGCGAGCAAGTCAGGGCCGCACTGCCGTCGGCCAAAGCTGTCGTGTCGGTCAGAGCCATCCCCGAGAAAATTGAAGATGACGGCGAAGTCATAACGCTCAAGGAAAAAGGCATCAACGAACTGATAACCGAAACAGCCAAACTCTTGCCTGATGCAAAGCAGAGAGCCTATGCCAACGCACTCAACTCGCGGCATACCGCAGCGACCAAGCTGAAAATCGAGCAAGCCGAACGTGAAGTCAATATTGCTGCCACGGCCGCCGCTGCAGCTGGCGCAACCCCCATTCCTTTTGCCGATGCCGCACTTCTGGTGCCGATCCAGGTCGGCATGCTGGCGAAAATCGGCATTACGTTCGGTATGGAAACCAGCACCACTGCACTGACGACCCTCGTAACCTCCGCATTGGGCGCTGGAGCTGCCACCCTGGCAGGCCGCACGGTTGTAACTGGCATCTTGAAAATGATCCCGGGAGTCGGGACCTTGGCGGGCGGTGCTATTGCCGCAACGACCGCAGCAGCCCTTACCAAAGGACTGGGAGCTGCCTACATCTCGATTCTGACCAGTTTCATCGAGAAGAACCCCGGCAAACCACTGGATATGGATCTGATTGCCAGCGAGCTGAAAAATAAGCTCTCGTTCTCCTAGCGAACTATCGATTCGGGCCAGGTGCTCATGGAGAGCGCCTGTCTGAATCATTCTGCCGCTCAATTAAAGCTCTGAACGCTGAAGTGAACAGCGTAACGGTCAATATTCGCTTTTTTTCGGAAGAGCACCACAGCCACTACCTCTCTCGGTTTGAACGGCGAACTCGGCTGCTCAAACATGTTCTGACCGACCAAACATCAGATTGACAGGTGCACACGATGCAAAAAGAAACCATCTTCCAGAAGCTGCAAAGGTCCATTGATAACCTGCAGATATACAAGCGGTTGAACAGTACACCGAGCAGCGCCGGGGTGTTACTGCTGGCCAGGGCTAGATGAGCGGCTCGCTTGCCGCTGGCGAAACGGGTTTTCCAGGTGCTTTCGTCAATCTTGCCGCTCTGGTGATCCCAGAAGCTCTGGAACACGTACTGGTTATCCAGCAGCGCGCGGATGCTGCTGGAAAATTCCTGCCAGATCAGCGCATCGATGCGCTTCTTCTCGTCCAGCAAGCAGAGTTTTTCCAGAAAGGCCTTGAAGGTCTCCTGCTCCGAGAGACGCTGCCGATCGTCGATCTCGCTGGCATAGGCGGCGTTGAAGGCGATCCACAGGAAGATGAAGCGACCGTCGAGGTCAAAGTAGTACGAACCAGTGGTTCTACGAGGAAAAGGGCGAACGCAAGGGTGGCGCCAGCGAACAGGAGATGGTCGAGCTGATCCGTACTGGTCGTCTCGGCTACGGCAGCTCCGTGTGGATGAACGGTTTCCGCGAGTGGGCGAAGCTGGAGGACACCCCGCTGCGGCAACATCTGCTGCAGACACCGCCACCACTGGTTGGCGGCCAGGTGAACAACACCCTGGTCTGGGTGCTCGCCTTCGCGCCCATCATCGGCTACCTGATGGAATGGTTCGCCGCAGGCGCGCTCAATGGCAGCGAAGCGGCGGCGGCGCGAGCGATGGAAAACGCCAGTTACTGGTACATCACGCTGGCGCTCAACCTGCTGCTGTCCTTCTTCGACGAGAAGCGTCTGCAAAAGGCCGGGCACAATACCAGCCGCTTCAGAGGCTGGGTCTGGCTGGTACCGGTGTACCTGTATCAACGCGCCAAGAATCTGCAGCAAAACCTGGCCTACTTCGTTGTCTGGCTGGTGTGTTTCGCGCTGGTTCTTCTGGCCTGACGGAGTCCACCGCATGCTCAAGAACATTCTTGCCACCGTAGGGTTGGCTGTCGTACTCAAGGCTGCCTTCGAACACTACTGCGAGTTCCGCGAGCTGAAGCGCGAGAAACGGGAACGTACGGAGCCGACCACCTGAATACTGCGAGTTTCGGAGCAGCGACTGGCCGTTTCGGTTGATTGCGACCGATCTCCAGCCTGCTCCGAAACTGGCGATCATGGTGATCTGGCGACAGCCTTACCCCTCGTTGCGCACGACCCGAAGCGCTCCTCACCCTCCCCCACGTTCGGGAGGCAAGACCATCGCCTCATGACACAATCACTTCTAAAGGTCCCCGGCGCGGATCGGGTCGAGTTTTTCCGGAAGCGATTCCAATGGTGGAGCTTACGCCGGATTGATTTGCCGAGATGTCACTAACTCGGTGGCCAGCGTCTTATCGAAGGTCCACTGATAGCGTGCATCCGCCATCCGCATGCATGAATAAAGCGGTGTAGATAATCAGCCACGGCTGCTGCGTGTTGCATGAAAACTCTTTGAATGCACGAAGAATAGGAATGCTCTCGACATCAGTACCGAGTTGGCCTGAACATCCGCCTGAGTTTGGCTTTGAGAATTTCCGCCTGAGAAGCCGGCCGCCACCCCAGTACCTCACATCCACATTGAGGGCATTTGTCGAACCAGTCTCGTCCGAGGTCTAGGACATCGCTGAGCGGAATGACGGTTTTCTTCCAGGAACAACCTGTACAGCTGTAAACACTGGGCTGAGAAGGCATCGGCATGGAAAGCACTCATGAGAACCAGGTACAGCCAGCCTGCCGGACGGGTACGACAAACCCTGTCGCACCCGTCACCGTTGCGGCTCGATGAGCTAGCCATCACCCAGCAGTGATTCCCTCAATCCGCTGCGTCGCTCGACGCGGCGCTGTACGGCCTGCTCGAAGATGCCGGCGCAGCTCTCGATCAGGCTGAACCAGTGCCGCGCGCGGGTGATGCCGGTGTAAACCAGTTCCTTGGTCAGGACCGGATTCAGGGTGTCCGGCAGGATCAGCGCACCATGGGCGAATTCCGAGCCCTGGGACTTATGCACCGTCATGGCGAACACGGTTTCCACCGCTCCCAATCGACTCGGCAGGATATGCCGCAGCGCGCCGCTGCCATCGTTGCGCGGGAACACCACCCTTAGCACCTGCCTCAGCGGCGCACCGGGGAACTCCGGCGGTTCCGGCAGACGCAGTGCGATACCGATGTCGCCGTTCATCAGCCCCAGACCGTAGTCGTTGCGCGTCACCATCACCGGGCGCCCCTCGTACCAACCGTGGTCCTGTTCCAGCAGCCCCTGGCGCTGCAGTGCCTGTGCGATGCGCTCGTTCAGCGGCGACGACATGCAGCACATAAGGACGCAGCAGGCGATGCCACTTCCAGGTCTTTTCCTTGGCCAGCGCGCCGGGCGACAGCTCAAGGCGCGCCAGGCCACCATCGGCTTTCTTGCGCAGGCCGCCGAGCCAGCCATCCAACTGCACCTCGCCCAACTTGAAACTCAACTGCTGGGGCGACTCCAGCAGCTCCGGCCAAAGCACGCAGAGGCGTTCATGGCGGAGCAACTGTGCCGGAAGCGGCTCCAGCAGGCCGCGACGATACTGATCGCCAAAACCGGCCAGGGGCAGGACGCCGCTGCGCTGCAGCCGGTCGGCGGCCTCGGTCAGGGCGACCTGTGCATCACCGTCCCGGGCGAGCACGGCGGACTTCAACAGGCGCTCCTGCAACTGGTAGTGTTCCAGGGCGTTGAGGGCGAACGGGATGGCGCGCATCGGCATCAGGGTGCAGAAGTTCACCGCGCCGGCGAGGAAGCGCTGACTCAGGCGGCCCTGGTCAAGGTCGCCGAGCCAGGCCTCGCGCACCACCGGCAGCGGCAGCGCTTCTTCCAGGCCGCCGGCTTCGCAGAGCGCCAGCCAGCCGTCGAGGGCATCCAGCAACCGGGTGTGCAACACCTCCTCGCGATCGCCCCGGGGCAGGAAGAACCTGTCCAGCAGGCCGCGCAGGCGTTCCCCCCAGAGCACCGGCGAAGCGGGCTCGCGAAGCTGTTCCAGTTGACGGTCGAGGGCTTCCAGCAGACGGGTTAGCGGACCGATCAGGGCAGCGTCGAGGCCGCCGATTTCGTCGTAGGGCTCGATACCGGCATAGGCGCCCGCGTCGCCGACGGTATAACCCAGCAGCATGCGGCGCAGGCCAAAGCGCCAGGTGTTCTGCTCGAGCCCTTCGCCCAGGCCCAGGGACTCACGCTGGTGGGCATCCAGGCCCCAGCGGATGCCCGCGCCTTCCAGCCAGCGACGCAGGGTGGGCAACTGGTCTTCGGCAATGCCGAAGCGCATGCGCAAGGCTGCGACGTCCAGCAGATCAAGTACCTCGCTGACGCTGAAGCGGCTGTCCGGCAGCTGCATGAGATGCTCCAGGGCGATCACCAGCGGCTCCTTTCCGCGCAGCCCTTGGTCCGCGAGGGTGAAGGGGATGTGCCGCGGATCGTCGCTGGCGAACTGGCCAAACACCGCCTGGATGTGCGGCGCATAGGTATTCACGTCCGGCACCATGACGATCACGTCGCGCGGGAGCAGGGTCGGGTCTTCGCTGAAGGAGGCGAGCAACTGATCGTGCAGCACCTCCACCTCACGCTGGGCACTGTGGGCCACGTGGAAGCGCAGGGAACTGTCGTGAGCCGGGTCCACGGGCGGCCATGCCTTGCGGGTTTCCGCCAGGGGGCGCAGATCGAGGATGTCGTTCTGCAGTTGACCGAGCAGGCTGTCCTCCCGTGCCGGGCTGAACAGATCGATGCGCTCGAACTGCTCGCGGTAGCGCTGGGGCTCGTCGTACTGGTCCAGCAGGTTGATGTAGTCGCGGCCCTGCTTGCCCCAGGCGGCCAGCAGCGGCTGGGCGTGCTGGTGCAGCGTTGCCTGATCGAACAGGCCGATCTGGCCGGCGCCGCCGCCCTTGCGCTGCTGGCGGCGGTACTCGTGGCGCAGCAGGTCCTTGTCTTCGACTATGTCGCCCCAGTGGTGCTGGCAGGGGTTGTGCACGTAGAGCATCACCTGGCTGAAACGGGCGATGGCAGTCAGCGCCTCCAGCACCTGGGCGGGTAGCGAGGAAATGCCGAACACCGTGACGCGGCGGGGCAGGCCGGGCGGCGGCGCATCCAGCTCCCGCAGGCGAGCGACGAAGCGCAGGTGTACACCGGCGCGGCTTTCCGCCAGATGCTCCTCGCCCACATCGGCCAGCAGCGCGCGCCACAAGGCCGGCTGCCAGCGCGAGGCGTCGTCCAGCTCGCGCTCGCCGCCACGCGAGGTACGCAGAATGTCGCGACCTTCAGCCCAATCGGCCAGCCAGTCGGCGCGGTAGACCTGGTACTGATCGAACAGGTCGGCCAGGCGCTCGGCCAGTTGGTGTCGTTTGCGCAGGTCGCCATCATCAGCGAGGAAGCGCCGCAGCGGGGCGAAGACGTCATCGGCCAGCAGGCCGGGCAACAGGCGCATCAGGCGCCAGGTCAGCGGGGCCTTGTCCAGTGGCGACTGCTGGGGAATGGCATCGCGGCCGAGCACACTGCGGTAGGCCTGCCAGAGGAAACGCGCCGGCAGGTTCACATCGAGGGCTGCAGAAATACCGCAGCCATCCCGCTCGGCCAGCGCCAGCTTGAGCCACTGCCCGGAATGCCACTGGCCCCTGAACACCCAAAGGCATGAGGTGAGCTGCGACTCTGCCTGGTGCCGGGACAAGAAAAGCCTCTTTCTCAGAGACGGCACGAAGCTCGTGAACCGCGTGAATAACAGCCACCTTGAGGGCCAGGATGCCCAAGAAAGGCTCATGCTTAATCCAGCCTTATGGAAGTTCACGCTGCAGCCGGGATTGCTGGAACTGTCCTTGGCACACGCCCTGACCGAGAGAGGTTACGAAGTAGAACTTTGGCCTAACGTCGATCGAACAGATCTTCGTATCCGTATGGGCCAAAGCACTCAGGATATCGACGCAAAAGTGTGGGTATCGGCCCACGAACTCGCCAAACACATTGAACAGATTCCGTCCCACCTACCTCGATGGATCGTGATCCCCGACTACCAGAAGCAGAACATACCTCTACTCCGAGAGCACTGTCCTATGGGTGTGCGCGTGTTCACCCAGAACCAATGTGTACAGGAGGTGCAGAAGCATGCGTCCTCTTTCTGACATCGCGACCACACTGTTCCTGGCTATCGCTGTGCGCTACGTCACCGACGAACCTACGCTGCCCGGTACGCCTGATGTGCCGTTGCCTGAAGGTTTCCGCCAGCGGCTACTATGCCTGGCAGGATCGCGAGCCAAGCTCACGTGCTCAAGAGAATGCGCGCCTGGTGAGGCGCATTCGTGAGATTCACGAAGACAGCCGTGGTGTCATCGGAGCACCACGCATGCACGAGGATCTGCGCGACGAGGGCGAAACCGTCAGCCTGAATCGCGTTGCTCGCCTGATGGCGGCTGAGCAAATTCAAGGCTGGCCACGCCGGAAGCGGCGTGGCTTTGGGAGAGTGGCCAGCAGCCGTCCAGCAGGCGTGAAAAACCTGCTGGAGCGCGACTTCACCGCGCAGGAACCAGAGCGCAAGTGGGTCACGGACATCACGGAAATCGCCACCCAGGAAGGCAAACTCTTTCTATGCGTGGTGCTCGACTTGTACAGCAAGCTGGTGATCGGTTGGTCGATGCACCACCGCCAGGATCGGCAGATGGTGATTCGAGCGGTGGAGATGGCGATCTGGCAGCGCCAGGGTGACTGGTCAGTGATCCTGCATTCGGATCGCGGCAGCCAATTCACCAGCGCCGACTACCAGCGCTTTCTCAACCGCAACACGTTGGTTTGCAGCATGAGTGCCGTCGGGCATTGCGGCGATAACGCTGCTTGTGAAGGCTTCTTCGGTCAGCTCAAACGGGAGGTAAGCGTCCGCTCTCTACCGTCTTGACCCTCAGACTTTAATCCGCTTCAGACGCTGATTGATGTCGTCGCGGTCAAATGCCGTGGGATCGAAGGTATCGCCGTACCAGTCGAGCATGTCCAAGTATTCGGGATGTTCGGGGTCGGCAAGCGCGTCCAGAAAATCCGCGTAACCCGGTGCACCGCCGACATCCTCCGGCGGGCTGGCATTGGCGCCGTCGATGCAATACAGCACATGCGGGCACGCAATGGCCGGCAACAGCCGCTCGATCTTGATCCGGTGCTCCCAGTTGTCGCCAAAGTCATAGACGTAACGAAACGCCTTCGACCCATACAGCACCTTTGTCAGCGTCTTGCGCTGTTCCGAAACGACCGGAGGGCCCCAGTCGGGATCGGGAATACCGTAGCTTTCGCCAGCGATTTCAAACTCATGAAGATGGGTGTCACTCCAGCCCATCACCGCCTGAATAACCTGGTGCAGTTTGCTCAGGGTGATGCGCTCGGGCACGGCGACCCGGCGCCAGATGGCGGGTTTTATCCACGTCAGTTCGATGTGCAGTTGCAGGAGACGGTCGTTCGCCGGCTTGGGCAAACGGGTGACGTTGGGCATGGGTCAAGCGGCCTCATGTTCTAGGGTAACCTCTGAGCCCTTTGGGTCGTAGTCGGTCAGCACGACGAATGGGATGTCGAGCCCTTGGGGCCCCAGCAGCTTCACGTAGGGAGCGAAATTGGTTCCGGCAATCGAGCAGACGGTTATGCCCAAGGCATCGAAATCGAAGGCCTCGTCGTACAGCTTGGCCAGCGTAGGCAGGAGGAATTTCTCTGCATCCCCCTCCACCAAGATGACACCCTTCGAGAAGAACAGCTCACCGCGCGTGACGTCGATGTAGCGCTCCAGATCCTCTCGGTCAGCTGCTCCAAGCGCGATTCCCTTGAGGGATCGAGCAACCGTATGCCTTTCTCTTGGAACATTTGTTAGCACTACGACGTTGGCAAGCGGGGCAACGCTCGCGACGTTTGGCGAGTGCGTTGTCAGTAGGATGCTGCGCAGTTCTCGTCCTTGCTGCCCCTCATCGCGCGCTTTGAGGTAGTTCCGGTAGATCAGGCGCTGAAGGTGAGGGTGCAGGTGGGCCTCGGGCTCTTCGATCGCCAGGAACGTGTGCTGACGCTCCCCTTCTTCCACCAGGTACTGATGCTCCAAGTGCTTCAACGCAAGGTACAGCACGTTCGCGGAGCCCAGGCTTGCCTCTGCGACCCCCCTTTTGCCGCCATCGATCATCATCTGCAGCGCACGGAGCAACCGTTCAGGCTCCGTCGGCGCAAAGCCCAGGGCTGTCTCGATTGCATGATTCTCGCCGATCATTGCCGTGAGCTGGCCATTGACCTGCTTCACCACATCATCAAGCTGGGGCAAACCAGCGATCCTTGATGTCGTTGCATGTACCTCCTCGGCGATCTCTTTCAGTTCTTCCTCATCAATGGTCTGAGCGGCTCGATCCAGCAACGGCCGAAGTGGGGAGCGGGTCCACCGAGCAAGGTCGGATTCCGCATCGCGAAGCGCGGGGAACAGGTCCATTGGCATCCAGCGCCGCATCTCGTAGCCGACCGAGTTTTCTGGGCGATCGCCACCGAAGATCACAAACTCATAATCCGCTTCGCTGCGTGGCGCTCGATCGAGGCCTGCGATTGGTTGGAAACGGTACGTGACCTTCGCCACCATGGGCACGGGCTGAATCAGGTGGTCGGCGAGCACTGCCAGCAGCTCTTCGCTGTCTTCGAAGTCGCTGAACTCCACCGAGATTTCGATTGCATCATCAGCCTTCAGAGGCCTGGGCAGGCCATCCCAGAAATCATCAAGACGCAGCCTTCTTGCAGAGTCAGGTAAAGTCGGATCCAGGATCATCCGCAGAGCAAACAGCAGGTTCGTTTTGCCTACCTTGTTCTCGCCGAGCACAACAGCATGCTGCCCCAAGCACACGTCAAGGTGCTTGAAGTTCCTGAAGTTCTTAATTGTGATTCGGCTCAGCTGCATAAAAACTCTCCTTCCCTAGATACCGTGTTCGAGCACGGGGCTGCCGCAAGAAACGACCGCCATGATGGCATATGGCCGTCCGGCGCGTACGAGGCAATCGCGGATGCTTGCAAGCTCACACATATTGGTCGGCAAGAGCAAAAGCCTCGAACGAGGCGGAGGCGACCTCATGAGACATACGTATCCCAGCTGGGAAAGAGGTCCCGTCACAGGTAGGAAATCAGCCGATGCCGCAGTCAAAATCGGTCGAAAAATGACGTAAAATTAGAAAAATCGGGCCGCTCTATGGTCAAGTCTCGTAGTTCAGGCGATGAGCAGGGCCGACGCGTGACTCAAATGGCAAGCTACGGCGTCATATGATTTATATCGGTACCGCATAGCAACAACGGCATTGCAGGTCGCCAGAACCTCAGCCGAGTACCTTTTTGAGTATCCTTTTTTAAGGTGAAACGAAGAAAACCCCCTGTTTCTTGGGCTTTGACAGGGCTGGTTCGACTCCTGGTGCCGTACCATCAAATACAAGCACGAAGGCCCGCCTCTCAGCGGGCCTTCGTGTTTCCGATCAACGCATTGCTCAGTGCGGGGCGCTTGAACGCGGACCTGCGTCTGCTCTCCAGCAATGAGCAGGGCGCCGCCCGCGCCGGCAAGGTCGACAACCGGGCCTTCAATGGTGTGATCGGCTACTCGATAGGCATGCAGAAATTCAGCGTCGCCTAGGCAAACGACTGTATTTATGACTGCCAGCAAAGACAAAACCATCGAAGTGCTTGGCCAGGAGCGGCATCTCCGCTGGAGCGTCGAGGAGAAGCTAGCCATGATGCGCGAGAGTCTTGAGCCCGGGCAAAGCGTCTCGGTGGTGGCCCGGCGTAACGGTATAAACCCCAACTAACTGTTCCACTGGCGCAAGCTTTACCAAGACGGCAGCCTCTCGGTGATCAGTGCCGGTGAAGCCGTGGTGCCTGCCTCGAGGGTGACCGAATTGATCGAGTCACTCGGCTTCATCATCGTTCCAGATCGAGAATACTGAGAACTCGGGCGCAAGACTGATCTTCGATGAGGACTGCGAGCGGCTGTTCGCCGCCCAGGTCGGGGTGTGCTTTGAGCAACCACTGGGCCGCATCACTTCCAAACTCTGTAACCAACAACTCGACGGCCTCGGCTAGCTCATCCACGAACTGCTTGTCGACGACGTAGGCATTAGAAAGGTCTCTAGCAGACAGCCCGCGATGCTCTTCGCAACGCACAGCCGCCCAGCCTCCATGGATGTCGGAAAACCCCAGACGCGAACACGCATCGCACATGCTGTCAGAGAGCACGACGGCAACACTGAAGCACGCTTCGATCAGCTCATCACCTCCTCGATGGTAGATTCGCAGGCCTGCGAACTTCTCTTTCACCTGAAGGACTCTCAGCCCAAGCTCCTTCGCTTCGTTTCTTCTGAATGCGAATGAAAGAGCTGCATAAACTGCCGGATACCAGCCGCTCCCGCACTCGAATGGGAAATACCGAGTTCCCCGAATCGAGTCCAATATGCTTTCGAAAGTGTTTAGTTTGTCTTCGAAGATCTTATCCATTCGCCCTACCTCCATCGGTCATGGGGGAAGCTAAGCGACTCGATTACCGGAGTACTCCATGTTCAATCCGCCCGATCAGAGTCATCACATCACGAAAGCCGTTGTGCTCTTGCAGTTGTTCAATAGGGGATTTCATATCAAAGGCTCTCGCCGGAGATACCAACCAGCGGGATGTTTGGGTTGGATTGAAGGCGAAGAGCGCGATTGCTGCTTCCAGTACCTCAGTCAGCGATTCCCCTTGCCTGAGCCAGGCGCTCGAATCTGACGGTGGTGTTTCATTGCATTGCTCATGTCGTTGGCAACGAGCGCCGAGCCAGCCATCGCGCTCGCGGATGCAGCCCGGGCCCCCGCATAGCTCGCAAACTGACACTGATAGTTGCTCCACAAGGTCCACTACGGCCGTGACGTAGTCATCACCTCCGTGGTGGTAAAAACGAAGCCCGCCAAATTTTTCCTTTATCTGGGAGGCAATGGCCTGTTCCGAACCTGTGTGATCGATGTGCTGTTGTACCAAATCGCATGCCGCGTAGATCAGACCGAACCAGCCGTCCTGGCATTCGCAGCCGAATAACTGAATGCATCCGTGCCCCTGCGCAGGGAGAAGCTTGGGGTACCGTGAGCACAGGACGGTTTCCAGGTTTTTTTCCATGGGTGTTTCCCTCACTCAAGAGCTGCGTGATGCGCTTTGCTGTCAGAACCATGAGTCTTCTAGTGCAAAACCATGGCGTTCGAGTATTTCGTTGATCGCCCCACAGGTACGTTCGCACCGGCGCAATTCGCAATCGGTGAATGACACTGCAAGGGCGAGCAGCCAGGCCAACTCGTGCGAGCGAATCTCCAGAGGATCGCAGTACCAGACCTGTACGATCGAGATGCTCGGGTCCTGGAAGTGGAAGCTATCGACAAGCTGAAGCGACCCCTGCCTGTCTCGCCAGCCGTCAAGGCTGATGGCATAGGTTTTCTGCCAGTTGTCCGCCAGCATGCTGATTTCACTCAGGGCACTGATACCGGCCAGCGGAAGACCCGATGCGTCGAGATCCCGCACGTAGAAGTCCCGGATCCTGGGGTTCGAGATGCAGTCTCTGACTTCTGTCAGGGAGATCATTCCGGCCTCGTAAAGGCTGGATTGCACCTGCTCGACCAGTCCAGGTTCATTGATCATACGTAGCTGGGCCATTGGCACCCCCTCTCCCAATTCGGTTTTTCTTCGGCGATTTCGGTGGCAATGAGCCAAATACGGCAGACGACTACCGCGTATGGCCACGTGCGGCCGAAGTCGGAATGGCATGGCCGAATTCGGACATTAGGTGTCCAAATTTGGAAAAGAAAGGCCTGAATGGGAAAGACACTCGACGACTGTGCGCTCATAAAAGGTGGCTAACCTGGGGGTAAATTACCGAATTTCCCTGGAAAAAGACCAAGTTTCCCTGTCGGCGTTTTTCGCAGGTTTAGCTGTGAGATACTTTATTTGAGGCCGCGCGATTGCGAGCAAAGGCGTTGTACGTCACTTCGTTCCTCCCCACGCGGCTCGCTTTTTCTGCGCTTCGCTTGAAAAAGAAAAGGCGTACTTAATACGTCAATAGCATTGACATAAAAATAATAACAAGGTGCTCATCATGGATAGAAAAACAGCGAGGCTATGCCTCCGAATAACTCCTCACGACAAGAGAATCATCACCGCCAAAGCCCGTGGTCTCCATCTCAGCGTTGCCGATTGGCTGGTCCGGGCCGCGCTGGATCGCGAAATCATTCCGCCGATCCCAGTCTGGGACGCTGAGTCGATCAATCACTTGTCTCGCATCGGCAACAATCTCAATCAGTTGGCTCACTCGGCCAATGCTGGACTGCTTGTGGATGACGCAGCACTGCGTGAAATCGCAGCCGAACTGCGTGCCCTGCGGGGGCTGCTGGATGATTTTTAAGGTCCGCAAACATCGCTCGAAGCGACATTTGCGCATCCTGGTTCGGTATCTGCTGTCTCGTAAGGGTGAGTCAAATGAGCGCGTGCTGCGGCATGAGTCGATCAACGCGTTGCCGATGTTGCCCGGCGAGACACCGCTCAGCTATGCGAAACAGTGGGCTGCTGCGCTGTGGGAATTCACTGCTCGGGAGCGCTGCGGGAAAAAGCCACCGGAGGATTATTTTGTACATTCCGTGCTGAGTTTTTTCCCCGGAGATACCGAGCACAAGGCTGATCAACTGACAGCTGAGCAGGCGATTGAATTGGCTAAAGAGGCGATGGTTGAAGTCGCTCCTGGAGATCGGCAGGCGATGTATGTCGTGCATGGCGATAAGGCTCACCTGCATGTCCACATCGTATTTTCTGTCGTCGAGCGTGGTGGACGGATCTGGAATCCGCGCATGGATTTTCGACTCTGGGAAGCTGCCGCAGCTCGGCTGGAAGTGAAACATGGCTTGTATCAGGTGACCGCTGGACGGCCTGGTGGGGAACCGGCTCGGAAAAGGTCGCCAACGGGCAATGAGCTGAATATGGCCATTCGCACCGGGCAGCCCTCAAGCCGAATGTTGCTTCAGCAAATAGTCGATGTGGCGTTGGCTGGAAATCCCCCATTTCCTGTTTTCTGGCAGCGCCTGCTCGATGCCGGTGTCACGCCAATCCCCCGTATAGCGAGTACTGGTCGAGTCTCTGGAATCTCGTTTCAGTATGGGGATGGGTTTCCTATGAAAGGAAGTGACCTGGGGAAGGGCTACTCATGGTCGGCGCTCGCCAAACAGCTCAACTTTGCGCCATCGCAGCATCTTCACCTGCTACGGCCTTTCGCGGTTGATCCCGTCGATCCGGGGTCGATACACATGGAGGCCGATCCTTCCGTACCGGCTTTGCCACAAGGGAAGCCTCCAACGCTCAAGCGATTTATTGCCAAGCCTGTCAGTGATCAACGCATCGATTGGGTATGGAGGAACAAGCCGACACGGACCGCATTCATCGAGTCGCCCAAGGTGTGCGTTGCCAGATCCGCCCATCAATCTGTTTACGAGGCAATGGCCGAGCGTTCTCGGCTGCGTGGGGTGAAGCGAGTAGGTGTTACCGGAGGTGAGGTATTCCGCAGGCGGATGTGGTTCGAGCTGGCGCTGCGTGGCATTTCGGTTGTGGGGTATAAACCAACAGAAGCAGATAGATTTCGATTGGAATGGTGGATGAATGAGCAAGCTGAAAATGGCCGAGGAGATGGCTCGGCAGGAGGTCCAACTCCGGACGGAGGAGATGTCTCTGGCCCTGTCCGTAAAGTTGGATGCCATGCGGAGGGCGAAAGTGTCGACCAGCGAGGAACTGGCGGAGGCGATGTACCCATTGCTTCAGGGCATGACATCACTGGCACTGGAGAACCAGATGCTGCTCAAGGAAATGCGTGTGTTGATGCGCAACGAGGTTCAGGAAATGAGGGCGGAAATGAGCGAGCTTCGAGCGATGTTGATGGAGTTCAAAACCGTGTTGAGGTCCTCGTATCCGCAGGTGCAGGACTGAGACCCGAGCCTCACTTCACGCCCTATATGCGCCGAGCCTCTCGCCTGGGGAAGGCGGCATTGCTGCGCCAGGGTGTGCATTCTGCGCTCGAAACCGAGGACTTGCAGACCATTATGGACATGGTATGGGAGCTGGATCGCAGGTTTACGCGGTGGAGTATCGCGTGCGCTAGACCCGGCAATGAGCCACTCTGCAATTTGACTGCGAGTGAGCAGGTTCACTCTGCTTGGTCCAACTTACAGGTGCTGAACAGCCAGGGCTGCAATGTGCAGTTGTCACTCTCATCGGCTGACAGCTGGCTGCATCTGGTCAATGTAACTGAGGCGGATCTCTTGGTGCTGAGCGCACGGGGAGTCGAGCCGACCATCCAGTTCACCCGGAACGGTGTGACCGAGATCTTCGTTCACGTGAACTATGGATGTGAGCGCCGTGACGTTATGGATGGCTTGGCAGAGCAGGTGCAGATTGGGCTTCAGGCGAGCGTTCGGGGGCACATCGGCAGCGTGTCCTTCCCATTGCCTGGGTTTGACTGCTGGCATGATGAGCAGCTGCAGCTCTGTAGTGCTTTCAGGCTCACCCCAAAAACGATGGGAATGCAGTTTTCGAGTCAACTGCGGCAGTTGAAGGGCGAGGTGGGCCCCCCCAGGATGCTAGGAGCTGTACCCATACAACGTTCTCAGGTCATGGATGAGCACGATGAAGGGCTGCTGAATGGGCGACCTCGTCCCCAGCCGGAGTCGCCTGCTCCGTGAGTCGTGGGCGACTTTGCGGGGGACATTGTGCCTCGCTCGTTAAAGCAGCCAACCCATCGACAGCCAGGAGATTGGCCATCTCCTGGAAATGGCCTCTCGATGGGCTGCCCTCAAGTCAGCAGCGCTAAGATGCCGCTCGCCTGTTTTTCTGGCAATGCGGTTTGAGCCGCTGCAGGCGTTGGTAATTCGCCCAGGCGATGTGCGAGAGATCGATATCCAGACGAAGTTGAGCGAGTTTCTCGTGTCGTTGGGCCAGGGAGAAATTCTGGCCATAGTTGATGGTCATGTCGTCCTCCAGTGCATGGCCGGCAAGCGTCTTGATCATCATCTCCTGCACCCCGGCTTTACGCAGTAGATCAATAAACGTGTGGCGAAAGCTGTAGAGGCAGTAGCCCATTCCTTTACTGAGGCCGCAGGCGCTGAGGTAACCCAGATCAGTACTGCCTTGGCCACTGAACCACCGGGAGGCCGCGCGGGCATGCCCATGCCTCCGGTCATAGGGCAACTCGGGGAACAGCGGTTGGAACCGGCCACCCTGCTGGCGTCGCATGGCGACGAAGTCGAGGAAACCAGCAGCGATTAGTTGAGGATGAAGTGGTATGTCCCGGGCGCTGGCGTCGGTCTTCAGGCGCTGCAGGGGGCCTCTGTCGGTGATGCGTACGACGGGGAGGCCGGACTCCTCGAATACATCACCGGCATTCAGTTGGCACAGCTCACCTGGGCGCGCACCCGTGAACACGCCAAGCAACGGGAGCCAGAAGCAATAACTGTAGGGCGTCCAGCGGAACCGATCCGTCGGTTCAGTGGTGTAGACACGACTGCTGAAGATCGCATTGAGCTCGGTCGAGTCGAACGTTGCGTAGTGGTCCGTACTGGGGGATTGCCCGGCAAGTTTTACGCTCATATCTATCTGGCCGAGCGAATACTTGGATTCCTGGCAGAAAACGATGAACCGCTTCAACAGGTTGAAGTAGCGGTAAATGGTTTCGCCGCCGATATTGCCTTCGATGTTTGCATCGTGAATCCGCGAGGAGTCGATCGCAGGTAGACGCAAGGAGTTCTTGCTCTTGAACTTCAGGGAGTCTTTCAGCGTAGTGAGATCGCTCGTACACAAGGAGCTCGTCAGACGATCAGGCCCCAGCAGATTAATGATCTGCTGCAGTTGTGAGCGGTATTTGTAGGTGGAGCCATACTCCCAGTGTCCAAGTGCGGCGTACTCATGGACCATGGCGTTGGCGGCATATTGCAGCGTCACCTGTTGCGACGGAGCGGGTGTGCTGTGCGGGACGGCGGTGTCTCGTTGAGACTGCCCGGGGAAGGTGCCCAAGTGCTGGGGGTTATTGAGCAGCGCTTGAATCGTGACGGCCAGCGTGAGTGGGTCGAGCGTATTGTGCTGCGGGACGGTAAAGGTCAGGGTATTAGTGCATGACATTGCAACTCCTTGGCTCCAAAGTGAGGCCATAAGGAGACTCTTTCTATGACCAAGCCTGGGGCTACCAAGCTTGTGGTCCCAATATAGAAACGGTTTTAGCTCTGTCAAGAGAGTATGAGCTTTGCTGCATGTCGATATGTTTTAAAACGGTGCTTGATTATTTTTAAACCTCCGGCTGGCTGAGGTTGTAGAAAAATCAATAGATAGAGTTTTTTGCGTGAATGGGAACACAAAGGGCGGGCTGAGGCCGTGAATACGGTCGATGGTGACGCCGGCAATCTGCACCGGCGCCTGGCATTCAGACGGGTTACTGCTGTGGGTCGTGTTGTTGCCTCAGCCAATCCACCAGTGCCTGGTTGTCCGGCTTCTCGGTCGGCGAGGTGTTTCGGATCGCACTGGTAGGATGTCGTGCTGATGTGGGGCGACCGGGACGAAAGCTGCGTTTCTGTAAGGCCTGAAAGCGCTCATAGCTGACATGGCTGAGATCGAGGTTGAAGCGCAACATCTCCACGGTTTCCTGCTTGAGCTCCATGCTGTAGCCATTGCCATACTCCCCGGTCGTCGAGTCATTGGTATGCCCTGTCAGCGCTTGAATACGTGGCTGATCCACGCCGGTCTGGCGCAACTGGTTGACGAAGGTATGGCGCAGCGAATGGAAACTGAGGCCATTGCGACGTGGGAAGCCACATTGTTGTAAGTAGCCGACCCGTTGCGGGTCGCCACAGAACCAGCGCGAGGCGAGGTGACTGTGAGCACGGCGAATGTCCGCGCGCATTTCGGGAAACAGCAGCTCCTTGCGCGATGAGGCTTCGGCACCGCGTTGCGCGAGGAACTCCAGAAAACCTTTCTCGATGAGCACCGAGTGCAGCGGAATGTCCCGTTCACTGCTGGCGTTTTTCAGCAGCTTGTGTGGATGGTTGAGGTTGTGGCGCATGACCCAGATTCCTCCGGGGCTCTGGCAAATATCCTCCAGGGTGAGCTGACAGAGTTCGTTGAGCCGGGAACCGGTGAACAACCCGAGTAGGGGGAGCCAGAATTTGTAGCTGTCCATCCGCCAACGGGGAACATCGTGGGCAGTGTATACCGGGCCATTGAACAGCATCTGCAGCTCCTGCTGCGTATAGGCGCGACGAACGCGGCTGCTCTTCTTGCGGGCGATTTCCTTGAGCCGAACCGGGCCCGCGATGTCGCGGGCGATCCACTCATTGTCGTAGGCGAAGCGAAACATGCCCTTGGCCAGATCGAAGTACTTCTTCGCCGTTTTGGCGTGAATGGCTTCATAGCCCCCTTGTGCGATCAGGACGTGGATCGGTGTGTCGTTCAGCTCGCTGATCTGTCGGCGGTTGCGGGGGTACATCAGCAGCACGGTGCGCAGATTGCGAAAGTCTTCGGTGGTGATCGACGCAATGGGGCGCGTAGGCCCCAACAGCTCGCAGACTACTTCCAGGCGTGCGCAGTTGAGAAAGCGCGTGCCTTGATGGGACCACTGGCCGGTCAGCTCCTGCTCACGCCGGTAGCGCTCCATCAGTTGATGGACACTCATCTGGCCCTCAGTGCGCTGTTCGCTGCGGGGCTGGAAGCCGTTGGCGAACAATGCGCCGAGGGGATTGGCTGGCACCGTATCGGCGTGCGCGCTGGGCAAGGTCCAACTGGCGTCTCGCGTTGAGGCGGCAGCGTCGGGTTGCGTGGGGCGCGGAGGCTGGGGATGGTCGTCATCGGGGCGTAAGCGGCCCCGAATTGCCTCCACGTGCAGACGCAATTCGTGCAGGCTGGGAATGCCTCCGCCAAAGTGCTGGCTCTGCCTCACTAGGTCGGTCAACCAGTCGAAGCGCTCCAGCACAAAGCCCGCCTTCAGCACAGCCTCGTGCAGATCCTGTGTGTGCAGGTCGAGGGTCAACTGATCCGGCAGTTGGGGGTAGTGCTCGCGCAGCAGTTGAGGCGTGCTGATGTCCAGCCGATGTGCGCCGCCGGTCGCTGGATGCAACCGATGGCTCGGTGTGTCGGAACCGGCCTGGGGGTCTAGACGGCGTAGGTGCTCGTGGTCGCGCTCGCGCAAATCCTGTGGGCGCAGTGGCAGCCAGCGCGGGTCATGGTGAAAGTGCAGGCCGTGTTCCGGAAGCAGGTAGCGACGCAGGGCCTCGAGATGGAAGCTGGCCTGGTAGAGGGGCAGCCATTCACCGCGATCCAGGCAATGTTGAAGCCGCTCGTTCAGCTCCGCCAGGCCTTGCAGGATGAAAGCGGCACGCTGCTCGCCTTCCTGGGGATTCAGGGTGTGCAGGTCGAACACCTGGGTTTTCAGCATCAGCGGGTAGGCGGCTCCGAGCAGCTCCGGCAAGGGGGCCTGCACTGTGAGCTGGTGCTCGTCACGCAACAGAAAGGTCGGCGTCAGGCGCAGTTGTTCGAGGCGTTGACGGCCGACACTGAGGCTCAGGTCCAGGACCGGGCAGGCGGCCTGCGAACTCTGGGCGCGCGCCGACGGACTGGGGGCACTCTGGCGACTCAGTGGCGGAATCGAGCCTTGAATCCGTTGGAGCTCCTGCTGCAGGCCTTCGGCGGTCTTGATGTCGCCCAGACGGAAGCGCAAATCGCGAATGCGCCGAGCGAGATTCAGGGCCAGCTCCCGAGCGTCGTCCAGTGGGACGCCGTCGAGCGACCAGCGAATTTCGCGGCCCACGGAGGGAAAGCGTTGTTGCAGGAGGCTGGGCAGGATCAGCCGGAAGGTCAGGCGATCTGCGTGGTCGCGGTACAGGTAATGAGAGAGATGGATCATGGGGTTCAACCTCGTCGTAATTGGAAATTTGCGAGAAATTTCCAGACTCGGTTTGAACCCCTTGATCAGTTAAGTCTTAAAAATCAAAGACTTAACGATTTGATTGGTGGAGCCGGGGGGATTTGAACCCCCGTCCGCCAGTTCTCCGCTGTCGGTTCTACATGCTTAGCCATCTCTATTAGGTTAACTCCTTGCGGCCCGAGTGGCAGGGCGCTTGGAGCGAGCTGTATGAGTTTTAGCCGTTACGTCTACAGCGAACTTGGCGGCGATCCTGTTCTATATGACAGACCTAATCTTCGGGTTTACAGGCATCCCCTAGGGTCTGCTAGCGGCACTTAGGCTGCTAGGGCGTAGTTGTCGTCGTTGGCAACTATAAAGTTGTGGCAGCTGATTTACGAGAACTGTCACCTACTCGGCATGCCCCTCGAGTTTTGTTACCGGCGTCGAATCCTAATCGGCCCCAAAACCTTTCAAGGTCGAGGTCCATTCTACGGTAAAGCCGCCCCGATAGCCACCCGGGGCGGCGCAAGGTATTGTCAGGCCAGGAATTTCAGCACGGCTTCGGCCACGGCCTCGGAGGAGGCGGGGTTCTGCCCGGTGATCAGGCCGCGGTCTACCTCGACGTGACTCTGCCAGTCCGGGCCCTTGCTGTAGCGAGCGCCGTTGGCCTTGAGCATGTCCTGGACGAGGAAGGGCACCACGTCGGTAAGGCCAACAGCGTCTTCCTCGCTGTTGGAGAAGCCGGTGACGTGCCGGCCCTGCACGAGCGGCTGGCCGTCCACACCGCGCGGGTGGCGGAACACGGCCGGAGCATGGCAGACAGCGGAGACGGTCTTGCCACTGGAGTGGAAGGCTTCGATCAGCGCTACCGAGGTGCGGTCCTCGGCCAGATCCCAGAGCGGGCCGTGGCCGCCGGGGTAGAACACCGCGTCGTAGTCGTCGGCTTTCACCTCGCTGAGCTTCACGGTGTTGGCGAGCGCGGCCTGGGCTTCGCTGTCCTGGCGGAAGCGCAGGGTGGCTGGGGTCTGGGCGCCTTCCTCGTCGCTCTTGGGGTCGAGCGGCGGCTGGCCGCCCTTGGGCGAGGCCAGGGTCAGGCTGGCGCCGGCATCCTTGAACACGTAGTAGGGCGCGGCGAACTCCTCGAGCCAGAAGCCGGTTTTCTTGCCGGTGTTGCCGAGCTGGTCGTGGGAGGTCAGGACTACCAGGATTTTCATGCTCACTCCTTCGGCGTATCGCTAGTCGTGCGGCTGCCGCCGAAACGGCAGCCCGGACTGTCAGTGTAGGCAATGAGCCGACCGCGTCAGCGCGATAGGGTGATACCCAGATAGGCGGCGTACAGCACGCCGTTGAGCATGAGTACCCAGATGGGCAGGCCAGCGCCGCGCTGGGCGTTGATTCGCAGCCAGAGCGCAGCGCCGAGGGTGACGAGCACGCCAGTGAGGACCTCGATTCGCGGCTCCCAAGGCGTGAGCAAGATGCCAATGGCGGGCAGCAGGGTGCCCTGGAACACCATGGCGCCGCTGATATTGCCGAAGGCCAGGGTGTCCTTGCCGCGGCGCACCCAGAGGATGCTGTTGATCTTTTCCGGCAGCTCGGTGGCGATGGGGATGATCAGCAGGGACAGCAGTAGCGCCGAAATGCCCAGAATGTGCGACAGGCCTTCCACGCCATGGATGAAGCCCTTGGCGCCCAGCACCAGCAGCGCTAGGCCCAGCAGCAGTTGCAGCAGGATGCTGGCGAGGTTGGTCGGCAGGCCGATGCGCGACAGGTACATGCGGTGGTCGGCTTCGGTGCCGTGGCCGTCTTGCACCAGGCCTTGCGACGCGCGCAGGGTGAGTGTGATGTAGCCGATGTAGGTGAGCACCAGCAGCATGCTGAGGGCGATGCGTACGCCGCGCAGTTCGGCCGGCACGAACATGGCGATGGCGGCGAAGCTGAAGGCGACCAGGAAGAAGTTCAAGTCGCGCTGCAGGCCGGTGCGCTCCGGGCGGATGCGCCCGAGCAGGCCGCGGGCGCGCCAGGCGACGCAGGCCATCAGGCAGGTGGACAGGGTGGAGAGCATCAGCGGCGCGCCGAGAATGGCGCCGACGCCGACTTCCTCGTTGAGGTTGACGTTGCTGGTGCCGGCGAACAACGCCAGCAGCGGGATCAGGGTTTCCGGCAGGGCCGTGCCGACGGCGGCGAACAGCGAACCGGTGACGCCTTCGGAAATTCCCAGGCGCTCGCCGAAGTGTTCCAGGGCGTTGGTGAAGAGTTCGGCGGCGATCAGGATCACCAGCAGCATGCCGAGCAGTTCGAGAAGGAAGGTCAGCATGCGCGCGGCTCCAGGCGGGTGGAGCGAAGAGTGGGGTGAGTCACGGTGAAGCTCCCGGCCGGTGTAGTACCCATGACCACGCATCTCCCCGGCCGTTGCGGAGATCACGTGGTCAAAGGTCTTGCCAGGCTAGTCTGCTGGCGACGCCATGGCCTGAAATCCGTCTACGATCTGCTGCGCGTCGGCATAACTGCGTTGAGAACAGCTGAGAAATGCTCATTTACTATTCGTAAACTGCGCTTTCTCCGCTGCGCTCGCTTTGTTCTGCTCTAGCTCGCGAGATCGTCAACTGATTTGGGCCAAGTGTGTTGACGTCGCCCCCGTTCACGAAACGGTCGGCTACTCCCCAATGACGCCGCGCATTCTAGCGGATTGGCCGGGCAGCTCAACCCGGGCGTCACCAGGTATCGATCAGTGGGCGCTTTTTCCCCTGGCGCGGAGCAGGCCTGGGCGTCGATGCCAGCCCGCGCAGCAGCCAGCGGCGGGTATCGGCCGGGTCGATGACGTCGTCGATCTCCAGGTAGCTCGCCATGTTCAGCCCCTTGCCGTTGCGGTAGGCGGCGGCCACCAGCTTGTCGAAGAGCTTTTGCCGTTCCTGTACGTCCTCGATGGCTGCCAGCTCCTTGGCGTAGCCAAGACGAATCGCTCCCTCCAACCCCATGGCGCCGAACTCGCCGCTGGGCCAGGCCACGGTGAACAGCGCGGCGTGGAAGCTTCCGGCGGCCATGGCCTGCGCGCCGAGGCCGTAGCCCTTGCGCAGGACCACGGTGAAGAAGGGCACGGTCAGGCTCGCGGCAGTGACGAACATCCGCGAGACATGGCGCACGGTGCCGGTCTTCTCTGCTTGCGGGCCGACCATGAAGCCGGGGGTGTCGCACAGCGAGATGATCGGCAGATCGAAGGCATCGCACAGTTGCATGAAGCGCGCGGCCTTGTCGCCCGCCTCGGCGTCGATGGCGCCGCCCAGGTGCATGGGGTTGTTGGCCATCAAGCCGAAGGGCTTGCCCTCGATACGCACCAGCGCGGTGACCATGCCGGCGGCGAAATGCCGGCGCAGCTCCAGCACCGAACCGCTATCGGCCAGTTGCTCGATGACCTGGCGGATGTCGTAGACGCGCAGGCGGTTCTCCGGCACCGCGTGGCGCAGCAGGCGCTGGTCGGCGCACTGCCAGTCTGGAATGTCGCCCTGGAAATAGGCGAGGTACTGGCGGGCGATGCGGGTGGCTTCAACCTCGTCTTCCACCAGGACGTCGATTACGCCGTTGGCGCTCTGTACGTCGCTGGGCCCGACTTCCTCGGGGGCGAAACTGCCCAGGCCGCCGCCCTCGATCATTGCCGGGCCGGCCATACCCAAGCTGGTATCGCGGGTGGCGATGATCACGTCGCAACAGCCCAGCAGCGCCGCGTTGCCGGCGAAGCAGCGGCCGGAGACCACGCCCACCAGCGGCACCAGTCCGGAGAGTCGCGCCAGGCCGACGAAGCTCATGTTGTCGAGCCCCGCCACGCCGACGAAATCGCTGTCGCCCGGACGCCCGCCGCCACCTTCCGCGTAGAGCACCAATGGGATGCGCCATTGCTCGGCGAGGTGCAGCATGCGGTCGGTCTTCTTGTGGTTCATCACCCCCTGGGTGCCGGCGAACACCGTGTAGTCGTAGGCCAGCACCAGGCAGCGGGCCTTGTCGTCGCCGAACTGCGCAGCGTTGATGCTGCCCAGGCCGCTGACCAGGCCGTCGGCGGGGCTGCTGGCGATCAGCTCCTCGACGCTGCGGCGACGGCGCTGTGCAGCGATGGCCAGCGCGCCGTACTCGATGAAGCTGCCGTCATCGAGCAGGTCGGCGAGGTTCTCGCGGGTGGTGCGCTTGCCGATCTTGTGGCGCTTGGCGACAGCCTCCGGACGTCGCGCGTCAAGGCCGATGGCGTGGCGCTCAATGACTTCGGCGAGGTCGGCGCGGAGGGCGTCGAGATCGATGGAGGTGCTGGTTTGATGGTCCTGCGCCTCGATATCCGCGGGCTCGACGAACAGCAGCGCGTCTCCCTCGCCGAGGCTGTCGCCCGGCGTGGCGGCGAGGCTGTGGACGATGCCACTGGCGCTGGCTTTCACCTCGAATTCCATCTTCATCGCCTCGACGATGGCGATGGTCTGGCCCTGGGCGACCGCATCGCCAGTGGCCGCGCCAAGGCTGACCAGTACGCCTGCGCTGGGCGTAGCAAGCGGGAGGCATCCAGCTGGCACTGCGCTGGTGCGCTGGGCTGGCGCGGTTGCACCGGCATGGCTGAAGAAGCGGTGCGGATGCGCGTGCTGCTGGGCACCCAGTAGTGTGGCCAGGTGTTCTTCGATGTAGCGGGTGGTGACCTGGTTGTCGGCCACTGCGCGCTGGCGCAGCAGATTGAGTAGCAGCGGGATGTTGCTTGCCACACCTTCAAGACGGAACTCGCACAGAGCACGGTAAGCGCGCTGCACCAGCTGTGGATAACCACCGTTGCCGTGGACGATCAGCTTGGCCAGCAGCGAGTCGTAGCCGGCGCTGTTGCGGTAGCCGGCATAGCCGTAGCCATCCACGCGCAGACCGGGGCCGCTGGGCGGCTCGTAGGCGCTGAGGGTGCCGCAGGCGAGGTGCGGCGTACCGTCGCTGGCGATGCTCTCCAGGTTGATCCGCAGTTGCAGGGCGTGGCCGCGCGGCGCAGGAAGCTCGGCCTGGGTCAGGTTCAGTTCGGCGAGGCTGGCGCCTGCGGCGATTCGCAGTTGCGCCTGGACCAGGTCGACGCCAGTCACCGCTTCGGTGATGGTGTGTTCCACCTGCAGGCGTGGGTTGGCTTCCATGAATACGAAGTCGCCGCTGTCCTCGTCGATCAGGAACTCGAAGGTGCCCAGTCCTTGATAACCCACCGCTTCGGCCAGTCGCACGGCGGCGGCGAGAATGGCGCCGCGCAGGCGTGGGTGCAGGTCGGGGCTGGGGGCGATCTCCAGCAATTTCTGGTGGCGTCGCTGCAGGGTGCAGTCGCGTTCCCACAGGTGGCTGACGGTGCGGCCGTCGCCGATCACCTGCACCTCGATATGGCGGGCGCGTTGGATCAGGCGCTCGACATACAGACGATCATCGCCGAAGGCAGCCCGGGCTTCGGCCTGGCAGCGGGCGTAGGCGTCAGTGATTTCCTCGAGGCTTCCCACCGCACGCATGCCGCGTCCGCCGCCGCCGGCGAGGGCCTTGATCATCATGCTGGAGCCGGCGGGCAGTTCGCGGAAGAAGCGTTCGGCGTCCTCCAGGGAAGTGGCGCGGTTGCTGCCGGCAGCCAGTGCGACGCCGTGGTCGCGGGCCAGGTCGCGGGCGCGGGCCTTGTCGCCGAAGACGTCGAGCGCTTCTGCCGAGGGGCCGACGAAGGTGAGCCCGGCGGCTTCGCAGCGGCGGGCGAAGCCGGCGTTCTCGGAAAGGAAGCCATAGCCCGGATGCACCGCATCGCAGCCGTGGGACTGAGCGATGTCGATGATCTGCTGCTGGTCGAGATAGGCGCTGGCGCCACGCCCTTTCAGGGCTGCGGCCTGGTCGGCCTGTCGTGTGTGCAGCGAGGCGGCGTCGTCCTCGGCGAAGATCGCCAGCGTCTGGATTCCCAGCTCGGCAGCGGCGCGGGCAATACGGATGGCGATCTCGCCACGATTGGCGATGAGCAGGCGGGTGACGGGCATGGCGATTCCGTTTTTGCTTCTTGTGGTCGGGAATCGCACCATCTTAGGGAGCGTGCGGGGCGGGGGAATGAACCACGGCCTTGCGAATGGCGCAGGCTTCGTCTGCCTTATGGGCGGCGACCGGCTCGATGGCCGGTCGTCGCGACCGAGGTCACCCGTTGGCTCCACCGTCGCCGGTGTTGTCCTTGAGCAGCTTGAGGGCTTTTTCGGTGTGTGCGATGCATTCCTTGGTATTGCCGGCGGCCTGGGCCTGGGCGGCCTTTTCCTGCAGGCGCATGGCCTGTTCCTGGGCCTGGGTGTTATTGGTGGTGGTTTTTACCGCGTCGTCGACTTTCTGCAGGTTGGTGCTGCACAGGTCGTCAGCAAAGGCCGGCGAGGCCAGCAGGGCGGCGGTAATGAGCAGGGCGGCGCGTTTCATGGCAGTACTCCTGTCACGTTTGACCGATGGTCGGCGGACCGCATTAGCGGGTCGTACAGGGTGGACTGCGCATTTTTGCGCCGGGTTCAGAGTATTTGCCCAACGGTTGTCGGAAGCTCGACGCAGACGCCCAGGCCGGCGCCATCCAGCCCCCCGTGCAGCGAGATACGCCCGCGGTGGATCTCCACGATGCGTTTGACGATGGGAAGCCCCAGTCCGCTGCCGTTGCTGCTGGCGACGTTCGGGCTGCGATAGAAGCGGGTGAAGATCGCCGCTTGCTCGGCGGGGGCCACACCGGGGCCGTTGTCGCGCACCCAGAGGACCAGGCGATCGTGGTCGACCTCCAGGCTGACAGCCACGCGGCCGCCTTCGGGGGTGTAGCGCAGGGCATTGCCGACCAGGTTGGTCAACATCACCCCAAGCCATGCGGCAACGCCACGCAGTTTGGCATCCTGGCTGTCCAGCGTCAGGTCGATCTGCTTGTCGATGGCCTGCGGCGCGAGGTCGGCGATGGCGTCTTCGGCCAACAGGCGCAGGTCCACCGGGGCGAAGATTTCGTGCAACTCTTCGGCATCGAGCCGCGCCAGCAGCAGGATCTGTTCCATCAGGGCGCTGATCCGCTCGACGCTGCGACTGACCTGCTGCAGACCGTGGGCATGGGCTGCGGGATCGGACGAGCGCAACGCGACCTGGGCGTGTGTACGCAGGCTGGCCAGTGGCGTGCGGATTTCATGGGCGGCGTCGCTGGTCAACCGTCGCTCGGCCTCCATTGCCGAGTTCAGGCGCTCCAGCAGCAGGTTCAGCTCGTTGACCAGGCTGTGCACTTCCACCGGCGCCCGGCTCAGGGCCAGTGGATGGAGGCTGTGGGCGCCGCGCTGGTGGACCTGCTCGATCAGGCTGCGCAATGGCGCCAGGCCCTGGCGCACGCCGAACCACACCAGCACGCCGAACAAGGGCAAGGCCAGCAGCAGTGGGAAGAGGGCGCTGAACAGCAGCAGGTGCAACGTCTTGTGGCGATAGTGCAGGTTCTCGAAAACCCAGATGCGCACTTCATCGGCCCCGGGCGTGTGCATCTGCAGGACGCGCCAGTTGACCTCGCCGCTGTACAGGTCGGAGAAGCCCGGTGGCTGCGCTTCTATGCCTTCGGGCGGTCTGTGCGTGGCAAGCAGCGGTTGGCCGCGGTACCAGATAGCGTAACCGAGGGTGGCTTCGCGGCGGACCAACGGCAGCCCTTCGATGGCCTTGCGGCTGCGGGCGAGGATTTCCATCGCGTCGCTGGACTGCGGGTCGATGGCGTCGGCGACGTCGATCAGGCTCAGGGCGGCCTGGCCGAAGTCGATCATGTCCTGATCGTAGAGGCGGTCCACCTGCTCGCGGGTCAGGTGGTAGGTGAACAGGCCGGCCGCCAGCCACAGCAGGGAAACGCCGCCGATCAATGTCAGCAGCAGGCGGCGGCTGATGGAGCCGGCGCGGCGCGTGGTACTCAAGGCTGGGGCGCACCTTCCGGGCGGTCGATGCCGTAGCCGATGCCGCGCACGGTGCGGATCAGGCTGTTACCCAGCTTGCGCCGCAGGTGGTGGATGTGGACTTCGATGGCGTTGCTTTCCAGATCGCCGTCCCACCCATAGAGCGCTTCCACCAGGCGGGCTCGCGACAGCACCTTGCCGCGCTGTTCCAGCAGCAGGCGCAGCAAGGCGTACTCGCGGGGCGCGAGGTCGACCGGCGCGCCCGCCAGGCTGACCTTGTGGGTAGCCGGGTCCAGTGCCAGTTCGCCGTGTTGCAGCAGCGGCGCGGCGCGGCCCGTATGACGGCGGGTGAGGGCGCGGACGCGGGCGAGCAGTTCGTCGAGGTCGAAGGGTTTGGTCAGGTAGTCGTCCGCGCCCGCGTCGAGGCCGGTCACGCGGTCTGCCACCTTGTCGCGCGCGGTAAGGATCAGCACCGGTGTCAGGTCGCCGCGCCGGCGCAGGCTGCGCAGGACTTCCAGGCCGTCCTTGCGTGGCAGGCCGAGGTCGAGAACCAGCAAGTCGAACTCGTCGGTGGACAGCGCCTGATCGGCGGCTACGCCATCGCTCACCCAGTCCACGGTGTCGCCTTCCAGACCGAGCCCGGAGCGGATGCCGTCGCCCAGCAACTGGTCGTCTTCTGCCAATAGAATTCTCATCGTGGTCCCCTCACCGGCCTGTGCAGCAGGATAGCTGGCGCCATCCGGTTCGGGCAGAGGGTGCCAGCGCTCGCTTAACGAGGGGTTAAGAAAAGTGGCCGGGTTGGCGTGGCATCGCGACGAGGACGAGGCCCGCTGCGTGATGGGGGCCTGCAGGCTGACCGTTGGTGCTGGGCTTCCCTCTCCCTAACCCTCTCCCTGAAGGGAGAGGGGACTGAGCGGCATCAAGGGAGGTGCTAAGCTGGCCGGCGGCACCGAACGGCCCCCTCTCCCTTCAGGGAGAGGGCGGGGCTCCGTCGCGATGTCTCAGGTAGGAAAGGTCCGCCTGACGTCCCGCGGTGAGGCCAAGCCGCACTGTTCGCGAGCAAGCTCGCTCCTACGAAGAGCGTTGCGTGGCGCGGGTCACGCGATCCACCAGGTAGACCACGCCGCGATAATCGATGCCGCCATGGGTGGACAGGCCGATCTCGCAGGTGCGGCTGGTGGAGACGCCTTCCTCGCAATACTGCACCGCGTCCTTGAGCGTGCGCAGCGAGTGTGCGTTCAGCTCGGGCGTGGTGAAGCCCTTGTCGCCAGCGAAGCCGCAGCAGTGAATGCCCTCGGGGACTATGACTTCGCGGGTGCAGCGCTTGACCAGATCGATCAGCGCCTGGCTTTCGCCCAGGTGCTGGGTGCTGCAGGTGACGTGTACGGCCACCGGCTTGTCCTGCGGTTGGAAGTCCAGGCGCTCGACCAGGTGGGTGCGGATGAATTTCACCGGGTCGTAGATCTTCAGCCGGTCGTCCGCCAGCTCCTGCACCAGGCGCAGGGTGCAGGGACTGGTGTCGCAGTAGATCGGGTCGAGGCCGCCACGGCTGGCGCGCAGCAGTTCGGCGAGCAGCTCGTCGCGCTTGGCGTCGGCTTGGCTCTTGTAACCCTTGGAAGCGAAGGGCTGACCGCAGCAGAGGTTGTCGGCATTGTCCGGGAAGACCACCTGGTAGCCGGCCTTCTCCAGCAGTTGGCGGGTCTTGTCGATCAGCGGCACCTGCTCTTCGTCCGCGGCCGCCGGGCCCATGGCGCGGGACACGCAGGCGGTGAGGTAGACGACCCGCGGCTTGCCGTTATCCACAGGCTGCGACGTGGCTGCGAGACGCACGGGCTGCGGCATGGCCGACGTCCACTGCGGTACGCGACCCTTGCTGGCATGGCTGATGGAGGCGCTGAGACGAGCCAGCCGCGGCGCGCCCAGCAGCATGCGCGCACCGTTGGCAGCATGCAGCACGAATTTCGCCCCCTTGAGGGCAGTGGCGAAATTGCGCGCGAGCCAGGTGGCGGTGCCGGCGTGATGCGCCTCCTCGCTGCGCAGTTTGCGGATCAGCTCGCCGGTGTTGATGTTCACCGGGCAGCGTTGTGCGCACAGGCCGGTGGCGGCGCAGGTATCGATGCCCTGGTAGTGGTAGTCGCGCTCAAGCTCTGTGGTGTCGATGCCGGCGCGGCGCCTGGCCTGGATGTCGCGCCACATGACGATGCGCTGGCGCGGGCTCAGGGTCAGCCCCTTGGACGGGCAGACCGGCTCGCAGAAGCCGCATTCGATGCACTTGTCGACGATGGCGTCGGCGGCGGGGAGTGGCTTGAGGTTCTTCAGGTGCAGTTGCGGATCGTCGGTCAGCACCACGTCGGGGTTGAGGATGCCGGTGGGGTCGAGCAGTCGCTTCAACTGCCACATCAACTGGTAGGCATCATGGCCCCATTCCAGCTCGACGAAGGGCGCCATGTTGCGCCCGGTGCCGTGCTCGGCCTTGAGCGAGCCGCCGTATTCCACCGCGACCAGATGCGCGACGTCGTCCATGAAGGCCGAGTAGCGCGCAATCTGCTCAGGTGATTCGAAGCCCTGGGTGAAGACGAAGTGCAGGTTCCCTTCCAGTGCATGGCCGAACAGGATGGCTTCGTCGTAGCCATGCTTGTCGAACAGCCCGATCAGGCGGTTGACGCCTTCGGCCAGCTGTTCGACGGGGAAGGTGACGTCCTCGATAATCACCGTGGTGCCGGTCTCGCGTACCGCACCGACAGCCGGGAAGGTGTCCTTGCGGATGCGCCAGAGCTGGTTGTAGACCACCGGGTCTTCGCTGAAGTCGACCTGCTTCTCCACCGGGTAATCGACGATGGAGGCCATGATCTGCTCAAGCTGTTCGTGCAGCAGCGACTGGGTCGCCGCGCGGGATTCGATGAGCAGTGCGCAGGCTCCTGCTGAAAGGCTCTTCACCCACTCGGGCATGCCCTGCATGTTCTGAACCGAGCGCAGGCTGCGGCGGTCCAGCAGCTCCACGGCGGACACCGGCTGCTGCTTGAGTACCGTCACGGCCTTGCAGCAGGTTTCCACGTCGGGGAAGACGATCAGCGCGCTGGCCTTGTGCGGGTGGTCCGGCACGGTGTCGTAGGTCACCGCGCTGATGAAGCCCAGTGTGCCCTCGGAGCCGACCATCAGGTGGGTCAGGATATCCAACGGCTCGTCGTAGTCGACCAGCGCGTTCAAGGACAGGCCGGTGGTGTTCTTCAGGCGGTACTTGTGGCGGATCTTCGCGGCCAATTCGGTGTTGGCGCGGGTCTGCCGGGCCAGCTCGGCGAGTTGGTCGAGCAGCGCGCCGTGGCTTTCGCGGAAGGCTGCGACGCTGTCGGGCAACTCGCTGTCCAGCAGCGTGCCGTCGGCCAGCAGCAGGCGCATGCCGGCCAGGGTGTGGTAGCTGTTCTGCGCGGTGCCGCAGCACATGCCGCTGGCATTGTTGGCGACGATCCCGCCGATCTTGCAGGCGTTGATCGAGGCCGGGTCCGGGCCGATCTTGCGGCCGAACGGAGCGAGCCAGGCGTTGGCCTGCGCACCGATGACGCCGGGCTGCAGGCGGATCTGCGTGCCGCCGTCGCGGATGTCACGGCCGTTCCAGTTGTCTCCCAGCACCAGCAGCACCGAGTCGCTCACGGCCTGGCCGGAGAGGCTGGTGCCGGCGGCGCGGAAGGTTATCGCCACCTGATTGGCGTGGGCGGCCTTGAGCAGGGCGGCGACTTCGTCTTCGCTCTCGACGCGGATCACCAGTTTGGGGATCAGCCGGTAGAAGCTGGCGTCGGTGCCGAAGGCCAGGGTCGAGAGCGGGTCGTCAAAGCGGCGCTCGCGAGGGATCAGGTGTTCTACCGTGTCGAGGAAAGCGGCAGGGAGACTCATGGCGGCTCCAGTCATCATCGGTGAGCGTGGACCGCTGGGCGGCCCATCGGTGTTCTTATATCGAACGCGCCGAGGCACGGTCTGGCTTGTAGGAGCGAGCTTGCTCGCGAACCGGAAAGGCACGGAGCTGGGCGGGTTCGCGAGCAAGCTCGCTCCTACAGCAATACAGGGCGTTTACGCGCCCAGTTCGCGCACCAGCGAGTCGCGGGTGATCTCGCCGATGGTCTTGGCGCCGGTGAGCACCATGGCCACGCGCATTTCCTTTTCGAACAGGTCCAGCAGGTTCTTCACGCCCGCTTCGCCATGGGTCGCCAGGGCGTAGAGGAAGGCGCGGCCGATGAGCACGGTGTCCGCGCCCAGGGCGATCATGCGCACCACGTCCAGGCCGTTGCGGATGCCGGAGTCGGCGAGGATCTTCAGGTCGCCTTTCACCGCATCGGCGATGGCCGGCAGGGCGCGGGCGCTGGAGAGCACGCCATCAAGCTGGCGGCCGCCGTGGTTGGATACGACGATACCGTCGGCGCCGAATTTCACCGCGTCCTTGGCGTCTTCCGGGTCGAGAATGCCCTTGATGATCATCGGTCCGTCCCAGAATTCGCGGATCCACTCCAGGTCCTTCCACGAAATCGACGGGTCGAAGTTCGCGCCCAGCCAGCCGATGTAGTCGGCCAGGCCAGTGGGGTTGCCACGGTACTTGGAGATGTTGCCCAGGTCATGGGGCTTGCCCAGCAGGCCGACGTCCAATGCCCAGGACGGGTGGGTCATGGCCTGCCAGACGCGGCGCAGCGGCGCGTTCGGGCCGCTCATGCCGGAGTGGGCATCCCGGTAGCGCGCGCCGGGTACCGGCATGTCGACGGTGAACACCAGGGTTTTCACGCCGGCGGCCTTGGCGCGCTCGAGGGCGTTGCGCATGAAGCCGCGATCCTTCAGCACATAGAGCTGGAACCACATGGGCCGGTCGATGGCTGGGGCGACCTCCTCGATGGGGCAGACCGACACTGTGGACATCGTGAACGGAATGCCTTTCGCGGCGGCCGCACGGGCTGCCTGTACTTCGCCGCGCCTGGCGTACATGCCGGTCAGGCCGACCGGGGCCAGGGCGATGGGCATGCTTAACGTCTCGTCGAACAGCTTCGTCTCAAGACTCAGTTCGGACATGTTCTTCAGCACGCGCTGGCGCAGGGCGATGCCCGCCAGGTCGTCGACGTTGTTGCGCAGGGTGCGCTCGGCGTAGGCGCCGCCGTCGGCGTAGTGGAAGAGGAACGGCGGCAGTTTGCGTTGGGCCGCGGCGCGGTAGTCGGTAGAGGCAGAGATGATCATTGGGCTCTTCCGTTTTGAGAAAAAAGTTTTGGATCGAGCGAGCTGGAGCGAGACAAGGCGGAAATGGCCGAGGGAGCGGAGCCTACAACTGTAGGTGAGCATCCCGAGGCCATTTCCAACGCAGTATCGCCGACGCGCAGCCGATCAGTGCTCGGTCAGTGAACCAGCATGCCGGTGAAGATATAGGCCTGGGCCAGGGTGATCAGACCCACCAGGGCGGCGAACATCAGGCTGTGCTTGAGGGTAAAGCGGAACAGATCGGATTCCTTGCCGACCATCCCGGTGGCGGCGCAGGCCACCGCGATGGATTGCGGCGAGATCATCTTGCCGGTCACGCCGCCGCTGGTGTTGGCGGCGACCAGCAGGGTGTCATTGACGCCGATCTGGTGCGCGGTGGTGGACTGCAGCGAGCTGAACAGGGCGTTGGAGGAGGTATCCGAACCGGTCAGGAACACGCCCAGCCAGCCGAGGAACGGCGAGAAGAACGGGAACGCCGCGCCGGTGCCGGCCAGGACCAGCGCCAGGGTGGTGGACATGCCCGAATAGTTGGTGACGAAAGCAAAGGCGAGCACCATGCCGATGGAGAGAATCGGCCATTTCAGCTCGATCAGGGTCTCCTTGAAGGTGGTCAGACCAGTTTTCGCCCCGATGCGCAGGATGAACATCGAGACCACGGCGGACAGGAAGATCGCGGTGCCGGTGGCCGAGACCGGGTCCAGCTTGAACACCGCGGCGATCGGCGTCGGGTTGGCGACAATGGGCGCGGTCTTCACCACCAGTTGGTCCAGGTGCGGGATGGGGAAGTTGAATACCAGGTTGTACAGCGCGCCGCCCGGAGCGAAGAGCGCCTTGAACGGCTTCAGGGTCCAGAGGGTGACCAGCACGGTCAGCACCAGGAAGGGCGACCAGGCCTTGAGGATCTCGCCGAAGCTGTAGGGCGACGGCTCGGTACCGCGCGGGCCGCTGCCGCCCAGGACGGCGGCGCCGCCAGCGGTGGCGACTACTTCACGCTCGCCGGCCGGTTGCCAGACCTTGAGGAACAGTGTCAGGCAGATCAGGCTGACCAGGGCGGAGGTGATGTCCGGCAGTTCCGGGCCGATGAAGTTGGAGGTGAAGTACTGGGTGATGGCGAAGCTGCCGCCGGCGACCAGTGCGGCCGGCCAGGTTTCCTTGACGCCCTTGAAACCGTCCATCATGAACACCAGCCAGAACGGCACGAGGATCGACAGGAAGGGCAGTTGGCGGCCGGTCATGGCGCCGATCTTGAAGGCGTCGATGCCAGTGACCTGGCCTGCGACGATGATCGGGATGCCCAGCGCGCCGAAGGCCACCGGCGCGGTGTTGGCGATCAGGCACAGGCCGGCGGCGTACAGGGGGTTGAAGCCCAGGCCGACCAGCAGGGCGGCGGTGATCGCCACCGGTGCGCCGAAGCCCGCGGCCCCTTCGAGGAAGGCGCCGAAGGAGAAGCCGATCAGCAGCACCTGCAGGCGCTGGTCGCCGGTGATCGACAGCACTGAGCTGCGGATCACCTCGAACTGGCCGCTCTTGACCGTGAGTTTGTAGAGGAACACCGCCGCGACGATGATCCAGGCGATCGGCCACAGGCCATAGGCGAAGCCATAGCCGGCGGCGGCAATGGCCATATCGGCGGGCATGCCGAAGGCGGCGATGGCGATGATGATCGAGAGGGCGAGGGTGATGCTGCCGGCGACGTGGCCCTTGAGGCGGAACACGGCGAGGGCGAGGAAGAAGAACACGATCGGGATGACGGCGACCAGCGCGGACAGGCCGAGGCTGCCGAGCGGGGTGTAGATCTGCTGCCAGGTTTGCATCTGGTTGGCTCCCTAATTGTTTTTGGGTGGAGGGCCTGGTTGCCGGTCGGGCGATTCCGATGCGCTTGTGGCGCGTTGGGCAGGTCGGACGACTGATCGCGGCTTATTTTTCGTGAACTGTTGTGGTTCGGTTCGGCTTTCGGTAAATTGGTAAGACCAATTTACAAAGGCGAGCGCTAAGGGTAAAAGCCCTGCTGGCGGCATGTCAATTTGCGGCTCTGCGACTTTTGTCGAGCGTGATCTGAAAAGCGAAGTACTCGTGTTGTTGGGCGCGGCGCTGCGCAGGTTGTGGTGCGCTGCGCAGCTCGCGAGCTAGAGCGGGATATCGGGAGGGCACACCCACATGAGTTTTGGTCAGGTCAAGCAGCGCCGTCTGTCGGACGACATTGTCGAACGGCTGGAAGCGATGATCCTCGAGGGCACCCTTAAGGCCGGCGAGCGGCTGCCCGCCGAGCGCGTGCTGGCCGAACAGTTCGGTGTGTCGCGGCCGTCACTGCGCGAGGCGATCCAGAAGCTGGGAGCGAAGGGCCTGCTGGTCAGTCGCCAGGGCGGCGGCAACTATGTCAGCGAAGGGCTGGGCTCGATGTTCAGCGACCCGCTGCTGCAATTGCTGGAAAGTAATCCGGAGGCGCAGCGCGACCTGCTCGAGTTTCGCCACACCCTGGAAGGTTCCTGCGCCTTCTACGCGGCGCAGCGTGCGACAGAGGTGGATCACCAGCGCCTGAAGCAGGCCTTCGATACCCTTCAGGATTGCTATCAGCGAGTGGGCAAGGTCAGTCGTGCGGAAGAGGGCGCGGCGGACGCTGCCTTCCACCTGGCCATTGCCGAGGCCAGCCACAACGCCGTATTGCTGCACACCATTCGCGGCCTGTTCGACCTGCTCAAGCGCAACGTGGTGACCAATATTGGCGGGATGTACGCGCAGCGCGACGAGACCCGCGAGCAGTTGATGCGTCAACACCGCGAACTGTACGAGGCGATCATCGGCGGGCACGCGGAAGCTGCGCGGGAGATTTCCCAGCGGCATATCGACTACGTGCAGGAAGTGCTGGCCGAGGTGCAGGCTGAGGAGTTGCGCCTGCAACGGGCACAGCGACGCCAGGGCGCGGTGGACGCCTGATCGGCAGCGCGCCCTCAGGCGAGGGCGCGACAGGCTTCAGTCGTCCTTGCCGTGACGAATGGCGCGCTGGATTTCCCGGTCGGAGTCGCGCTCCTTCTCGGTGCCGCGCTTGTCGTACTCTTTCTTGCCCTTGGCCAGTGCGATCTCGCACTTGATCAGGTGCTTCTTCCAGTACATCGACAGCGCGACGCAGGCGTAGCCCTTCTGCTGCACGGCACCGAACAGCTTGCCCAACTCCCGCTTGTGCAGCAGCAGCTTGCGCGTGCGCACCGGGTCGGCGATGACGTGGGTGCTGGCAGTGGTCAGCGGCGTGATGTGACTGCCCAGCAGCCAGGCTTCGCCATCCTTGAGCAGCACGTAGCTGTCCACCAGCTGCGCCTTGCCGGCGCGCAGGCTTTTCACTTCCCAGCCGGCCAGGGCGACGCCCGCCTCGAAGCGCTGCTCGATGAAGTAGTCGTGCAGAGCCTTCTTGTTCTGCGCGATGGTCCCCGAAGGGTGTTTCTTCTGTTTAGCCATAGGCCGCGCATTATAGGGAGTCCCTCGCCGCGCCGCTATCGGGACAGCGTGTCACGGCATGCAAGCTTGAGGGTGCGTGGCTAATCTCGGAGAATGCGCGCTGTTTTTTTGATCGGCGGGCATCGATTGCGGTCAGATGCCCCACAACACAAAGCGAGAAGTCTATGAGCACGCATATCCAGCGTTCGGCACTGTTGCCCTATCCGGCGAAGGCGCTGTACGACCTGGTCAACGATGTGGCGCGCTACCCGGAATTCCTGCCCTGGTGTTCGGCTTCCACCGTGCTGGCGGCAAGCGATACCGCCATGCGCGCCGAGCTGACCGTGGCCAAGGGCAGCATTACCCAGCGCTTCACCACCCGTAACGTGCTGGTGCCGGGGCAGAGTATCGAGATGAACCTGGAGGAAGGTCCGTTCACCCAGCTGCACGGCGTGTGGACCTTCAAGGCCCTGGGCGACAAGGCCTGCAAGATTTCCCTCGACCTGACCTTCGACTACGCCGGCGCGTTGGTGAAGGCTACCCTTGGCCCGCTGTTCACCCAGGCGGCGAACACCATGGTCGACGCCTTCTGCCAACGTGCCAAGCAGTTGCATGGCTGAGTCCGCGAGCATCGTCATCGAAGTGGTGTATGCCTTGCCGGACAAGCAGGCGCTGCTGCGCCTGAGCGTCCCGCGCGGCACGCGGATGCGCGAGGCCGTGGAGCTTTCCGGCATCGCCTCGCAGTTTCCGGGTCTGGATATTTCGAACTGCCCGCTGGGCATCTTCGGCAAGGCTGTGGCCAGGCCGGAGGAGCGTGTGCTGCAAGAGGGCGAGCGGGTGGAAATCTACCGGCCGCTGATCGCCGATCCCAAGGAAGTCCGCAAGCAGCGCGCTGCGCGCGCCAAGGCGGCGCGCGGCTGATACTGCCGGGTAAGATCGCAGGCAACAAAAAGCCCGGCATTGGCCGGGCTTTTTTTGTTGGAGCGAGTCCCTTACTGCGGATCCTTGTCCAGCGGTTCGGGAGTCGGGATCGGCACGGTTTCCACCTGGTCGACCTCCTTCTGGATCTGCTCTTCCACGGAGCCGGGCTTGGCTGGTTCGTCCTTGGGCTGTTCGGGCTGCTGCTGCGGTGCCTCCGGAGCCAGCGGCGGAGCGACGCCATCCTTGCCGAGGATCGACTCGTCGCGGCTCACGCCGGGCATGAAGTCGCCATTGAGGCCGATCAATTGGTCGTTTTCACCGAAGAACAGGCTCATGCGCTCCTGCTGACGCTGACCGCCGCCGGGCTGGATGCTGTAGAGGTAGTCCCAGCGATTGGGGTGGAAGGTGTCCACGATCAGGGGGTTGCCCATGATAAACCGCACTTGGCGCCGGGTCATTCCGGGCTTCAACTGGTCTATCATGTCCTGCGTTACAACGTTGCCCTGCTGGATGTCGATCTTGTAGACCCCCGGGAACGAGCAACCGGCGAGTGCGGCGAGTCCCAGCCCGAAAGCGAGACTGGTCAGCATGAGCTTGGCGTTTTGCATCAAGGGGTGACTTCCACTATCTTGGCTGAGCGACGAAATCCCGATCATACCTGTATTGAGAGATGCTGCGAAGCATTCCGCGCCGAGAAAGCACACATGGTTGAAAATAGCGAACTGCGCAAAGCCGGACTTAAGGTCACACTGCCGCGCGTGAAGATCCTCCAGATGCTCGATTCCGCCGAGCAGCGCCACATGAGCGCAGAGGACGTATACAAGGCGCTGATGGAGGCGGGCGAGGACGTTGGCCTGGCCACCGTCTACCGTGTCCTGACCCAGTTCGAAGCCGCCGGCCTGGTGGTGCGCCACAACTTCGACGGCGGCCATGCCGTCTTCGAACTGGCCGACAGCGGTCACCATGACCACATGGTTTGCGTCGATACCGGCGAAGTCATCGAGTTCATGGACTCGGAAATCGAGAAACGCCAGAAGGAGATCGTTCGCGAGCGTGGCTTCGAGCTCGTCGATCACAATCTGGTGCTCTACGTGCGCAAGAAGAAGTAAGCGCACGCAGATGCAGAAACGGCGACCCTCGGGTCGCCGTTTTCGTTTGTGCGGCTTCCGGGTGGAAGCGAGCTTGCTCGCGAACCGTGCAACGCCGACGCTGCCGGAAAGCTCCGTTCGCGAGCAAGCTCGCTCCTACTGGTTCGTGCCTCAGCTCTGGACGGCGGAATCGACCATCTTGCGGGCGTGGGCCAGGGATTCCTTGGTCAGGTCGACGCCACCGAGCATGCGGGCGATTTCCTCGATACGCTCGGCTTTCTTCAGGTTGGCCACGGCGGTGCGGGTCTCGCTGGTGTCGCGGTCCTTGTGCACGAACAGGTGCTGATGCCCCTGGGCGGCGACCTGCGGCAGGTGGGTGACGGTCAACACCTGGCCACGATCGCCCAGGCGACGCAGCAACTGGCCGACCACTTCGGCGGTGGGGCCGCCGATACCGACGTCCACCTCGTCGAAGACCAGGGTGGGAATGCGCGAGGTCTGCGCGGTGATCACCTGGATCGCCAAGCTGATACGTGACAATTCGCCGCCCGAGGCGACCTTGGCCAGGCCCTTCATCGGTTGGCCGGGGTTGGCGCTGACCAGGAACTCCAGTTGTTCCAAGCCGCTGACCTGCGGCTCGTCCGAGCTGCTCTGGCGTAATTCGATGGCGAAGCGCCCGCCGGGCATGCCCAGGCGCTGCATTTCCACTTCAACGGCCTTGGCCAGCTTGGGCGCGGCTTCCTGGCGGATGCGGCTGAGCTCGTCGGCCTTCTCCTGATAGTGGCGGGCGTAGGCGGCCAGTTCGTCGCCCAGGCGCTCCACGGCTTCGTCGTCGGCGTTCAGCGCCTCCAGTTCGTCCAGCAGGCGCTGCTGCAGGTCCTGCAGTTCGTGGGGCTGTACACGGTGCTTGCGCGCGAGGCTGTAGATGGCGTCCAGGCGCTCTTCCAATTGTTGCAGGCGCATGGGGTCGGCATCGAAGTGGTCGACGAAGCGGTTCAGCTCGCCGATGGCTTCCTCCACCTGGATCTGCGCACTGGAGAGCAGATTCACCGCTTCGCCCAATGCGGCCGGCTGGCTCTGGAAGGCCGTGAGGCGATTAAGGCTGGAGGTCAGCGCAGAGAGCACGTTGCCGGCATCGTTTTCGCTGCATAGCTCGACGACCTGACGGCAAGCCGCGATCAGGCTTCCTGCATTGCTCAGGGTCTTGTGTTCGGCTTCCAGCGTCTCCAGTTCGTTGTCACCCTGGCCGAGATTTTCCAGCTCCTCCAATTGGTAGCTGAGCAGCTGGTGGCGGGCGCGCTGTTCGTCGCCATTGCGCGACAGGCGGTCCAGTTCCTGGCGGGTCTGCTTCCAGCGCTGCGCGGCGAGATGCACCTGGCGCGCGAGGTCCTGACTGCCGGCGTATTCATCGAGCAGGCGGCGGTGGGTGTCGGCCTTGAGCAGCGACTGGTGTTCGTGCTGACTGTGGATATCGATCAGCAGCTCGCCCAGGTGCTTGAGGTCGCCCAGCGGGCAGGGTGTGCCGTTGATGTAGGCGCGGGAGCGACCTTCAGCGGTGATCACCCGGCGCAGGATGCACGGACCGTCCTGTTCCAGGTCGCGCTCGGCGAGCCAGTCGCGAGCTTCGGCAATCGCGCTGACATCGAAGCTGGCGAGAATGTCGGCCTTGTCCGAGCCGGGACGCACCACGCCGCTGTCGGCACGGTCGCCCAGGGCGAGGCCGAGGGCATCGAGCATGATCGACTTGCCGGCACCCGTTTCGCCGGTGATCACGGTCATGCCGGCGGCGAGCTCGAGATCGAGGTGCTCGACGATGGCGTAGTTGTGCACAGACAAATGAACCAGCATGGACGGCGGCTCCGTAGATAGGTCTGGTTATTTATACAGTATTTTTTGCCGCTGGCAATTCTCCTTCGTCGGCGGTGAGTGGTGTACTTGCAGTCTCGGCCCTTGAAGTCAAAAAAAGCCGCCCCATATACACGGCAGAGCCGCGGACCATTGGGTTCGCCTTGTTTTCAAAGGCTTATTTTCTTTTTAGGAGAGTGGCATGTCTGACGAACAACAGACTCAGGATTCCCAGTTCAACGAGCAGCCGGACACCGGCGCTGCCGGGGATCTGAACGCCCGCGTGCTGGAGTTGGAAGAACAGGTTGCCGCGGCGAAGGACCAGAGCCTGCGCGCCGTTGCCGAGCTGCAGAACGTCCGCCGTCGTGCCGAGCAGGACGTGGAGAAGGCGCACAAGTTTGCCCTGGAGAAGTTCGCCGGCGACCTGCTGCCGATCGTCGATACCCTCGAACGCGCGCTGGAGATGTCGAACCCGGAAGACGAAGCGATCAAGCCGATGCGCGAAGGCATCGAGCTGACGCTGAAGATGTTCCACGACACCCTCAAGCGCTACAGCCTCGAGCCGGTCGATCCGCACGGCGAGCCGTTCAACCCCGAACACCACCAGGCCATGGCCATGGAAGAGAGCATTCGTCTCGAGCCGGGCAGCGTGGTCAAGGTGTTCCAGAAGGGCTACCTGCTCAACGGTCGCCTGCTGCGCCCGGCCATGGTCGTGGTCAGCAAGGCGCCGGAACAAACTCCGCCTTCGATCGACGAGAAGGCTTGAAATCCACCACCCGGTCCCCATCTGGGTAATCAACCGAGCCAAAGACCCGCAACAGGGTCAGCGCGGAATCTAATTTCTGGAGAGTGAACTATGGGCAAAATCATTGGTATCGACCTGGGGACCACCAACTCCTGTGTGTCCATCCTGGAGAACGGTAACGTCAAGGTCATCGAGAACGCCGAAGGCGCTCGTACCACCCCGTCGATCATCGGCTACGCCAACGACGGCGAAATCCTGGTTGGCCAGCCGGCCAAGCGCCAGGCCGTGACCAACCCGAAGAACACCCTGTACGCGGTGAAGCGCCTGATCGGTCGTCGCTTCGAAGAAGACGTCGTACAGAAAGACATCAAGATGGTGCCGTACGCCATCGTCAAGGCTGACAACGGCGACGCCTGGGTCGAGGCCAAGGGGCAGAAGATGGCCCCGCCGCAGGTCTCCGCCGAAGTCCTGAAGAAGATGAAGAAGACCGCCGAGGACTACCTGGGCGAGCCGGTCACCGAAGCGGTCATCACCGTTCCGGCCTACTTCAACGACAGCCAGCGTCAGGCCACCAAGGATGCCGGCCGTATCGCCGGTCTGGACGTCAAGCGCATCATCAACGAACCGACCGCGGCGGCGCTGGCCTACGGTCTGGACAAGGCCAAGGGCGACCACACCATCATCGTCTATGACCTGGGCGGCGGTACCTTCGACGTTTCGGTGATCGAGATCGCCGAAGTCGATGGCGAGCACCAGTTCGAAGTACTGGCCACCAACGGTGACACCTTCCTGGGTGGTGAAGACTTCGACCTGCGCTTGATCGACTACCTCGTCGAAGAGTTCAAGAAAGAGTCCGGCATGGACCTCAAGGGCGACCCGCTGGCCATGCAGCGCCTGAAGGAAGCTGCCGAGAAAGCCAAGATCGAGCTGTCCTCGACCCAGCAGACCGACGTCAACCTGCCGTACGTCACCGCTGACGCCTCGGGCCCGAAACACCTGAACGTGAAGGTATCCCGCGCCAAGCTGGAATCCCTGGTGGAAGACCTGGTCAGCCGCACCATCGAGCCGTGCCGCGTTGCACTGAAGGACGCAGGCCTCGACGTCTCGAAGATCGACGAAGTGATCCTGGTCGGCGGCCAGACCCGCATGCCGCTGGTGCAGAAGACCGTCGCCGAGTTCTTCGGCAAGGAAGCGCGCAAGGACGTCAACCCGGACGAAGCCGTTGCCATGGGTGCTGCCATCCAGGGCGCCGTTCTGGCCGGCGACGTGAAGGACGTGCTGCTGCTCGACGTCACCCCGCTGACCCTGGGTATCGAAACCCTCGGTGGCGTGATGACCGCGCTGATCGACAAGAACACCACCATCCCGACCAAGAAGTCGCAGGTGTTCTCCACCGCCGATGACAACCAGGGCGCCGTGACCATTCACGTGCTGCAGGGCGAGCGCAAGCAGGCCGCGCAGAACAAGTCGCTGGGCAAGTTCGACCTGGCCGACATCCCGCCGGCTCCGCGCGGTGTGCCGCAGATCGAAGTGACCTTCGACATCGACGCCAACGGCATCCTGCACGTCGGCGCGAAAGACAAGGCCACTGGCAAGCAGCAGTCCATCGTGATCAAGGCCTCTTCGGGTCTGTCCGAGGACGAGATCCAGCAGATGGTCCGCGACGCCGAGGCGAATGCCGAGGAAGACCGCAAGTTCGAGGAACTGGCCGCTGCCCGCAACCAGGGTGACGCGCTGGTCCACGCGACTCGCAAGATGGTCACCGAGGCTGGCGACAAGGCCACTGCCGAGGAGAAAGCCGCCATTGAGAAAGCGCTCGGCGAGCTGGAAGTTGCCGTGAAGGGCGACGACAAGGCCGAGATCGAAGCGAAGATGAATGCGCTGTCCCAGGCGTCCACCCCGCTGGCGCAGAAGATGTACGCCGAACAGCCGCAGCCGGGTGCCGCCGCGCAGGGCGAGGCCGCTGACGACAAGGCTGGCGACGATGTCGTCGACGCCGAGTTCGAAGAGGTCAAGGAGAACAAGTAAGCCGCGTGCTTGCTTTCCGCTCCGGCGCACCGACCAGCGTGTCGGTGCGCATGAAACGTCACGCGGGGGCTTGCTCCCGCGTTGGCGTGTCTGGGGGAGAGGTTTTTAAGGTGCGAAGAATTTATGGCCAAACGTGATTTTTACGAGGTACTGGGTGTCGAGCGTGGCGCCAGCGAGGCGGACCTGAAGAAGGCCTATCGCCGGCTTGCCATGAAGTTCCACCCGGACCGCAATCCCGGCGACAAGGAGGCCGAGGACAAATTCAAGGAGGCCAACGAGGCGTATGAGGTCCTGTCCGACGCCAGCAAGCGTGCGGCCTACGACCAGTACGGCCATGCCGGCGTCGACCCGCAGATGGGTGGCGGCGGTGCGGGCTTCGGTGGCGCGAGCTTCTCGGACATCTTCGGTGATGTCTTCAGCGACTTCTTCGGTGGCGGCGGTGGCGGCCGTGGCGGTTCCCGTGGCGGCCCGGCGCGTGGCGCCGATCTGCGCTACACCCTTGACCTAGACCTGGAAGATGCGGTGCGCGGCACTACCGTGACCATCCGCGTTCCGACCCTGGTCGGCTGCAAGACCTGCAGCGGCAGCGGCGCCAAGCCCGGCACCACGCCGGTCACCTGTACCACCTGCGGTGGTATCGGCCAGGTTCGCATGCAGCAGGGCTTCTTTTCGGTGCAGCAGACCTGCCCGCGTTGCCATGGCAGTGGCAAGATGATCACCGACCCCTGTGGCTCCTGCCACGGCCAGGGGCGTGTGGAGGAGCACAAGACCCTGTCGGTGAAGGTGCCGGCCGGTGTCGATACCGGTGACCGCATCCGCCTGACCGGCGAAGGCGAAGCCGGTGCCCATGGCGGCCCGGCGGGCGACCTGTACGTGGTGGTGAATGTGCGCGAGCACGACATCTTCCAGCGCGACGGCAAGCACCTGTACTGCGAAGTGCCGATCAGCTTCGCCGACGCCGCCCTGGGTGGCGAGCTGGAAGTGCCGACCCTGGATGGGCGGGTGAAGCTGAAGATCCCCGAGGGCACCCAGACCGGCAAGCTGTTCCGCCTGCGCGGCAAGGGTGTTGCCCCGGTGCGCGGTGGCGGTGCCGGCGACCTGATGTGCCGCGTAGTCGTCGAGACTCCGGTCAACCTGGACAAGCGTCAGCGCGAGCTGCTCGAGGAGTTCCGCAACACCCTGCAGGGCAACTCTTCTCACTCGCCAAAAGCCAGCGGCTGGTTCGAAGGCATGAAGCGCTTCTTCGACGATCTATGATGCAAGGCCCCGGCGGTGCGAATCGCCCGGGGCTTTTTTAGCTTTGGAGCTGTTTGATATGCGACGTATAGCCGTAATGGGCGCCGCCGGGCGCATGGGCAAGACCCTGATCGAGGCGGTCCAGCAGACCAATGGCAGCGCCGGCCTGACCGCGGCGGTGGACCGTCCGGACAGCACCCTGGTGGGTGCCGATGCCGGCGAGTTGGCGGGCCTGGGGCGTATCGGCGTGCCGCTGTCGGGGGACCTGTCCAGGGTGGTCGACGAGTTCGACGTGCTGATCGACTTCACCCACCCGACCGTGACCCTGAAGAACCTGGAAGTCTGCCGCAAGGCCGGCAAGGCCATGGTTATCGGCACCACCGGTTTCTCCGCGGCGGAGAAGGAGTTGCTGAATGAGGCGGCGAAGGACATCCCGATCGTCTTCGCGGCGAACTACAGCGTCGGCGTAAACCTCTGCCTGAAGCTGCTCGACACCGCCGCCCGTGTGCTGGGTGACGACGTGGATATCGAGATCCTCGAGGCGCACCATCGCCACAAGGTCGACGCGCCGTCCGGCACCGCGCTGCGCATGGGCGAAGTGGTCGCCAATGCGCTGGGGCGTGATCTGGAAAAAGTGGCCGTGTACGGTCGTGAAGGCCAGACCGGAGCTCGTCCGCGCGAGACTATCGGCTTTGCTACCGTGCGTGCAGGCGACGTGGTGGGCGATCACACCGTGCTGTTCGCTGCCGATGGCGAGCGCGTGGAGATCACTCACAAGGCCTCGAGCCGCATGACCTTCGCTCGGGGCGCCGTGCGTGCCGCGCAATGGCTGGAAGGGCAGGCCAATGGCCTGTACGACATGCAGGACGTTCTGGGCCTTCGCTGAGCGGCATGGCCGTACGTCGTGCAAAAGGTGGACCATGATGTCGCATTTCTGTAAACTACAGCTTTAGTGTGTCCACTAAAAGTAGCGCAGCATGATCACATAAAAAGCGGGATGACTTCTTCTGATGTCATCCCGCTTTTTTACAATCTGCGCACGCCCAGCCAGGCTTGAACTACGGGAGGTCTTCTTGACTAAGCCAGCCATACTTGCACTTGCCGACGGCAGCGTTTTTCGCGGTGAAGCCATCGGCGCCGACGGCCAGACCGTCGGAGAGGTGGTGTTCAACACCGCCATGACCGGCTACCAGGAAATCCTCACCGATCCTTCCTACGCCCAACAGATCGTTACCCTGACCTACCCGCACATCGGCAACACCGGCACCACGCCGGAGGACGCCGAGTCGAACAAGGTCTGGGCTGCCGGCCTGATCATTCGTGACCTGCCGCTGCTGTCCAGCAGCTGGCGCGACAAGCAGTCCCTGCCGGACTACCTGAAAGCCAACGGCACCGTTGCCATCGCCGGCATCGATACCCGGCGCCTGACCCGCATCCTGCGCGAGAAGGGCTCGCAGAACGGCTGCATCCTGGCAGGCCCCGACGCCACCGAGGAAAAAGCCCTCGAACTGGCGCGTGGCTTCCCGGGCCTGAAAGGCATGGACCTGGCGAAAGTCGTTTCCTCCACCGAACGCTACGAATGGCGCTCCAGCGTGTGGAACCTGGAAACCGACAGCCACCCGGAAATCGCCGCCGCCGACCTGCCGTACCACGTGGTCGCCTACGACTTCGGCGTGAAGCTGAACATCCTACGCATGCTGGTCGCCCGCGGCTGCCGCCTGACCGTCGTGCCGGCACAGACCCCGGCCAGCGAAGTGCTGGCCCTGAATCCGGACGGCATCTTCCTCTCCAACGGTCCTGGTGACCCCGAGCCGTGTGACTACGCCATCCAGGCCATCCGCGAGTTCCTCGACACCGAGACGCCGATCTTCGGCATCTGCCTGGGCCACCAACTGCTGGCCCTGGCTTCCGGCGCCAAGACCCTGAAAATGGGCCACGGCCACCACGGTGCCAACCACCCGGTGCAGGACCTGGATTCGGGCGTGGTGATGATCACCAGCCAGAACCACGGTTTCGCCGTGGACGAGGCGAGCATGCCGGCCAACCTGCGCGCGACCCACAAGTCGCTGTTCGACGGCACGCTGCAGGGTATCGAGCGCACCGACAAGGTGGCTTTCAGCTTCCAGGGTCACCCGGAAGCCAGCCCTGGTCCGCACGACGTGGCCCCGCTGTTCGACCGCTTCATCGCGGCGATGGCCGAGCGCCGCTGAGTCCGGCTTTTGTCCGAACGAGACGGAAGAGGTAGAAGAAGATGATGCCGACCCTGGGAATCACCGACCTCTGGACCTACGTCCTGGGTACGTTGTTCATCGTCCTGCTGCCGGGGCCGAACTCGCTGTTCGTCCTCGCCACCGCCGCCCAGCGCGGCGTGGCCTCGGGCTACCGGGCGGCGAGCGCGGTGTTCCTCGGCGATGCGATCCTGATGTTCCTCTCGGCGCTGGGTATCGCCTCGGTCCTCAAGGCCGAGCCGATGCTGTTCCTGGGCCTGAAGTACGTCGGCGCCGCGTACCTGTTCTATCTGGGTATCGGCATGCTCCGCGGTGGCTGGCAGAAGCTGCGCCACCCGCTGGAAGCGGCCGCCGCGCCGGCCAAGGAAGTGGACGTCAACCAGCCGTTCCGCAAGGCGCTGCTGCTGAGCCTGTCCAACCCCAAGGCGATCCTCTTCTTCATTTCCTTTTTCATCCAGTTCGTCGACCCGGGTTACGCCTACCCCGGCCTGTCGTTCCTGGTGCTGGGCACGATCCTCGAGATCATCAGCGCCCTGTACCTGAGTTTCCTGATTTTCTCCGGTGTGCGTCTGGCGGCCTGGTTCCGTCGGCGGCAACGGTTGGCTGCCGGCGCCTCGAGTGGCGTCGGCGCCCTGTTCGTCGGCTTTGGCGTGAAGCTGGCCAGCGCAACCCTTTCCTGAATATTGCAACGAGAGTCCCATGCCCAAGCGTACAGACATCAAGAGCATCCTGATCCTCGGCGCCGGCCCGATCGTCATCGGCCAGGCCTGCGAGTTCGACTACTCCGGCGCACAGGCCTGCAAGGCCCTGAAGGAAGAAGGCTTCCGTGTCATCCTGGTGAACTCCAACCCGGCCACCATCATGACCGACCCGGCCATGGCCGACGCCACCTACATCGAGCCGATCAAGTGGCAGACCGTCGCCAAGATCATCGAGAAGGAGCGCCCTGACGCGCTGCTGCCGACCATGGGCGGCCAGACCGCTCTGAACTGCGCCCTGGATCTGGAGCGCCACGGCGTGCTCGAGCAGTTCGGCGTGGAAATGATCGGCGCCAACGCTGACACCATCGACAAGGCCGAAGACCGCTCTCGCTTCGACAAGGCCATGCGCGACATCGGCCTGGCCTGCCCGCGCTCGGGCATCGCCCACAGCATGGAAGAAGCCTACGGCGTGCTGGAGAAGGTCGGTTTCCCCTGCATCATCCGTCCGTCCTTCACCATGGGCGGCACCGGTGGCGGCATCGCCTACAACCGCGAAGAATTCGAGGAAATCTGCGCCCGTGGCCTTGACCTGTCGCCGACCAACGAGCTGCTGATCGACGAATCGCTGATCGGCTGGAAGGAATACGAGATGGAGGTTGTCCGCGACAAGAAGGACAACTGCATCATCGTCTGCGCCATCGAGAACTTCGACCCGATGGGCGTGCACACCGGTGACTCCATCACCGTGGCGCCGGCGCAGACCCTCACCGACAAGGAATACCAGATCATGCGCAACGCCTCGCTGGCGGTGCTGCGTGAAATCGGCGTGGAAACCGGCGGTTCCAACGTGCAGTTCGGCATCTGCCCGAACACCGGCCGCATGGTCGTGATCGAGATGAACCCGCGCGTATCGCGTTCCTCGGCGCTGGCTTCCAAGGCCACCGGCTTCCCGATCGCCAAGATCGCCGCCAAGCTGGCCGTCGGCTACACCCTCGACGAGCTGCAGAACGACATCACCGGCGGCCGCACCCCGGCGTCCTTCGAGCCGGCGATCGACTACGTCGTCACCAAGATCCCGCGTTTCGCCTTCGAGAAATTCCCGAAAGCCGACGCCCGCCTGACCACCCAGATGAAATCCGTGGGTGAAGTCATGGCCATCGGTCGCACCTTCCAGGAGTCCGTGCAGAAAGCCCTGCGCGGCCTGGAAGTCGGCGCCACCGGTTTCGATCCGAAGCTGGACCTGAACGATCCGGAAGCCGAGAGCATCCTCAAGCGCGAACTGACCGTGCCCAATGCCGACCGCATCTGGTACGTCGCCGATGCCTTCCGTGCCGGCAAGAGCATCGCCGAAGTCTTCGACCTGACCCGCATCGACGAGTGGTTCCTGGTGCAGATCGAAGACCTGGTCAAGGACGAAGAGCGCGTGAAGACCCTGGGTCTGTCCGCCATCGACCGCGACCTGATGTACAAGCTCAAGCGCAAGGGCTTCTCCGACGCCCGCCTGGCCAAGCTGCTCGGCGTGACCGAGAAGAACCTGCGCAGCCATCGCCAGAAGCTCAAGGTGCTGCCGGTGTACAAGCGCGTGGACACCTGCGCCGCCGAATTCGCCACCGACACCGCCTACATGTACTCGACCTACGAGGAAGAGTGCGAAGCCAATCCGTCGACTCGCGACAAGATCATGATCCTGGGCGGCGGTCCGAACCGTATCGGCCAGGGCATCGAGTTCGACTACTGCTGCGTACACGCCGCGCTGGCGATGCGTGAGGACGGTTACGAGACCATCATGGTCAACTGCAACCCGGAGACCGTCTCCACCGACTACGACACTTCCGACCGCCTGTACTTCGAGCCGGTAACGCTGGAAGACGTGCTGGAAATCGTCCGCGTCGAGCAGCCCAAGGGCGTCATCGTGCAGTACGGCGGCCAGACCCCGCTGAAACTCTGCCGCGCCCTGGAAGAGGCCGGCGTACCGATCATCGGCACCAGCCCGGACGCCATCGACCGCGCCGAAGACCGCGAGCGCTTCCAGCAGATGGTCCAGCGCCTGAACCTGCGCCAGCCGGCTAACGCCACCGCGCGCAGCGAAGACCAGGCCCTGGAGCTGTCGAAGAACATCGGCTACCCGATGGTGGTGCGCCCGTCCTACGTATTGGGCGGCCGTGCGATGGAAATCGTCTACCAGGAAGAAGAGCTCAAGCGCTACATGCGCGAAGCCGTGAAGGTTTCCAACGACAGCCCGGTGCTGCTGGACCGCTTCCTGAACTGCGCCATCGAAGTGGACATCGATGCGGTGTGCGACGGCGAGACCGTGGTGATCGGCGCGATCATGCAGCACATCGAACAGGCCGGCGTGCACTCCGGTGACTCCGCCTGCTCGCTGCCGCCGTACTCGCTGCCCGAGCACATCCAGAACGAGATCCGCGAGCAGGTCAAGAAAATGGCCCTGGAGCTCGGCGTAGTCGGTCTGATGAACGTGCAGATGGCCGTGCAGGGCGAAGATATCTACGTGATCGAGGTGAACCCGCGCGCGTCCCGTACCGTGCCGTTCGTCTCCAAGTGCATCGGCGAATCCCTGGCGAAAGTGGCGGCCCGCGTCATGGCTGGCAAGTCCCTGGCCGAAGTCGGCTTCACCCAGGAGGTGATCCCGCCGTACTATAGCGTCAAGGAAGCGGTGTTCCCGTTCGCCAAGTTCCCGGGCGTCGACCCGATCCTCGGCCCGGAGATGAAATCCACTGGCGAGGTGATGGGTGTCGGCGACAGCTTCGGTGAGGCCTTCGCAAAAGCCCAGCTGGGTGCCAGCGAAATCCTGCCGAACGCCGGTTGCGCCTTCATCAGCGTCCGCGAGGACGACAAGCCGCAAGCCGTTCAGGTCGCTCGCGATCTGGTCGCGCTGGGCTTCGAGGTGGTTGCCACTGCCGGCACCGCCAAGGTGATCGAGGCCGCCGGTCTGCCGGTGCGTCGCGTGAACAAGGTGACCGAGGGCCGTCCTCATGTGGTCGACATGATCAAGAATGACGAAGTCACCCTGATCATCAACACCACCGAAGGCCGCCAGTCCATCGCTGACTCGTACTCCATCCGTCGTAACGCCCTGCAGCACAAGATCTACTGCACCACCACCATTGCGGCGGGGCAAGCGATCTGTGAGGCGCTCAAGTTCGGTCCCGAGAAGACCGTTCGCCGTCTGCAGGATCTCCATGCAGGAATCAACGCATGAGCAAATTTCCAATGACCGTCCAGGGCGCTCGCGCCCTGGAAGAAGAGCTGAAATACCTGAAGACCGTTCTGCGTCCGCAGATCACCCAGGCCATCGCCGAAGCGCGTGAGTTGGGCGACCTGAAGGAAAACGCCGAGTACCACGCAGCCCGTGAGCAGCAGGGCATGTCCGAGGCTCGCATCCGCGACATCGAAGCCAAGCTGTCCAACGCGCAGATCATCGACGTGACCACCATTCCGCACAGCGGCAAGGTGATCTTCGGTACCACCGTCGATATCGCAAACGTGGAGACCGACGAGACGGTGACCTACCAGATCGTCGGCGACGACGAGGCAGACATCAAGAACAGCAAGATCTCGGTCAACTCGCCGATCGCCCGTGCGCTGATCGGCAAGACCGAGGGCGACGCCGTCCTGGTGAAAACGCCGGGTGGCGACGTCGAGTACGAGATCGTTGAAGTCCGCCACGCCTGATCGACCCTCCCTGAACGCAGGCACCATCAGTTGGCTGCTGGCCCAGACATTCTGGGTCGGCGGCCTCTGGCTGCTTCAGTTCGTGGTATTGCCGGCGTTGGACAAGATCGGCCTGGCGCCTTTGTTGGTGGAGTCAGTCGCTGACGCGTTGAAACCCCTGTTGCTGGGGTTTGCCGGCTTCTGCGTCGTACTGCAGGCTCTGGTGCTCTGGCTGGCGCGCGGGAGCGCTGCCTTCATCCGTGAATCGCGGGGGCAGTTGCTGTTGACCGTATTGGTGATGGTGGCGGCTTATTTCCTGGTGCGCCAGGTAGCGCCGGACGCTCAGCGCTGGCTGCTGTTCAATTATCTGGTGGTGGCGCTGTGCGGTCTGCTGCTGGTGCTGCAACCGGCGCCCGGGCGGGGCGAGCGAAACTGACGCGGCGGAGCCTTGCTGGCTCCGCGTTGCCGGTCTTGACTGTCAGAGTCCGCTGAAGCGGCTGATGTTCGACAAGCTCTTGTTCGGCTTGGGATTGCGGCGATAGATCAGTGCCATCTTGCCGATGGACTGAACCAGTTCGCAGCTGCCCGTCTGGCAAAGTTCGTCGATCAGCGCACGACGATCATCGCGTTCGGTGATGCGGAACTGCACCTTGATCAGTTCATGATCGTTGAGCGCACGCTCAAGCTCGGCCATTACACCTTCCGAAAGACCATTTTCAGCAACGGTCAATACGGGTTTCAGGTGATGCCCGATAGATTTGAACTGCTTTTTCTGCTCCTGAGAGAGCGCCATAATCTGACCCCTGGGAAAAAAGGCGGATATTCTACCCGAGTTTCGGTTATACCGGGATGCCGCTCAGACGAGGTAATACGTGGCCCGTTCCAAGACTAGCCATCGCTGGCTGAAAGAACATTTCGACGATCCTTACGTGAAGATGGCACAGCGCGACGGCTATCGCTCGCGCGCCAGCTACAAACTGCTGGAGATCCAGGAGAAGGATCGCATCCTGCGCCCCGGCATGACCGTGGTCGACCTCGGCGCAGCGCCAGGCGGCTGGTCGCAGGTCACCAGCCGGGTGATTGGCGACAAGGGCACCCTGATCGCTTCGGACATCCTGCCGATGGACAGCATCCCGGACGTCACCTTCATTCAGGGTGACTTCACCGAGGACGAGGTCTTCGCCCAGTTGCTCCAGGCTATCGGAGAAAATCCGGTAGACCTTGTGATTTCGGATATGGCCCCCAATATGAGTGGACTGCCCGCCGTGGACATGCCGCGTGCCATGTTCCTCTGTGAGCTTGCCCTGGACCTGTGCACCCGTGTGCTGCGTCCGGGCGGCGATTTCCTGATCAAGATTTTCCAGGGTGAGGGGTTCGACGCTTACCACAAGCAGGTTCGCGAGAATTTCGAGAAGGTACAGATGCGCAAACCGCTGTCGTCTCGCGATCGTTCGCGTGAGCAGTATCTGCTCGCACGGGGCTTTCGCGGCGCCTAGACTGGAATGATTGGGCCGGCCTCCGGTCTATGCCTTGCAGGTTTTGCTTGTACCGGTGAAAGCCGGGGTTCATAAAGGGTTACAGACGGCGTCTGCCTGGCGGCGGGCGTTGTGTAGTAATTTTGGCCGGAAGGAGTCTGGCCGTCGTGAGAAGCGGTTTCCAGGGCGGAGCCGGCTTCAGAGGGTAGTCAATTGAACGACATGGCAAAGAACCTGATTCTGTGGCTCATCATCGCGGCGGTACTCGTCACTGTGATGAACAACTTCTCCAGCCCGAGCGAGCCGCAGACGCTCAACTATTCCGACTTCATCCAGCAGGTGAAGGACGGCAAGGTCGAGCGCGTGACCGTCGACGGCTATGTCATCACCGGCAAGCGCCAGGATGGTGACACCTTCAAGACCATCCGCCCGGCGATCCAGGACAATGGCCTGATCGGCGACCTGGTCAACAATAACGTGGTCGTCGAAGGCAAGCAGCCCGAGCAGCAGAGCATCTGGACCCAACTGCTGGTCGCGAGCTTCCCGATCCTGGTGATCATCGCGGTCTTCATGTTCTTCATGCGCCAGATGCAGGGCGGCGGCGGCGGCCGCGGCGGTCCGATGAGCTTTGGCAAGAGCAAGGCCCGCCTGTTGTCGGAAGACCAGGTCAAGACTACCTTTGCCGACGTTGCCGGTTGCGACGAGGCCAAGGAAGAAGTCAGCGAGCTGGTGGAATTCCTCCGCGATCCGGGCAAGTTCCAGCGCCTGGGCGGTCGTATCCCTCGCGGCGTGCTGATGGTCGGCCCGCCCGGTACCGGTAAGACGCTGCTCGCCAAGGCAATCGCCGGCGAAGCCAAGGTGCCGTTCTTCACCATTTCCGGTTCGGACTTCGTGGAAATGTTCGTCGGCGTGGGCGCCTCGCGCGTTCGCGACATGTTCGATCAGGCCAAGAAGCACGCGCCCTGCATCATCTTCATCGACGAGATCGACGCTGTTGGTCGCCATCGTGGCGCTGGCCTGGGCGGCGGTCACGACGAGCGCGAACAGACCCTCAACCAGTTGCTGGTGGAGATGGACGGCTTCGAGATGAATGACGGCATCATCGTCATCGCCGCGACCAACCGTCCGGACGTACTCGACCCTGCGCTGCTGCGTCCGGGTCGCTTCGACCGCCAGGTGGTGGTCGGTCTGCCGGATATTCGTGGCCGCGAACAGATCCTGAAAGTGCACATGCGCAAGGTCCCCCTGGGCGACAACGTCGATCCAGCCGTGATTGCACGCGGTACCCCGGGCTTCTCCGGTGCCGACCTGGCCAACCTGGTCAACGAGGCCTCGCTGTTCGCCGCCCGCGCCAACAAGCGCATCGTCGACATGCGTGAGTTCGAACTGGCCAAGGACAAGATCATGATGGGCGCTGAGCGCAAGACCATGGTCATGTCCGAGAAAGAGAAGAAGAACACCGCGTTCCATGAAGCCGGCCACGCCATCGTCGGTCGTCTGGTTCCGGAGCACGATCCGGTCTACAAAGTTTCCATCATTCCGCGCGGTCGCGCCTTGGGTGTGACCATGTTTCTGCCGGAAGAGGACCGTTACAGCCTGTCCAAGCGTGCCCTGGAAAGCCAGATCTGCTCGCTGTTCGGCGGCCGCATCGCCGAAGAGATGACCCTGGGCTTCGAGGGTGTGACCACCGGCGCCTCCAACGACATCATGCGTGCCACCCAGTTGGCGCGGAATATGGTGACCAAGTGGGGTCTGTCCGAGAAGCTCGGTCCGCTGATGTACGCGGAAGAGGAGGGCGAGGTCTTCCTCGGCCGCAGCGCCGGTGGCCAGCACTCGAATATCTCGGGTGAGACCGCCAAGCTGATCGACCAGGAAGTGCGCCGCATCATCGATGACTGCTATGGCACCGCCAAGCGCCTGCTGGAAGAGAATCGCGACAAGCTCGATATGATGGCCGACGCGCTGATGAAGTACGAAACCATCGATGCCGACCAGATCGACGACATCATGGCCGGGCGCACGCCGCGCGAACCGCGTGACTGGCAGGGCGGCAACTCCGGCTCTTCTGGCAACGCTGCTGCGCCCCGCGACGAAGGTCGCCAGGAAAACCCCATTGGCGGGCCCGCCGGCGAACACTGAGAGCACTGAATGAGTTCGTTGTACCACCCGACCCGGTTGCCTTGCGGCAACCGGGTTCTTGATTTAAGCCGCCCGCACGTCATGGGCATCCTCAATGTCACCCCCGATTCCTTCTCCGACGGCGGGCGTTTCAACCGGCACGATGCGGCATTGCGTCATGCGGCGGAGATGGTCGCGGCCGGCGCCACGCTGATCGATATCGGTGGCGAATCGACCCGGCCGGGCGCGCGCGTGGTTTCACCCACCGAGGAGCTCGAGCGCGTGGCTCCGGTGGTCGAGGCCATCGCACGCGAGCTGGATGTGGTGATTTCGGTGGATACGTCCACACCCGCCGTCATGCGCGAGACTGCTCGCCTCGGAGCGGGCCTGATCAATGATGTGCGGTCCCTGCAGCGTGATGGTGCCCTGGATGCGGCGGTCGATACCGGGCTCCCGGTGTGCCTGATGCACATGCGCGGCGAGCCTGGAAACATGCAGGACGATCCGCGCTATCCGAACATCCTCCAGGAGGTCCGGGACTTCCTTGAGGAACGCATTGCGCTGTGCGAAACCGTGGGCATTGCCCGTGAGCGGATCGTCATCGATCCTGGCTTCGGTTTTGCCAAGACGCAGGGTCACAACCTGAACCTGTTCCGCCAGATGGAGCGGTTGATGGAAATCGGGTGCCCGCTGTTGGTCGGTGTCTCGCGCAAGAGCATGATCGGGCGTGCGCTCGGCCGTGAAGTGGGTGAGCGTCTCTATGGCAGTCTGGCGCTGGCGGCCCTCGCGGTAGCCAAGGGAGCCAGTATTATCCGCGTCCACGATGTCGCCGAGACGGTGGATGTCGTTCGAATGATTCACGCAGTGGAAAGTGCAACGGAAGAGGGGATGCCCGCATGAGCAGGAAGTATTTTGGTACCGATGGAATCCGCGGGCGCGTTGGCACTCCTCCAATCACGCCGGACTTCGTGCTCAAGTTGGGTTGGGCTGTGGGCATGGCCTTCCGTCAGCAGGGCAAGTGCCGCGTGCTGGTGGGCAAGGACACCCGGATTTCCGGCTACATGTTCGAATCGGCGCTGGAGGCTGGTTTGTCCGCTGCCGGCGCCGACGTGATGCTGCTCGGCCCCATGCCGACTCCCGGTATTGCCTACCTGACGCGCACCTTCCATGCCGAGGCCGGTATCGTCATCAGTGCCTCGCACAATCCGCATGACGACAACGGCATCAAGTTCTTCTCCGGCCAGGGTACCAAACTGCCTGATGAGGTGGAGCTGATCATCGAGGAGCTTCTGGATGCGCCGATGACCGTGGTCGAATCCGCGCGCCTGGGCAAGGTTTCGCGGATCAACGATGCCGCCGGCCGCTACATCGAGTTCTGCAAGAGCAGCGTACCCTCGAACACCAGCTTTGCCGGTTTGCGCGTCGCGCTGGATTGTGCCCATGGTGCGACCTACAAGATCGCGCCCAATGTGTTCCGGGAGCTGGGTGCCGAAGTGTTCGTCATCGGTGCCGAGCCCAATGGCCTGAACATCAACGACAACTGTGGCTCGACCCATATGGGGGCTCTGCAGGAGGCCGTGCTGGCCAATCACGCGGATATCGGCATTGCCTTCGACGGCGATGGCGATCGCGTGATGATGGTCGACCATACCGGCACCATCGTCGATGGCGACGAGATTCTCTACCTCATCGCGCGCGACATGCTCGACCGCGGCAAACTGCATGGCGGCGTGGTCGGGACCCTGATGAGTAACCTGGGTCTTGAGCTGGCGCTTCAGGATCTTCACATTCCGTTTGCTCGCGCCAAGGTGGGCGATCGCTACGTGATGTCCGAACTGCAGTCACGCAACTGGCAACTGGGCGGCGAAAACTCCGGCCATGTGGTCTGCTGCCAGCACACCACGACGGGTGACGCGATCATCGCGGCGCTGCAGGTGCTCATGGCGCTGAAAACCCGCGGCCAGAACCTGGCCGAGGCGCGGATGGGGATTCGCAAGTGCCCGCAGGTGCTGATCAATGTACGCTTCGCTGGTGGTGTCGATCCTCTGGAACATCCGGCGGTTAAGGAAGCCTGCGCCAAGGTGACCCAGGAAATGGCCGGGCGCGGGCGCGTACTGCTGCGCAAATCCGGCACCGAACCGCTGGTGCGAGTGATGGTCGAGGGTGACGAGGAAGCTCGCGTTCGCGCTTACGCCGAACAGCTGGCAAAAGTCGTTACAGAGGTATGTGCTTGATTTCTCTTGTCAGTTCCAAAAGCGTCGAGTAATATCTGCGCCCACTTTGCTCAGCGAGGTACAGCATGCGTCGACCCTTGGTGGCCGGTAACTGGAAAATGCACGGTACCCGCTCCAGCGTAACGGAGCTGATCAAAGGCCTGCGTCAACTGGCTCTTCCCACAGGTGTCGATGTGGCGGTGTTCCCGCCTTGTCTGTACATCAATCAGGTCGTGCAAGGCCTGGATGGAAAGACGGTTGCCGTCGGTGCGCAGAATTGCGCGGTTGAGCCGATGCAGGGTGCCTTGACGGGCGAGATCGCAGCCAGCCAGTTGGCGGATGCGAACTGCTCCCTGGTGCTGGTGGGTCACTCCGAACGTCGCCTGATCCTGGGTGAAAGCGACGGAGTGATCAGCCGCAAGTTTGCAGCGGTTCAATCGTGTGGCCTGGTTCCGATCCTGTGCGTGGGTGAAACCCGCGAGCAGCGTGAGGCGGGCAAGACTCTTGAGGTTGTCGGGCGCCAGTTGGGCTCGGTGATCGAAGATCTCGGTGTTGGGGCTTTCTCCCGCGCTGTTGTGGCTTACGAGCCGGTGTGGGCGATTGGGACGGGGCTGACCGCTTCTCCCGAGCAGGCCCAGGAAGTACATGCGGCGATTCGCGCGCAGATCTCGGCGGAAAACGCAGAGGTGGCCCGCGGCCTTCGTCTCCTGTATGGCGGTAGTGTCAAGGCCGCCAATGCTGTCGAACTTTTCGGCATGCCGGATATCGATGGGGGGCTCATTGGTGGAGCTTCCCTGAATGCAGATGAGTTCGGTGCGATCTGTCGCGCCGCAGGAAACTGAAGATGCTGGAAACAGTTGTAATCGTGATTCACCTGCTGATGGCGCTGGGTCTGGTTGTGCTGGTCCTGCTTCAGCAAGGCAAGGGTGCCGACGCCGGTGCGTCGTTTGGTGCTGGCGCCTCGGGTACCGTTTTCGGTAGCCAGGGTTCCGCGACCTTCCTGAGTCGTTTCACCGCTGTGTTGGCAGCAGTTTTTTTTATTACCAGCTTGGGTTTAGCGTATTTTGCTAAAGAAAAAGCTGATATAATTCGTCACGCTGGGCTTCCTGATCCGGCAGTGATGGAGCAAAAGCAGGAACAAGCTCCGGCAGCTAGCGATGTGCCGGGCGCGCAAGGGCAGCCTCAAGCCCCTGCAGGCGGTAACGGCGACGTTCCGGCGGCTCCTGAGCAGAAGTAAGCAGGCAAGAGTTTTTGCCGAGGTGGTGGAATTGGTAGACACGCTACCTTGAGGTGGTAGTGGCCATAGGCTGTAGGGGTTCGAGTCCCCTCCTCGGTACCATATACGAAAAGGCCCGCAACGCGGGCCTTGTCGTTTCGGTGTTTCGGTTGACCTGGAAGGGGCTCGACCGTATAATTTCGCACCAGCTTTGACGCGGGATGGAGCAGTCTGGTAGCTCGTCGGGCTCATAACCCGAAGGTCGTTGGTTCAAATCCAGCTCCCGCAACCAGTTTGGCAGAGCCCCTTTTCAGGGGCTTTTTGCTAGCTGGACAGTCCGCGCCGCCGGTTCAGGGCGGTCCTTAAGGGATGGGCGTTTCGCCCATTTTTTGTTTCTACAGCATACGCGAGGCGATCAGGTGTCGAGCAAGCTAGAACAGTTGCAGGCCTTGTTGGCCCCTGTGGTAGAGGCGCTCGGCTATGAGTGCTGGGGCCTGGAGTTCATTTCCCAAGGTCGCCATTCCCTGCTCCGGGTTTATATCGATCGTCCGGAAGGCATCCTGATCGATGACTGCGAAATCGTCAGTCGTCAGGTCAGCGGCATCCTGGACGTGGAAGATCCGATCAGTGGCGAGTACACCCTCGAGGTGTCGTCGCCCGGTATGGATCGGCCGCTCTTCACTCTCGAACAGTTCGCTCGCTACGTCGGCGAGCAGGTGAAGATCAAGCTGCGTACGCCCTTCGAACGGCGTCGCAATTTCCAGGGCATTCTCCGTGGTGTGGAGGAGCAGGATGTGGTGGTCCTGGTAGACGACCATGAATACCTGCTGCCGGTCGACTCGATCGACAAGGCCAACATCATCCCCCGATTTGAGTGAGCCGCCAGAGCGCGGATTCCAATGGATTGAAAGGCGAGGCGTACGATGAGCAAAGAAGTACTGCTGGTTGTTGAGTCGGTATCCAACGAGAAGGGTGTACCGCCTGGCGTGATTTTCGAAGCGCTGGAGCTGGCCCTGGCGACCGCGACCAAAAAGCGTTTCGAGGACGAGGTTGACCTGCGCGTGGAAATCAACCGCGCCAACGGCAACTACGAAACTTTCCGTCGCTGGACCATCGTCGAAGACGAGGACTACTCCAACCCGGCATCGGAACTGACCGTCGAGGACGTGCAGGAAGAGCACCCCGGCATGAAAGCCGGCGAGGTCATCGAAGAGAAGATCGAATCCATCGAGTTCGGCCGTATCGCCGCACAGACCGCCAAGCAGGTCATCGTGCAGAAGGTTCGCGAAGCCGAGCGCGCCCAGGTGGTTGATGCCTACCGTGAGAAGGTCAACGAGATCATCTCCGGCACCGTCAAGAAGGTCACCCGTGACAATGTGATCGTCGATCTGGGCAACAACGCCGAAGCGCTGCTGGCCCGCGACCAGATCATCCCGCGTGAAACCTTCCGCGTCGGCACCCGCGTGCGTGCCCTGCTCAAGGAAATCCGCAGCGAGAACCGTGGTCCTCAGTTGATCCTGTCGCGTACCGCGCCGGAAATGCTGATCGAGCTGTTCCGTATCGAAGTACCGGAAATTGCCGAACAACTGATCGACGTGATGGCCGCTGCCCGCGATCCGGGTTCGCGCGCCAAGATCGCCGTTCGCTCCAAGGACAAACGTATCGATCCGCAGGGCGCCTGCATCGGTATGCGTGGTTCCCGCGTCCAGGCCGTCTCCGGCGAACTGGGCGGCGAGCGTGTGGACATCGTCCTCTGGGACGACAACCCCGCACAGTTCGTGATCAACGCCATGGCCCCGGCCGAAGTGGCGGCGATCATCGTCGACGAAGATACCCACACCATGGATATCGCCGTTGCCGAGGACAACCTGGCGCAGGCCATTGGCCGCAGTGGCCAGAACGTCCGTCTGGCCAGCCAGCTCACCGGCTGGACCCTGAACGTGATGACCGAGGCCGATATCCAGGCCAAACAGCAGGCTGAAACTGGCGACATCCTGCAGCGCTTCGTCGACGAGCTGGATGTCGACGAAGAACTCGCCCAGGTCCTGGTGGAAGAAGGTTTCACCACCCTGGAAGAGATCGCCTACGTACCGATGGAAGAGATGCTCAGCATCGACGGCTTCGACGAAGACATCGTCAACGAGCTGCGCTCGCGTGCCAAGGACCGCCTGCTGACCAAAGCCATCGCCACTGAAGAGAAACTCGCCGACGCACAACCTGCCGAAGACCTGCTCAGCCTCGATGGCATGACCAAAGAGCTGGCCGTGGACCTGGCACTGCGTGGCGTAACCACCCGTGAAGATCTTGCCGAGCAATCCATTGACGATCTGCTCGACATCGACGGCATGGACGAAGAGCGTGCCGGCAAGTTGATCATGGCCGCCCGGGCCCATTGGTTCGAGTAAGCATTCGCGGCCTGAGGAGAGAAGTGCATGACGCAAGTCACGGTGAAAGAACTGGCCAAGACGGTCGATACGCCGGTGGAGCGCCTGCTGCAGCAGATGCGCGAAGCGGGTCTGCCCCATAACGATGCCGAGCAGGTGGTGACCGACAGCGAGAAGCAAGCGCTGCTGGCCCACCTGAAAGGCAGCCACGGTGATCGCGCGGATGAGCCGCGCAAGATCACCCTGCAACGCAAGACCACCTCGACCATCCGGGTCGCTGGCAGCAAGACTGTCAGCGTCGAGGTTCGCAAGAAGAAGACCTACGTCAAGCGTGATCCCGAGGAGCTCGAGGCCGAGCGCCAGCGCGAGCTGGAAGAGCAGCGTGCCGCTGAGGAAGCGGTGCGTCTGAAGGCCGAGGAAGAGTCTCGCCAGCGTGCTGCCGAGGAAGAGGCTCGCCGTCGGGCGGACGCCGCTCGCCAGACCAGCAGCGCTGCGCCTGCCGCTGCAGCTCCGGCTGCTACCGAAGCGCCACGCGCTGCGGCTCCCGCCCCGGCTGCGCCGGCCGCTGCCGCTCCTGCTGCGGATGACCGCAAGAAGGACGAAGTACGCCGCGCGCCCAAGCGCGACGACGAGGATGAGCGCCGTGATCGCAAGCATGCCCAGCATCGCCCGTCGATCAAGGAAAAGGAAAAGACCACGGCGCCGCGCGTCGTGCGCAGCGGTGGTGGCGACGACGACGACAGCTTTGGCCGTCGTGGCGGTGGCCGCGGCAAGGGCAAGCTGAAGAAGCGTAACCAGCACGGGTTCCAGAGCCCGACAGGACCGATTGTGCGTGAAGTGAATATCGGCGAGACCATCACCGTGGGCGAACTCGCCGCCCAGATGTCGGTGAAGGGTGCCGAGGTCGTCAAGTTCATGTTCAAGATGGGCACCCCGGTGACCATCAACCAGGTGCTCGACCAGGAAACCGCCCAGCTGATCGCCGAAGAACTCGGCCACAAGGTCAAGCTGGTCAGCGAGAACGCCCTGGAAGAGCAACTGGCCGAATCCCTGAAGTTCGTCGGTGAGGCTGTATCCCGCGCGCCGGTCGTGACCGTGATGGGCCACGTCGACCACGGCAAGACCTCGCTGCTCGACTACATCCGTCGTGCCAAGGTGGCAGCTGGCGAAGCCGGCGGTATCACCCAGCACATCGGTGCCTACCACGTGGAAACCGACCGCGGCATGGTCACCTTCCTCGACACCCCTGGCCACGCCGCGTTCACCGCGATGCGTGCCCGTGGTGCCCAGGCCACCGACATCGTCATCCTCGTGGTGGCAGCGGACGACGGCGTGATGCCGCAGACCCAGGAAGCCGTGCAGCACGCGAAAGCGGCTGGCGTGCCGATCGTGGTGGCGGTGAACAAGATCGACAAGCCGGACGCCAACCCGGACAACATCAAGAACGGCCTGGCCGCTCTGGACGTGATCCCGGAAGAGTGGGGCGGCGATGCTCCCTTCGTCCACGTATCGGCCAAGGTCGGTACCGGCGTCGACGAGCTGCTCGAAGCCGTGCTGCTGCAGGCTGAAGTACTCGAACTCAAAGCCACTCCGTCGGCCCCGGGCCGTGGCGTGGTGGTCGAGTCCCGCCTGGACAAGGGCCGTGGCCCGGTCGCTACCGTGCTGGTCCAGGATGGCACCCTGCGTCAGGGCGACATGGTGCTGGTCGGCGTCAACTACGGCCGCGTCCGTGCGATGCTCGACGAGAACGGCAAGCCGATCAAGGAAGCCGGTCCGTCCATTCCGGTCGAGATCCTCGGCCTGGACGGCACCCCGGACGCCGGTGACGAGATGACCGTGGTTGCCGACGAGAAGAAGGCCCGCGAAGTCGCTCTGTTCCGTCAAGGCAAGTTCCGCGAAGTGAAACTGGCTCGTGCCCACGCCGGCAAGCTGGAAAACATCTTCGAGAACATGGGCCAGGAAGAGAAGAAGACCCTCAACATCGTGCTCAAGTCCGATGTCCGTGGTTCGCTGGAAGCCCTGCAGGGCTCGCTCAGTGGCCTGGGCAACGACGAGGTGCAGGTTCGCGTGGTCGGTGGCGGCGTCGGTGGTATCACCGAGTCCGATGCCAACCTGGCGCTGGCCTCCAACGCGGTGCTGTTCGGCTTCAACGTCCGTGCTGACGCTGGTGCGCGCAAGATCGTCGAGACCGAAGGCCTCGACATGCGTTACTACAACGTGATCTACGACATCATCGAAGACGTCAAGAAAGCCCTGACCGGCATGCTCGGCAGCGATGTTCGCGAGAACATCCTGGGTATCGCCGAAGTGCGTGACGTGTTCCGTTCGCCGAAGTTCGGCGCGATCGCCGGCTGCATGGTCACCGAGGGTCTGGTGCACCGCAACCGTCCGATCCGTGTACTGCGCGACGACGTGGTGATCTTCGAAGGCGAGCTGGAATCCCTGCGTCGCTTCAAGGACGACGTCGCCGAAGTGCGTGCCGGCATGGAGTGCGGTATCGGCGTGAAGAGCTACAACGACGTGCGCGTCGGCGACAAGATCGAAGTGTTCGAGAAGGTCGAAGTCGCTCGTACTCTGTAAGGGTATTCGAGCGTGAACGCAGCGCCCGGGCCGGCTTTCCAGTCGTCCCGGGCGTTTGCCGCTTTCAGGCCCGCAGCCTTCAGGCTCGGGTAAGCAGGTTAGAAAAATGGCCAAAGAGTACAGCCGTACCCAGCGTATCGGCGACCAGATGCAGCGCGAACTGGCGCTGCTGATCCAGCGTGAAATCAAGGACCCCCGTCTGGGCCTGGTGACCATCACCGGCGTGGATGTGGCTCGTGACCTGTCCCATGCCAAGGTGTACGTCACCGTGATGGGCCAGGACGACAACGCCGAAGTGGTGAAGCAGAACACCAGCATTCTCAACGATGCCGCGGGTTTCCTGCGCATGCAGCTGGGCAAGGCGATGAAGCTGCGTACCGTGCCGCAACTGCACTTCAGCTATGACGCCAGCATCCGCCGTGGCGCGGAACTTTCGGCGCTGATCGAGCGCGCGGTGGCTGAAGATCGCCGCCATGACGGCGACTCCGAGGAGTAAGCCGTGGCGCAGGTCAAACGCATCCGCCGCGCGGTCAACGGCGTGCTGATTCTGGACAAACCGCTGGGCATGAGTTCGAACCAGGCCCTGCAGAAGGTGCGCTGGCTGCTCAACGCCGAGAAGGCTGGCCACACCGGTAGTCTCGATCCGTTGGCTACCGGCGTGCTGCCGCTTTGCTTCGGCGAGGCAACCAAGTTCTCGCAGTACCTGCTCGACGCCGACAAGGCCTACGAGACGATTGCCAAGCTGGGCGTCACCACCACCACCGCAGATGCGGAGGGCGAGGTGGTCGAGCAGCGCGAGGTGACCAGCGGTCGGGAAGCCATCGAGGCCCTGCTGCCGCGCTTCCGTGGCGATATAGAGCAGGTGCCGCCGATGTACTCGGCGCTGAAGAAGGATGGCCAGCCACTATACAAGCTGGCCCGTGCAGGAGAGGTAGTGGAGCGCGAGGCGCGTTCTGTTACTATTGCGCGCCTGGATTTGCTTGCCTTCGAGTCGCCCTGTGCGACCTTGGCTGTTTCCTGCAGCAAGGGCACCTACATTCGCACCCTGGTCGAAGACCTCGGCCGCGAGCTTGGGTGCGGTGCACACGTCGCCGCGCTGCGCAGGACCCAGGCAGGTCCCTTCCAGTTGAACCAGTCGGTGACGCTGGAGGAACTCGAGAAAGCCCATGCCGAGGGTGGCAACGAAGCCCTCGACCGCTTCCTGTTGCCGGTGGATGCCGGCCTGGAGCACTGGCCGCTGTTGCAGTTGTCCGAGCACAGCGCCTACTACTGGCTGCATGGTCAGCCGGTGCGAGCCCCCGACGTTCCGAAGTTCGGCATGCTGCGGGTGCAGGATCATGAAGGCCGCTTCATCGGTATCGGTGAAGTGGTCGAGGACGGGCGCCTGGCGCCGCGTCGACTGATTCGGTCCTAAGACCGAAACCGAGGGTGGCTGTCAGCAGGCACGGTCACTCCTCTTACTATGAACACAGGGAGAAGTCCCTGGCCTGTTACCTCAGAGGAAGCCCCATCATGGCACTGAGCGTCCAAGAAAAAGCCCAGATCGTTAACGAGTACAAGCAAGCTGAAGGCGACACCGGTTCCCCGGAAGTGCAGGTTGCACTGCTGTCCGCCAACATCAACAAGCTGCAGGACCACTTCAAGGCCAACGGCAAAGACCACCACTCCCGTCGTGGCCTGATCCGTATGGTCAACCAGCGTCGTAAGCTGCTGGATTACCTGAAGAGCAAGGACACCTCTCGTTACAGCGCCCTGATCGGTCGCCTGGGCCTGCGTCGCTAAGACGGCAAGCCTGAAGTGGGAAGCTGGGAGACCGGGGTCGATGGGCGGTGTATACCGCCCATCGGCTTCGGCTCCCGGCTTTCTCGCTTTTATAGGGAATGAATTCGGGTCCGACTCCCGGCATTTCCACGATTTCCCCCAAGGCAACTAAAGAGAAGGTAGAGAAACCGTGAACCCGGTAATCAAGAAATTCCAGTTCGGTCAGTCGACCGTAACCCTCGAGACTGGCCGCATCGCCCGCCAGGCCACCGGTGCCGTCCTGGTCACCATGGACGACGTCACCGTGCTCTGCACCGTCGTCGGTGCCAAGCAGGCCGACCCGAGCAAGAGCTTCTTCCCGCTCTCCGTGCACTACCAGGAGAAGACCTACGCAGCCGGCCGTATCCCCGGTGGCTTCTTCAAGCGTGAAGGCCGTCCTTCGGAGAAGGAAACCCTGACCTCGCGCCTGATCGACCGTCCGATCCGCCCGCTGTTCCCCGAAGGCTTCATGAACGAAGTGCAGGTCGTCTGCACCGTCGTTTCCACCAACAAGAAGTCCGATCCGGACATCGCCGCCATGATCGGCACCTCCGCCGCGCTGGCGATCTCCGGCATTCCCTTCGCCGGTCCGATCGGTGCTGCCCGCGTTGGCTTCCACCCGGAAATCGGCTACATCCTCAACCCGACCTACGAGCAGCAGCAGAGCTCCAGCCTCGACATGGTCGTTGCCGGTACTTCCGACGCCGTGCTGATGGTTGAATCCGAAGCCGACGAGCTGACCGAAGACCAGATGCTGGGCGCTGTTCTGTTTGCCCATGAAGAATTCCAGGCCGTCATCCGCGCCGTCGCTGAGCTGGCTACCGAAGCCGGCAAGCCGAGCTGGAACTGGACCGCCCCGGTCGAGAACACTGCCCTGGTCAACGCCATCAAGGCCGACTTCGGTGCTGCCATCTCCGAGGCCTACACCGTTACCGTCAAGCAGGACCGTTACGCGGCCCTGGACGCCCTGCGCGAGCAGGTTGTCGCCAAGTTCGCCGGTGAGGGCGAAGGCCAGTTCGCCGCGGGTGACGTCAAGGAAGCCTTCGGTCTGCTGGAATACCGCACCGTTCGCGAGAACATCGTCAACGGCAAGCCGCGTATCGATGGCCGCGACACCCGCACCGTTCGCCCGCTGAAGATCGAAGTCGGCGTACTGGGCAAGACCCACGGCTCTGCGCTGTTCACCCGTGGCGAAACCCAGGCCCTGGTCGTTGCAACCCTCGGCACCGCCCGTGACGCCCAACTGCTCGACACCCTTGAAGGCGAGCGCAAGGATCCCTTCATGCTGCACTACAACTTCCCGCCGTTCTCGGTAGGCGAGTGTGGTCGCATGGGCAGCGCAGGCCGTCGTGAAATCGGCCATGGCCGTCTGGCACGTCGCAGCGTCGCTGCCATGCTGCCGACCCAGGACGAATTCCCCTACACCATCCGCGTTGTCTCGGAGATCACCGAGTCCAACGGTTCCAGCTCCATGGCTTCCGTCTGCGGTGCTTCCCTGGCCCTGATGGACGCCGGTGTGCCGGTCAAGGCGCCGGTCGCCGGTATCGCCATGGGTCTGGTCAAGGAAGGTGACAAGTTCGCCATCCTGACCGACATCCTGGGTGACGAAGACCACCTGGGCGACATGGACTTCAAGGTCGCCGGTACCGACAAGGGCGTTACTGCCCTGCAGATGGACATCAAGATCAACGGCATCACCGAAGAGATCATGGAGATCGCCCTGGGCCAGGCCCTGGAAGCTCGCCTGAACATCCTCGGTCAGATGAACCAGATCATCGCCGCTCCGCGCGCCGAGCTGTCGGAAAACGCTCCGACCATGATCCAGATGAAGATCGACACCGACAAGATCCGCGACGTCATCGGCAAGGGCGGCGCCACCATTCGCAGCATCTGCGAAGAGACCAAGGCCTCGATCGACATCGAGGACGATGGCAGCGTGAAGATCTACGGCGAAACCAAGGAAGCTGCCGAGGCCGCCAAGCAGCGCGTCCTGGGTATCACCGCGGAAGCCGAGATCGGCAAGATCTACGTCGGCAAGGTCGAGCGCATCGTGGACTTCGGCGCCTTCGTCAACATCCTGCCGGGCAAGGATGGTCTGGTGCACATCTCGCAGATCAGCGACAAGCGCATCGACAAGGTCACCGACGTTCTGCAGGAAGGCCAGGAAGTCAAAGTCCTGGTTCTCGATGTGGACAACCGTGGCCGCATCAAGCTGTCCATCAAGGACGTTGCTGCTGCTGAAGCCTCTGGCGTGTAAGCGGACGGTGAAGTGAAAGAGGGCCCCTTGCGGGCCCTCTTTTTTTGCCTTGAGAATGCGCCATTCGCCGATCTCGCCCAAGGATGCCCCGAGATGGACAAGCGTTACTGCCACTATCACAGCGCACAGCCCGCGACATGGCATTGCCAGCCGTGCGAGCGTCATTACGGTGACTGCTGCATTCCCCTCAATGCCGACGCTCCGGAGTACGCTCCGGCGTGCCCGCTATGTCGCGGCCATCTGCGCTTCCTGGGTGCGGCGAACACCGCGCAGCCCTTCTGGGAGCGCCTGCCGAACTTCTTCGCCTACGGTTTCCAGGCCGGGCCGCTGGCCTTCTGTGGCCTGCTGGCATTGGCCTGCGTGTTCATGCCGGCGGTCTTCCTGCTATGGATCGCCCTGCTCAGCGTGGCGACCAAGTACCTGCACAGCGTGATCGAGGCAGCGAGCTTCGGCGGCCAGGACGCTCCGGGCCTGCTCGAAGCCTTCAGCGCCGATAGCCTGCGCACCTTCTTCCAGCAACTGGCGGTATTCCTGATCGCCCTCGTGCTGCTCTGGCTGGCGGCCGATTTCCACAGCGAGGCGATCTACTGGGCAGCCAACATCACCCTCATGCTGGTGCTGCCGGCGAGCATCATTCGCCTGTCCCTGGACAAGAGCCTGGGCGCGGCGCTCAGTCCCGGCGAGGTGGGGCAGGTGATCGCGGCCATGGGCTGGCGTTACCTGATCCTCTGCGCGTTCCTGTTCATACTCTGGCAGTCGCCTACCTATGTGGGCTGGCTGCTGTCCCACGGCCTGCCAAGAGTGGTGATGGTGCCGGTGGTGGCCGGCCTTACGGGATATTTCAGCGTGGTGATGTGCGCCATGATGGGCTATGCCGTCTTCCAGTATCAGGGCGAACTGGGCTACGTAGCCGCCGGTGACGATGCGCCTGCTGGCTTTGCAGCGCCGGAATGGCACCGTCGCAAGGCGCTGGCCGAGGCAGAGGTGCGAGTGAAGGAAGGGCAGACCGGCGCCGCCCTGGAAATTCTCGTGGCCGCCCTGCGCGAAGGGCGCCAGGACCTCAAGCTGAACGAGCGCTACCACCAGCTGCTGTTTGCCCTCGGCGAGCGTGCGGAATGCCTGAACCATCTGCCCCACTACCTGGGGCTCGCCAGTCGTCTCAATCCGCACCTCGCCGCCAGCGCCTTTCTTAATGCCAGGCAATTGCAGGCGGATTACCTGCCGGAAGACCCGGCCGTCTGCGAACGCATCGCGGAGGTGCTGATCGAGCGCCACAAGGCCCGCGAGGGGCTGAGTCTGCTGCGGAACCTGCACAAGCGCTTTCCTGAGTATCCGGGCATCCCACGCGCCTACTTGACGGCCGCGCGGGCGTTTTCAGAGGAGCTGGGGCAGGTGCAGCCGGCACAACAGCTGTTGGCTTTCATTCGTCAACGTTATCCCGCTTTCGAGCAGATGGGCGAGGTGGTTCAGCTCGAATCCGTGTTGGCGAAGCTGGACAAGAAATCCGGTTGAAAGCCGTGCAACTTGCATGAAGCGCAGCGGCAGTTTATGCAAAGTGCAACCGCTCCGCTTTCATCTGATATTTTTAAGTTTTTGATTTAAAAGGTTTTTCTCAGGTTTTGGAAATTGGCACAGCGCTTGCGATATCCCTTCTGCAACTGCTGCCAGGCACGGTCGCAGTTTTCCAATAATTCAGGAGAAACCGCCATGAAACGTTTCAACAAACTGGCTCTTGCCGCTGCCACTGCAACCGCCCTGAGCTTCTCGTTCGCCAACTCGGTGTTCGCCCAGCCGACGACCCTGGCCGCCAACGATACAGTTCAGAAGACTGAAGAGGCGGTTTCCGACACCTGGATTACCAGCAAGGTGAAATCCAGTCTGATCGCTGACAAAGACATCAGCGGCACCAACATCAAGGTCGAGACCAACAAGGGTGTGGTGTCCCTGTCCGGCAACGTCAAATCCGATGCCGAGAAAGAACTCGCCATCAAGACTGCCAAAGGTATCAAGGGCGTGACCGCCGTGTCCGCCGATGGCCTCAAGTCGGTCGAGTAAGGACACGACTCCCCATCCAATCTTCCAGAGGAGGAGGAACGCCATGAACACTGACGTTATCAAAGGCAAGTGGAAGCAGCTTTCCGGCTCGCTCAAGGAAAAGTGGGGCAAGCTTACCGACGACGACCTGCAGGCGGCGGACGGACACGCCGAGTACCTGGTAGGCAAACTGCAGGAGCGCTACGGCTGGACTCGCGAAAAGGCGGAAGAGGAAGTCCGCGATTTCAGCAGTCGCCTGTAGCGCCCCGGACACAGGGATGCTCCAAGCCCCGCCGGTTCGCCGGCGGGGCTCTTTGTTTTGCGTCAGGGGGCGAGGTGCTGCTGGTAGATCGTCAATTGACGCGTCGGATCGGCTTCCGGGTAATGCTGGCGGAGAAAGCGCGAGAACTCCCGCACCGCCTGCACTTCACCTCGCTGGCCCATCTGCTTGGCCAATTGGAGGGTCAGGCCCGGCAGTGAGTCGGGCAACTGTCCGGAGCGTACCAGGCGGCGCCAGCTGTGCAGTGCCTGCGAGGTTTCATTGCGCTGCAACAACTTGCGCAGCAGGTGCAGCTGGATCGCGGGGTGCGAGAGCAGGGCTGCATCGCTCGCGGCGCTATCGTCGGCAAGCCGGCGCAGCAGGGCATCGGCGCCAGGAGAGGGGGGCAAGGCGAACAGTTGCTTGAGCGTCTCGCCCATCAGCGCCCGGTCCTGTCGGCCCTTGGCTATGCCGTACAGGCGCTCGACCAGCACCGGTCGACCGGGAAACTGCTGCAGCAGTTGCGGTCCACGCGCAGCGGCCTGACCGAGGGCAAAGCGGCCAATCATCTCGTCCAGCGCTGCCAGGGCGCGCTTGAACGACGCATCCGGGTCTTGCTTTGCCAGGTACGCCTCGTCCACCGGCATCCGCCCCAGCTTGCGCGGCAGCCAGACGGCGAGGAAGCCGGACACCAGCCCCCCGATATGCGCGTAGTAATTCACATGGTCTGCTGCGCGGATCAGCCCGAACAGCTCCTTGCCCAGCCAGAGCGGCAGGATCCACAACGCAGGGGCCTTGAGGTAGCCCATCAGCGGGCCGAGCCAGTAGAAGAACTGGATACGACGCAGGCCGTAGACGCCGATGTACATGCCCATCAGACCGGAGATGGCGCCCGAGGCGCCAATACCCGGTACCCAGGACGGATCGAGCGCCCACCACAACAGCCCGGAGCACAGGCCGCTGAGCAGGTAGAGGCCCAGGTACGTGGCCCGTCCGAGCGCGGCCTCCAGGGCAAAGCCGAAGATGAACAGGAACACCATATTGCCGGCCAGGTGCCAGAAGCTGCCGTGGAGAAACATCGAACCGAACAGGCCCTGCATGGTGAAGCGCTCGGGGATGAAACCGAAACGCAGGCTGCTGGTCTGGTCGCGGGCCGTTTCGGCCCTGGCGCGCGCGGCCTGCCACGCGGCGTCCCGCTGGAAAGCCGGCAGGGCGCGCAGTTCATGGCCGAACTCGAGATCCGAAAGCACCAGCCAGGCCAACTGCTGGCGGGGCAGGGCTTCGAGCGCGCGTTGCTGATCGGCCTCCAGCCGGTCGCGGCGCTCCAGCGAGGCGCTGAAAAGCGGGCGTTCATGGCCGAGCAGGTCCTGGGCGAGATACACGCGCACCGCCTCTTCGCGCCGGGTGCTGTCGCCACCCTGGTAGCCGAAGTAGATCAATACGTTGATGACGATCAGCAGCAGCGTGACGACGGGAGGTTTCTTCCAGTCCAGCGGGTGCTCGGCGGGGACGATGACCATGGCGACCGTTCCTTGGCCCGGATGGCGTGATTGCTTCAGAGGCGGCGAGACTAGCACCTCGCCAGTACGCCTGTCAGTTGCCGCTGCGCTTGCTTTGGATGTCGCTCAGGCGGTTGCCCTCGAAGCGCACGAAATACAGCATGCCGCTCCAGGGGCCGTAGATCCATTCTTCCACGGCCACTTCCATGGACTCGCCGTACCGGTAGCCGGGCACCTGCTTGTAGCCCAGGAAGGAGCGGCTGACCGGCTCGCCGCAGCGGCTGAGCACGTCACTGGATACATCGCCGGTGCTGATCAGCTTGCTGTTGCAGCGCAGGCTGGCGGCCTGGGTGGCGGTGGCCGTAAAGGCGAGCGGCAGCAGGAGCGCAACGACGCGCAGAAGGAAGGTCGTTTTCAATTGCGTTTGAACTCGATGCTTTTGAGCTTGTTGGCTTCGAAGGTGAGGATGTAGCTGGTGCCGTTGCGTGGGCCGTAGACCCATTCCTCGACCCGGTATTCGCGGCGGTCGTACCCACCCAGGGTATAGCCGACTTCATCGCGATGATCCGGTGCGCCGCATTTCTGTTCGACTTCCCAGGCGCGGTCGCCCGCATCGATCAGGGAGCTGCCACAACGCATGCTTTCCGCCTGGGCGCTCGCCGCGCAGAGCAGCAGGGCGCAGGACGTCCAGGTCAGGGCTTTCATCGAACGACTCCTCATTCGCTATCAAGGTGAAGCTGGGTGGCCACACGGCCTCCATTCTCCGCTTCGCCGAAGCTGACGTCGATGAGGTAGATACGGTCGTCACCCAGGCCGCCCTTGGTGACCAGGTAATCCTTGATCTGGGTGGCGCGCTCCTGGCCGAGCTTGCGCAGCAGCAACTGGCTGTCGCTCCAGGAGTCGAGCACGGCCTGGCGCATCTTCGCCGAACGCTCGTCCTTGCTGAGCTGCTGCCACTCCGCCGGAGGCTGTTTCTTCAGGCGGGCGCGGTAGACGCCTTCGAGCAGAATCGGCTGCAAGTCCTCCGGGACCTCCAGTTTATTGGCGTCGCTGGGCACCTTGTCGCCGCGGCGCTGCAACATGCTGTAGTAGTTCTTCTGGTATTCCTGCTTCAGGCGCCGGTCGGCCAGCAACGGGCCGTCGCTGGCAGCCGCGGCGACGCCTTCGACTTCCAGCTTCAGTGCCGGGCGCTGCTTGAGCGCGTCGGCGAGCTTGTCCAGGTTGGCCTGGGCGCTGGCGTCCAGCTCGCTGGCCCCGGCGGCGAAGGTCACGTTGCTCAGGTCCGGCCCGCCGCCGCCGCTGGCAAGGCCGGCGATGAAGTTGAACGGCGCCTGCACGGCGCGCACCACCAGATTGCGAAGGGTCTGCCAGACGATAGGCATGACGCTGAATTGCGGGTTGTTCAGGTCGCCTTCCACCGGCAACTGGATGTCAATGTTGCCGTTGGCGTCCTTGAGCAGGGCAATCGCCAGTTTCACCGGCAGGTCCACCGCGTCCGGGCTGTCGACCTTCTCGCCCAGTTGCAGGTGTTCCACCAGCACCTTGTTGTAGGCCTTCAGCTTGCCCTGGGTGATCTGGTAGTGCAGGTCGAGGTTGAGTCGACCCTTGCGGATGCGGTAGCCGGCGAACTTGCCGGAGTAGGGCGTCAGGGTGGTCAGCTCGACGCGTTTGAAACTGGTGGCGATGTCCAGTTTCTCCAGCGGCGAGAAGGGATTGAGGCTGCCCTTGATGGTGACGGGCGCGTACTTGTCGACCTTGCCCTTCACATCCACCGAGGCCGGTGCCGGGTTGCGGTTGTCGATGGTGCCGATCTCGCCTCCCAACTGCTGGATGGCCGTGGCGAAATCCGGGCGCAGGGTCAGGTCGGCGAAGTTGGCCGAGCCGTTGTTGATCTTCACACCGCCGATGCGGATGCCCAGCTCCTTGCCGCCGCCGCTGGAGCCGCTGGTTTTACTGGCGGGCGCGGAAGATTCCGGTTGCTTGATGATCAGCTCGCTGACGTTGGTGCTGCGGTCCTCGTTGATGATGAAGCGCGCGTAGGGCTCTTCCAGCGACACGGTCTGGATCACCAGGCTGTCGTCATGCTTGTAGGCCAGGCCGTCGAGGGTCAGCTTGGTCCATTTGACGAAGTCGCGGCTTTTGAGGGTGTCCAGCGTATGCAGCTGGGTCACCTGGGCGCTGCCGTTGACGCTGAAGGCCAGCGGGTCGGTGCCCTTGAGGTCGACGTCCAGATCGCTGGCGAGCAGACCGCTGCGCAGCTCCAGGCGGATGAAAGGGTCGATGTAGGCCTGGGCGACGCGCAGGTCGATCTCCCGGGTCGATACCTTCAGCCTGGCGCTGACCGGATTGGGGATGACCTGGCCACTGGCTTCGATCTGGCCGCGCGGGCCCAGGCCTGTCTTCAGTTTGAGCTGCAGCGGCGAGGTCAGGCCGCTGTCGAGATCCTGCAGGTCTAGGTCCAGCGGACCGACCTCGAGGTTGACCGGCTTGCCCGGTGCACGATCGGCCAGGTGGGCCTTGTAGCCGCGCAGTTGGGTGTCGCGCAAAACGACATGCCATGGCTTCGGCGGTTCGGCTGGTTTGCTCTGCTCGACCGTCTGCGCAGGCTGGTCGGCTTCGGCGACCTTGGCTTGCGGATTGGCCTCCGGTTGGGTTGGAGCTGCCGGTTTGGCGGGTTCGGTTTGGGCCGTCTTGGCAGGAGCACTGGGCGTGGCTTCCGGTTGCTCGTTCGAGGCCTGCTGTTCCTTGGCGGGCTGCACAGGTGCCATTGTGGTGGGGGCAGGCTCGGGAGCGGCCTGTGCCTGCGGCGTGGGCTCCTCGGGGCGCTTGTAGGGTTTGAAGTTGGCGAAGAGTTTCTGCCAGTCCAACTGGCCGTCCTTTTCGCGCGCCGCCCAGGCTTCCAGGCCCTGACTGCGAATCTGGCCGACCACCACTTCCTGCTTGGCAAGGTCGAGGGTGGCCTCGGCCACATCGAGGCTGGCGAGTTTGGCCAACGGTTTGCCTTCGGGAGAGGAAAGGTCGAGGTCGCGCAGCTTGATAGCGGTCTTGTCCAATAACAGCTGGGTGTCCTTCGACAGGTCCAGGTGGTAGTCGGAGGCGAGGCTGAGCACGCCATTGTTGAGGTTCAGCGGCGCGTTGTCTCTTACGTAGGGCCACCACGCCTTCAGTGGCACTCCATCAAGGGTGAAGCTGCCTTTCGAGGTGAAGGGGACGATGCTCAGATCGCCCTTCCAGTCGAGCTTGCCGCCGTGAGGGCCGGTAGCGACCAGGGTCATTTCGGCGCCGTCGTCCGGCAGGGTGCTGAGGTTGTGCAGTTCGAAGCCCATCGGATCGAAGACGAACTCCACGGGTTCGCTGGGACGACGGTCGAGGAAATGCAGGCTGCCTTCGGCCAGGCGGATGCGGTCGATACGCAGCGGGAAGGGATCGCTTGGCTCCTCCTGGGCAGGCGCGGGTTGGCTGGGCGGCAACTTGAACAGCCGGGTGAGGTTCAGCGTGCCGTTCTCGGCGAACAGCAGTTCGGTGTGCGGTGCGTCCAGTTCGACGTCGGCGAGGTGCAGCCTGCGTTTCCACAGGCTGTCGAGTTCGAGGTTGGCGTAGAGCCGCCGGAAGCGAACCTGCTCCCGACCATCGTCGCCCAGGTGCAGGCCCCAGAGCGTGAGCTCGAGGCTGAACGGATTGAATTCGATGCGCTCCAGGCGTGCCGGAACGGTCGAGTAGTCAGCCAGTTGCTGGTTGGCTATTCGCAGTCCTACGCCCGGCAGGATGAGGAAGCCCAGCAGGCAATAGAAGAGGACCAACAGCACTACCGCGCCGATGGCGCGTTTCAATCCTTTGGGCATGGCGAGAGTCGTTTCCGTCGTGACGTGCCGCATGAGTATGGCACGGCTGTGATTCTTCGATTCGATAGTCGCCTTCGGACGCAGTTTTCAGTGATGTCTGTCAGTCGTTCAGGCGATGGGTGCGGGCAAATTCCACCAGGTCCACGAGGCTTTCCAGGTTCAGCTTCTCGAGAATACGTGTCTTGTAGGTGCTGACGGTTTTCTGGCTGAGGAACAGCTCTTCGGCGATGTCCTTGTTGCTCATGCCCCTTACCAGGCTGCGCAATACGACCAGTTCTCTGGGGGTGAGGCTGGACACCGGGTCGGTATTCTTGTCGATGCTCAGGGCCTTTTCCGGGAAGCACCGATAGCCCGAAACCAACATGCGAGCCGCGTTGAGGATGGCACTGGTGTCCTTGTTCTTGCTGACGAAGCCGTGCGCCCCCGCCGCTTCGACCTTGCTCGAATAAAGACGTTCATCCTGGGAGCTCAGCACCAGCAGGCGGATGTTTTCGTCGAAGATATGGATACGCGCCAATAGATCGAGGCCGTCCATTCCCGGCAGGTTGAGGTCGAGTATCACGAGGTCCGGACGTTCCTTGCGGACTGCATCCAGGCCGCCATGGCCATCGGCCGCTTCGCGTGCCACTTCGAACTGCGGATCCTGTTCGAGCAGCGAGCGGATGGCCAGGCGCATCGCGGGGTGATCCTCGATCAGCACCACACGTTTCTTCATAGCTGACTCCCTGAGTCCAAATGATTTGCGCGCATTGATCTTGAAGATAGACCAGTTGATCAAGTACCTACGGAATATTCCTATGCGTAGGACCGAAAGCATGCGGGGGATCAAGTTGGGAGGGGGTTGCCGTGCCAGCGTGCGCGGAGACTTGCTGCGCAGAGTGAATTCTGCACAGCAAGTCCGAGGTTGTTACCGCTCCAGCGCCAGTGCTACGCCTTGTCCACCGCCGATGCAGAGCGTCGCGAGGCCTTTTCTCACGTCGCGGCGCAGCATTTCGTGCAACAGGGTGACCAGCACGCGGCAGCCCGATGCGCCGATGGGATGACCAAGGGCGATGGCGCCACCGTTCACATTCACCTTCGAAGCATCCCAACCCAGTTCCTTACCCACGGACAGTGCCTGGGCGGCGAACGCCTCGTTGGCTTCGATCAGGTCCAGGTCGGCGAGCTGCCAGCCGGCTTTTTCAAGGCAGCGGCGGGTGGCCGAGACCGGGCCGATGCCCATGATGGCCGGGTCGACCCCGGCATTGGCATAGGCGGCAATCCTGGCGAGTACGGGCAGGCCCAATTCGCTTGCCTTGGAGGCGCTCATCAGCAGCACGGCGGCTGCGCCGTCATTGAGCGTGGAAGCGTTGCCAGCGGTGACGCTGCCGTCTTTCTTGAATGCCGGCTTGAGCTTGGCCAGGGAGTCGGCAGTGGTCCCGGCGCGCGGCTGCTCGTCGGTATCGAAGCACAGCGGGTCGCCCTTGCGCTGGGGGATCTCGATGGCCGTGATCTCGGCCTTGAAGCGGCCCGCTTCGATGGCTGCGCTCGCCTTGCGCTGCGAGTCGGCGGCGAAGGCGTCCTGCTCCTCGCGGCTGATGCCGTACTTTTCCACCAGGTTCTCGGCGGTGATGCCCATGTGGTAGTCATTGAAGGCGTCCCACAGACCGTCCTGGATCATGCTGTCGATCAGCTTGGCGTGCCCCATGCGCAGGCCGGTGCGGGCGCCGGGCATGACATAGGGCGCGAGGCTCATGCTTTCCTGGCCGCCGGCGATGACGATGTCGGCATCGCCGCAGCGGATGGCTTGAGCAGCGAGGTGCAGTGCCTTGAGGCCGGAACCGCAGACCTTGTTGACCGTCATCGCCGGTACGCTGTTGGGCAGGCCGGCGGCGATCGACGCCTGGCGCGCCGGGTTCTGGCCGGCACCGGCGGTCAGGGTCTGGCCGAGGATCACCTCGTCGACCCGCGCAGGGTCCAGGCCAGTCTGTTGCAGCAGGTTGCGAATCACCGCAGCACCCAGCTCATGGGCCGGCAGCGCGGAGAGAGAGCCCTGGAAGCTGCCGATGGCGGTACGGGTGGCAGCGACGATGACGACTTCTTGCATGACACGAATCCTCTGTCGGGAGCGGCGGGGCCGCAGCGAACGGCCATGGTTGCATGCCCGCCGCCGGCTCACCACCCTCCGAACCGGGTAGTCACGTTTCAGCGCAGAGGGGGTAACCCCATGCGCCGGCGAGCGCGATGTAGAGAGCCATTGCGTACCGCCCAGCGCAGCAAGGGCACGCTGCGGCGCACGCTCGAGCGGATCAGTTGACGTTGCAGGATGCCCAGGCTCAGGCCGAGTTGATCCATGGCCCACTCCGGTAGCAGGTCGATGCCGGCGCGCATCATGAGTATGCCGAAAGGCTTGGCGAGGAAGCTGGGGGCGGGGGCGTTGAACAGTACGTTGACCACTTCGCGGGTGCGTTCGTCGCAGCGCAGCTGCGGGCGCATGCGTTGCAGGTAAGCCGCTACCTCGGCGCGCGAGCGTGGTACGTTACGTGCGCCGAGACGCTCGGCGATCAGCGCGATCTCGTTGTAGTAACGGTCCTGCTCTTCCTCGGAAAGGTCCGGATTCAAGTACCGCAGGTGTGAGGCGAGGAAGCAGCTGACTTCGGCGACGTGCACCCAGGTCAGCAAATCCGGGTCGCTGGCCGCATAGGACGTGCCGTCGGGCAAGGTGCCGTGGACACCTGCGTGGATGCGTCGCACCCGCTCGATCAGTTTTTCGGCGTCATTGCGCGAACCGTAGGTGGTGGCGGAAATGAACTGCCCGGTGCGGCGCAGGCGGCCGAGCATATCAGCGCGGAAATTGGAGTGGTCCCAGACGCCGCCCAGGGCGGCCGGATGCAACATCTGCAGGAGCAGGGCGCTGATGCCGCCGATCAGCATCGAGCTGAAGTCACCGTGGACTTTCCAGCTGACGGAGTCCGGCCCGAACAGGCCGGGGTCGCCCTTGGGCGACTCGAAGTCGACCCCGCCCAGGGCGAGGCCGGTCAGGCTCAGTACCTGGCTTTCGATATGGCGGCGGACAGTTTCCATGATGACGGACAGGCCTCGGGGCAAGGACGACAGGTCTGTTCTCTAAACCTAGCATCTTTGCACCCGCGGCCTGTAGCGCGCATCAACGGTTGAGGCGGTTGTCGATCAGCCCCTGAACCACGCTGGGGTCGGCCAGGGTCGAGGTGTCGCCGAGGTTCTCCAGTTCGTTGCAGGCGATCTTGCGCAGGATGCGCCGCATGATCTTGCCCGAACGGGTCTTGGGCAGGCCCGGCGCCCACTGCAGCATCTCCGGCTTGGCGAAGCTGCCGATCTCCTTGCTCACCAGGGCCAGCAGTTCCTGCTTCAGGGTGTCGCTGGGCTCGATGCCGCTCATGGTGGTGACGAAGGCGTAGATGCCCTGGCCCTTGAGGTCGTGGGGGTAGCCGACCACCGCCGCCTCGGCGACCGAGTCGTGCAACACCAGCGCGCTCTCCACCTCGGCGGTGCCGATGCGGTGCCCGGAAACGTTGATCACGTCGTCCACGCGGCCGGTGATCCAGTAGTAGCCGTCCTCGTCGCGGCGCGCGCCGTCGCCGGTGAAGTAATAGCCCGGGTAGGGTTTGAAGTAGGTATCGATCATCCGCTGGTGATCGCCATAGACGCTGCGGATCTGGCTGGGCCAGCTCGCCTTGACGGCCAGCACACCGGAACCGGGGCCGGTGATTTCCTTGCCCTGTTCGTCCAGCAGCACCGGCTGCACGCCGAAGAAGGGGCGGGTGGCGGAGCCCGGCTTGAGGTCGGTGGCGCCGGGCAGCGGGGTGATCAGGATGCTGCCGGTCTCGGTCTGCCACCAGGTGTCGACTATGGGGCAGCGTTTTTCGCCGACCACCTCGTAGTACCACTCCCAGGCTTCCGGGTTGATCGGTTCGCCTACCGAGCCGAGCAGGCGCAGGCTGTTGCGCTGGGTTTTGCGCACCGCAGCATCGCCTTCGCGCATCAGCGCGCGGATCGCGGTTGGCGCGGTGTAGAAGATGTTCACCTGGTGCTTGTCGATCACCTGCCAGAAGCGCGAGGCGTCGGGGTAGTTCGGCACGCCCTCGAACATCAGGGTGGTCGCGCCGTTGGCCAGCGGGCCGTAGACGATGTAGCTGTGGCCGGTGACCCAGCCCACGTCCGCGGTGCACCAGTAGATATCGCCTTCGTGGTAGTCGAATACGTACTTGTGGGTCATCGCCGCGCCCAGCAGGTAGCCGCCGGTGGTGTGCAACACACCCTTGGGCTTGCCGGTGGAGCCTGAGGTGTAAAGGATGAACAGCGGGTCCTCGGCGTCCATCGGCTCGGGCGCGCAGTCCTCGCTGGCCTCACGCAGGGCCTCGTGATACCAGATGTCGCGGCCTTCGACCCAGGGGATTTCGCCCTGGGTACGCTCGACCACTACCACGGAGGAGACGTTCGGGCAGTCCGCCAGGGCCTTTTCGACGTTCTTCTTCAGCGGGATGTACTTGCCGCCGCGCACGCCTTCGTCGGCGGTGATCACGGTGCGGCAGTCGGCATCGTTGATGCGATCGCGCAGGGCATCCGGGGAGAAGCCGCCGAATACCACCGAGTGGATCGCTCCGATCCGTGCGCAGGCCAGCATGGCGTAGGCGGCTTCCGGAATCATCGGCATGTAGATGCAGACCCGGTCGCCTTTCTCCACGCCGCGGCTCTTGAGCACATTGGCCAGGCGGCAGACGTGGCTGTGCAGCTTGCGGTAGGTGATGTTGGCGGATTCGGCCGGGTTGTCGCCTTCCCAGATGATAGCGACCTGCTCGCCGCGCTGTTCCAGGTGGCGATCGATGCAGTTGTAGGTGACGTTGAGCTGACCGCCCTTGAACCAGGTGGCCTGGCCTTTGGCGAGGTCGCCGTGATGCACCGAGTGCCAGGGCTTGAACCAGTCGAGGAAGGCCTTGGCCTGCTCGCCCCAGAAGGCTTCCGGGTCGTCTACCGACTGCTGGTAGAGGCGCTGGTAGGCGTCGTTGTCGAGGTAGGCACGCTTGCGCACGGCCTCCGGCACGGGGTGAAGGCTGATCTCATGCATGGGGATTCCTTGTTGTTGTTTAGCCCGGATGCCCCAAGGGTGCATCCAAGGCCAGGCGGGTTCAAGGGTTGTCCATGTTGTTTCGACGCGCCAGCGGGATGGATCGTTCAGGCGGGGCATATTCCAGCTGGGCGGCGACCAGGCGCCGGGTCGATTCGCCGTAGCGCCGGGAAATGGCGTCGAGAGTGCTGTCCAGAGTCTGGATCGCGGTACTGTCGAGCGCCGGCAGGCGGGAAAGCTCATCCGTCGGTTCCGGAAGGAACAACAGGCCGCCGCGACTGGTGACCGGTTGTGCAGCGTGCCCCTTTGCTTCGGTGCGGAAAGTTCGCGCCCAGGCATCCGTGGCCAGTGCCAGGCTGACCTCATCGAAACCGGGTTGTAGCGGGACGCTGAAGGTTTCGTGGCTCCAGAAGGCGAGGTAGTTCCCAGCTGCGACCAGGTAGTCGCTGGCTCCCAGGGCAAAGCGCTGGCTGTCGTGGCGGGGCGACCAGTCCCGCATGCCGAACTCTCTGGCGAGCGCGGCGGCCTTTGGTTTGCCCGAGATGGCTTCCACCAGTGCGAGCGATACCGGTAGCGCAGCGGTAACACCGGAAGTGGTGACCACCTGGCCATCGACTACATAGCGGCGATTTTCTTCCCAGCGAGCGTCGGGGTAGTCCTCCAGGCGCTGATTGCGCGAGTACCAATGGCCGGTGGCGCGCCGTCCGCGCAACAACCCGGCATTGCCCAGTACCAGCACGCCGTCGCAGATGCCGACGATGGTTGCACCTTTGCTGGCCTGTTGCTGGACGAAGGCCAGCAGCGCGGAATCTTCGCTGTCATGCACGGCGGGCACGATCAGGTAGTCTGCGCCCTGTGGATAACGCTGCGTGAACGCTTCCAGGGTGGCCTGTGGCTGGAGTCTCAGGGCGGGCATCAGGTGAACCGGGCCGGACGCGGTGGCGAGGGCGAACACTTCCGCCACGCCCGCGCGGCGCAGTACGCCGAGCGGGACGACGTAGTCCGCCAGCTCGGTCATGTTGTTCTGGGCGACGACGGCAATGACCGGGCGTTCGCGGCCGAAGCGTGGTTGAAAGGGCGCAAGCGTCTCATCGTCGGCCTGGACGGGAACGCAGAAGAGCAGCAAGAGGAACAGCAGGAAAGTGCGCATGATCGTCTCCGGGATGGGATTTCCATGCTGCAGCGCAGAGGTCTGTCACTTCTGACACTGATGGTTGAATATCTGCCAATCGTCTGCGATGGATTTGCCTCGATGAACGCTCCTCACCGCGTGCTGATAGTGGTCTTCCCTGACTTCCAACTGCTCGATGCCACCGGACCGGCCGACGTGTTTGCGGCAGTGGACGAGCAGTTGCCAATCGTTACCCGCCACGCTTACCAGATTGAGGCGATATCTCCCGGTGGCGGCCTGGTTCGCTCCAGCACCGGGCTGGAGTTGGCCACCCGGGGGTTGCCAGAGCCGCAGGAGGCAGCGGGTAGCACGCTGCTGGTGGCGGGCGGTTTCGGAGTACAGGCAGCCATGCAGAAGGGCGACGTTGCGCGCTGGCTGGCGCAGGCGGAGCCCCACGCTGCACGCTGTGGTTCGGTATGCACCGGGGCCTTCCTGCTGGCGCAGGCGGGGCTGCTGGATGGCCGACCGGTGGTGACCCACTGGCGCTACGCCGAATTACTACAGCGACTGTTTCCGCGCTTGCGGGTGATGCACGACGCCCTTTTCGTCCGCGACGCGAAGTTCTACAGCTCCGCTGGTGTGACTGCCGGGATGGACCTGTGCCTGAGCCTGGTGGAGGAGGATCACGGCCGCGAGCTGTCGCTACGGGTTGCCCGGGGATTGGTGATGTATCTGCGCCGCCCGGGCGGGCAACGCCAGTTCAGTGCCGAACTGTTGGCGCAGCAGGCACCGCCGGGCGGGCAGATGGAGCGCCTGGTGGAGTGGCTGCGGGAGCGGCTGGCTCAGCCGCTCGATGTCGAGGACATGGCTGCGTGGATGGCCATGTCCTCGCGCACCCTGCATCGGCATTGCCAGGCAGAGGTGGGCATGACGCCGGCGAAGCTGCTGCTGCAGTTGCGTCTGGAAAAGGCCAGTCAGTTGCTGGAGGCGGGAGAGTCGACGCTCAAGCGCGTGGCGCAGCACGCGGGCTTTGGCAGCGAGTACAACTTGCGACGCGCCTTCATGCAGGCGCTGGGCGTGACGCCCGGGGAATACCGGCAGCGCTTCTGCCGCTAGAAGTGGGACGGATGCGCAGGCGCGCACCCGTCCGCTTCGCCGTCAGCCGCGGTGACGACCGCGGAAGAAGTCGATCAGACCCTGGGTGGAACCGTCCTCGGCGGCGCTTTCCTCGCTGCCGACCAGACGGCCGTAGACGGCCTTGCCCAGCTCCTTGCCCAGTTCCACGCCCCATTGGTCGAAGGCGTTGATGCCCCAGAGGATGCTCTGTACGTAGACCTTGTGCTCGTACATGGCGATCAGCGCGCCCAGGCGGCGGGCACTGATGCGCTCCATGACCAGGGTGTTGCTCGGACGGTTGCCCGGGATCACCTTGTGCGGTGCCAGGCGCTGCACTTCGGCTTCGTCCACGCCTTTTGCACGCAACTCGGCTTCGGCTTCAGCGCGGCTCTTGCCGACCATCAGCGCCTGGCTCTGCGACAGGCAGTTGGCGTACAGCCACTGGTGGTGATCGGCCACCGGGTTGTAGCTGGAAACCGGGACAATGAAGTCGGCCGGTATCAAGTGGGTGCCCTGGTGGAGCAGCTGGTGGTAGGCGTGCTGGCCGTTACAGCCTACGCCGCCCCAGATCACCGGGCCGGTGCCGGCGGAAACCGGCGAGCCGTCCTGGCGCACGCTCTTGCCGTTGGACTCCATGTCCAGCTGCTGCAGGTGGTCGGTGATGTTCCGCAGGTAGTAGTCATAGGGCAGGATAGCGTGGCTGCGCGCGCCCCAGAAATCGCCATACCAGACGCCGAGCAGGCCCAGCAGCACCGGGATGTTCTTCTCGAACGGCGAGCTGAGGAAGTGCTGGTCCATGCTGTGGGCGCCGGACAGCAGCTCCTTGAAGTTGTTGATGCCCACCGACATGGCGATCGGCAGGCCGATGGCCGACCACAGCGAGTAACGGCCGCCGACCCAGTCCCACATCGGGAACACGTTCTGCGGGCGGATGCCGAAGGCCGCGGCGGCTTCCTTGTTGCTCGATACCGCGATGAAGTGACGGTACAGCTCCGCCTCGCTGCCGCCCTGTGCCAGATACCAGGCGCGAGCGGCCTGGGCATTCTTCAACGTCTCCAGGGTGCTGAAGGATTTCGACGAGACGATGAACAGCGTGGTCTCGGCGTTGAGCTTGGCGGTCATCTCACGGAATTCGCTGCCGTCGATATTCGCCAGGTAGTGGCAACGCACGCCTTTCTGGGCGAAGGGCAGCAGCGCTTCGGAAACCAGCTGCGGGCCGAGGAAGGACCCACCAATGCCGATGTTCACCACGTCGGTGATCGGCTTCTCGGTGTAGCCGCGCCAAAGGCCGTTGTGCACGGCGGCGACCAGCTCGGTCATCTGGTGCAGCACGCGGTGCACTTCGGGCATCACGTCCTGGCCTTCCACCATCACCTTGTCGCCAATCGGACGGCGCAGCGCGGTATGCAGCACCGGGCGGCGTTCGGAAGCGTTGATCACTTTGCCATCGAACATCGCCTGGATAGCTTCACCGAGCTTCGCTTCTTCCGCGAGCTTGACCAGCAGGTTCAGGGTGTCCTGGCGAATCAGGTTCTTGGAAAAGTCGAGGAACAACCCACAGGCGCTCAGGGAGAAGCGCTTGAAGCGCTCCGGGTCCTGGGCGAACGCTTCGCGCATGGTGAAGTTCTGCAGTTCCTGGCGGTGAGCGGCCAGCGCCTGCCAACTGTTCAGTTTGGTGGCGTCCAGCGGGGTGAGGTGGTGTTCCATGACATACCTTCGGGTAAGACGTGCGTGTTGAACGAGCTTTCGAACTTGAAAAAAGCCCGGTGGTTCCGGGCTTTTCTTGTCGGTCAGGCGAGCTGGACCGGGATGGCGTTGCTGGTGTGGCTGAGTTCATTGCCTGGCGCCATGTACAGCATACGCGGCTGGTAGCCTTCCAGCTCGGCGTCACTGAACTGAGCGTACGCGCAGATGATCACCCGGTCACCCACCTTGGCCTTGTGGGCAGCGGCGCCGTTGACGGAAATCATCCGCGACCCTTCCTCGCCACGGATGGCGTAGGTGGTAAAGCGTTCGCCGTTGTCGACGTTGTAGATCTGGATCTGTTCGTACTCGCGGATACCGGCGAGGTCGAGCCATTCGCCGTCGATGGCGCAGGAGCCTTCATAGTCGAGCACGGCGTGAGTGACTTCAGCGCGGTGCAGTTTGGCTTTGAGCATGATGCTCTGCATGGCGTGGCTCCTGTTTTTCTTCTGGTCAAGGAGAGCGTGGCGAGTATGCCCGAGCACCCGAAGTCGCTCAATGCCGCGACTGGCGCGGCTTCGAGGCGAAAATTCGGGTCTCGTCGGGGAATCAGTCGATGTGGAAGGCGAGGTTGTCAATCAGCCGGGTGCTGCCCAGGAAGGCGGCAACCAGAATCACCAGCTGATGATCCTGAGCCGTTGCAGGGCGCAGACCGGCGGATTCGCGGGCTTCGAGGTAATCGATGCGCAAGCCCGCTGCTTCGATTTGCTGGCGCCCGTCAGCCAGCAGCGCGGGGTAGTCGCGCTCGCCGTGGCGGATACGCTCGGCCAGTTGCTGCAGGGTGCGCTGCAGCACGGGGGCGACGGCGCGCTGCTCCTCGGTGAGGTAACCGTTGCGCGACGACAGGGCGAGGCCGTCCTCGGCGCGCACGGTCGGCTCACCGAAGATCTGGATGGGCAGATTGAGGTCGCGCACCAGCTTGCGGATCACCGCCAGTTGCTGGAAGTCCTTCTCGCCGAACAGCGCCATGTCGGGCTGGACCATGTTGAACAGCTTGCATACCACCGTGGCGACGCCGTCGAAGTGGCCTGGACGGCTGCCGCCACAAAGCCCTTCGGAGACACCGGTGACATGCAGCCTGGTCTGGCCTTCCATGCCGTCGGGGTACATTTCCTCGACGGTGGGGGCGAACAGCAGGTGGCAGCCGGCGCCGAGCAGCTTTTCCTGGTCGGCGGCAAGGGTGCGCGGGTACTTGTCCAGGTCTTCGCTGGGGCCGAACTGCAGCGGGTTGACGAAGATGCTCGCCACCACGAAGTCGGCGCGCTGGCTGGCCTTGGTCACCAGCGCGGCGTGGCCGGCGTGCAGGTTGCCCATGGTCGGCACCAGCGCGATGCGCTTGCCCTCGCTGCGCGCGCGCGCCACGGCGGCGCGCAGCTCGCGGACTGTCTTGACTGTATTCATCAGGCGAAACCGTGCTCCGGGCCGGGGAATGTGCCGTCCTTCACGGCCTTCACATAGGCGGCGAAGGCCGACTGGATGTCCGGCTGGCCGTCGAGGAAGTTCTTCACGAACTTCGGCGAACGGCCGGACAGCGACAGGCCCAGCATGTCGTGCATCACCAGTACCTGGCCGTCGGTGCCGGCACCGGCGCCGATACCGATGACCGGGATCTTCACCGCTTCGGTGATTTCCTGGGCCAGCGCGGACGGTACGCACTCCAGCAGCAGCATGGCGGCGCCGGCCTGCTCCAGGGCGATGGCGTCGGCACGCAGCTGGCGCGCCTGGGCTTCCTGGCGGCCCTGGACCTTGAAACCGCCGAACAGGTTGACAGCCTGGGGCGTGAGCCCCAGGTGCGCGCACACTGGGATGCCCATCTGGGCCAGGCGGATGATCGGCTCGGCGAGCCAGGAGCCGCCCTCGAGCTTGACCATGTGGGCGCCGGCCTGCATGACCTTCACCGAGTCGCGCAGCAACTGGTCCAGCGAGGTGCCGGACTCGAACGGCAGGTCGGTGACGATCAGCGCGCCCTTGTTTCCGCGCCTCACGGCGGCGGTGTGGTAGGCCATGTCCTCAACGGTCACCGGCAGTGTGCTGTCGTGACCTTGCAGCACCATACCCAGGGAGTCACCGATCAGCAGCATTTCGGCACCGGCCAGACTGGCCGCGTGGGCGAAAGTGGCATCGTAGGCGGTCAGCATCGCGATCTTTTCGCCGCTTTGCTTGAGACCTTGCAGGGTGGTCAGGGTGACATCAGGCATGAAAGTGTCCTCGGTTCTGCGCCGGGCAGGGGCAAACGGGGCCCTATAGTCCGGATCGAAAAAGGCTAAGTCAATTGCAGGTGTTACCGGACTGTTACGGCGTTACTGCCAGTGCGCCCCACGCCTGGGGCGCAGCATGCCTCAGGACAGGCGTTCGAGGCCGCTGAACGGACAGGCGGCGAGCAGCGCGGGCAGGGTACGCCCGTCAGGGAAGCGCAGTTGCGGGGCGAGGTCCGCCAACGGGTAGAGCACGAAGGCGCGGGCTTGCATGTGGTAATGCGGCACCTTCAGGCGCGGCTCGTCGATCAGGCGATCGCCGAACAGCAGGATATCGAGATCGAGGGTGCGCGGGCCCCAGCGTTCGTCCTTGCGGACTCGGCCTTGCTCCAGCTCGATGGTCTGCAGGGCGTCGAGCAGCGCGAGCGGCTCCAGGTCGGTATCCAGGGCGGCCACGGCGTTGACGTAGCGCGGCTGGTCCGGCGGGCCCAGCGGATCGCTGGCGTAGAGCGGGGAGACCACCGCCACCTTGGTGGCGGGGACCTGCGACAGCGCCTTCAGCGCGGCTTCCAGCTGCTGGCGCGGCTCGGCAAGGTTGCTGCCGAGCCCGATGTACACGCGCTCGCTCATTCGCTGCTGGCGCCTTCGGTGCGCGGACCGCGGCGACGACGGTTGCTGCCGCCCCGGCGGCGTTTGCGCGGTGCCGCGGTGCCGCCTTCTTCCTGCTGGCTGGCCAGGTTGCGGATCATGCCGCGGCGTTCGCCATCGCTGGCCTCCTGGTAATCGGTCCACCAGTCGCCCAGGCCACCGGTTTCCTCGCCGGCGCTTTCGCGCAGCAGGAGGAAGTCGTAGCCGGCGCGGAAGCGCGGGTTCTCCAGCAGCAGGTCGGCTTTCTTGCCCTGGCGGCGCGGCAGGCGTTCCTGCATGTCCCAGATCTCGCGGATCGGGATGGTGAAGCGCTTGGGCACTGCGGTGCGGCGGCATTGCTCGAGGATCAGCTCGTGAGCAGCTTCCTGCATCGCCGGAATGGGCGGCATGCCACGGTCCTGAAGCTTCAGCACGCGGGCCGGCAGGGCCGGCCAGAGCAGCGCGGCGAACAGGAAGGCCGGGGTGACCGGCTTGCCCAGGCGGATGCGCTCGTCGGTGTTGGCCAGGGCCTGGCGCATCAGCTTGCCGGCGTACTCGGGGTTGTCCTTCAACGCCTTGGCGCTCGCCGGGAACAGCGGGGCGAACAGGTCGTACTCGTTGAGCAGTTCGAAGGTGCGCTCGGCCTTGCCGCTCAGGAACAGCTTGAGGATTTCGTCGAACAGGCGGGCGGAGGGAATCTCGTTGAGCAGCGGCGCCAGGCGGCGAATCGGCGCGGCGCTGTGCTTCTCGATCTCGAAGTCCAGCTTGGCGGCGAAGCGCACAGCGCGCAGCATACGCACCGGGTCTTCGAGATAACGCTGCTCGGGGTCGCCGATCAGGCGGATCAGGCGGTTGCGGATGTCGCGCACGCCATGGGCGTAATCGAGGATGCGCTCACCGGTGACGTCGAAGTACAGGGCGTTGATGGTGAAGTCGCGGCGCTGGGCGTCGTCTTCCAGGGTGCCGTAGACGTTGTCGCGCAGGATGCGACCGGCCTCGTTGCGGGAGGCGTTGACGTTATCGGTGTCGTCGTCTTCGGTGACCGGATGGTTGGCGCGGAAGGTGGCAACTTCGATGATCTCGCGGCCGAAATGGACGTGGACTAGCTTGAAACGGCGGCCGATCACCCGCGCGTTGCGGAATTCGGCACGCACCTGCTCGGGGGTGGCGCTGGTGGCCACGTCGAAGTCCTTGGGCGGAATACCCAGTAGTGGGTCTCGTACGCCTCCGCCGACGATGTACGCCTGGTAGCCGGCCTTGGTCAGGCGCTCCACGACGTTCACCGCGTTCCTGCTGAACTGTTCTCGCCGCAGCGAGTGCTGATGATTGCCAACGACTTCCGGAGTGGTGCGGACAGCGCGCGGACGGCGCAGTGGGGATCGGATGGACTGGATCAGCTTTTTCAGCATGTGTGCACTATCGGGAATAGGTGTATGGATGGCATACGCAGGTCTCGGCAAGCCGCCTGATTACGGCGTTTCCTGGAGGATAGCGGGTGTCTGCCGCTGCCTTGAAACAAATGGCAGCAAATCGAATGCCGTCTGCGCCGCGGCGATTCTAGCATCGTGGGGTGGGATGATGAAGAAAAGTGAAGAAAGGGACTTGCGGGGAGAGCGCGGGAGGGTGTAGCGAAAGCTACTGGGGGAGCCGAGGCTCCCCCCCAAATAGGTGCGTGCTTTGTTTTTATTATGATTACCGGGCTTGTTGTTTTTGTTTGTAGACCCGACCCTCGAAGCTACCTGCTTCGGGGAACCTTCCACACTTGGAAGGTGTTCAATAGCAAACGGATTGCTTTGGTCGCTGAGTGAGCAATGATCTTGCGATCCAACCAGTTTTGCGTGCTGTCTCAAGACAGTTTTATTCTTCTCGACTGGTTGCGGGACTGGTCCCGACGGCTACCCTTCTCCAAAAGAATCAGTTAGCTGCGCCTCCGCGATCTTGTTTTTGTTGTGCTGGAGTCGTTTCGTCTTGTTCTTATTGTGAGTGGTCGTGCTTGTTATTGTTGTTGTGCCAATAACAAAGCAGATGCCGTGCCAACTTTTGAGAATCCTTGTTTTTCAAGGGTTTGCGAGGATCAGCCCTCGAACGACAGGCACAAAAAAGCCGGGTTTCCGTTACCGATGAACCCGGCTTCTGTTACGGAGCATGTCCGCGGTAACAGTGTGAAACGTCTTATGAATCGGCCGACGCCCCGGACTTGCGGCGCGGGATGCCCAGGCGCTGGCGACGTTCCCAGAGGCATTTGCGGCTGATACCCAGCTTGCGGGCCAGTTCGGTCTCGGTCATGTGGTCCTGGTGCTCGAGGACGAAGTGCTGGAAGTAGTCCTCCAGCGACAGGTCCTCGGTGGGCTCGTGGTTGCTGGCGCTGCCGCTGGCGGGGCGCAGGTCGCCGTCGTCGCCGAAGTCGTCGTCCAGGTCATCCAGTTCGATATCGATGCCCAGCAGGTCGGCGGGGATTTCCTGGCCTTCGCTGAGGATCACCGCGCGCTCGATGGCGTTCTCCAGTTCGCGCACGTTACCCGGCCACGGGTAGTGACGGATGGCCTGTTCGGCCTCGTGGGAGAAGGTCAGCGCCGGGCGCCCCATCTGGGAGCACTGGCGCGCCAGGAAGGAGCGGGCGATCTCCATCACGTCGGGGCCGCGCTCGCGCAGGGGCGGAAGCTTCAGCGAGATGACGTGCAGGCGGTAATAGAGGTCTTCGCGGAACTGGCCGGTCTTGGCCAGCATTTTCAGGTCGCGGTGGGTCGCGGCGATCAGGCGTACGTCGACCTTCTGCGATTGTACCGAGCCGACCCGGCGGATTTCGCCTTCCTGCAGCACGCGCAGCAGACGCGCCTGGGCTTCGAGCGGCAGCTCGCCGATCTCGTCGAGGAACAGGGTGCCGCCGTCGGCCGCTTCCACCAGGCCCGCACGGCCTGCGCTGGCGCCGGTGAACGCGCCTTTCTCGTGGCCGAACAGTTCGGATTCGATCAGGGTCTCCGGAATCGCCGCGCAGTTCACCGAGATCAGCGGCGCCTTGGTGCGCTTGGACAGGTTGTGCAGCGCGCGGGCGACCAGTTCCTTGCCGGTACCGGATTCGCCCTGGATCAGCACATTGGAATCGGTGGGTGCGACCTTGCGGATCTTGGTGTAGAGCTCCTGCATGGGTGCGCAGGAGCCGATGATGCCGATCTCGCCGTCCGCGGGGGCGGTGTTACCGCTGCTACGCTCGGCGGCCTTGGCGTTACCGCGGGCTTCGGGAGCGTTACGGTTCTCCTGGCGATCCTTGAGGATGCGTGCCACGGCCTGGAGCATCTCGTCGTGGTCGAAGGGTTTGGCGATGTAGTCCACCGCGCCCATCTTCATCGAGTCCACCGCCGAGCGCAGGCTGGCGTAGCTGGTCATGATCAGCACCGGGGTGCCCTGGGCCAGCTTGATCAGTTCGGTGCCGGGTGCGCCGGGCAGCCGCAGGTCGCTGACGATCATGTCGAACGACGGGATGCTGTAACGCTCCTGTGCTTCCTGCACCGAGCCAGCCTCGCTGACCTGGTACTGGTTGCGCTCGAGCAATCGTCGCAGGGCGGAACGGATGATGGTTTCGTCTTCGACGATGAGGATATGTGCCATGTATTCAGCTCTCTCGACGTGCTCGTTTACTGCTCGGCCGTCGGGCCAGGATGCCGCGGCAAGGTGACGCTGATGCGGGTTCCGCATTCGCGTTCGGGGTCAGCCGGGCTGTCTATGGTGATTTGCCCATAATGCTCTTCCACGATCGAATAGACCAGTGCGAGGCCCAGGCCGGTCCCCTTGCCCGGGTCCTTGGTGGTGAAGAAGGGCTCGAACAGGCGGTCGATGATCGACTTGGGAATTCCGCTGCCTTCGTCCTCGACGATCAGGTCGATGGTCTGCTCGCTAGCTTCGCTGCGTACGCGGATCGCGCCGTTGGGCGGAGAGGCGTCGCGGGCATTGGACAGCAGGTTGATCAGTACCTGCGCCAGGCGCTGGGAGTCGCCTTCCACCCAGTGTTCGGGGTTGCACAGGTTGAAGAACTGCACGTCGACGCTGCGTTTGTTCAGTGACAGCAGGCCGATGGCTTCCTGGGCGACGTCCGCCAGGCATACCGGTTCGGCTGCGACCTGTTTGCCGCCGGCGTGGGCGAAGCTCATCAAGGACTGCACGATACGCGATACGCGCTTGGTCTGTTCGAGGATCTGCCCGCTGATCTCGGTCAGCTCGCCGTCGCCTTCGCGCTCCTCCCGCAGGTTTTGCGCCAGGCAGGCGATTCCGGTGATGGGGTTGCCGATCTCGTGGGCGACACCGGCGGCCAGGCGGCCAATGGAGGCGAGGCGTTCGGAGTGGATCAGCTTGTCTTCCAGGGACTGGGTTTCGGTGAGGTCTTCGACCAGCAGCACCAGACCACTGTTACCGGGCGCGAGGGGCTCCTCGATCGCCGCCTTGTGCAGGTTCAGCCAGCGGGTCTGGCCCTCGATGGACAGGCGCTGCTTGTGCAGGTGCTCGTCTGGGGCGTCGATGAAACCTTCCAGCAGGCCGCGCCAGGGATCGGGCAGGGCGGCCAGGCGCGAGCCGACCACGCGTTGTGCGCTGACCCCGGTGAGCTCCTCGATGGCGCGGTTCCACATGAGGATTTCCTGGTCCTTGGCCAGCGAGCAGACGCCCATGGGCAGGTCCTGCAGGGTCTGGCGGTGGTAGCGGCGCAGCGTATCGAGCTCGGCGGCAAGGCCGGTGAGCCGGGAGTGGTAATCCTCCAGCCGGCTCTCGATGAAGTGGATGTCTTCGGTGACGTAGCTTTCGCTGTTGGCCTTGTAGGGCAGGAAGGTTTCCACCATGTCCTGCGCCACGCTGGGGCCCATCAGGCCGGAAAGGTTGGCTTCTATGCGGTCGCGCAGACGGCGCAAGGCGTAGGGGCGGCGCTCGTCGAAAGGCAGGTGCAGGTCGCGCAGCGCCTGTTCCACTTCGCGCTGGGCGGTCTTCGCGCCCAGCGGCTTGGCCAACTGGCTGGCGAATTCCTGCGGGGAGACGGCGATCAGTTCGCGGCGCTGCGGACGGCGCACATTGTCGACGGCGCAGGCTTCGGCGGCCCCTTTCTCTTCATCGCTGGCTTCGGTGAACAGCGAGACGAGGGTGAACACCAGCACGTTGGCCGCCAGCGAGGCCAGCGCCGCAAGGTGCCAGGTGGTGTCGTCGAGCACGTACAGCGAGTTGAACATCGGTACGTAGATGCTCTGCAGGTTCGCCACCAGCGGGGTAAGCATGGTGGCGCCCCACACCAGCATGCCCGCCACGAGCCCTGCGATGAAGCCGCGGCGGTTGGCGGTGGGCCAGTAGAGCACGGCCAGTGCGCCGGGAAGGAACTGCAGGGTGGCGACGAAGGAAACTATCCCCAGGTTCGACAGGTCCTGCTCGGCGCCCAGCACCAGGTAGAAGGCATAACCGGCCATGATGATCGCAGCGATCAGCGCGCGACGGGTCCACTTCAGCCAGCGGTAGATGTTGCCTTCGGCCGGCGGTTGGTAGAGCGGCAGCACCAGGTGGTTGAGCACCATGCCCGAGAGCGCCAGGGTCATCACGATGATCAGCCCGCTGGCGGCGGAGATGCCGCCGATGAAGGCGGTCAGGGCCAGGGCCGGGCTGTCTACCGAGATGCCCAGGCCGAGGGTGAAGTATTCCGGGTTGGTCGAGGCGCCCAGGTGCAGGCCGGCCCAGAGGATCGGTGGCACCGCCAGGCTCATCGGCAGCAGGAACAGCGGCAGGCCCCAGCTGGCGCTGAGCAGCGAGCGCGGGTTGAGGTTTTCCGTGAAGGTCATGTGGAACATGTGCGGCATCACGATGGCTGCGGCGAAGAACACCAGCAGCAACGTGCGCCACGGCCCTTCGGCCAGCGGGGTGTGCAGGGTGCTCAGTGCCTCCTGGTTCTGCAGCAGCCAGACTTCCAGGCCGTCCGGGCCGCCGAACACGCCGTAGAGGGCAAACAGGCCGATGGAGCAGAGCGCCACCAGCTTCACCAGCGATTCGAAGGCAATCGCCATCACCAGCCCTTCGTGGCGCTCGCGGGTGGCGATATGGCGGGCGCCGAAGAGGATGGCGAACAGGGTGATCAGCGCACAGAAGGCCAGTGCCGCGCGATTGGGCTCGGATTCGCGGGTGAGGATGCTGATCGAGTCGGTCACCGCCTGGATCTGCAGCGCCAGCATTGGCAGCACGGCGATCAGCATGAACAGTGTGGTCAGTGCGCCGGCCCAGGTACTGCGGAAGCGGAAGGCGAACAGGTCGGCCAGCGACGACAGCTGGTAGGCCCGCGTGATCCGCAGGATCGGATAGAGCAGCACCGGTGCGAGCAGGAAGGCGCCGGAGACGCCCAGGTAGATCGCCAGGAAGCCGTAGCCGTACTGGTAGGCCAGCCCGACCGTGCCATAGAAGGCCCAGGCGCTGGCGTACACGCCCAGCGACAGGGTGTAGATCAGCGGATGGCGCACCAGCCGGCGCGGGATGAAGCCGCGCTCGGTAATCCAGGCGACGCCGAACAGGACCATCAGGTAGGAGGCGCTGATCAGGATCAGCTGGGTGAGGCTAAAGCTCGTCAGCATCGCGCTGGCTCTGCAGGATGAAGGTGACGACGATCAGGATCAGCCACAGCAGATAGGGGCGGTACCAGGCGCCGTGGGGATCGATCCACCAGTCCATGATGGCCGGTGAGAACAGGTAGATGCCCACGACCAGGAGCAACACCAGTCGGTAGATGTACATGTCGTCTCTCTCTGGGTTCGGCGGGCAGGCTACCTGTGCACACGGTTGCCGGCAAGCCGGCCGCCGGCCCACCTTGCGCCGAATGCTCGGCAGGTCCTGTATCAGCGAACGAGCTCGCGATCCTGAACCCCGCTGTGGGGCTTGTTCGCGAGCAAGCTCGCTCCTACAGCGAGGCAGTCCGCGCGCAGCGGCCTTGCTTCAACAGTCTAGAGCCGTGCGTCTTCCAGTGTCAGGCAATGGGGGATGGCGTCGGCATTCCAGTGCCCGATGCCCCAGGCCAGCACGTCATGCGGCGTAGCCTGCCGCAGCTCGGTGGGCGGTTGCTGGCCCAGCGCCTTGAGGGCGCGTACCAGCAGCGGGGCGGCCTGGTCGGCTTCGAGCGGCGGCGAGCGGTAGGACTTGCCGAGCTTGTGCCCGTCGGGCTGGACGATCAGCGGTACGTGAAGGTAACGCGGGGCGGCGATGCCCAGCAATTCCTGCAGGTAGAGCTGGCGCGGGGTGTTGTCCAGCAGGTCGGCACCGCGAACGATGTCCGTCACACCCTGCCAGGCATCATCCAGCACCACGGCCAACTGATAGGCGAACAGGCCGTCGCGGCGGCGGATGATGAAGTCGCCAGCCTCGCGGCCCAGGTGCTGGTGGAATTCGCCCTGCAGGCGATCGGTGAAGCGGTAGTCCAACTCCGGCACGCGGATGCGGATGGCGACCTCGCCGTGCCAGTCATGCTGGGCGTCGCGGCAGGTGCCGGGATAGATGCCGTTGCTGCCTTCGAGCTGCTTGCGCGAGCAGGTGCAGGCATAGGCCAGGCCGCTGCGCAGCCATTGCTCGACCTGCGCGGCGTAGGCGGCGTGACGCTCGCTCTGGCGTTCCACCGGCCCGTCCCATTCGAAGCCGTAGCGTTCGAGTGTCTCCAGGATGGCCGCCTGGGCGCCAGGCATTTCCCGCGGCGGGTCGAGGTCTTCCAAGCGCACCAGCCACTTGCCGCCTACCGCACGCGCATCCAGGTAGGAGGCCACGGCGGCGACCAGCGAGCCGAAGTGCAGGTAGCCGCTGGGTGTGGGGGCGAAGCGTCCGACGTAGCGGGAAGCGGGCATGGAGCCTCTCTGCTGGAAGATTATCTGCAAGGCACAGAAACGGAACGGGGCGCCGCAGCGCCCCGTTCCGGTTCAACCAGGCTCAGGAGCCCAGCTGCTTTTCCTTGATTTCCGCCAGGGTCTTGCAGTCGATGCACAGGGTGGCGGTGGGGCGGGCTTCCAGACGACGGATGCCGATCTCGACGCCGCAGGAATCGCACCAGCCGTAGTCGTTGTCTTCGATCAGTTGCAGGGTCTCGTCGATCTTCTTGATCAGCTTGCGCTCGCGGTCGCGGGCGCGCAGCTCGAGGCTGAACTCTTCTTCCTGGCTGGCACGGTCGGCCGGATCCGGGAAGTTCGCCGCTTCGTCCTGCATGTGGTGCACAGTGCGGTCCACTTCTTCCATCAGCTCAACTTTCCATTTGTTGAGGATGGAGGTGAAGTGCGCGCGCATGCGATCACTCATGTACTCCTCGCCCTTGGTTTCCTGGTAGGGCTCGAAGCCACGAATCAGTTGGCTGCTCTGTTGCTTTGCTTTGGTGGGCATGGATGACCGCCTCTCACTCTCGCTAATCCTCTCGCGGATGGTCCCTCTCCGGCACCGCCGGCCCCGCGCTCGCAGCGGGCGAACTTACCAGAACGATAACCGCGATGCTACTCCCGGTTATCGAGCCTGCCAGTACCCGCACATGACCTGATCGACAGGTCCGCGACCCACCGGTCATCGCCAGTGGGCTTTTCTGCAAACCTGAGCAGGATCGTCGGCGTTCGCCAGACGAAGCCTGCACGTTCCGGGAAGCTGCGCATTGCAGGCGCGGCCGCCCAGAATTCATCAGTGGCCTGTTAGAATCCTGGCTCTGTCGCAAAGTTCGGAATATTCCATGGCCACCACCTTCAGTGCGCGCAGCCGCGCCATCGAACCCTTCCACGTCATGGCGTTGCTGGCGCGGGCCAACGAGTTGCAGGCCGCGGGCCACGACGTCATCCACCTGGAGATCGGCGAGCCGGACTTCACCACCGCCGCGCCCATCGTCGAGGCGGGGCAGAAGGCCCTGGCAAATGGTCACACGCGCTATACCGCCGCACGTGGCCTGCCGGCGCTGCGCGAAGCCATCGCCGGCTTCTATGCCCAGCGCTACGGCCTGTCGGTCGATCCGCAACGCATTCTCGTCACACCCGGCGGTTCCGGCGCCCTGCTGCTGGCCAGCAGCCTGCTGGTAGACCCGGGCAAGCACTGGCTGCTGGCCGATCCGGGCTACCCGTGCAACCGCCACTTCCTGCGCCTGGTGGAAGGCGCCGCGCAACTGGTGCCGGTTGGCCCGGAGAGCCGTTACCAGCTCACTCCGGAGCTCATCGAACGGCACTGGGATCAGGACAGTGTAGGCGCTCTGGTCGCATCGCCGGCGAATCCTACCGGCACCCTGCTGCATAAGGATGAACTCGCGGCGCTGTCGTCCACGCTCAAGGCTCGCGGCGGCCATCTGGTGGTGGACGAGATCTACCACGGCCTGACGTACGGCATCGACGCGCCCAGCGTGCTGGAAGTGGATGACGATGCCTTCGTCCTCAACAGTTTCTCCAAATATTTCGGCATGACCGGCTGGCGCCTGGGGTGGCTGGTGGCGCCGCAGGAGGCGGTGGGCGAGTTGGAGAAGCTGGCGCAGAACCTCTACATCAGCGCGCCGAGCATGGCCCAGCATGCAGCGCTCGCCTGCTTCGAGCCGGCGACCCTGGCGATTCTCGAGGAGCGCCGCGAGGAGTTCCGCCGCCGCCGCGACTACCTGCTGCCGGCGCTGCGCGAACTGGGCTTCGGTATCGCGGTGGAGCCGGAGGGCGCCTTTTATCTGTATGCGGATATCAGCGCCTTCGGCGGCGACGCCTTCACCTTCTGCCAGCACTTCATCGAGACCGAGCACGTGGCCTTCACGCCGGGCATCGACTTCGGGCGTTACCAGGCGTCGCACCATGTGCGTTTCGCCTACACGCAGAGCGTCGAACGCCTGCAGCAGGCAGTGGAGCGCATCGCCCGCGGCCTGAAGACCTGGCGTCCCTGATGCGCTTCGAGCCTGCGCTGATCGAGGCGCGCCTGATCAAGCGCTACAAACGCTTCCTGGCGGACATCGAAACCGCCAGCGGCGAGCAGCTCACCATCCACTGCCCGAATACCGGCTCGATGCTCAACTGCATGAGCGAGGGCTGCCGGGTCTGGTTCAGCCGCTCCGATGACCCCAAGCGCAAGCTGCCGGGGACCTGGGAACTGGTGGAAACCCCACAGGGCCGCCTGGCCTGCGTGAACACCGGACGGGCCAACCGGCTGGTGGAAGAAGCGCTGCTCGCCGGACGGGTGGCTGAACTCGCCGGCTTCGACGAGTTGCGCCGCGAAGTGGCCTACGGGCAGGAGAACAGTCGCGCCGACTTCCGGCTCATGTACGCCGGCAGGCCGGTGTACGTGGAAGTGAAGAGCGTGACGCTGGGTTTCGACGGCACCACGGTCGCGGCCTTCCCCGACGCTGTTACCCAGCGCGGCGCGAAACACCTGCGCGAACTGGCGGCGCTGGCGCGCGACGGCATGCGTGCGGTGCTGCTGTATGCGGTGAACCTGTCGGATATCGAAGCGGTGCGCCCGGCGATGGAGATCGATCCGGCCTACAACTCTGCGCTGGCGGAGGCCCATACCGCCGGGGTGGAAGTGCTGGCGTATGGGGCAAGGATCGATACACAGGAAATCTGCCTGGAGCGGCCGTTGAAGGTGCTGCTGTAGTTCCGGGCAGGGCGGTTCGCGAGCAAGCTCGTTCCTACAGGCACACACCGAGCGGCTCTTCGTAGGAGCGAGCTTGCTCGCGAACCCGCTCGGACTCAGTGCTACTCGCGAACGTCCTCCAGCCAGACGCCCTGCTCATCTTCCCGGCAGGGCAGCGCTTCAAGCACATCCCCCAGGCACGGCCCCTGGATGCACTCGCCGGTCTCGATCAGGAAGAGCGCGCCATGGTGGCCGCATTGCAGCAGGCGGCCGCTGCCATCGAGATACTGCTCGGCATCGTAGCCCAGCGGGATCTCCCGATGCGGACAGCTGTTACGATAGGCGTAGACGCGACCCTGGCGGCGCACGGCGAAGAGATTCAGGCCAGCGGCCTTGAAGCCCCGGCTCTGGCCTTCGGCCAGGTCATGCGGGGCGCAGAGCAGGATCATGCGGTTTTCCATTCGGGTACGGCATCACAGGCGGACATTATCCGCGCGGCGACGTCGACACCGGAAGAGGGCGCACCTCCGTGTGCGGAAGTCGTGCTGTTCGAAGCTGAGCGAGTGCATTGCCTCGAAAACGGCACAGACCTTAAGCTTGGTCGGATTTTAATGCAAATAATTATCAAATAGATTTCAAGTTTTTCCTGTGGCAAGGTTCGCCCATGCCGCGGCGCCGCGGCACCGTCGATCGAGGAAGATTGCGATGAATACTCTGACTGCACGCGCGCTGCTGGCCGGCCTCTGCATCGCTGCCGCCAGCGCCTTGGCCGAACCGTTGCCGCAACGCTGGGTGAGCGCCGGCGGCTCATTGAGCGAATGGGTCGTCGCCCTGGGCGGCGAGGCCAAGCTGGTGGGTGTCGACACCACCAGCCTGCACCCCGCATCGCTCCAAGCGCTGCCGAAGATTGGCTACCAGCGGCAACTGACCGCCGAAGGCATCCTCGAGTTGAAGCCGGACATCCTGCTGGGCAGCGAAGAAATGGGGCCGCCCCCGGTGCTACAACAATTGCGTGCTGCTGGGGTGCGGATCGAGACCCTGTCGGCCAAGGCTGATGAAAGCACCCTGCGCGACACCCTTCGACGTCTGGGCGCATTGCTCGGTGCGCCGGACAGGGCCAGGCAGATGGCGACCGACTTCGACGCACGCCTCGTCGCCCACAGCGCCTGGGTGAAGAAGGCCCAATCCGCACAAACCGAGCCCGGCGTCGTTCTGCTGGTCGGGCGCGCCGGAGGCAATCTGCTGGTGGCCGGGCACGACACTTCCGGTGACTGGCTGATCCAGCACGCCGGCGGCCGGAACCTGGCGACCCACCGCGGTTACAGGGCGCTGTCGACCGAAGCCCTCGCCGCGCTGAACCCGCAGGTGCTGGTGCTCAGTGATCGCGCCCTGGACGGTGACCAGGCCCGCGCCGCTCTGACCCGGCAGAACCCCGGGCTGGCGTCGACCCGCGCGCTGCGTGACGGCCGCGTGCTGGTGCTTGACCCGACCCTGCTGGTCGGTGGCCTGGGGCCGCGTATCCCCGACGGGCTGGCTAGCCTCTCCCGGGGCTTTTATCCTTCCGCCCAGGCCCTGAACACGGAAAGTCGTCCTTGACCCGGATCGTGACCGCTCGACCGCTGTTTCTGTTCCTCGGTTTCCTCCTGCTGCTGGTCGTCTGGCTCTCGCTGGCTCTCGGGCCGGTGAGTTTGCCGCTGGGCGATACGCTGCGCGCGCTGGCGTACATGCTCGGGTTGCCCGTCTCCGTTGATGGCCTTGGCCAGGCCGAGCTGATCGTCGGGCAGATTCGACTGCCGCGCACCCTGCTGGGTATAGCTGCCGGCGGTGTGCTGGCGCTGGCTGGCGTGGCGATGCAGGGGCTGTTCCGCAACCCGCTGGCCGACCCCGGCCTGATCGGTGTTTCCAGCGGCGCCGCGCTGGGGGCTGCGATCGCCATTGTCTTCGGTGCATCCATCGGTGGCTTGCCGGAGGCTTTCGCTCCTTACCTGCTGTCTGCATGCGCCTTTACTGGCGGCCTGCTGGTAACGGCGCTGGTTTACCGCTTGGGGCGTCATAACAGCCAGACCAGCGTGGCGACCATGCTGCTCGCCGGTGTCGCACTGACCGCGCTGGCGGGAGCGCTGATCGGCCTCTTCACCTATCTCGCGGATGACGCCACGCTGCGCACGCTGACGTTCTGGAACCTCGGCAGCCTTAACGGCGCGAGCTACCCGCGGCTGTGGCCGCTGCTGCTGATCACCCTGCTGGTGGCCTGCTGGCTGCCGCGCCGGGCGAATGCCTTGAATGCGTTGCTGCTGGGCGAATCCGAAGCGCGTCACCTGGGCTTCGATGTCGAGCGGCTGAAAGTCGAACTGATCCTTTGCACCGCGCTGGGCGTCGGGGCGGCAGTGGCCGCCGCCGGGATGATCGGCTTCATCGGTCTGGTGGTGCCGCACCTGCTGCGCCTGATCGTCGGCCCGGATCATCGCGTTCTGCTGCCAGCCTCGATGTTCGCAGGTGCAATCCTGCTGCTACTCGCCGACCTGATCGCGCGGCTGGCGTTGGCGCCGGCGGAACTGCCGATCGGCATCGTTACCGCGCTGATCGGCGCGCCGTTCTTCCTTTACCTGCTGATCCGGGGGCGTTGCTGATGCTGTGTGCAGACAAGCTGCTGGTGAAGCGCGGTACGCAGACCGTTCTGCAGGATGTCAGCGTGACGCTGCACCCGGGCGAAGTGCTCGGCGTCCTCGGCCCTAACGGTGCGGGCAAGAGCACCCTGCTCGGCGCGATGAACGGTGAGCTGCCGCTGGCCGGTGGATCGGTGAGCCTCGATGGTCGCCCGCTGGAGTCCTGGCAAGGTACCGGGCGAGCGCGCCGGCTGGCCATACTGCCGCAATCTTCCTCGCTGAGCTTCGCGTTCCCCGTTGAGGCCGTAGTGGGGTTCGGGCGCTTGCCCCACGACAGTGGCCGTCAGCGCGACGAAGAAATCATCCGCGAAGCCATGGCCGCCGCCGACGCCTCGCACCTGGCCGGGCGCAACTACCTGGCGCTATCCGGTGGCGAGCGTCAGCGGGTCCACCTTGCCCGCGTGCTGGCGCAACTCTGGCCGGGAGGAACGGAGCAGGTGCTGCTGCTGGATGAGCCGACCTCGGCCCTCGACCCGCTGCACCAGCACACCACGCTGCAGGCAGTGCGTGAGTTCGCCGGGCGCGGCGCGGCGGTGCTGGTGATCCTGCATGACCTGAACCTTGCAGCGCGATACTGTGATCGCCTGTTGCTGCTGCACGAGGCGCGCGCGCATCTGCTCGGCACGCCGCGCGACGTGCTGCAGGCCGAGCCGCTGCGCACGGTCTTCGGCCTCGAGGTGCTGGTGCAGGAGCACCCGGAACGCGGCCATCCGCTGATCATCGCGCGCTGAAAGGAGTCGCCATGAACAAGGTCCTGCTGGTCCCGCTGCTGGCTTTCCTGGCTGCCTGTCAAAGTCAGGTGGCGGCGCCGCCGGTGCCGGTCTGGCAGAGTCCGGAAGGACGCGACAATGCCGAACTCGGTGTGATCCGCGACCTGCGCAACGGTGAACAGCTTTCGCCGGCGCAACTGCTCGACCGGCTCGCTGCCGCGCCGCGAGTGATAGTCGGCGAGCAGCACGACAACCCCGACCACCATGCACTCGAACTCTGGCTGGCGCGCGCACTGGCCGAGCGCCGCCCAGGTGGCAGCGCGCTGCTGGAAATGCTCAATCCCGATCAGCAGGGCGCGGTCACCGCCGCCCAGTCTTCGGCGGCAAAGGGTGATACGCCGGGCGACCTGATCGGTGCGCTGCACTGGCAGCCGGGCTGGGATTGGTCGCAATACGGTCCGTTGGTGACCTGGCTGGTGAAACAGCCGACGCCGCTGCTGACGGCCAATCTGGATCGCAGCGAGATCGTGGACATCTACCGGAGCAAGCCCCAATTGCAGGGCCCAGCCTCCACGGCCGCTTCGGTGCGCGATGCGCTGTTGCAGGACATCCGTGATTCCCATTGTGGCCTGCTGCCGGACAGCCAGCTGCCGGCGATGCTGGCCGTGCAACAACAACGTGACCGGCGCCTGGCCGAGCGCTTGAAGGCCGCGCCAGAACCTGCCCTGCTGATTGCTGGCGGCTTCCATGCGCGCCGCGATCTCGGCGTTCCTCTGCATTTGCAGGACCTGGATGCCGCTCAAGGGCTGAGGGTGGTGATGCTGGCGGAAGTGGGCAGGGCGGTTGAGCCGGCGCAAGCGGATTTTGTCTGGTACACACCGGGGCAGCCGCCGAAGGATTACTGCGCGCAGATGCGCGGCAGGAATTGAAAGGGCCGAAAGGCCCTTTTTCAGAGGGGTGTGAATGACGGCGGCGACGAAAATCGCGGGCAAAAAAAGACCCGGCAAAGTGCCGGGT
>NZ_AMZB01000110.1 GCF_000313755.1 Pseudomonas nitroreducens TX1 | reverse complement strand
ATCGAGTAAAAGACAGTTGCTCCTACGCGATCGCCCAGTTAGGCGCGGAGGACACTCAGCTGTCGTTCTTCTGGTAGATGATCCGCCGCTGCCCGTTGTCGCAGGTGCCGACCACCATGTTCGGGTCCTTCACCTCGGACTTGTCCACGATCTCCAGGGTGTAGGAGGTCACCCCGGCGGCCTGGATCTTGGTCTCGATCTCGGCCTTGAGCTCCTCGCAGGGTTTCACTGCCGCCCAGCTTGCGCCGCTGCCCAGCAGCAGCGCCACACCGGTCACCGCGGCCCATTTCATCGTCGTCATCACAGTCCCTCGTCATAGCCCCACGGCGGGGCACCCTATCCTAACGGTGGACCTCCACCCTGCAACAGAGTGCCCCTCTGGCTCATTCGAGGCTGGCGTCGAGGGTGATGCGCGCGTTGAGCACCCGCGAGACGGGGCAGCCTGCCTTGGCCTTGTCGGCGATGGCCTGGAAGGTCTGCGCGTCGGTACCCGGCACCTTCGCCTTCAACCACAAGTGCACGGTGGTGATGGCGAAACCGTCGGTGAGCTTTTCCAGACTGACCTCTGCCGTCGTGTCGATACGCTCAGCCGTCAGGCCGGCTTCGCCGAGCATCATCGACAGCGCCATGGAGAAGCAGCCGGCGTGAGCCGCGCCGATCAGTTCTTCCGGATTGGTCCCCGGCGCGCCCTCGAAGCGGGTGTTGAAGCCGTAGGGCTGCTCCTTGAGCGCGCCGCTTTCGGTGGAGATCGTGCCCTTGCCGTCCTTCAGACCACCCTGCCAGTGGGCCGATGCCGATTTCTTCATGTCGCGTCCTCCGCGTGGGTTGCAGTCAGGACTTTCGAGGCCGGCGACGCGTACAGGGTTCAGCTTTTTGCGCTGTACCTTGCAGGAGCGAGACTGCTCGCGAACCTGCACCGCACGGTGCCATCCCGTTCGCGAGCAAGCTCGCTCCACGCAAAACCGGAGCATGAAAAAGGCCGGGGCCCTCACGGACCCCGGCCTCGATTCACATCCAGGCGCTTACTTGGAGTAAACGATTTCCTTGGTGCCGCCTTCGCAGGTGCCGACGACTTGCTTGCCGCCCGCGCTGCCCTTGTCGACGACTTCCAGGCTGTACGAAGCAACACCCTTGGCCTTGAGCTTCGCATCGATTTCCGACTTCAGCTCTTCGCACGGCTTGCCGGCGGCCAGGACGTTGCCAGCCAGGGCGAAGACCCCCACAGCGATCAGGAACTTCTTCATCGGTAACGCTCCCTCGTCGTTCACAGGAAAAGGCCCGAACGGGCCGGAAAACCGGGACACCCCGGTGCGCACATCCACGCGCCGCGCCAGCATGGCAGCGGTGCGTGACAAAAAAGGCGAAGCCGTTCGCGGACTAGCTGTTGGCGATGCGGAAACCGACCTTGATGGTCACCTGGTAGTGTCCCACCGCGCCGTTCTCGATGTGCCCGCGGGTATCCACCACCTCGAACCACTCCAGGAAGTCGATGCTCTTGGCCGCCTCGGCCAGGGCGTTGTTGATCGCATCCTCGATGCTGGTGCGCGAGGAGCCGACCAGCTCGATCTTCTTGTAGGTATGGTGATTGGACATGGCGTTTCTCCCGGGTCGTCACGCAGCACGGCAAAGTGCCAGCGCCTCAATGGACAGTAGTAGAGGGGTGGACCCAGGGCAAACGCGCGGGTTCAGACTTTAGGCCGGACCGTTGAGCTCGACCTGCAGCCAGCGCGCCAGGCGTTCGGCCCGTGGATCGGCACGCCGCTCGGGAACCCACAACGCCAGCCGGGCGGTGGTCTCGACGAAGCCCCAGGGCGCAGCGAGGCGACCGGCGGCGAGGTCGTCCGCCACCAGCTGTTGCGGCGCGATGGCCACGCCAAGGCCGGCCACGGCGGCTTCCAGCAGGTAGTAGAGGTGCTCGAAGCCCTGGCCGAGCTTCAGCCGCGCCGGGTCCAGGCCATGGCGCGCGGCCCATTCGGGCCACGCCTGTGGGCGCGAGACGGTGTGCAGCAGCGTTTCATCGAGCAGCACTGCGGCCGGCGCATCGCGCAGTTGCTCGAAGCGCGGAGAGCGCGGGCTGAGCACCGGACCGATACTTTCCACCGCCAGCTCCAGCACGCGCATGTCCGCCGGCCAGGGCGGGGCAGCGAAGCACAGGGTGGCGTCGAGGCCGCCACGGCGCGGGTCAAGGTCGCCGTCGCTGGCGGAAAGCTGCAGGCGCAGGTCCGGCAGGTCCCGGTTCAGGCGGTCCAGGCGCGGGATGAACCAGCGGGCAAGCAGACTGCCGGGACAACCGAGAACGAAGGGCGCATCGCCGCCGGCCTGGCGGCGCAGTTCGGTGCAGACGCTGCGCAGACGCTCGAAGGATTCGCTGGCCACTTCGCCCAGGCGAACGCCGGCATCGGTGAGTTTTACGCCGCGACCCTCCTTGACGAACAGGGCGACGCCCAGCTCTTCTTCCAGCAGGCGGACCTGCCGGCTGATCGCCCCGTGGGTGACGCTCAGCTCATCCGCTGCTGCGCTTACACCGCGCAAACGGGCGGCGGCCTCGAAGGCGCGCAGGGCGTTGAGCGGCGGAAGGTCTCGGCTCATGGCGATAAATCCGTGAGTTTTTCTGACAGGTTATGGCGATCTTATCGCTTTTCCCCGTCATCACACAGCCGTATCCTGAGCACCATTCGTAGGAGCCGCGCCGCCATGGCCCGCTCCTGCATGACCAGAGCCCCCTCTCCCTGACCCTCACCCGCAAGCGGGAGAGGGGATTGTTCGGCGCAGGTTGAAACCTCGGTATCAGCCGGCACATACGGCTCCCTCTCCCTTCGGAGCGGGGCGCGTAGCCAGGGCTGGGGAGAGGGGGAGCCCAGGCACACTGTCTCGGAAAGAGACGCGATCCAGGAGTGATCCCATGTCCACACTGCGCACCGGTCCAGACGCCAAGGGTCTGTTCGGCAGCTTCGGCGGCCAGTACGTCGCCGAGACCCTGATGCCGCTGATCCATGACCTGGCCCGCGAGTACGAGGAGGCCAAGGAAGATCCGCAGTTCCAGAAGGAGCTTGCCTACTTCCAGAGCGACTACGTTGGCCGTCCGAGCCCGCTGTACTTCGCCGAGCGCCTGACCGAGCACTGCGGCGGCGCGAAGATCTACCTCAAGCGCGAAGAGCTGAACCACACCGGCGCGCACAAGATCAACAACTGCATCGGCCAGATCCTGCTGGCCAAGCGCATGGGCAAGAAACGCATCATCGCCGAGACCGGCGCCGGCATGCACGGCGTGGCCACCGCCACCGTGGCCGCGCGCTTCGGCATGGAATGCGTGATCTTCATGGGCACCACAGACATCGATCGCCAGCAGGCCAACGTGTTCCGCATGAAGTTGCTGGGCGCCGAGGTAATCCCGGTCACCGCCGGCACCGGCACCCTGAAGGACGCGATGAACGAAGCGCTGCGCGACTGGGTGACCAACGTCCATAACACCTTCTACCTGATCGGCACCGTGGCCGGCCCGCACCCGTACCCGGCGATGGTCCGCGACTTCCAGGCCGTCATCGGCAAGGAAACCCGCGAGCAGCTGGCCGAGAAGGAAGGGCGCCTGCCCGATTCCCTGGTCGCCTGCATCGGCGGCGGCTCCAACGCCATGGGCCTGTTCCACCCGTTCCTCGATGATGCCAGCGTCAAGATCATCGGCGTCGAAGCCGCCGGTCATGGCATCGAGACCGGCAAGCACGCGGCCAGCCTGAACGGCGGTGTGCCGGGCGTGCTGCACGGCAACCGTACCTTCCTGCTGCAGGACGAGGACGGCCAGATCATCGACGCGCACTCCATCTCCGCCGGCCTGGACTACCCCGGCATCGGCCCGGAACACGCGTGGCTGCACGACATCGGTCGCGTCGAGTACACCTCGATTACCGACCACGAAGCGCTGCAGGCCTTCCACCAGTGCTGCCGCCTGGAAGGCATCATCCCCGCGCTGGAGTCCTCCCACGCGCTGGCCGAAGTCTTCAAGCGCGCGCCGAACCTGCCCAAGGACCACATCATGGTGGTGAACCTGTCCGGTCGTGGCGACAAGGACATGCAGACCGTCATGCACCACATGCAACAGGAGCCGCAAGCATGAGCCGCCTGCAGACCCGCTTCGCCGAACTCAAGGAACAGAACCGCGCCGCCCTGGTGACCTTCATCACCGCTGGCGATCCGGGCTACTCGACCTCGCTGGATATCCTCAAGGGCCTGCCCGAAGCCGGCGCCGACGTGATCGAGCTGGGCATGCCCTTCACCGACCCGATGGCCGACGGCCCGGCGATCCAGCTGGCCAACATCCGCGCCCTGGGCAATGGCCAGAACCTGGCCAAGACGCTGAAGATGGTCCGCGAATTCCGCGCCGGCAACACCACCACTCCGCTGGTACTGATGGGCTACTTCAACCCGATCCACTACTACGGTGTGGACAAGTTCATCGCCGATGCGAAAGAGGCCGGCGTCGACGGCCTGATCGTGGTGGATCTGCCACCCGAGCACAACGAAGACCTCTGCCACCCGGCCCAGGCCGCGGGCATCGACTTCATCCGCCTGACCACCCCGACCACCGACGACCAGCGCCTGCCCACCGTGCTCGAGGGCAGCTCGGGCTTCGTCTACTACGTCTCGGTGGCCGGCGTGACCGGTGCCGGCGCGGCAACCCTGGACCATGTCAAGGAAGCCGTGGCGCGCCTGCGCCGCCACACCGACCTGCCGGTCTCCATCGGCTTCGGCATCCGCACCCCGGAGCACGCGGCGAGCATCGCCCGCCTGGCCGATGGTGTGGTGGTGGGTTCGGCGCTGATCGACAAGATCGCCGAAGCCAGCAGCTCCGCCGATGCGGTGCAAAGCGTGCTCGGCCTGTGCCGTCAGCTTGCCGAAGGCGTGCGTAACGCCCGCTGAGACTACGGTGCCGCTCTTGGCCTCTTCCTGAAGGGAGAGGGGATATGCGTGCGATGCGAGCTTCCAGGATTACCGGTCATCGAAGTGCTTGCCGCCAGTGCCGGACAGGCTCCCTCTCCCTTCAGGGAGAGGGCGGGGAGAGGGCAAGCTCTCGTACCGGACGTCCCCGTGAAAGAGCCCCCACAAAAAAGCCCGGCGAATGCCGGGCTTTTTCGTTTCTGGCGAGGCTTATTCCACGCTCTCTTCCTGCGGCGCTTCTTCGCCGCCGGCAGCCGGGCCACCCAGGCCCAGGCCTTGTGCGGAGCCCATGGCGAAGGCCATGAATTCCGGCACGCTCATGTCCTTGCCGTTGAACTTCACCTGGTCGTTGGCGTAGGCCAGCGAGCTGGACAGTGCGTTGCCGTCGAGTACCGCCCACTGCGAGTTCAGCGCCATGCCGCTGAACAGGTCGGTCATGGCGTCGGACTGCTGCTTGAGCGCCACCGGGTCGACACTGCCGGCAGCCTCACCACCCAGCGAACCCTGCAGGGCGACGATGTCGCCGATCACCGCCTTGTCCACCTTCAGGTCGGCCTTGAGCGCAGCCAGGATGCTGCGGGCCATCTCGTCAGGAGTCGCAGCGGCAGCGTTGGGCTTGCGCAGGTCGACGGACAGGGAAGCCTTGGCCACACCATGGCTGGTCTGCAGGGACAGTTCGTCCAGCGACAGCACCGGCGAGCCTTCCAGCAGGGCCAGGCCCAGGCGTTTGAGTTCTTCTTCCTGGGCCGGGGTCAGCTCGGTGCTTTCCAGGCTGTCCAGCGCCATCTTGTTGTAGGACTCCTTGAAGGTCTTGAGCACGCCTTCGTCGAGGTTGCGCAGGCTCAGGTCCAGCTTCACGCCGCCGATTTCCTGGCCCTGCACCACAACCTTGCCGACGCGGTAGGAAACGCTCTGGTCGAGGCCCTTGCCGCCCTGCTTGAGGGTCTCTTCGACCACGGCGTCGCGCAACTCGACTTCCGGCGCGCCCGGCGACTTGATGTTCAGGCTCTTGATGGTGGCGGAGCTGGGGCCCAGGGCGAAGCCATTGGCGTTTTCCTTCTTGGCGCCCTGCATGCCCAGGTCACGCAGCTGCACGCGAGCCGGCTGGCCGGTGTTCTCGTCGGTGAAGTCCAGGTCAACCTCGGCGAGGTTGCCCACGGCGCTCACGTCCTTCTTGTCGGCAGAAACGCTGAAAGTCACCTTGGCCGGAGACAGGCGCAGCTTGTCGCTGTCCTTGGCGAACTCCAGGGCGGCGGTTTCGACGCGGCCTTCCTGCTTCTGGTCGTAGTGGATGGTCAGCTCGCCGGACAGCGGGGCCTTGCCGCCGGCGGCGGTGAACAGCGGGGCGGTGAGTTCGTTCTGCTCGAGGGCGAAATGGCTCTGCGCCATGACCGGCGCCAGCTGGCCGGCTGCCAGGCGCGAGGCCGGGAAGGGACCATGTTCCAGGCGGTCAGTGAAGACCAGGACCTGCGGTTCCTCACCTTCCTTGCCGATGAAGGACAGGTTGTAGCGCGCGGTGCTGGAGAGCACGCCACGCTGGATGTCCACCAGCGTCAGGTGAGCGCCGAGGCCGGGGGCTTCCTGCTCGAACAGTTGGTTGGCTTCGGTGATGCCACGGTTCACTTCCTGCTCGACACGGCTGCCGGTGTACCAGGCGCCGGCAACGGCGGCGCCAACGATGGCAACGGGAATGGCGATGGCCAGGGCGGTCTTCTTCATGCTGAGTCCTTTCAATGAGGCCGTACGGGGACGTCCTGTCGACCGTTTATGGGAGTGGGCGGCGCGATGCTAGCAGGCGCACTGCCATCACTCCAGTACCGTTGGCGACCGACTTCACAGCGCCAGCATTGACCGTCGGGGCGCGGCTGTCAGGATAGAGGGCTCCATCGGTTCGAGAGGCCCTAGCCATGGCCGTGCTGCACAGCCTTCATCACGTCGCCCTGATCTGTTCGGATTATCCGCGCTCCAAGCACTTCTACGTGGATATCCTCGGCCTGAAGGTGATTGCCGAGACCTACCGCACCGCCCGCGACTCCTGGAAGCTCGACCTGGAACTGGGCGATGCGCGACTGGAGCTGTTCTCCTTTCCCGGCGCGCCGGCGCGGCCTTCCTACCCCGAGGCGCAGGGCCTGCGCCACCTGGCGTTCGCCGTGGACGACCTGGAGGCGGCGGTCGCTCATCTGCAAAGCCACGGCGTGGCCTGCGAGCCGATCCGCATGGATGACCTGACCGACAAGCGCTTCACCTTCTTCGCCGACCCGGACGATTTGCCGCTGGAGCTTTACGAGCGTTGATGCCCATCGAATAGCCAGCGCCCTGTGGGAGCGAGCTTGCTCGCGAACCCGCCCAGCATCGGAGCTGCCGGCAAAATCGTTCGCGAGCAAGCTCGCTCCTGCCCATTCAGGCCGGCACCGCCTCGCTGCCCAACGCACCGCGCAGGCTCGCCAGGTCGCGCAGCGGCGGCGCGCCGAACAGGCGGCTGTACTCGCGGCTGAACTGCGACGGGCTCTCGTAGCCGACGCGATGGCCGGCGACCGCCACTTCCAGCCCTTCGGAGAGCATCAGCCGCCGCGCTTCCTGCAGGCGCAGTTGCTTCTGGTACTGCAGCGGGCTCAGCGCGGTCACTTCCTTGAAGCGGTGGTGCAGGGTAGACACGCTGAGGTTCACCTCGCGGGCCAGGTCCTCGATGCGCAGGGACTTGTCGTAGTTGCGGTTGAGCCACTCGATGGCTCGGGTGACGCGATGGGTCTGGCTGTCGGTCATCGCCAGATCGTGCAGCAGATGCCCCTGCGGTCCGCGCAACAGGCGGTAGAGGATTTCGCGGACGAACAGCGGCGCCAGCATCTCGATGTCGCGCGGGGTGTCCAGCAGGCGCATCAGGCGCAGCAGGGCATCGAGCACGGTGCAATCCACGCGCTGCAGGTAGATGCCGCGGCTGGCCGGGCGCGGCGCGCTGCCGGCAAGGCCGGCCTCGGCGATCAGCCGGGTCAGCTCGCCGGGGTCGATGTCCAGGCGGATGGACAGGTAGGGTTTGTCCGGTGAGGCCTCGATCACCTGGCCGGACACCGGCAGCGTCACCGACACCACCAGAAGATTGAGCTCGTCGTAGCGATAGACCTCGCTGCCCAGGCGCACTTCCTTGCAGCCCTGGGCGATCACGCACAGGGCCGGACGATAGAGCGTCGGCATGCGGCCTTCGCTGGGGCTGTCGTTGCGCGCGACCAGCAGCGAGTCGATGGCGGTTTCGAAGACACCTTCACCCTGGCAATGGCGCTGGATGATGTCGGCCAGTTCCTGGCGGCCGGCAGCAATGGGATCAAAGGCGGGAACGGACTGGGACATGCACGGGACCTCCAGTGGCGGCGCACGAAGCTTACGCCCACGGCACATGCGCGCGTGTGACAGTAAGGCAGCCGCTGGAGGATCAGGCAAGCAATCGGCAGGAATGGACAAGCCATGCCGGCATCGCGTCGCGCACCGTGGCGGTGCAAGGGCTGGAAATAGCGCGCGAACGCCCTTTTTCAGAGCATGGAGAACGCCTCGCAGGATCAGGCAAGAAGGCGACAGCATCCGGATAACGCCCGGCCCAGGCCGGGCCTTAATCTTCCTGTCAGTCGTCCGAGGAGCCACCTCGGACTTCTTCCTGGAACGCGGAGGACAGGACATGCACTGGCAACCCATCGAACACGAATTGCAGATCCATCCCCGGCGGGGTCACGAGCCGGAACTGGGCGCATTGATAGACAACCTGGTCGACGGCGCACGCCGCGCACCGGGATGCCTGCGCTGCCAATTGGTGACCCGCGAGAACGGCCAGCCGTGGCTGCTGCAGGGCAGTTGGAAGAACGAGGAGGCGCTGCTGGAGTACTTCGCCACGCCCTCGTTGCAGCTGCTCGGCGAAGCGCTTCTATGCCACTGCCGGAGCCTTGGCGGCGGCATAGTGGAAACCCTCGATCAGGCCACCGGAAAGGTGGCCTGAGCTTTTCAGGTCCTGAGCTTTCACCCCCTCAATATTCCAGGCTCCAGCCCAGCGTGAAGGTCCGCCCGCGGCCCTGGTAGTCATACAGGTAGGCCGGCCCGTAGGTCGGCGAATAGAACAGCGCTGCGCGCTGGCCCCAGACGGTGCTGTACTGCTTGTCCAGCAGGTTCTGGATACCGGCGCTGAAGGTGCCGAAACCGGTCTTCTGCTCGCCCATCAGGTCGAAGGTGGTGTAGCCGTCGATCTCGTGGTCCGCATCGTCCTTCAGGTTGAACGCGTGCTGGGCCTGCAGGCGGGCACTGCGTTCGCCATCGCCCCAGCCAACGAAGGCGGTGGACTTGGACAGCGACGCATAGCGCGCATCGCGCTTGATCCAGTCGCCGTCGGCATCTTCCTCTTCCGAGCGCACCAGGTGCAGCGTGGTGCCGCCCTGCCAACCGCTGTCGAAATAGCGGGTGACCGCGCCCTCGAAGCCGAAGTCGCGGCTCTTCTGGTCCTGCACGTCGATGGTCAGGGTTGCCTGGTCGGTGGTGATGATCTTGTCCGACCAGATGTAGTAGACCGCCGCCTGGGCCTGCCACTGCAGGTCGCTGTAGCGCCAGCCGGTCTCGACCTGGCGGCTCTTGATGCCGGCCAGCGGGTTGTCGTCTACCGACAGGCCGGCCTTGCCGTAGTACTTGGCCGGGTCGGGCAGGTCGAAGCCTTCGCTGTAGTTGGTCCACAGCTGATGGCCGTTCTTGAAGTCGTAGATCGCGCCGAGGTTGAACAGGTTGACCTGGTAGTCGTTGCTGCCGCCGGGCACGCCTTTGAAGTCGTCCACCTCGACATCCATCTTCTGGTTGCGGGCGCCGCCGGAGAGGGTGAGGTTGTCGGTGGCCTTCCAGTCCAGCTGGCCGTAGAACGACAGCCCGTCGACGATGTAGCTGGGGTAGCGCGGTGCGCTGCTGGCGGTTTCCAGGTCCAGCCCGCCGCTTTCGGAGGACAGGCGCTGGTCGAAGACCTTCTGCTCGGCGTTGAAGCGCTCGTGGTCGAAGTCCACGCCATAGGTGAATTTCAGCGAATCCCACTGCTTGCTGAACAGGCCCTTCAGGCCGCTGACCTCGAAGTTCTGCTGCGAAGCGGCGAAGTACACGCCCTTCGAGCCGGTGGGTTTGCCGGTGTTGTAGTAGGGGAAGGGGTAGAAGTTGTCGTCTTCCTTGCGGTAGTACGCCTGCAGGTAGAAGTCCTGCTCCAGCAGGTTGCTGTGGTGGTAGTTGGCGTTGAGCAGCACACGGCGCGTGCGCGGTTCGAGGTCGGTGTCCATGCCGCTGCGGATCTGCGCATCTTCCAGGTCAGACGGCGCCCGGTACTTCAGGTTGGGAAAGTAAATGCCGGTGCTGCCATCGTTGCCCGAGTCGTAGTACTGCGCCAGCAGGTCGAGGCTCTGCTCGTCGGTGAACTGCGCGGTGAGGTTGCCCATCACGTCGACGGTGCGGTTGTACTGCAGGTCGGTCTGGGTGTTGTCGATGAAGATCTGGTTGCCGGCGCCGTCGTAGAACGCTTCATTCTTCTCTGCCGAGACGCCCAGGCGGCCCACGACACGGTCGTTGCCGCCGCTGATGGACTGCGCGGCGCGGGTCGACAGGTCATCGCTGTTGTTGAAGCCGCTGCTGGCGCCCAGCTGCGTCTCGAAGCGCGCATCGCCGGCTGCGCCCTTCTTGGTGATGATGTTGATGATGCCGCCGGTAGCGCCGCCGCCGTAGATGGCGCTGGCGCCGGAAAGCACCTCGATGCGCTCGACGTTGAACGGCGAGACGCTGTCGAACTGGCGCGACAGGCCGCGTGAGCTGTTCTGGCTGACGCCATCGATCATCACCAGCACGTTGCGCCCGCGCATGTTCTGGCCGTAGTTGGTGCGGCCCTCGGGCGCCAGGTCAAGGCCGGGAACCAGCTTGCCCACGGCTTCCTTGAGGCTGACGCCGGTGTCCAGTTGCTCGCGCAGCTGGGTCTGATCGACTACCCAGACGGTGCCGGGGATCGAGCTGATGTCGGTGGGCGTGCGCGCCGCCACGCTGATCTGCATCGGCGCCAGGCTCAGGGCCGCGGAGTCGTCCTTCTCGCGCTTGAGCAGCACGGTCCGCTCGTCGGTGAAGCGCCAGCTCACACCGCTGCCGGAGAGCAGCTGGTTGAGCGCCTCTTCGGTGCTGTAGGTGCCATCCAGCCCTTCGCTCTGCAGGCCCTGGATGTCCTCGGAGTTGAACAGCAGGTGCAGTCCGGCCTGGTCGGCGAACTGGGTCAGCGCGCTGTCAAGGCTGCGCGGGGCGATATGCAGCTCGACGGTGGCCGCGTTCGCGGCGTGGACGACGGGCGCAGCGGCACCGAGCAGGGAAGCGAGCAGGATCGCGCGGTGCAGCGGAGAAGGACGGTATGGCATGCGGGTGAAATCCGTTCTTGTGGAGTCAGGGTCGCGTAGTGAGAATTTTTCGCGTTCCTGCCTACGACGAAACGGTCATGCCAACCTTGCAGTGCTGAATGAAAAATATTTTCATTTTCTTGTGTGAGAGGCCGGCAACCGCTTTCGTAGGGCGAATGAAGCGGCAGGCTTCATCCGCCGATACGGTGCGAGCGGCGGATAACGCCTGGGGCGTTATTCGCCCCAACGCCTCTGTAGCACCGAGCCGGAGCTGCCCTCTCCCTAACCCTGGCTGCGCGCCCCGCTCCGAAGGGAGAGGGGACTGGAACGGAACACGGTGGACCATTGCCGTCAGCCGGCACGAACGGCTCCCTCTCCCTTCAGGGAGAGGGCTGGGGAGAGGGTCCTGCCTCCACGTAGAACCGTCTCTGGGGCAACGCATTTCTTCTCAGCCCTTTAACGCAGGGCGGATCAGCACCAGCCACGGCAGATGCGTGACCTTCACCGGCTGCAAGTGCTCAAGCGTCTTGAGCAGCGCGCCGGGGTCCTGCAGGTCGAACACGCCGCTGACCTTGTGCTGGCGCAACGCGCTGTCGGTGAGCACGATGCGCCCCGGCACGTAGCGCTCCAGCTCGTCGAGCACCTCAGCCAACGGGCGCTGGTTGAAGATCAGCTTGCCGCGCTGCCAGGCGCTGGCGCTGGACAGATCCAGCGGCTGCACCGGTTCGGGCGCGGCGGCCTCGCGGTAGCTCAGGCGCTCGCCGGCGGACAAGCGAACCGGCGCGCCGCCCGCGCTGCTCACCTGCACCACGCCCTCGGTCACGTCCACGCGCACCTGCGGCCCACGGCTGTCCACGTCGAAGCGCGTGCCCACGGCGCGCACTTCGCCCCCCCTGGCCTCGACGACGAAGGGCCGCCCCGCATCCTTGGCCACTTCGAACAGGGCTTCGCCGCCGTGCAGGCGCAGGCGCCGTTGCTGCGGACCGAAGTCCACGGACAGCGCGCTGTCGCTGTTGAGCCAGACACGGCTGCCATCGGCCAGCTCCAGCATGCGCCGCTCGCCGGTGCGGGTGGCGTAATCGGCGTACAGCCCGGCCAGGGGTCGCGGCAGGGCGATAGCCAGCCCCAAGGCCGCCACACACGCAGCGGCCGCCATGGCCAGTACACGGCGAGGACGCCGCGCGCGTTGACGATAGCGCTGGGCATGGCGGGTTTCCGGCAGGACGCCCCACAGGGCCTCGGCCTCGCGGGCGGCCTGTTCGTGGTCCACGCTCAGCCCGCGCCAGCGCAGGAAATCCAGGCGCTCGGCAGCTCCGGCGTCACCCGAATGCAGGTGCACGAGACGCTCGATGGCCTCATCGGAAAGCGACAGCTCCAAGCGGCTCATGGCGTTCCCTCCTGGCGCTGCGCCCAGTCGCGGCAGTGCCGCATCGCCTGGACGATGTACTTGCCCACCATGCTCTCGGAGACACCCAGGCGCTGGGCGATCTGCGCATGGGTGAGGCCGTCGAGGCGGTTCATCAGCAGCGCCTCGCGGGCGTTCGACGGCAACTGGTCCAGGGCGGCGTCCAGATGTACCAGTGCCTCATGGGCGAGCAGGCGGTGCTCCAGCCCGGAAGCAGGATCGCTCAGGTCGTTGGCGGCGGTTTCGTCGACGTGCAGCTCGGCCAGCCGGCCCTCGCGACGAAGGTTGTCGATGGCAATGTTGCCGGCCACGCGGAACAGGTAGGCGCGCGGGTCCTGCACCTCGGCTTCGGCGGGGTGGTCGGCCAGGCGCAGCCAGGTGTCCTGGGCGACATCGGCGGCGCGCTGGTTATCCCCCAGCCTGCGGGCGAGGAAGCGCATCAGGTCCGCGTAGTGCGCCTGGAAGCTCTGCAACAGGGAAGAGGAAGCGAAGCGCCGCATGATGGCCGAAATACCCTTAAAAACCGGCCAACGTCTGTCAGACCGATGCGAAGGGTGGGCAGCATACAACGAATCGAGAATTATTATCGAATGCAAAAAAGTGTCAGCTCGTGAACGACGAGAGGTCCAGCGGCCGCACTTCGCCCAGCCACATGCCGTAGTCCCGGTGATCGCGCAGATCGTTGCCGGTGTTGGGATGGACGAACACCACCAGGCCATCGCGGTTCAGTGCCAGCCAGGGCACCAGGGTGGCGAAGGTGGCGTTGTCGAAGGCCAGCTGGCAGCTCCAGTCCGGGTGCGGGCCGACCGGCCGTTCGTGGACGCGGCCCATCTTCGCGCCAAAGCGGCGCGCCGCCTCCTCGCACAGCGCGCGGGCGCGATCGATGCTGGCGGCGTCGAAATAAACGTGGGCGTGGAAGTCCTGAATTTCGGTCATCGATCCTGCTCCAGTTCCGCCTGCAGCCAGTCGACGAAACGCTGCACCAGGCGCATCCGCCGTTTGCGCTCGGGCAGCACGGCGTAATAGCCGAAGCGCGATTGCTGCGATCCGGCGATGGGCCGGCACAGTAACCCCTGGTCCAGCAGTTCGTCGACCAGGTGGCGCCAGCCGATGGCGACCCCCTGCCCGGCGATGGCCGCCTGGACCAGCAGGGTGTAGTTGTCGAAACGCAGCCCGGCCGGCGCCGGAGCACCACTGATGCCGAGCGCGCGATAGACGCCGCCCCAGTCGAACCAGCGGCTGGAGGCTTCAGGCTTGAGGTGCAGCAGCGGCAACTCGGTGAGCGCCTGGGGCGACAGCGGCAACTCGCAGCCTTCCAGCAAGCGCGGGCTGCACACCGGAAAGACTTCCTCGCTGAACAGCCGCAGCGCCTCGCCGTGCTTGAAGCGCCCGTCGCCGAAGGCGATGGCCACATCGATGTCGCTGCGCAGGGAGACCGGGCTGCGGTCGCTGCTGATCAGGCCGACGTCCAATTCCGGGTGCGCCTGGCGGAAGCGCGGCAGGCGAGGCATCAACCAGTACGCGGCGAAGGCGAAGTCGGTGGCGACCTGCAGCACCTCGTGGGGATGTTTCGCGGTAACCGAGGCGATTCCTGCGTCGATGCTCTCCAGCCCGGCCTGAACGTGCTGCTGCAGCACCTGTCCACTCTCGGTGAGCGCGATGCCGCGGTGGATGCGGTCGAACAGGCGCACCGCCAGCAGCTTTTCCAGGCGCTTGATCTGCTGGCTCACCGCCGGCTGGGTGGTGCCGAGCTCGCCGGCAGCGGCGGTAAAACTGAGCAGACGCGCCGCGGCTTCGAATACGCGCAGCAGTTCCAGCGGCACGCTCAAGGTTCGCTCTCACATAAGCAAGTGTTATCCGAAGCATGCTCCGCCATGCACTTCACCCCGTATCCAGCAGCCCACAGACTCATACCGCACAGCATCCCATAACCGCGTCAACAGGATAAGCCCAACGCCATGAAGCGCCAGCGCCCGAACATCCTCTTCATCATGGCCGACCAGATGGCCGCGCCGCTCCTGCCCTTCTACGACGCCCAGTCGCCGATCAAGCTGCCCAACCTCTCGCGCCTCGCCAGCGAAGGCGTGGTGTTCGACTCGGCCTACTGCAACAGTCCGCTCTGCGCGCCCTCGCGCTTCACCCTGGTGAGCGGCCAGCTGCCGACGAAGATTGGCGCCTGGGACAACGCCGCGGATTTTGCCGCCGACATCCCCACCTACGCGCACTACCTGCGCCGCCTGGGCTACCGCACCGCGCTCTCGGGCAAGATGCACTTCTGCGGCCCGGACCAGCTGCACGGCTACGAGGAACGCCTGACCAGCGACATCTACCCCGCCGACTACGGCTGGGCGGTGAATTGGGACGCGCCGGACGTGCGCCCGAGCTGGTACCACAACATGTCCTCGGTGCTGCAGGCCGGCCCGTGCGTGCGCACCAACCAGCTCGATTTCGACGAGGAGGTGGTGTTCAAGGCGCGCCAGTACCTCTACGACCACGTGCGCGAACACGCCGGGCAGCCGTTCTGCCTGACCGTGTCCATGACCCACCCGCACGACCCCTACACCATCCCCCGCGAGTACTGGGATCTGTACCGCGACGAGGACATTCCGCTGCCCTCGGTGCAGATCGCCCAGGATGAGCAGGACCCACACTCCCAGCGGCTGCTCAAGGTGATCGACCTGTGGGGCCAGGAAATGCCCGAGGAAAAAGTCCGCGCCGCGCGCCGCGCCTACTTCGGCGCCTGCAGCTATGTCGATGCGCAGATCGGCGCGCTGCTGCGCACCCTGGAAGATTGCGGCCTGAGTGAAGACACGCTGATCGTGTTCTCCGGCGACCACGGCGACATGCTCGGCGAGCGCGGCCTCTGGTACAAGATGCACTGGTTCGAGATGGCCGCCCGCGTGCCGCTGCTGGTGCACGCACCCGGGCGTTTCGCCGCGCATCGGGTCAGCCAGTCGGTGTCCACCGTCGACCTGCTGCCGACCCTCGTGGAGCTGGCCGGCGGGCAGGTCGAACCCGGCATCGATCTCGACGGCCGCTCGCTGCTGCCGCATCTGGAGGGCTGCGGCGGCCATGACGAGGTGATTGGCGAATACACCGCCGAAGGCACCGTCAGCCCGCTGATGATGATCCGTCGCGGCGACTTCAAGTTCATCTATTCCGAGCAGGACCCGTGCCTGCTGTTCGATGTGAAGAACGACCCGCGCGAACTGGAAAACCTCATGGAATCGCCCGACCACGTCAACCTGGTACGCGACCTGCTGGGTGAAGCCCGCGCGCGCTGGGATGTATCCGCCATTACCGAACGAGTGCTGGCCAGCCAGCGCCGTCGCCGCCTGGTGGCCGACGCGCTGACCCGTGGAACGCTGAAAAGCTGGGACCACCAGCCGATGGTCGACGCCAGCCAGCAGTACATGCGCAACCATATCGACCTCGACGATCTGGAGCGCCGCGCCCGCTATCCGCAACCGAAATAACAACCACAAAGCCGAAGGGGATGGGAGCATGAACAACACCGTACGAACCGCATCAACGCTGTTGCTGGCCGGCGCACTGGCGCTGGGCGGCCCGCTGGCCCGCGCCGAAGATGAAGCCTGCAGTACGGTGAAGCTGGCCGACCCTGGCTGGACCGACATCGCCGTGACCAACGGCATCGCCGCCTTTCTCCTCGAAGGTCTCGGTTACCAGGTGAAGATCGATACCCTCTCGGTGCCCATCACCTATGGCGGTCTGCGCGACGGCCAGGTGGACGCCTTCCTCGGCAACTGGATGCCGGCGCAGCAGGGCTTTCATGACCAGTTCATCGCCAGCAAGCAGGTCACCCAGTTGGCGAAGAACCTGCAAGGCACCGAGTTCACGTTGGCCGTGCCGACCTACGTGTGGAACGCCGGGGTGAAGACCTTCGCCGACCTGGACCAGCACGCCGAGCAGTTCAACAAGAAAATCTATGGCATCGGCTCCGGCGCGCCGGCCAACCAGTCGATCCAGAAGATGATCACCGGCGACGAGTTCGGCCTGGGCGACTGGAAGCTGGTGGAATCCAGCGAGCAGGCGATGCTCGCCGAAGTCGGTCGCGCAGTGAAGCGCGAGCGCTGGGTAGTGTTCCTCGGCTGGACACCGCACCCGATGAACGTGAAGTACGACATGAAGTACCTCACTGGCGGCGAGAAGTACTTCGGCAGCACCGGCAGCGTGTTCACCGTCACCCGCAACGGCTACGCCGAGCAGTGCCCGAACAGCGGCAAGCTGCTGGCCAACCTGTCCTTCGACCTGCCGATGGAGAACGCCATCATGGCCGAGGTGCTGGAGAAGAATGTGAAGAACCCCGACGCGGTGAAGGCCTGGATCAAGGCCAACCCGCAGCGCCTCGACCAGTGGTTGGCCGGCGTGAAGACCCGCGACGGCGGCGACGCCCTGGCTGCCGTGAAGGCCCGGCTGTAGGCCGTCGATGGAGCGCCTGATCCGCCTGCTGCCCTTCCTCGCCTGGCTGCCACAGGTCACGCGGCGCGATGTGCGCCGCGACCTGGGCGTCGGCCTCTCCGGCGCGGTGCTCGCCCTGCCGCAGTCCATGGCCTACGCGCTGATCGCCGGGCTGCCGGCCGAATACGGGCTCTACGCAGCGATGCTGCCGGTACTGGTCGCCTGCCTGTGGGGCTCGTCGAAACATATGGTCGGCGGGCCCACGGCGGCGATCTCGGTGGTGCTGTTCACGGCCATCGCGCCACTGGCCGCGCCAGGTAGCGCGCAGTTCATCCAGTACGCGCTGCTGCTGACCTTCCTCGCCGGGCTGTTCCAGTGGCTGCTGGGCATGCTGCGTTTCGGCGTGCTGGTGAACTTCGTCTCGCACTCGGTGCTGCTCGGTTTCACCTGCGGCGCAGCGCTGGTGATCGTCATCGGCCAGCTGCCCTATCTGCTGGGCATCACCGCAGGCGGGCAGGGCACGGCGCTGACCAGCGTCGCCGCGCTGTGGTGGAAGCTGCCGGATTTCCATGGACCTTCGTTGCTGGTCGGCGTGTTCAGCCTAGCGCTGAGCCTGATAATGAAGCGCCTGTGGCGGCGCGGACCGGCGCTGCTGGTCGGCCTGATCGGCGCCGGCGCGCTGGTCTGGGCGATGCCGGCGACCTTCGCCGGAGTCGCCAGGGTCGCGGCGTTCCACAGTGCATTACCGCCGTTCAGCCCGCTATCGCTCGATCTTTCCGCCGTCGCCCAGTTGCTCCCCGCCGCCGTCGCCTGCGGCATGCTCGGGCTGGTGACGAGCCTGTCCATCGCCCGCGCCCTGGCGGCGCGCTCGCACCAACCGCTGGATGCGAACCAGGAGGTGCGTGCGCAGGGGCTGTCCAATCTGATCGGGCCGTGGCTGTCGGGCACGCTGTCCGCCGGCTCCTTCACCCGTTCCGGGCTGAACCAGGACGCCGGCGCGCGCACGCCGCTGGCCGGGGTGTTCTCGGCGCTATGGGTGGCGCTGCTGGCGGTGGTCGGCGCAGGTCTGATCACCCACATCCCGCTGCCGGCCATGGCCGCCGGCATCCTGCTGATCTGCTGGAACCTCGTCGATCGCCCGGCCCTGCGCGCCCTGTGGAAAGGCAGCCGCGCAGAGTCCCTGGTGATGCTGCTGACCCTCGCCGCCACCTTGCTGCTGCCGCTGCAGAACGCCGTCTATGCGGGTGTACTGGCTTCGCTGTTCTTCTACCTCAAGCGCACCTCGCAGCCACGCGTGCAGCAGTGGCAACGGGAAGACGAGGAAGTGCTGCGCATCGAAGGCTCGATCTTCTTCGGCGCCTGCGACTACCTGCAGAAGCTGATGCAACGCAGCCGCGGCGAACGCCTGGTGCTGGACGCGCACCACGTGAACTTCATCGACTTCGCCGGCGCGCAGATGCTGCAGCAGGAAGCCCGCCGCCTCGCCAGCGAAGGCCGCAGCCTGGTCCTGCGCAATGCCCGGCCACGGGTGCGTGCGGAGCTGGAGAGGCAGATGGGGAAGGGCGGGGTATTGCAGGTCGAGCAATAGAGCCGGGCTTCATCTGTAGGAGCGAGCGTGCTCGCGGACAAATTCTCCGGCGACTCAGATGCTGGGACGTGGTTCGCGAGCTAGCTCGATCCTACAAGAGCCCGCTCGCGAATCGATGTTCAGCCCTTGAGCTGACGGCGCAACTCATCGAGGACCGGCGCCGAATCCGGCCGTACGCCGCGCCACAGCAGGAAGGCTTCCGCCGCCTGCTCCACCAGCATTCCCAGCCCGTCGATGCAGCGCGCCGCGCCGTGTTCGGCGGCCCAGCGGTTGAAGGCCGTCACGTCCTTGCCGTACATCATGTCGTAGCAGACGGTGTGGCCCGGCTGGATGAGCGCCGGGTCGATGGGCGGCAGCTCGCCGGCCAGGGAAGCCGAGGTGCCGTTGACGATCAGGTCGAAGGGCTCATCGCGCAGGTCGAAGCCGCCGCCGCTGACCGTCCCCAGATCCTTGAACGCTTCCGCCAGCTGTTGAGCCTTCGACGCCGTGCGGTTGGCGATGACGATGCACGCCGGCTGCTCAGCGAGGAAGGGTTCGAGAATGCCGCGCACCGCGCCGCCGGCGCCCAGCACGAGGATGCGCGCACCACGCAGGACAACGCCGTGATTCACCGTCAGGTCGCGGGTCAGCCCGGCGCCGTCCGTGTTGTCGCCCAGCAGTGCGCCGCCTTCGAGCTTCTTCAGGGTATTCACCGCGCCAGCCCGCCGCGCGCGCTCGCTCAGTTCGGTAGCCAGGCGGTAGGCGTCTTCCTTGAACGGCACGGTGACGTTGCCGCCCAGGCCCTGCTCGAAGAACTCACGGGCGTTCCCGGCGAAATCGTCCAGCGGCGCCAGCCGCGCGTCATAGCTCAGCGCCTGGCCGGTCTGCTCGGCGAACAGACGGTGGATCTGCGGCGACTTGCTGTGGCCGATGGGGTTGCCGAAGACGCAGTAGCGGTCCATGGGGAGTCCTGGGGCGAGAGGATCGGAAGGGCGGAGAGCTTGCCGGTTTTTCCGCCGTAGTGCCAAGCCCGCAGCCGATCGGCAGGTACGGGGTTGCTTTCGTAGGAGCGGAGCTTCTCCGCGATCACCGCGGCGGCGGTGCAATGCCTCGACCACCGGCCTTGCGGCCGGATCGCGGATAAGATCCGCTCCTACAGGTTCGGACGGAATCAGGCCTGCCCCAGCCAGTCCCGATCGGTGAGGAAATACTCGGTCAGGCGCGCTTCCTCGCTGCCCGGCTCCGGCTTCCAGTCATAGCCCCAGCGCACCTGCGGCGGCAGCGACATGAGGATCGACTCGGTGCGCCCGCCCGATTGCAGGCCGAACAGGGTGCCACGGTCGTAGACCAGGTTGAATTCGACGTAGCGGCCACGGCGGAAAGCCTGGAACTCGCGCTGCTGCTCGGTATAGGGAGTGTCCTTGCGCTTGCGCACGATGGGCAGGTAGGCGGAGAGGTAGGCGTCGCCGATGGCGCGCAGGAAGGCGAAGCTGGTGTCGAAGTCCCACTGGTTGAGGTCGTCGAAGAACAGGCCGCCGATACCGCGCGGTTCGTTGCGGTGCTTGATGTGGAAGTAGCGGTCGCACCACTCCTTGTAGCGCGGGTAGACATCCTCGCCGAAGGGCGCACAGGCATCGCGGGCGACCTGGTGCCAGAGCACACAGTCTTCCTCATGGGCGTAGTAGGGTGTGAGGTCGAAACCACCACCGAACCACCAGACCGCTTCCTCGCCTTCCTTCTCGGCGATGAAGAAGCGCACGTTGGCGTGGGAGGTCGGCACGTGGGGGTTGGTCGGGTGGATCACCAGCGACACGCCCAGCGCCTGGAATCCGCGCCCGGCCAGTTCCGGGCGGTGCGCGCTGGCACTCGGCGGCAAACCGGCGCCGAAGACATGGGAGAAGTTCACGCCGCCCTTCTCGATCAGCGCGCCTTCGCCGATCACCCGCGTCCGACCGCCGCCGCCCGCCGGCCGCTGCCAGGCGTCCTCGACGAAACGGGCACTGCCGTCCTCGGCTTCGAGTGCGGCGCAGATGCGGTCTTGCAGGTCGAGCAGGTAGGCCTTCACGGCCTCGATGCGGTCGGTCACGAGAATCACCTTGGAGCGGGAAAGCCACGCGTGGCGCGGGCCGGAGCGGGGTTCAGGGTCGAAAACGGGCGCCAGCATACCATCGTCGCCGGCAAAGCTGGTCTTGACGCCCGTCCGGCGTGCGGCTTGGATGAAAGTCTTTTCCCCGGCGAGGCAGGGCCTCGCGCCATCAGGAGAGCGACATGGCCAAGCGTGTTCAATTTGCCAAGACCGGCGGCCCGGAAGTCCTAGAGATCGTCGACTACACCCCGGCCGAACCCGGCCCGAACGAGGTGCGGGTGCGCAACCGCGCCATCGGCCTGAACTTCATCGACACCTACTACCGCAGCGGTCTGTACCCCGCGCCGAGCCTGCCCTCCGGCGTCGGAACCGAAGGCGCCGGCGAGGTGGAAGCAGTGGGCAGCGCGGTGACCAGCGTGAAGGTCGGCGACCGCGTCGGCTACGCCACCGGCCCGCTGGGCGCCTACAGCGAGCAGCACGTGCTGCCGGCCGCCAGCGTGGTGAAACTGCCGGATGCGATCACCTTCGAGCAGGCCGCTGCCGTCATGCTCAAGGGCCTCACCGTGCAGTACTTGCTGCGCCAGACCTACAACGTGCAGCCGGGCCAGACCATCCTCTGGCACGCGGCTGCCGGCGGCGTCGGGTTGATCGCCTGCCAGTGGGCCAAGGCCATCGGCGCGCACCTGATCGGCACCGTGAGCTCGGCCGCCAAGGCGGAGCTGGCAAAATCCCGCGGCGCCTGGGCAACCATCGACTACAGCCATGAGAACGTGGTCGAGCGCGTGCTCGCACTGACCGATGGCAGGAAGTGCCCGGTGGTCTATGACTCGGTGGGCAAGGATACCTGGCTGACTTCGCTGGACTGTACCGCCCAGCGCGGACTGGTGGTGAGCTTCGGCAATGCCTCCGGCCCGGTGGATGGGGTCAACCTGGGCATCCTGTCGCAGAAGGGCTCGCTCTACGTCACCCGGCCGACGCTGTTCGGCTACGCCAGCACGCCGGAGCGCCTGCAGGCCATGGCCGACGACCTGTTCGGCATGATCACCAGCGGCAAGGTGAAGGTGGAGATCAACCAGCGCTTCGCCCTGGCCGAGGCGGCAAAGGCGCAGACCGAGCTGGCGGCGCGGCGCACCACGGGCTCGACGATTCTGCTGCCCTGATCTGAAGGGCGTTCGCGAGCAAGCTCGCTCCTACAACTGGGCGGGCCTGCTCTTGTAGGAGCGGAGCTTCTCCGCGATCACTGCAATAGCGGTGCAATCATCTACCGCCGGCCTGCGGGCCGGTTTCGCGGATAAGATCCGCTCCTGCAGGATCAGGACGGGCGAACGGTCTCACCGGTCCGCAGGTCGCGGATCAGGCTGGGATTGCGGCGCCCGCCCAGGGCGCCGCCAAGCACGCCGTCCAGCTCGTCATGGAAGTACTGTTCCACGCGCAGACGGCTGCGGGCGGGCGGCCGGCCGGCGGGATTGGCGGACGTGGAGATCAGCGGGCCGGTGAAGCGGCACAGCTCGCGCACCAGCGGATGGTCGGTGACGCGCAGGGCGACGGTGTCGTGCTCGCCGGTCACCCACTCGGGCAGGCGGCCCTGGTGCGGGACCAGCCAGGTGTTCGGGCCGGGCCAACTGGCGGCGAGCTTGTCCTGCCAGGCTTCGGGCAGGTCCTCGAGGAGGAAGTCGAACTGGCGGATGTCGCCCGCCACCACGATCATGCCCTTCTCCACCGGACGCGCCTTGATCGCCAGCAGGCGGTACACGGCGTCGGCGCTCCACGGGTCGCAGCCCAGGCCCCAGACCGCTTCGGTGGGGTAGGCGATCACACCGCCATCGCGCACGACCTGGGCCATGCGCTGGGTACGCCAGTTGCTGTACATCGAAAACTCCTCGGATCTGCGATGCGCGGCAGTTTACGTGCTCAGGGGGCGCGATGCACCCAGACCCCGGCCTCGCAGGCGACCCGTCCGTCCAGCTCCAGTTCGGTGAGCTGCACCAGTACCTGGGGCAGGTCCAGGCCGCAGCGCAGCGCCAGTTGCTCGCTGCTCTGCGGCGCGGCGCGGAGCAGGTCGACCAGCGGGTGGGAAGGCAACGATGCCGCCGCCTCGACGGCAGATGCTCCCTGTGTCCAGCCCTGCAGGCCTTCGAGAATGTGCTCGACCGTCTCCACCAGGGTTGCGCCCTGGCGGATCAGCTCGTGGCAGCCGCGCGCGCCGGGGTGGTGGATCGAGCCAGGGATCGCATAGACCTCGCGGCCCTGCTCGGCGGCCAGTCGCGCTGTGATCAGCGATCCGCTGGACGGACTGGCTTCCACGACCAGGGTGCCCAGGGACAGACCGCTGATGATCCGGTTGCGCCGGGGAAAGTTCGAGGCCTGCGGCGCACAATTCAGCGGCAGCTCGGAGATCACCGCGCCGCCCTGCTCGACGATGCGTGTGGCCAGCCCGAGATGGCGGCGCGGATAGAGGTGCTCCAGCCCGGTCCCCAGCACGGCGATCGTCATGCCGCCAGCCTCCAGCGCCCCTTCATGGGCCGCTCCGTCGATGCCCAGCGCCAACCCGCTGGTGATCACGAAGCCGCCGCCAGCCAGGCTGCGAGCGAAGGCACGCGCCGTATCCAGGCCCGGTTTGCTGGCTCGCCGGCTGCCGACCATCGCCAGTTGCGGGCGCTCCAGCAGGCTCGGCTCACCCGCCACGAACAGCATTGGCGGGGCATCCACCAGTTCCGCCAGCAGCGCGGGATATTCCGGCGCGTCCCACATCAGCAGATGGTGATCGGACGCCTCCAGCCAGCGCATCGCGTCGGCCGCCTGTTCGCGGATGGCGGCTTCGCGGCGCGGTTGCGCGCAGCTGGCGGGCAACCCCAGGGATCGCCAGGCCGCTGCCGGCGCGCTGAGGGCGGCGGAAGCCGAACCGAAGGCTTCCATCAGGCGGCGAAAGCGCCTCGGGCCCAGGTCAGGAAGGCCATGCAGGCGCAGCCGCGCCTCGATTTCGGCCGGAGAAAGGTTTGGGACGGCGGTCATGGAGCAATCCTTGGCGTGCGGATGACGCCAGGACTATGCAGCGCTGGCCGGCGCGCCCGCTGTCGGACCCTTCCGGATTACGCCCACAAAAAACCCCGCCGAAGCGGGGTTTTCTTCAAGTCATGCGCGGCTCAGGGATTCTGGACGCGGTCGTTGACTTCCAGCGAACGGGTGGCGGTCAGCACCAGGCCGTAGCTCAGGCGGTTGTAGGTGCGGAATACCATCACCAGGCCCGAGCGCTCGTCCGGGATCTTCACCATTTCATCGGTGACGCGATCGCGCACGGTTTCGCCCAGCTTGTAGATGGCCAGCACATTGCCTTCGGCCAGGCCGTCGTGGGTGCCCTTGTCGATGGTCACCACGTCGTACTTGCCGATCTGGGTCACACCGCGCGGTACGTCGATGATGGTGCCCTTGATCGGGGAGGTCGGCTCGCTGGGCATGAAGGTCGAGGTGATCGCGCGTTCCTCAGTGGGGAACAGGCGGTCGCCGGGGCGCACTTCCTGGGTGGTGCGGGTCAGGGTCAGGGTGGCGACGTCGCCTTCCTTCGCAGTGACGTTGGCACCGCCGACATCCATGGCGTCGATGCCCAGCAGCTCGTTGGTTTCCGGGTCGGTGTAGACCTTGGCCTGGCGGAAGATGCCGTAGCTGTTCTCTTCCGACAGCGAGGTGCCGCGGGCATAGGCACGGTCGCCGGCACCGCTGATCACGCTCTCCTGGTCACCCGCCACCACGTAGGGCGCGTTGGTGAAGACGTCGGCGTTATCGACGATGCGGTTGGAGAGCAGGAAGGCGTTGATCTTTTCCAGCGGGATGGTCGGGATCGCCTCGGCGATCGGCGTGCTGCGCACCCGCGGCGACAGCTTGATGGTCCCGCGCGAGGCGCCGCGGTTGAGCATCAGGCGCGGCTGGCCATCGATGTACACAAGGCTCAGCTCGTCCCCCGGATAGATCAGGTGCGGGTTCTGAATCTGCGGATTCACCTGCCAGATTTCCGGCCACTTCCACGGCTTGCTGAGGAACTTGCCGGAGATGTCCCAGAGGGTGTCGCCCTTCACTACGGTATAGCGATCCGGATGGCCTTCCTTGAGCTGCACGGCAGCCTGCGCCACCCCGCCTGCCGCGAGCAGCAGCAGGGCGAGTAGTGTTTTCCTCATGCGGTGAATCCCTTTATTATGTGTACACATGAAACGCCTGGAAGCCGCCCCTACCGCGCTTTCCAGCGTTTTTCGATGCTGCTCAGCATATTAGCAGCCGATTTTGACTTTATTCCACAAGTGCATCACAAACGTATATGGCCATTCTGAACATTCTCGAATTCCCCGATCCGCGCCTGCGGACCATCGCCAAGCCGGTCACGGTCTTCGATGACGCCCTGCGTACGCTGATCGACGATATGTTCGAGACCATGTACGAGGCGCCGGGCATCGGACTTGCGGCAACGCAGATCAATGTGCACAAGCGCGTCGTGGTGATGGACCTGTCCGAGGACAAATCCGAACCCCGCGTCTATATCAACCCGGAGTTCGAATACCTCACCGAGGAAATGGACCAGTACCAGGAAGGCTGCCTGTCGGTGCCCGGCTTCTATGAAAATGTAGACCGTCCGCAGAAAGTGCGGATCAAGGCCCAGGACCGTGACGGCAATCCGTTCGAGGAAGTGGCCGAGGGCCTGCTCGCGGTGTGCATCCAGCACGAGTGCGATCACCTCAACGGCAAGCTGTTCGTCGACTATCTGTCCAACCTCAAGCGCGACCGCATCCGCAAGAAGCTGGAAAAGCAGCACCGGCAACAGGCGTGACCCCATCCCAAAGGCTTGCCCCGGCAAGCCTTTCTTTTTTGTGAGCCCGATATGAGCCAAGCACTGCGCATCGTCTTCGCCGGCACGCCGGAATTCGCCGCCGAGCACCTCAAGGCGCTGCTCGATACGCCGCACGAGATCGTCGCCGTCTACACCCAGCCGGACCGCCCAGCCGGCCGCGGCCAGAAGCTGATGCCCAGCCCGGTCAAGCAGCTTGCCCTGGAGAATGGCCTGCAGGTGCTGCAGCCGCCAACCCTGCGCGACCCCGCCGCCCAGGCCGAACTGGCCGCGCTCAGGCCGGACCTGATGGTGGTGGTGGCCTACGGGCTGATCCTGCCGCAGGTGGTGCTGGATATCCCGCGGCTGGGCTGCATCAACAGCCACGCCTCCCTGCTGCCGCGCTGGCGCGGCGCCGCGCCGATCCAGCGCGCGGTGGAAGCCGGCGATGCCGAGAGCGGCGTGACCGTGATGCAGATGGAAGCGGGCCTGGACACCGGGCCGATGCTGCTCAAGGTCAGCACGCCGATTTCCGCTGACGATACCGGCGGCAGCCTGCACGACCGCCTGGCCCAGTTGGGTCCGAAAGCCGTTGTCGAGGCCATCGCCGGCCTCGCCGTCGGCACGCTCAAGGGCGAGGTGCAGGACGACGCCCTGGCCACCTACGCGCACAAGCTGAACAAGGAAGAGGCGCGCATCGACTGGTCGCTCCCGGCCGACGTGCTGGAGCGCCGCATCCGCGCCTTCACGCCCTGGCCGGTGTGCCACAGCACCCTGGGCGAAGCTGCGCTCAAGGTGCTCGGCGCCAGGCCCGCGCAGGGCAAGGGCGAGCCGGGCAAGATCCTCGATGCCAGCCGCGACGGCCTGCTGGTGGCCTGCGGTGAAGGCGCGCTGCTGCTGACCCGCCTGCAACTGCCTGGCGGCAAGCCGCTGGCCTTCGCCGACCTGTTCAACAGCCGTCGCGAACAGTTCACGCCAGGACAGGTGCTGGGCGCATGAGTAGCAATCCCCGTCTCGCCGCCGCTCGCGCGCTGGCCGCCGTGCTCGCCGGGCGCGCTTCGCTTGGCAGCTCGCTGCCAACCCAGCTGGAGAACGTCGAGCCGCGTGATCGTGGTCTGGTGCAGGAGCTGGCCTTCGGCGCTGCCCGCTGGCAGCCGCGTCTGTCCACACTCGCCGCGCGCCTGCTGCAAAAGCCGTTCAAGGCCGGCGACCGCGACGTCGAGGCACTGCTGCTGGTCGGCCTCTACCAGCTGCTCTACACCCGCATTCCGCCGCACGCGGCCATCGGCGAGACCGTCGGCTGCGCGGACAAGCTGAAGAAGCCCTGGGCCAAGGGCCTGCTCAACGCCGTGCTGCGCCGTGCCCAGCGCGAAAGCGAAACGCTGCTCGCCGAGGTCGACAAAGACCCCGCCGCACGCCTGGCGCACCCGCGCTGGCTGCAGAAGGCGCTGAAGAAGTCCTGGCCGGAGCAGTTCGAAGCGATCTGCGCCGCCAACAACGCGCATCCGCCGATGACCCTGCGGGTGAACCGTCGCCACGGCAGCCGCGATGCCTACCTGGATGAGCTCAACCGCGTCGGCTTCGAGGCCACGGCCTGCGAATTCAGCCGCGATGGCATCAACCTCGTGCAACCGTGCGATGTGCGCGAGCTGCCAGGCTTTGCCGAAGGCCGCGTCAGCGTGCAGGACGAGGCCGCGCAACTGGCCGCCGACCTGCTGGAACTGGCGCCGAACCAGCGCGTGCTGGACGCCTGCTGCGCCCCCGGCGGCAAGACCTGCCACCTGATGGAAGCCGAGCCCAAGCTGGCCGGCGTGGTCGCCGTGGACCTGGAAGAAAGCCGCCTGGTGCGCGTACGAGAAAACCTCGCGCGCCTGCAGCTTTCAGCCGAGCTGTTCGCCGCCGACGCCCGCGACACCGCCAGATGGTGGGACGGCAAGCCGTTCCAACGCATCCTGCTGGACGCACCGTGCTCCGCCACCGGCGTGATACGCCGCCACCCGGACATCAAGCTGACCCGCACCGCCGAGGACATCCAGGCGCTGGCGCAGCTGCAGGGCGAACTGCTCGACGCGCTGTGGGCGACCCTCGAAGTGGGCGGCGTGATGGTCTACGCGACCTGCTCGGTGATGCCGCAGGAGAACAGCGAGCAGATCGCCGCGTTCCTCGGTCGCACCCCCGGCGCCCGCGAGCTGGATTTGCCCGGCCCCTTTGGCATCAAGCAGCCCCACGGCCGCCAGCTGCTGCCGCAGCAGGGCGGGCACGACGGCTTCTATTATGCCAAGCTGATCAAGATCTCGGCACGCTAGGCACCACGGGCTGCTGCGCGTCGACGATACGTCGTCAGAGCACGGTTTCGAATGCTCATTTACTCTCCGCTTCGAAACCGCACTCTTCCTAGTCTCGTTCCAGCTCGCAATCCCTCCCCCGAGGAGTCAACAAAGAGCTCTCATGAAAATCATCATCCTCGGTGCCGGCCAGGTCGGCGGCACTCTGGCCGAGCACTTGGCCAGCGAAGCCAACGACATCACCGTCGTCGACACCGACGGCGAACGCCTGCGCGACCTCAACGACCGCCTGGACATCCGCACCGTCCACGGCAAGGCCTCGTTCCCCACGGTACTGCGCCAGGCCGGCGCCGACGACGCCGACATGCTGGTGGCGGTGACCAACAGCGACGAGGTGAACATGGTGGCCTGCCAGGTCGCCTACACCCTGTTCAATACCCCGACACGCATCGCCCGTGTGCGCGAGGCGGCATACCTGACCCGCGCCGGGCTGTTCGACAACGAGGCGATCCCTGTCGATGTGCTGATCAGCCCCGAGCAGGTGGTCACCAACTACATCAAGCGCCTGGTGGAGTATCCCGGCGCCCTGCAGGTGATCGACTTCGCCGAGGGCAAGGCCCAGCTGGTCGGCATCCGCGCCTACTACGGCGGCCCGCTGGTGGGCCAGGAGCTGCGCCAGCTGCGCGAGCACATGCCCAACGCCGACACCCGCGTGGCGGCGATCTACCGGCGCAACCGGCCGATCATTCCCCAGGGCGACACCGTGATCGAGGCCGACGACGAGGTGTTCTTCATCGCCGCCAAGGCCCACATCCGCGCGGTGATGGGCGAGATGCGAAGGCTCGAGGACAGCTACAAGCGGATCATCATCGCCGGCGGCGGCAACATCGGCGAGCGCCTGGCCGAGGCCATCGAGAGCCGTTACCAGGTGAAGATCATCGAGATGAATCCGGCGCGCTGCCGGCACCTCTCCGACAGCCTGGACAGCTCCATCGTGCTGCAGGGCAGCGCCTCGGACCGCGACCTGCTCCTGGAGGAGAACATCGGCGACACCGACCTGTTCCTCGCGCTGACCAACGACGACGAGGCCAACATCATGTCCTCGCTGCTGGCCAAGCGCCTGGGCGCGCGCAAGGTGATGACGCTGATCAACAACCCCGCCTACGTCGACCTGGTGCAGGGCGGCGAGATCGACATCGCCATCAGCCCACAGCTGGCCACCATCGGCACCCTGCTGACCCACGTGCGCCGCGGCGATATCGAGAGCGTGCACTCCCTGCGCCGCGGCGCCGCCGAAGCCATCGAGGTGGTCGCCCACGGCGATGCCAAGTCGAGCAAGGTGATCGGCCGCAAGATCAACGAAGTGCAGCTGCCGCCGGGCACCACCATCGGCGCGGTGATCCGCGACGACGACGTGCTGATCGCCCACGGCGAGACGAAGATCGAATCCGGCGACCACGTGATTCTCTTCGTGGTGGACAAGAAGCGCATCCGCGACGTCGAGCGGCTGTTCCAGGCCGGCCTGACGTTCTTCTGATCTGGCGGG
>NZ_AMZB01000109.1 GCF_000313755.1 Pseudomonas nitroreducens TX1 | reverse complement strand
GGGCCGCCATAGGGCGGCCCGCCAGATCAATCCGAGTCGGTTTCAGACAGGTCCTACTGCGCCAACCCGCTTCCCTTGTCACGCTGCGCGGCCTGTTCCAGCTTGCCAGCCTCGGTCATGCGCTACTCCTCCATCGGTCGAATCCTCGGCGTGCTGCTGATGCTGTTCAGCGCCACGCACCTGCCGCCGCTGCTCGTGGACCTTCACTACGCCGAGCATTCCTGGCACCCCTTCGCCTCTTCGTTCCTGGTCACGCTGCTGACCGGCTTCGCCATCTGGTGGCCGTGCCGCCAGCACAAGCAGGACTTGCGCATCCGCGACGGCTACCTGGTGACGGCGCTGTTCTGGATCGTGCTGGGCTCGTTCGGCGCCTTGCCCTTCGCCCTGTCGGACGCGCCGCACATGGGCGTGGTCGACTCGCTGTTCGAATCCTTCTCCGGCCTGTCCACCACGGGTGCCACCGTGCTCACCGGGCTCGATACGCTGCCCCACGCGATCCTCTACTACCGCCAGCAGCTGCAATGGCTCGGCGGCATGGGCATCGTGGTGCTGGCGGTGGCAGTGATGCCGATGCTGGGCATCGGCGGCATGCAGCTGTACCGTGCGGAAATGCCCGGCCCGCTGAAGGAGCACAAGCTCTCGCCGCGTATCGCCGATACCGCCAAGACCCTGTGGTTCCTCTACTGCGGCCTGACCCTGGCCTGCGCGCTGGCCTACTGGACGGCCGGCATGAGCCTGTTCGACGCGGTCGGCCACAGTTTCTCCACCATCGCCATCGGTGGCTTTTCCACCCATGACGCGAGCATCGGCTACTTCGACAGCCCGTTGATCGAGCTGATCTGCATGACCTTCCTGGTGATCTCCGGGATCAACTTCAGCCTGCATTTTCTTGCCTGGCGCCAGCGCAGCCTGCATCACTACCTGAAGGACACCGAGTGCCGGGCCTACCTGGGCATCCTGCTGGTGCTGTTCCTGATCACCGCGACGACACTGATCCTCAAGCACCACTATGACTCGCCGCTGCAGGCGATCCGCTATGCCGCGTTCATGGTGATCTCGGTGGCGACCACCACCGGCTTCGGTCTCGCCGACTTCAGCAGTTGGCCGACCCTGTTGCCCTATCTGCTGCTGTACAGCACCTTCATTGGCGCCTGCGCCGGCTCCACCGGCGGCGGCATGAAGGTGATGCGCATGTTGCTGGTGTACCGCCAGGGCATGCGCGAATTCCTGCGCCTGCTGCATCCCAACGGAGTTTTCCTGGTGAAACTCGGGCGGCGCACCGTGCCCGACCGTGTGGTGGAATCGGTGTGGGCGTTCTTCTCGATCTACCTGCTGACCTTCGTCAGCCTGATGCTGGTGCTGCTGGCGTTGGGCGTGGACCAACTCACGGCGTTCTCCACGCTGGCCTCGTGCCTGAACAACCTGGGCCCCGCGCTGGGCGACGCAGCGGCACACTACGGCAACCTGCCGGGCAGCGCCAAGCTGGTGCTGAGCCTGGCGATGGTGCTGGGGCGGCTGGAGGTATTCTCCCTGCTGATCCTGCTGACGCCCGCCTTCTGGCGCGCATGAGGCACTGATCCTGGGGCAGAATGGCGACCTGCTGACGGAGGCTCGCCATGATCGATTCGCTGGAAAAAATGCTCGCCAAGGGCGTGGACAACCCGCTGCTGCGCTTCGGCCTGGGCAAGGGCTACCTGGACGCCGACGATGCCGTGAAGGCGGCCGAGCACCTGCGCCGCTGCGTGGAACAGGACCCCAAGTACTCTGCCGCCTGGAAGCTGCTGGGCAAGGCGCTGCAGGCCCAGGGCGACCTGGACGGCGCGCGCGCCGCCTGGACCGACGGACTGGCCGCCGCGCAGGCACACGGCGACAAGCAGGCGGAAAAGGAAATGACGGTCTTCCTGCGTAAGCTGGACAAGGCAAAGGGCTCGTAAGCGCCCTGTTTATCGCCACTTACCGACCTTGAAGGTTACGTAGGAGCGGACTCCGTCCGCGATCGCTTGCCGGCCGCTCCAAGCTGGCCGGTGGCACATCGCGGATGAATCCGCTCCTACGAAGAGCCGCTACAGCACGTCGTCCGCCACCGCATCCACCGCCGCCCTGGCGATGCCGACGATCTCGTCCGCCTCGGCGCGAGTGAGCACCAGCGGCGGGGCGAAGCCGAGGATGTCGCCGTGGGGCATGGCGCGAGCGATCATGCCGCGCTCCAGGCAGGCCGCCGAAACCTTCGGGCCGACCTTCAGCGCCGGGTCGAATGGCGTGCGCGCCTCGCGGTCAGCCATGAACTCCAGCGCCGCCAGCATGCCGTCGCCGCGCACCTCGCCCACCAACGGATGCCCCTCGAAGGTCTGGCGCAGCTGCTGATTGAGGTAGCCGCCAACTTCCGCCGCATTGGCGGTGATGTTTTCCCGTTCGAGGATGTTCAGGTTGGCCAGTGCCGCCGCCGCACAGATCGGGTGGCCGGAGTAGGTCCAGCCGTGGCCCATGGCGCCTTCGCGGCTGGAGGCGCTGTCGATCACGTCCCACACCTTCTCGCCGACGATCACCGCCGACAGCGGCGCGTAGGCGCTGGTCAGGCCCTTGGCGGTGGTGATCAGGTCCGGGCGCATGCCGTAACGCTGGCTGCCCATCTTGTCGCCCACGCGACCAAAGGCGCAGACCACCTCGTCCGCAATCAGCAGCACGTCGTACTTCGCCAGCACCGCCTGGATCGCCTCCCAGTAGCCCTTGGGCGGGACGATGATACCGCCGGTGCCCATCACCGGTTCGCCGATGAAGGCGGCCACGGTGTCCGGGCCTTCGGCGAGGATCAGGTTTTCCAGCTCCTGGGCGCAGTGGCGCACGAAGCTCGCTTCGTCCATGCCGGCCGGGGCCTTGTAGAAGTGCGGGCAGAGGGTGTGCTTGACGCCTTCCACCGGCAGGTCGAAGTGCTGGTGGAAGCTCGCGAGCCCCGTGAGGCTGCCGGTGACGATGCCCGAGCCGTGGTATCCGCGTTGGCGGGAGATGATCTTTTTCTTCTGCGGCCGGCCCAGCACGTTGTTGTAGTAGCGCACCAGCTTGACCTGGGTTTCGTTGGCATCGGAGCCGGAGAGGCCGTAGTAGACCTTCTTCATGCCCGCCGGCGCCCAGTCGCGGATGATCCGCGCGGACAGTTCGATGATCGCCTCGGAGGAGTGGCCCACGTAGGTGTGGTAGTAGGCCAGCTGCGTGGCCTGTGCATGGATGGCATCGGCCACTTCGGTGCGGCCGTAGCCGATGTTCACGCAGTAGAGGCCGGCGAAGGCGTCCAGCAGCTCGCGGCCCTGGTGGTCACGGATGCGCACGCCGGAAGCACCGGTGATGATTCGCCCCGGCAGCGCGCCGCTGGCGTGATCGTGGGCGTGGGTCGAGGGGTGCATGAAGTGCGCGCGGTCGTCTTCGAAGAGCTTGGCGTATTCAGTCATGGCGGTGGTCTCCCGGTCAGATGGTGCCGTGGTGCAAGGCGAAGTACTTGGTTTCGACGAAGGGTTCGAAGCCCTCGCTGCCGCCCTCGCGGCCCAGGCCCGAGGCCTTCATGCCGCCAAAGGGAATGGGGTGGCCGGTGAACTTGGCGCCGTTGACCGCCACCATGGCGAATTCCAGGCGCCGCATCAGCGGCCAGAGGTGATCCAGGCGTTGCCCACACAGGTAGGCGGCCAGGCCGTACTCGGTGTCGTTGGCCTGCCGGACGGCTTCGTCGAGGTCGTCGTACGCGCTGACGCCGGCAATCGGTGCGAAGTTTTCCTCGCGCCAGATGCGCATCTGCGGGGTGACGTCGGCCAGCACCGTCGGTTGGTGGAACCAGCCGCCGAGCGCATGGGGTTCGCCGCCGGCGAGCAGGCGCGCGCCCTGGGCGATGGCGTCCTGCACACGCTCGCAGGTGACGTCGAAGGCGCCCTGGTGCATCAGCGGGCCGATCTGGCTGCGCGAGTCGCTGGCCGGGCCGACGCGCAGTTCACGCACGGCGCGGGCAAAGCGCTGAAGGAAGGGTTCGTAGAGTTCGCGGGCGACCAGGATGCGGTTGGCCGCGCAGCAGTCCTGCCCGGAGGTCTGGAACTTGGCATCGATGGCGAACTTCACCGCCTGTTCCAGATCGGCATCGGGCAGCACGATGAAGGGCGCGTTGCCGCCCAGTTCCAGGGCGACTTTCTTCACGTCCTGGGCGGCCGCTTGCAGTACAAGTTTCCCCACGCGGGTCGAGCCGGTGAAGCTCACGGCACGCACGCGGCTATCGCCGACCAGGGTTTCCATGGCCATCTGCGGCTCGCCAAGCACGACGTTGAAGACACCGGCAGGGAAGCCGGCTTCTTCGGCCAGTTGCGCCAGGGCGAAGGCGGAGTAGGGCGTTTCGTGGGCCGGCTTGACCACCACGGTGCAGCCGGCGGCCAACGCGGCGGCGGCCTTGCGGGTGATCATCGCCGAAGGGAAGTTCCACGGTGTCAGCAGGGCGGCGACGCCGACCGGCTCGACCACCGTACCCAGGTGCGCGCCGGGGATGTGGCTGGGGATGTTGCGGCCGTTCAGCCGCCGCGCCTCCTCGGCGAACCAGGGAATGAAGCTGGCGGCATAGTCGATCTCGCCGAGGGCCTCGGCCAGCGGCTTGCCCTGCTCCAGGCTGAGAATCTGCGCCAGGTCCTCGCGGTGCTGGCGAATCAGCTCGGCCCAGCGGCGCAACAGCGCGCCCCGGTCATCCAGGCTGCGCGCGCGCCAGGCAGGGAAGGCAGCAGCGGCGGCGTCGATGGCACTCACGATCTGCTCGCGGTCGAGCAGCGGCACGTGGCCGATGGCTTCACGGGTGGCGGGGTTGTCGACGGCGATGCTGGTGCCGCTCGCACTGTGCAGCCAGTGGCCATTCACATAGCAGAGCGACTTGAACAGCAGGGGATGGGCAAAGGGCATGGCGGCAGCTCCCGGTCGGTTGGCATGGAGACCATGCTAGGGGCCAGGAGCGCGCGGTTTTTTCCTAAGCGGGGGATGGCGGCGGCAAATCTTTTCGCAGTTGTGCCGCCGCTGTTGGTTTTTTCCGGTGGCGTCAGACGACGGCGGGTTGGCGCCGCATATTGCGGGTGATGGCGCTGAGGAGCATGCCGTAGAGCGGTACGAAGAGCATCAACATGACTGCCAGCTTCACCCCGTAGTCGACCCAGGCGATCTCCACCCAGTGCTCGGCCATGAAGGCGTTGTCGCTGTGCCAGAAGGCGATGGAGAAGAAGGTGAAGGTGTCCAGCAGGTTGCCGAACAGGGTCGAAACCACCGGGGCGATCCACCACTGGCGCATGCGCCGCAGGCGGTCGAAGACCTGGATGTCGAGGATCTGGCCGAACACATAGGCGAGGAAGCTGGCCAGGGAGATCCGCGCGACGAAGGTGTTGAATTCGCCGAGGGAGGCGAAGCCTCTGAAGGCACCTTCCTGGAAGATCACCGAGATCACGTAGGAGGCCAGCAGCGCGGGGATCATCACCCGCGCGATGACCAGCCGCGCCGGGCGCTTGCCGAGCAGGCGGACGGTGAGGTCGGTGGCCAGGAAGATGAACGGGAAGCTGAACGCGCCCCAGGTGGTGTGCCAGCCAAAGAGGGTCATTGGCAGCTGCACCAGGTAGTTGCTGGCGATGATGATCAGGATGTGGAACGCGACCAGACCGGCGAGTGCGCCGCGCCGTGCCGCCGGAAGGGATGCCGACATGCTCAGGGCCTTTTTCGTCGATGGGGTGAGGGAACCCATGCCCGGCACCCTGCCGAGCGGCGCGCAGTGTATACGATCCGGACCCAGAAGTCAGGTTTTATTGCGCAAAATTTGTTCAACCGCCGACGAGCGTTTATGTAGGAGCGAGCTTGCTCGCGAACCCGCGCGGCACCGACGCCACCGGGAAATCTGTTCGCGAACAAACTCGCTCCTACAAAGAGCCGCATGAGTTTCCGCCGGATAGATAACGGCGGATAACCTGTTCCAGGTTATTCGCCCTACGCAGAACCCGGCTCCAGCGCTTCTGCCGGAATTGCCGCCTCTTGCGTCTTGATCACTTTGGTGACGATGTAGGTGAAATACCGCTCGATCCCTACGTCATCCAGCAACAACTGGTCGATGAAGCGCTGGTAGTGGTCGATGTCGCGCGCCTGGATCATTGCGATGTAGTCCACCCCGCCGCCGGTGGCGTAGCAGAAGCCTACTTCCGGCGCCTGTTGCAGGCGCTGCTCGAAGCGCTTCATGTCCTGCGCGGTGTGCCGCGCCAGGGTGATTTCCACCAGCACCTGCTGCTGTTTGAACAGCGCCGACCAATCGATCTGCGCGCGGTAGCCCTTGATCAGCCCGGCCTCCTCCAGCTTGCGCACGCGCTCCCAGGCCGGGCTGACCGAGAGGTTGATCGCCTCGGCCAGGCTCGACTTGGTGATGCGCCCATCGCCGGCGAGGATGCGCAGGATCTTCAGGTCATAGCGGTCGAGCTTGATCATGACGGGCTCCCGTTCAGTCCAGTACCTCGGCGACCACGGCGAGGGTGTCGCCGCTCTGCACCAGGCCGGGGAAATGCCGTGCGGCGAGGATGCCGCTGCGTTTGGCGCGGTATTCCACCGGCGCTGCGCCAGTGCGCAGCACCTCGTGCACCCGAGCCAGTACGTCGCCGCGCTCCACTCGCTCGCCCAGGTCGCGGCACATTTCCAGCAGACCGCCATGCTGGCTGGCGACGAAGCAGTCGCCATCGGGCATGTCGAGCATCACCGACTTCGCCGGCTCGATTTCACCGCGCAGGATACCGGCCTGCACCAGTACGTTGCGCACGCCGCGCCGGGCGATGGCCACGCTGCGCGCGCTGCTGCTGCCACCGCCGCCCAGTTCGGTGGTGACGAACAGCTTGCCCTGCTCCTCGGCCGCCGTGTCGTACATGCCCACCGCATCCAGCTCCAGCATGCGCATGGAATAGGGCGCGGCAAAGGCCCGCATCAGCGCCTCGCTGGCTTCCTGCTGGGCCTTGTCCGGCAGCACATGGCACGCCGCGAAGGGCAGGAAATCCAGCGTCCGGCCGCCAGAATGGATATCCAGCACCACGTCCGCCAGCGGCAGCAGGGTGCGCTGGAAGTAGTCGGCGATCTTCTGCGTCACCGTGCCGTCCGGGCGGCCGGGGAAGCTGCGGTTGAGGTTGCCGGCGTCAATCGGCGAGGTGCGCTTGCCGGCGAGGAACGCCGGGGTGTTCATGAACGGCACGATGATCACCCGGCCGCGCACGTCCTCGGGGCGCAGCTCCTGGGCCAGGCGGCTGAGCGCCACCGGGCCTTCGTACTCGTCGCCGTGGTTGCCGCCGGTGAGCAGCGCTGTGGGGCCGTTGCCGTTCTTCACCACGCACACCGGGATCATCACCGCGCCCCAGGCCGAATCGTCCCGCGAGTAGGGCAGCTTGAGGTGGCCGTGCTGCACGCCGTCACGCTGGAAATCGACGCTGGCGCAGATGGGGTTTTCGCGCAAAGGCTGTGTCATTGCCTCACTCCTTCACGAACAGCTGGCGCGGGTAGTCGCAGAAGGTCTCCACGCCGCGCTCGGTGATGAGGATGCTTTCGGTGATCTCCAGGCCCCAGTCGTCCATCCAGAGGCCGGGCATGAAGTGGAAGGTCATTCCCGCTTCGAGCACGCTGGTGTCGCTCGGGCGCAGGCTCATGGTGCGCTCGCCCCAGTCCGGCGGGTAGCTGATGCCGATGGGGTAGCCGCAGCGGCTGTCCTTGTGGATGCCGAATTTCTCCAGCACGCCGAAGAAGGCGCGGGCGATGTCGCCGGTGGTGTTGCCGGGTTTGGCCGCATCCAGCCCGGCGGCGATGCCTTCGACCACGGCCTTCTCCGCGTCGAGGAAGTGCTGCGGGGGCTTGCCGAGGAACACCGTACGCGACAGCGGACAGTGGTAGCGCTTGTAGCAGCCGGCAATCTCGAAGAAGGTGCCGGCGCCACGCTCGAACGGCGTGTCGTCCCAGGTCAGGTGCGGGGCGCTGGCATCGGCGCCGGTGGGCAGCAAAGGGACGATGGCCGGGTAGTCGCCGCCGTGGCCGTCGACGCCGAGGATGCCGGCACTGTAGATATCCGCCACCAGCTCGTTCTTGCGCATGCCCGGTTCGATGCACTCGACGATGTGCGCATGCATCCTTTCGACGATACGCGCGGCGACGCGCATGTACTCGATCTCGCGCGGCGATTTCACCGCGCGCTGCCAGTTCACCAGCGCGGTGGCGTCGACGAATGTCGCGTTCGGCAGGTTCGCCTGCAACGAGCGGAAGGCGGCGGCGCTGAAGTAGTAGTTGTCCATCTCAACGCCGATGGCCCGGTTCGCCCAGCCGCGCGCGGCGATGACCTCGCGGGACAGGTAGTCCATCGGGTGGCGCTCGGTGGACTGCACGTAGTGGTCGGGGTAGCCGACGATGTTGTCCGCCTGCATGAACACCGTGCGCCGCGCGCCGTTGGCGTCCTGGCCGCGGCCGAACCAGAGCGGCTCGCCGTCCAGCGCCAGCAGCACGCACTGATGCACGTAGAAGGACCAGCCATCGTAGCCGGTGAGCCAGGCCATGTTCGACGGGTCGGTGACCAGCAGCAGCTCGATGCCGCGCTGTTGCATGCTGGCGCGGACCTTGGCGATCCGCTGGGCATATTCCTCCCGGCTGAAAGGGAGGTTGACGACGATTTCGGACATGCGGAAATCCTCTTGGGGAAATTATTGTCGGGCGCCTTCGGGACAGCCAGAGACTTTTGGATCCCCTCACCCCAACCCTCTCCCAGAGGGAGAGGGCAGTGTCTGCCGGCTGACGCCAAGGCTTCATCCTGTGCCGATCGGTCCCCTCTCCCGCGTGCGGGAGAGGGTTAGGGTGAGGGCGCTGTTCCCGCGAAGCGGGACGATTTTTTCAGCTGCTGAAACGAAATCCCTTGCCCATCCGCTGCGCTCGCTGGAAGGCCAGGCCGGCGATGGCGGTGTCCTGCGCGCCGGTGCCGGTAAGGTCGCAGAGGGTGATGTCCTCGGCGCGTTCGCGGCCCTGGCGCAGCCCAGCGATGACCTGGCCGAGCTCGGCGAAGTCGGCGTCCCCGCCGACGGCACCGGCCTCCAGCGCATGGTGCAATTCGCCCAACACGCGGGTCTGGCTGAGGCGGTCGGCAACGTAGTTGTCCACCACTGCCAGGGCTTCGGCGGCGATCTCGTTCTTGTGCTCGGCGTCCGAGCCCATGGCAGTGATATGCAGACCGGGGCGCAGGTGATGTCTGCGGATCAGCGGCTCGCGGCTGGGTGTTGTGGTGATGGCGATGTCGGCGCCCTCCAGCGCTTCGTCGATGCTGGTGCAGGCGCTGACGGCAATGCCCAGGCTGGTGCTCAGCTCCTGCGCGCAATGCCGTGCTTTGTCGACGTCCCGCGCCCAGACGCTGGCCGCCTCGATGGGCCGCACCAGGCACAGTGCCTTGAGCTGCAGCCGCGCCTGTTCGCCAGCGCCGATCAGCGCGACCTGGCGCGAATCCTCGCGGGACAGCCATTTGGCCGCCACCGCGCCGGCACAGGCGGTGCGCACGGCGGTGAGGTAACCGTTGTCCAGCAGCAGCGCATCGAGCAGGCCGGTTTTCGAGGAGAGCAGCATCATCATGCCGTTGAGACTGGGCAGGCCGAGCTTGGGGTTGTCGAAGAAGCCGGGGCTGACCTTGATGGCGAAGCGCGGCAGGCCGGGCAGGTAGGCGGTCTTCACGTCCACTTCGCCGTTGTGCTCAGGCACGTCCAGGCGAAGGATCGGCGGCATCGCCACCGGCGCGGTGGCGAGCAGGCGGAAGGCCTGTTCGACCGCGTCGAGGCTCTCCCGGTCTATCGCCACGCAGGCGCGCAGATCGGCTTCGCTGAGCAGGGTGACGTCAGCCATGGGCGGTTTCCTCGAGGAGTTGCTGGTGTTGTTCGATGGCGATGTTGCGGCCGCTGACGATCACCACCACCGGGCCGACCGGGGCGATCAGGCCGTCCAGCAGCGCGGCGATGCCGACCGCGGCGGCGCCCTCCACCACCTGCCGTTCCTCGCGGTAGGCGTGACGGATACCGGCGGCAATGGAGTCTTCGTCGAGCAGGTGCAGCTGGTCGCAGTAGTCGCGGGCCAAGGCGAAGGTGTGGCGGTTGGCAAGGCCGATGCCACCGCCAAGGGAGTCGGCCAGGGTCGGCAGTTCTTCGACGTCCACCGGATGGCCGGCGGCAAGGCTGGCGGCCATGGCGGCGCCACGGCGCATGCTGATGCCGTGCAGGCGGATGCTCGGGTCGACGTGCTTGAGCGCCAGGGCCACGCCGCCGAACAGGCCGCCGCCGGACAGCGGTATCAGCACCTGGCGCACGTCCGGCAGCTGTTCGAGGATTTCCAGGCCGAGGGTGCCCTGGCCGGCGATGATCTGCGGGTGGTCGAAGGGCGGCAGCAGTACTGCACCGTGGTCGCGGGCGATGCGTTCGGCTTCTGCCTGGGCATCGTCCTGGCTATTGCCGACGATGCGTACTTCGGCGCCGAGTTCGCGGATCCCCTGGACCTTGTTCGCCGGCACCAACTGCGACAGGCAGATGGTCGCCGGCACGCCGAGCATACGGGCGGCATGGGCCAGCGCCCGGCCATGGTTGCCGGTGGAGGCGGCGACCACGCCCTGGGTCTTCTGCTCATCACTGAGCTGGGCAATCGCGTTGCTCGCGCCCCTCAGCTTGAAGCTGCCGGTGATCTGTTGCGATTCGAGCTTGAGGTACACCGGCGCACCGAGCAGGCGCGACAGGCTGGCCGAGTGCTCCAGTGGTGTCTGCCGCACCAGGCCCTGGATGCGCTGGCGGGCGCGGTACAGCTCGACGAGGGGAATCGGCTCCATCTCGGCCTCCGGGTATGCAGTTGGGCCGAGTGTAGGGGCGGGGAATTGTCGCGATGAATGTACTAGGACGATGTATTGATCAGAGGTGTTTTGCGTAGGAGCAACCGTCTTTCTCTGAAAATTCGTGCCTGAGATTCCCTCTCCCTAACCTCTCCCTGAAGGGAGAGGGGACCGTATGGTGCAGGTTGAAACCACAGTGTCAGCCGGCACGCTTTGACTTCCTCTCCCTTCAGGGAGAGGGCGGGGGAGAGGGCATGCCCCTGCGCGATACTTCAGGTAAGAGCGGAGCTTCTCCGCGAAGGTCGGCATGCGCGGTAAGATTCGCGGAAGGTTCGCTCCTACAGGGATGCGCCCTACGACGATAAACGCGAGCCCGGCAAGGGGCTCAGAAATCGTGGATCTTCGGGTACTGCCCGAACAGCTCTCGCATGTCCTCCAGCGCGGCGACCATGCGCTCGTCGCTGCACTCCGCGCCCATGCACAGGCGTATCGCACGCGGTCTTGGCGTGCCGCGCACCATGAAGGGATCGGGCGGCGTCACGGCGATGTGCCGGTGGCGCAGCTCGCGCACCAGGCTGTCCAGCTCCCAGTGCTCGGGGATGCCGATCCAGGCGCTCAAGGAATGCGGATCGCAGCCGCGCAGGTGCTCGCCCAGAAACTCGCGCACCAGGTTCTGGCGCTTTTCCAGCACGCGACGCTGCAAACCGATCAGCGCCTGGGCGTTGCCGTTGTGGATCCAGCGGCACGCCACCTCCGCCAGCAACGGCGTGGCCATCCAGCTGTTCACCCGCAGGATGCTTTCGGTACGCAGCGCCAGGCGGCGCGGCATGGCCAGGTAACCGATGCGCAGGCCGGTGAGCACGCTCTTGGTGAAGCTGGTGCAGTAGAACGACAGGTCCGGCAGGTAATGGCTGAGCGGAGGTGGGCGGCGCTCGCCGAGCAGCGGGCCGTAGACGTCGTCCTCGATCACATGCACGCCGTAACGCTGGGCGATGGCGGCGATTTCGCGGCGGCGCGTGTCGGGCATCAGGCAGGAAGTGGGATTGTTCAGGTTGGGCGTGCACACCAGCGCGGTGATGCGCTCGTTGGCGCAGAGGTCCTCGAAGTGCTCCGGGTCGATGCCTTCCTTGTCGATTTCAACGCCCTTGAGGGTGAAGCCGAGCACCTGGGAATTGCCGATCACGCCGTGGTCGGTGAGCTGTTCGCAGAGCACCACGTCGTCCGGCCCGGCGAGAGAGGCCAGAGCAAGGAAGATGCCGTGGGCCGCGCCATTGGTGATCAGCACATCGTCACGCTCGCGCTTGAGGCCCAGCTGCGCCAGCCATTTCACGCCGGCGTCGCGGTGCGCGTCGAAGCCGGCCACCGGGCGGCAGGCGCGCATCCACGGCTGGTCGGTCTCCTGCGCCAACTCGCGGCAACTGTCCTGCCACAGGCGGTCGTGCTCGCGGCTGTGGACGATGCTGGCAATGGAAAAGTCCACCAGCGCACGCTCGGGGTGGTCGACCATGTAGTGGGCCATGCCCTCGGTCATCCGCCGCGAAACGAAGCTGCCGCGACCGACCTCGCAACGCACCAGGCCCTGGCGTTCCAGTTCCTTGTAGGCGTTGGTCACGGTCTGCACGCTGATCGCCAGGCCATCGGCCACGTGGCGCTGCGGCGGCAGGCGCTGGCCGTCGCTCAGGCGGCCCTGCTCGATGTCTCCGGCAATGGCCTGCACGAGGGTCTTGTACTTGGATTCGCCGGCCCGCAGGTCGGCCAGGGCGCGACGCCAGGCTTCCATCTTCAGCGCTCCGTCTGGTCAGGCGTCCAGAGTGACGGACCCGCACACCGGCGGCAATTGTCCTAGTGCAATGTCGGCACTTCGACCCCTTTTGTATCCTCGGGTGCAGGACACCGAACCGCATTGTCAGGCCCGCGCAGAAAAAACCTTCGGCTGCGTTCATCGCGACGGTGGCTTTTTCCCGCCGCGGGGTTGTCGATCAGGAACAGCCGCAAGGCCCGCCGACTTAGTCTGGCGTCCAGCTGGTGTTTCCCGCCGGCGAGAGAACTTCGGAAGGCTCCACCGGGGCCCGACCTACAAGAACAACAGTCGTACGACATTGCTACCTGCCATCCATCGCCGCACGCCCACCGCGTTCGGCAAGCGAAGATCAGGAGATCCGAAGATGAGTACCGCCCCTGTTTTCCTGCGCCGCCTGAGCCTTGCCTGCACCCTCGCCGCCTGCGCGCTGGCCAGTGCCGGCAGTTACGCCGAGACCTCCCTCGAGCGCATCAAGAGCACCGGCACCGTGCGCATTGGCTACGCCAACGAAGCGCCATTCGCTTTTACCGAAACCTCCGGCAAGGTCACCGGTGAATCCCCGGAAATCGCCACGCAGATCTTCACGAAAATGGGTGTGAAGAAGATCGAGCCGGTGCTCACCGAATGGGGCGCGCTGATCCCTGGTCTGCGCGCCGGGCGCTTCGATGTGATCGCCGCCGGCATGTACATCACCCCGCCGCGCTGCCAGCAGGTGATCTTCACCGATCCGCACTATCAGATTCCCGACAGCTTGCTGGTGAAGAAGGGCAACCCGAAGAACCTGCACAGCTACGCCGACGTGAAGAACAACCCGGAGGTCAAGCTGGCGATCATGTCCGGCACCGCCGAGATGGGCTACGCCCGCGCCGAAGGCGTGGCGGAAGAGCAGATCGTCCAGGTGCCCGACACCACCGCGCAGCTGCAGGCCGTGCGCGCCGGCCGCGCCGACGCCAGCGTCGGCACTGCGCTGACCATGAAGGGCCTCGCGGCGAAGGGCGGCGATTCGGTGGAAGCCGTCACCGACTTCAAGGACGACCCTTCGCACATCGGTTATGGCGCCCTGGCCTTCCGTCCCGAAGACAAGGACCTGCGCGACGCGGTGAACCAGCAGCTCAAGGGCTGGCTGGGCGGCGCCGAGCACCTGGCAACAGTGAAACCGTTCGGCTTCGACACGTCCAACGTCACCGACAAGACCGCTGCCGAGCTTTGCAAACAGTGACCGTCACGGGCGCGCGCCTGCCCTAGGCCGCGCTCGGTCGGCCGTTCCGTGGAATCCGTCGTTACGGGATACGCACCATGGGTGAATTACTTCCTCTGCTGCTGGAGGGCGCCTGGATCACCGTCCAGGTGACCGTCTTCGGCTCCCTGCTGGCGGTTGCAGCCGCCATCATCGCCGCGCTCGGACGCCTCTCGCCGTGGCCGGCGGTGCGCTGGGTATCCATCGCCTACATCGAGCTGTTCCGCGGCACCTCGCTACTGGTGCAGTTGTTCTGGCTGTACTTCGTGCTGCCGCTGCCCCCTTTCAATCTTCAGATGAGCGCCTACAGCGTGGCGATCATCGGCCTGGGCCTGCACATCGGCGCCTATGGCGCCGAGGTGATGCGCGGCGCCATAGGCTCGGTGCCCAAGGGGCAGTATGAAGCGGCGCTGGCGCTGAACATGATGCCGCTGACGCGCTTCCGCCGGATCATCCTGCCGCAGGCGCTGCTCTGCGCGATTCCACCGGGCACCAACCTGCTGATCGAGTTGCTGAAGAACACCTCGCTGGTGTCGCTGATCACCCTGTCGGACCTGACCTTCCGCGCGCGCCAGCTGGACCAGGCGACCTTCGAGACCATGAAGATCTTCGCCCTCACCCTGGTGCTGTATTTCGTGATGGCCCAGGTCATCGTCTTCCTCATGCGGCGCCTGGAGCGCTGGCTGGGGCACGGCCGCATCCACGGAGGCCTGTGATGAAACTCTTCGATTGGGATTTCGCCTGGCAGATCCTGCCGCAACTGCTGCACGCCTCGCTGCGCACCATTGCCATTACCCTGGTGGGCTTCGCCCTGGCCGTGGTGCTCGGCCTGCTCTTCGCCATCGCCCGGCGCAGCCGGCACGCGTGGCTGTCTTGGCCGGCGGCCTGGCTGATCGAATTCATCCGCAGCACGCCGCTGCTGATCCAGGTGTACTTCCTGTTCTACGTGCTACCGCTCTACGGGCTGAGCATGACCGCGCTGGTGGCCGGCACCCTGGGTATCGCCCTGCACTACGCCTGCTACACCGCCGAGGTCTACCGCGCCGGCCTGGAGGCGGTGCCGCGCGGCCAGTGGGAGGCGGTCACTGCACTGAACTTCTCGCCCTTCAAGGCCTACCGCGAGGTGATCCTGCCCCAGGCCATCCGCCCGGTGCTGCCAGCACTGGGCAACTACCTGATCGCCATGTTCAAGGACACCCCGGTGCTCTCGGCGATCACGGTGGTGGAAATCATGCAGCAGGCGAAGAACATCGGTTCCGACAGCTTCCGCTACCTGGAACCGATCACCCTGGTCGGGGTGTTCTTCCTGCTCATCTCCATCAGCCTGGCCAGCGTCGTGCGCCAGGTGGAAAAACGCACGGCGCTGCCATGACTGATTCTTCCGGAGGAAAACCGATGACCGTTCACTCCCTGCAAGCTGCCGGGCCGATGGCCCCTCGTGTGGCCACCCAGGATGCGCCCGCAGCGCGCGCCCAGACCGTGCAACCCATGGTCAGCTTCCGCAACGTGTGCAAGAGCTACGGCAGTTTCAGCGTGCTCAAGGACCTCAATCTGGAAGTGGGCGCCAACGAGAAGGTCGCCATCATCGGCCCCAGCGGCTCGGGCAAGTCCACCCTGCTCCGCGCGCTGATGACCCTGGAGACCATCGACAGCGGCCTGATCGAAGTCGATGGCGAACCGCTGACCCATCTCAAGCGCAACGATTCGCTGGTGCGTGCGCCGGAAAGCCATGTGCGCAAGGTACGCAGCAAGATCGGCATGGTGTTCCAGTGCTTCAACCTGTTCCCGCACATGAGCGCGCTGCGCAATGTGATGGAGGCGCCGGTGCAGGTGCTCGGCATGCACCGTAATGAAGCCCGCGAGCGCGCGGTGGAACTGCTGGAAATGGTTGGCCTGGGCAGCAAGCTGGACCACTATCCCTCGCAGCTATCCGGCGGTCAGCAACAGCGCGTGGCCATCGCCCGCGCACTGGCGATGCGCCCCAAGGTGATGCTGTTCGACGAGGTGACCTCGGCGCTGGACCCGGAGCTGTGCGGCGAAGTGCTCAACGTCGTGCGCAAGCTGGGCGCCGAACACAACCTGACCATGCTCATGGTCACCCACCAGATGGGCTTCGCACGTGAATTCGCCGACCGTGTGTGCTTCTTCCACCAGGGCAACATCCTCGAGCAGGGCAGCCCGCAGCAGTTCTTCGGCAACCCGAAGCACGAGCGGACAAGGGCCTTCCTGAGTGCGGTGAACGAGGCTAATTAAGCCTGCACATCGGGAGGAAGCCATCTGCTCTTGTAGGAGCGGAGCTTCTCCGCGAAAAACGGTAAATGCGGAAGGATTTCGCGGAGAAGCTCCGCTCCTACGGAAACCTCAACCTCGCAGCCGGGTCTGTTCGCTAGCAAGGGCCGGGCGCCCCTCGGCCCTACGAAGAGCCGATTCCGGGAAGGTTTCTCAGGCGTTGCCGACGAAACGGAATCCCGCGCCCTCGGCGTCGGTGCGCATGACTTCCATCTCCAGGATCGGCGCATCGAAGGGCATGTCCTGCACCTGACCGGTAACCCGGGTACCGGCGGGCAGCGCGGCGAGCACTTCGTGGCGCACGTAGACACCGCCATCGGACAGATCACGGGTATGGCCGAACACATCGCCGAAGCTGGAATGGCTGACCTTGATCCGGCATTTCATCGGGGTACGCGGGTATTGCCTTTGGTTCGACATGAATGGCATCCGTCCTGAATGTCAGCGCACTAATGGGCCTCAAACCCATCGGTCAGGTCAAGCCAGCAGTTGCGCGAGCAGCCAGAGATTGGCGGCGCCGATGACGCAGAACAAGGTCCAGGCCAGTACGCGGGTGAACAGGCTGTTGACGAACTCGCCCATCAACGCGCGATCGCTGGTGAAGCGGATCAGCGGCCACAGCGCGAAGGGCAGTTGCAGGCTGAGCACCACCTGGCTGAGCACCAGCAGCTTGCCGATTGCCTTGTCGCCCAGCATCACCACGCCAATCAGCGCCGGGATCAACGCCAGCGCACGGGTGATCAGGCGGCGTTGCCAGCAGGGAATCTTCATCTGCAGGAAGCCTTCCATGATCACCTGCCCGGCGATGGTACCGGTGAAGGTGGAACTCTGCCCGGAGGCGAGCAACGCAACACCAAACAGGATCGCCGCCAGGCCAGTGCCCACCAGCGGTTCGAGCAGGCGGTAGGCGTCCTGAATTTCAGTGACGCCGGTATGGCCGGTCTCATGGAAGGCCGCGGCGGCGAGGATCAGGATGGCGGCGTTGATCAGCAGCGCGAGGCTCAGCGAGACCACGGTGTCGATGCGCGTCAGGCGGATCGCCGCGGCCTTGCCGTTACTGCCGCTGACCTGCCGTGTCTGCACGATGGAGGAGTGCAGGTAGAGGTTGTGCGGCATCACCGTGGCACCGAGGATGCCGATCGCCAGGTACAGCGGCTCGCGCTGGGTGACCGCATCCCAGCTGGGCAGGAAGCCGGCGGCAACGTCGGGCCAGTAGGGCTTGATGAGGATCAGCTCGACCAGGTAGCAGCCGCTGATGGTGACGATCAGGCCGAGCATGATCGCTTCCAGGTGGCGGAAGCGCTGGCCCTTCAAGCCAAGCACGATGAGCGTGTCGAAGGCGGTGAGGATCACGCCGGTGACCAGGTCGACGCCCAGCAACAGGTGGAAGGCGAGGGCGCAGCCGAGCACTTCGGCGAGATCCGTGGCGACGATCGAGAGTTCCGCCAGCAGCCATTGCAGGCGCGCACCGCCCAGGCTGTAGCGGCTGCGCGAGAGCTGCGCCAGGTCCTGGCCGGTGACGATGCCCAGGCGCATCGCCAGGCACTGCAGGACCATACCCGCGAGGCTGGACAGCAACACCACGAACAGCAACTGGTAGCCGAAGCCCGAGCCGGCTTCGATGGCGGTGGCCCAGTTGCCCGGGTCCATGTAGCCGATGGAGACCAGCAGGCCGGGGCCGGCGAACTGCAGGATGCGCTTCCACAAGGGCGCGCTGGCCGCGACCCGGATGCTGCCTTTGACTTCCGAGGGACAGAACGGCGCGGTGGCGGTGGTCGGCAGGCCGAGCATGGGAGTTATTCCTGGATTATGAGCAGACGACGCTGATGTATGGAAACAAAGCTGTTTCGGGAGCCGCCGGCAACACCGTCACGGATGGATTCAGTACCAGCGAGCCTCGCCCTCAGGCCGCTTCTTGAAGCGCTTCATGGTCCACATGTACTGACTGGGGTAGGCGCGCACGTACTTGGCCAGCTCGCGGCTGAGTGCGGCGACCGATACTTCCATGTCCTTGTCGTACATGTCCGCCGGCGCGGCTTCGAGGATCACCTTGTAGCCGCTGCCATCGGGCAGGCGCACGGCATGGAAGAACACACCCCGGGCCTTGCCGCGCGACAGCAGCGAGGGCACGAACTTGCTGGTCAGCGCCGTGGTGCCCAGGTAGGGCACGAACAGCCCCGAGCCCAGGTCCGGCTCCGGGTCGCAGGGAATGCCGACGCAGCCGCCGTTCTTCACTTCCTTGATCACGCTCTTGATGCCTTCGGGCGTCGAGGGCGCGACACGGTTGCCCAACTGCACGCGTTGCTTCTTCAGCAATTCATCCACCGCCTTGAGCTTGGGCGGGCGGTAGAAAATGATCGGCTTGGCATAGGAGCAGTAGAAGTGGTTGAGCACTTCCCAGTTGCCCAGGTGGCTGGTGATGCCGACCAGGCCGTCGCCGGAGGCCAGCGCGTCTTCCAGCACCTCCATGCCTTCCACTTCGCGGATGTACTGCAGCGACTTCTGCGGCGACCACATCCAGGCACAGGCGCTTTCGGTCAGCGTGCGGCCGATGTCCATCAGGCTCTGGCCCACCAGTTTCTCCAGCTCCGCCTCGGACAGCTCGGGGAAGCAGTGCGACAGGTTGATCCGCACGATCTCGCGGGACCGGTTGGGCAGCTTCCACATCAGCCAGCCGATACCGGCGCCCAATGCGCCCACCGCGCGCCACGGCAGCATGGCGAACAACCGCAGGAAGCCCACCACCAGTGCGCCCTTGAATTTCTCCACGGAAAACTCCTTCAAGCAGATGGCGGCCATTGTAGCCGCTCGCGCCGGCATTTCGGGCGCCATCGAGGCTCCACACAATCTCCACCCTGCGAGCACATTGCGCCCACGGCGCGCGCGCAACCTGCGGCCATTCGATCCACTGGCCCGGAGGCCCGCGATGCGTACCCCAACCTTCCTTGCACGGCTGTGCTGGCTGCTGCTGGCGATGAGCGCCAGCCTGGCGGCGCTGGCCGCTGACGACCGCACCTTGAATGACAGCGGCTCCAGCCCCTATTTCTTCGTCGAGAACGCCGACCCGGCGGTCGATCCGCTGCCGCTCAAGGCAACCCGCGTGGATGCCCGTGTGCTGGGCAACATCGCCGAAGTCACGGTGACCCAGGAGTACCGCAACCAGGGCAAGACGGCGCTGGAGGCGCGCTACGTGTTCCCTGCCTCGACCCGCGCCGCCGTCCACGGCATGACCGTGCACCTGGGCGAGCGCGTGATCCAGGCGCAGATCCGCGAGAAGCAGAGGGCCAAGGCCGAGTACCAGCAGGCCAAGCAGGACGGCAAGACCGCCGCGCTACTGGAGCAGGAGCGCGAGAACGTGTTCCAGATGAAGGTCGCCAACATCCTCCCCGGTGACGTGGTGCAGGTGGAGCTGCGCTACAGCGAGCTGCTGGTGCCCACCGACGGGAAATTCCAGTTCGTCTTCCCAACGGTGGTCGGGCCGCGCTACAACGGTCGCCATGAGTCCGGCAGCGGCCAGCAGCGGTGGATCGAGTCGCCGTACCTGCCGGCAGGGCAGCCATCGGCCACGAAATTCGCCCTGCAGGTCGAACTGCTGGCGCCGGTGCAGATCGGCGAGATCGCCTCGCCCTCCCATCCCCTGGCTATCCAGCGAGATGGCCAGCGCGCCACCGCTCGCGTAGCGGCCGACGACGACACCGCCGGCAACCGCGATTTCATCCTCGACTACCAGCTCGGTGGAGAGGTCGTTCAAAGCGGCCTGCTGCTCGCGCGCGGCGCGCAGGAGAATTTCTTCCTCGCCATGGTCGCGCCCCCGCGCGCACCGGATGCCCGACTCATCGTCCCGCGCGACTACGTCTTCATGGTCGATGTCTCCGGCTCCATGAACGGCTTCCCCCTGGACACCACCAGGACCCTGCTGCGTGACCTGATCGGCCGGCTGCGTCCCAGCGATACCTTCAACCTGCTGCTGTTCGCCGGCGACAATCGCAAGCTGGCCGACCGTTCGCTGGCCGCCACGCCCGAGAACATCCGGCTTGCCATCGACCTGCTGGACAGCCAGGTCGGCTCCGGTGGCACCGAGCTGATGCCGGCCCTGCGCGAAGCGCTGGCAATGCCGACGGACCCGGAACGTTCGCGCAGTTTCGTGGTGGTCACCGACGGCTATGTCACCATCGAGAGCAGCGCCTACAAGCTGGTGCGCGAGAACCTGAGCAAGGCCAATCTGTTTGCGTTCGGCATCGGCAGCGCGGTGAACCGCAGCCTGATCGAAGGCCTGGCGCGGGCAGGGCAGGGCGAGCCCTTCGTGGTGACCGATGATGTGCAGGCGAGCAAGGCGGCCCAGCGTTTCCGCCGGATGATCGACAGCCCGCTGCTCAAGGGCATCCAGACGCGCTTCGACGGCCTCGACGTCTACGACGTGGAACCGCTGCAGCTGCCCGATCTGTTCGCCAACCGCCCACTGGTGCTGTTCGGCAAGTGGAAGGGCGAGCCACGCGGTGAACTGCGCCTGGATGCCCACGCCGCCGACGGGCCGTTCCAGGTACGGCTGCCGATCAGCGCCGGCAACCTCACCGACAACAGCGGTGCGCTCGCTCACCTGTGGGCACGCCAACGCCTCGCCAGCCTGATGGATCAGGAAGCGCTGGACGGTGGTTTCGAGTTCAGCTCGCAGATCCTCGACCTCGGCCTCACCTACCAGCTGCTCACGCCCTACACCTCGTTCATCGCCGTCGACCAGCAGGTGCGCGATCCTGATCCCCAGGCGAGCCAGACAGTCGATCAACCGCTGCCGTTGCCCCAGGGCGTGAGCAACAACGCCATCGGCAGCACAGTGCCCGGTACGCCGGAGCCGGGCGTATGGGGCATGTTGGTGCTTGCTGCCCTGGGCGGCTGGTGGTGGCGGAGGAAGACCGCATGAACCGCCGCCTGCCCGGGTGGAGCTGGCTGCTGTTCGCCGCGCTGGCGGCCTGGCCGAGCTGGCTCTGGGCGGCGCGGCGCCTGGGCGATGGCTCGGATGATCCGCTGGGAATCGTTGCGCTGGCGGCGCTCGGACTGCTGCTTTGGCGCGACCGCTCCAGCCTGCGCGCGCCACCGCGTCTGCGCTGGCTGGCGGTCGCCACAGTGCTGCTGATAGCCGGGGCGCACTGCCAGGCGTTCCTTCCACCGCTGCTGCGCGGACTGATCTCGGTGCTCGCCCTGCTGCTGGTGATCCTCAGCCTGCGCATCCCCGGTCAACCCTGGCTGGCGTGGCTGGGGCTGGGCGTGCTGTCGCTGCCGCTACTGTCTTCGCTGCAGTTCTTCGTCGGTTATCCGCTGCGAGTCATCACCGCCGAGGTCAGCGCCTGGCTGTTGCGCCTGGGCGACGGGTCGGTGGAACGGCAGGGCAGTGCGCTGCTGGTGGACGGCCAATGGGTGATGGTCGATGCGCCCTGCTCGGGCATCCAGATGGCCTGGGTCGGCTACTTCATCGCCTGTACGCTGGCGGCCTGGCAGCGCCTGCCGGACCGTCTGCTGCTGCGCCGCCTGCCGCTGGTGGGACTCCTGGTGCTGTGCGGCAATATCCTGCGCAACACGTTGCTGGTGTGGGGCGAGAGCGGCGCGAGCGGATTCCCCGGCTGGGCCCACGAGGCAGTCGGGTTGCTGGTGTTCGTCGGAGTCTGCGGGATGATTTTCCGGGTGGTCGGGCGGCGCGCCTTTGCGCTGCCAGCTTCGGTCGAAGCTGCGCTGCCTGGTGCTTCGGCGCGCTTCACCGGCAGCCTGCTTGGTGCCTTGTTGCTGGCGGCGCTATGGCCTTTCGTGGCGCCGGCTACCCTCGCGTCGGAGGCCAGTCGGCTCGCCCAGGAATGGCCGCTGCAGTTCGAAGGTCGCGCCTTGCGGCCGCTGGCGCTTTCGCCGGTGGAACAGCGCTTCGCCGAAGACTTTCCCGGCCAGCTTGGCCGCTTCACCGATGGCCAGCGCAGCATCGTCCTGCGCCAGGTGCTGCGGCCAACGCGCAAGCTGCACCCGGCGGAGGATTGCTTCCGCGCACTGGGCTATCGCATCGAGCAGACGCAACTGCGCGAGCGGGTAGGGGCGACAGGTTTGCAGCGCTGCTTCTTGGCCTCGCGCAACGGCGGACGCCTGCAGGTCTGCGATTACATCGAGGACGCTGCGGGCCAATCCTTCTCCGATACCTCGGCCTGGTACTGGTCTGCGCTGTCCGGCCGCTCCACCGGCCCATGGCAGGCCGTCACGCTGGCCAGCCCGCTGCCTTAGGCGCGGGTCAACTGGGTGTAGCGGTCGCAATCGACGGTATGGTCCATCACCATGCCAGTGGCCTGCATGAAGGCGTAGCAGATGGTCGGGCCAACGAAATTGAACCCGGCCTTGCGCAGGGCCTTGCTCATCGCCTCGGCCTCGGGTGTCACCGCCGGCACGTCGCCGTGCCCGTTGAAGTGGTTGACCTTGGGCTGGCCGCCGACGAAGGACCAGAGGAAGGCCACCGGGTCCTCGAGCTTCAGCCAGGCCTGGGCGTTCTGTCGCGCCGCCTTGAGCTTGGCAAGGTTGCGGATGATGCCCGGGTCCTGCATACGCTCCTCGATTTCCTCATCGGTCATGCGGGCCAGGCGCTCCGGATCGAAGCCGAACAGCACCTCGCGATAGCGCTCGCGCTTCTTCAGAACGGTGATCCACGACAGGCCGGCCTGGGCGCCCTCAAGGATGATCATCTCGAACAGCGCGCGGGCGTCCCGCTGCGGGACTCCCCATTCGGCATCATGGTAGGCGATGTACAGCGGGTCGTGGTTACACCAGGAGCAGCGGGGCATGGCGGTCGTCCTAGAAAACGGGAAGGCCCTGACTATAGACGCAGGACTGTACAAAAATACAGTCATAGGGCCGAATTTTCGTGCGTTGCCAGGGTGTAAACGGTCGCGCAAAAAACGCTGTAAAGCCCAAGCGGCAAGCGTCTTGCGGTATACTGCCGGGTTTTAGTCGCATATCCAGCACAGGTGAAATTCGTGAGCCAGACTACGCCCGCCGTGCCCACCTTCCAGGACCTGATCCTCGCCCTGCAAAAATACTGGGCCGATCAGGGCTGCGTGGTGCTGCAGCCCTATGACATGGAAGTGGGCGCCGGCACCTTCCACACCGCCACCTTCCTCCGCGCCGTGGGCCCGGAAACCTGGAACGCGGCGTACGTACAACCCAGCCGCCGCCCTACCGACGGCCGCTACGGCGAGAACCCCAACCGCCTGCAGCACTACTACCAGTTCCAGGTGGTCCTGAAGCCCAACCCGGAGAACTTCCAGGAGCTGTACCTGGGCTCGCTGCAGGCCATCGGCATCGACCCGCTGGTCCACGACATCCGTTTCGTCGAGGACAACTGGGAATCGCCGACCCTCGGCGCCTGGGGCCTGGGCTGGGAAATCTGGCTGAACGGCATGGAAGTCACCCAGTTCACCTACTTCCAGCAGGTCGGCGGCATCGAGTGCTACCCGGTCACCGGTGAGATCACCTATGGCCTGGAACGCCTGGCCATGTACATCCAGGGCGTCGACTCGGTGTATGACCTGGTGTGGGCCGACGGTCCGTTCGGCAAGGTCACCTATGGCGACGTGTTCCACCAGAACGAAGTGGAACAGTCGACCTACAACTTCGAACACGCCAACGTCGAGAAGCTGTTCGAGCTGTTCGACTTCTACGAAAGCGAAGCCAACCGCCTGATCGAGCTGCAGCTGCCGCTGCCGACCTACGAGATGGTCCTCAAGGCCTCGCACACCTTCAACCTGCTGGACGCCCGCCGCGCCATCTCGGTGACCGAGCGTCAGCGCTACATCCTGCGCGTGCGCACCCTGGCCCGCGCCGTGGCGCAGAGTTACCTGCAGGCCCGCGCCCGCCTCGGCTTCCCGATGGCCACACCCGAACTGCGTGACGAAGTACTGGCCAAGCTGAAGGAGGCCGAATAATGAGCGCGAAGGATTTCCTCGTCGAACTGGGCACCGAAGAGCTGCCACCCAAGGCGCTGAAAAGCCTCGGTGAAGCCTTCCTGGCCGGCATCGAGAAGGGTCTCAAGGCCGCCGGCCTGACTTACGCCGCCGCGCGCTGCTACGCCGCGCCGCGCCGCCTGGCCGTGCAGATCGACCAGCTTGCCGTGCAGCAGCCCGACCGTACCGTGAACCTCGACGGCCCGCCGCTGCAGGCTGCCTTCGACGCCAGCGGCAACCCGACCCAGGCCGCCCTGGGCTTCGCCAAGAAGTGCGGCGTGGACTTGGAGCAGATCGACAAGAGCGGCCCGAAGCTCAAGTTCAGCCAGAGCATCCCCGGCCAGCCAGCCGTGAGCCTGCTGCCGGGCATCGTCGAAACCTCGCTGAACGAGCTGCCGATTCCCAAGCGCATGCGCTGGGCCGCTCGCCGCGAAGAGTTCGTGCGTCCGACCCAGTGGCTGGTGATGCTGTTCGGCGATGACGTCGTCGACTGCGAGATCCTCACCAAGAAAGCCGGTCGCGAATCCCGCGGCCATCGCTTCCACAATCCGGCTAACGTGCGCATCAGCGCTCCGGCCAACTACCTGGAAGACCTGCGCAGCGCCCACGTGCTGGCCGACTTCGCCGAGCGCCGCGAGATCATCGCCAAGCGTGTCGCCGAACTGGCGGCCGAGCAGAAGGGCAGCGCCATCGTCCCGGCCGACCTGCTGGACGAAGTGACCGCGCTGGTCGAGTGGCCGGTCCCGCTGGTGTGCTCCTTCGAGGAACGCTTCCTCGCCGTGCCGCAGGAAGCCCTGATCACCACCATGCAGGACAACCAGAAGTACTTCTGCCTGCTGGACGCCAACGGCAAGCTGCTGCCGCGCTTCATCACCGTGGCCAACATCGAGAGCAAGGCACCGGAGCACATCGTCTCCGGTAACGAGAAGGTCGTGCGTCCGCGCCTGACCGACGCCGAGTTCTTCTTCAAGCAGGACCAGAAGCAGCCGCTGGAAGCCTTCAACGCCCGCCTGAAGAACGTCGTGTTCCAGGCCCAGCTGGGCACCGTGTACGAGAAGGCCGAGCGCGTTTCCAGGCTGGCTGCCTACATCGCCGAGCGCATTGGCGGTGACGCGACCCACGCGGCGCGCGCCGGCATCCTCTCCAAGTGCGACCTGGCCACCGAAATGGTCGGCGAGTTCCCGGAGATGCAGGGCATCGCCGGTTACTACTACGCCACCGCCGGTGGCGAAGCCAAGGACGTCGCCCTGGCACTGAACGAGCAGTACATGCCTCGCGGTGCGGGCGCCGAGCTGCCGACCACCCTGACCGGTTCCGCCGTGGCCGTGGCCGACAAGCTCGACACCCTGGTCGGCATATTCGGTATCGGCATGCTGCCCACCGGTAGCAAGGACCCGTACGCCCTGCGCCGTGCCGCCTTGGGCGTGCTGCGCATCCTCATCGAGAAGCAGCTGGACCTGGACCTCGCCGACGCCATCGGCGTGGCCGTGGCCCAGTACGGCGAGAAGGTGAAGGCAGAAGGTCTGTCCGAGCAGGTGCAGGACTTCGTCTTCGACCGTCTGCGTGCCCGTTACGAAGACGAAGGCGTGGACGTTGCGGTGTACCAGGCCGTGCGTGCCCTCAAGCCGACCGCGCCGCTGGACTTCGACCAGCGCGTGCAGGCCGTGCAGGCCTTCCGCCAGCTGGTGGAAGCCGAGGCCTTGGCCGCCGCCAACAAGCGCGTATCGAACATTCTGGCCAAGGCCGAAGGCGAGGTCCCTGCCGCCGTCAACGCCAGTCTGTTCGCCGAGACCGCCGAGAAGGCCCTTGGCAGCGCCGTGGCGGCTGCCGAAGACGAAGTGGCTCCGTTGGCCGCGGCTCGCGACTATCGCGCAGCCCTGGCCCGTCTGGCGGCCCTGCGCGCGCCGGTCGATGCCTTCTTCGAAGAAGTGCTGGTCAACGCAGACGACAACGCCGTGAAGGCCAACCGTTACGCGCTGCTGTCCAAGCTGCGCGGGCTGTTCCTCGGCGTCGCCGACATCTCGCTGCTGGGCTGATGCCCGCCTGAAAGCCGGGAGTTCGCAACGGTTCGCCGTGGCGGACTCCCGGCTTTTTCATTTCCGACTTTGAAGCCTGTGAACTTTCCCAGCATGAAGCTACTGATCCTCGACCGCGACGGTGTCATCAACCAGGACTCCGACGCCTACATCAAATCCCTCGACGAGTGGATTCCGATTCCCGGCGCGATCACCGCCATTGCCCGCCTGAGCCGGGCCGGCTGGACCGTGGCCGTAGCCACCAACCAGTCCGGCATCGCCCGCGGCTATTACGACCTGGCGATTCTCGACAGCATGCACCAGCGCCTGCGCGAACTGGTGGCGGAGCAGGGCGGCGAACTCGGCGTTGTCGTCTATTGCCCCCATGGTCCCGACGAGGGCTGTGACTGCCGCAAGCCGAAACCCGGTATGCTGCTGCAGATTGCCCAGCACTACGGCGTGGCATTACGCGGTACCTGGTTCGTGGGTGACAGCCGGGGTGACCTGGACGCCGCGCTGGCCGTCGATTGTCAGCCAGTGTTGGTAAAGACCGGCAAAGGCGAGCGAACCCTGACCAAGCCGTTGCCCGAAGGCACGCTGGTATTCGACGATCTGGCGGCCGTAGCCGACCAACTTCTTTCCTGAGGACCCATCTCCCATGTCGATAGTGCAGGCCATCAGAACCGTTCTCTTCTACCTGCTGCTGTCGTCCAGCGCCTTCGTCTGGGGCACCCTCAGTCTGCTCATTGCGCCCTTCCTGCCGTACCGCGCGCGCTACCGTTTCATTGCCCAGGCCTGGTGCAAGTTCGCCGTCTGGCTCGCCAGCTGGGTGGTCGGCGTGCGCTACGAACTCAAGGGCGTGGAGAACATCCCCGACCAGCCCTGCGTGATCCTCGCCAAACACCAGAGCACCTGGGAGACCTTCTTCCTCACCGGCTACTTCGAGCCGCTGGCTCTGGTGCTCAAACGCGAGCTGCTGTTCGTGCCTTTTTTCGGCTGGGCCATGGCGCTGCTCAAGCCCATCGCCATCAACCGTGAACAACCCAAGGTTGCCCTCAAGCAGATCGCCAAGCAGGGCGATGAGTGCCTCAAGAAGGGCGCCTGGGTCCTGATCTTCCCGGAAGGAACCCGCGTTCCTACCGGCCAGATCGGCAAGTTCTCCCGCGGCGGCGCCTCCCTCGCGGTCAACGCCAACCTGCCGGTACTGCCAATCGCCCACAACGCCGGGCACTGCTGGCCGAAGAACGGCTGGGCGAAACACCCCGGCACCATCCAGGTGGTGATCGGCCCGGCGATGTACGCTGAAGGGGAGGGCGCACGCGCCATCACCGAGCTGAACCAGCGCGCCGAGAACTGGGTCATCCAGACACTGCGCGATATGGGCGAGCTGTCCGCAGACTCGGCGCCTCAGGCGGTGGCCGAAGCCTCCTGATACGTGCTTCAGGCAAAAAGAAAAGGGCCCCGAAGGGCCCTTTCTTTTTGCCTGGCTCTATCTGAACAGCATCAGACGTCCAGGTTGGAGACCGCCAGGGCATTGCTTTCGATGAAGTCGCGGCGGGGCTCCACCGCATCGCCCATCAGGGTGTTGAACAGCTGGTCGGCAGCGATGGCGTCCTCGATGGTCACCTTCAGCATGCGGCGCACGTTCGGGTCCATGGTGGTTTCCCACAGCTGATCCGGATTCATCTCGCCCAGACCTTTGTATCGCTGGATGCTGTGGCGCTTGGTGCCTTCGGTCATCAGCCAGTCCAGGGCTTCCTTGAAGCTGCTGACGTTCTTCTTGCGCTCGCCCTTCTGCACGTATGCACCTTCTTCCAACAGGCTGTTCAGCTTGCCACCCAGCTCGGTTACCGCGCGGTAATCGTTGCTGGCGAAGAAGTCGCGGTTGAAGGTGACGTAGTTCGACAGGCCGTGGGCGACCATTTCGACTTCCGGCAGCCACAGGTGACGTTCGCGGTCTTCACGCAGGCTGACCTTGTAGGTCAGGCCGGACTTCTCGACAGCCTTCAGGCGCGCCTGGAACTGCTCTATCCAGGCCTGCATGGTGGCCTCGTCACCCAGCTTATCGGCCTCGATACGCGGCAGATAGATGAAGTGCTCGGTCAGGTCCTGCGGATACAGACGGGACAGGCGGGAAAGGGTGCGCATGACACCGCGGTACTCGTTGACCAGCTTCTCCAGCGCTTCGCCGGACAGACCCGGAGCGCTTTCGTTGACGTGCACGCTGGCTTCCTCGAGGGCCGACTGGGTCATGTACTCTTCCATGGCCACGTCGTCCTTGATGTACTGCTCCTGCTTGCCACGCTTGACCTTGTACAGCGGCGGCTGGGCGATATAGATGTAGCCGCGCTCGACCAGCTCCGGCAGCTGACGGAAGAAGAAGGTCAGCAGCAGGGTACGGATGTGCGAACCGTCGACGTCAGCATCGGTCATGATGATGATGTTGTGGTAACGCAGCTTGTCGATGTTGTACTCCTCGCGACCGATACCGCAGCCCAACGCGGTGATCAGCGTGCCGACCTCCTGGGAGGACAGCATCTTGTCGAAGCGAGCTTTTTCGACGTTGAGGATCTTGCCCTTGAGCGGCAGGATCGCCTGGGTCTTGCGGTTACGGCCCTGCTTCGCAGAACCGCCCGCGGAGTCACCTTCCACTATGTACAGTTCGGAGAGGGCGGGGTCCTTCTCCTGGCAGTCGGCGAGCTTGCCCGGCAGGCCGGCGATGTCCAGCGCGCCCTTGCGGCGGGTCATCTCACGGGCCTTGCGCGCGGCCTCACGGGCGCGAGCGGCGTCGATCATCTTGCCGACCACGGCCTTGGCTTCGTTCGGGTTCTCCAGCAGGAAGTCGGCAAAGTACTTGCCCATTTCCTGTTCCACGGCGGTCTTCACCTCCGAGGAAACCAGCTTGTCCTTGGTCTGCGAGCTGAACTTCGGATCCGGCACCTTTACCGAAATGATGGCGGTCAGACCTTCGCGGGCGTCGTCGCCGGTGGTGGCGATCTTGAACTTCTTCGCCAGGCCTTCCTGCTCGATGTAGTTGTTCAGGTGACGGGTAAGGGCGGAGCGGAAGCCCGCCAGGTGGGTACCGCCGTCACGCTGGGGAATGTTGTTGGTGAAGCAGAGGATGTTCTCGTTGAAGCTGTCGTTCCACTGCAGGGCGACTTCCACGCCGACGCCGTCTTCTTCGCGCTGGCAGTTGAAGTGGAAAACCTGGTTCACCGCGGTCTTGTTGGTGTTCAGGTACTCGACGAACGCGCGCAGGCCACCCTCGTATTTGAACAGCTCTTCCTTGCCGGCACGCTCGTCACGCAGGACGATGCCGACGCCGGAGTTCAGGAAGGACAACTCACGGATCCGCTTGGCCAGGATGTCCCAGCTGAAGTGGATGTTGTGGAAGGTTTCCGGGGACGGCTTGAAATGCACCTCGGTGCCAGAACCATCGGTATCGCCGACCGGGCGCAGCGGGAACTGCGGTACGCCATGGTGATAAACCTGTTCCCAGACCTTGCCTTCGCGACGGATAGTCAGGCGCAGCTCGTGGGAAAGAGCGTTCACCACCGACACGCCCACGCCGTGCAGACCGCCGGAAACCTTGTAACTGTTGTCGTCGAACTTACCGCCGGCGTGAAGAACGGTCATGATGACCTCGGCCGCGGAAACCCCTTCTTCCTTGTGGATATCGACGGGAATGCCACGACCATTGTCGCGCACGGTGATGGATTCATCGGTGTGAATGGTGATGCTAATCTCGCTGCAGTAGCCCGCCAGCGCTTCGTCGATCGAGTTATCCACGACCTCGAAAACCATGTGGTGCAGGCCAGTGCCGTCGTCGGTATCACCGATGTACATGCCCGGACGCTTACGTACGGCATCCAACCCTTTCAGTACCTTGATACTGGAAGAGTCGTAGGTGTTCTCGCTCATTCTTCACTCCCGATGGTAGTGTCCTGAGAGACGCGCCCATGTTCCACGTGGAACATCGACACCGGCGTTTCCGTTTGCCAGCCGTCTTTCAATAAGTGCGGGTCGACGCAGGTGATGAATACCTGGCAACCCAGATCTTCGAGAAGCCGGCACAAAGACAACCGGTGCTTCTCATCCAGTTCGGAGGGGAGGTCATCCACCAGATAAACGCATTGGCCGCGCTTGGACTGGTTGATCAAATGCCCCTGGGCGATCCGCAAAGCGCAGACCACCAGTTTCTGTTGCCCGCGGGACAGAATCTCCGCGGCGTTGTGCCCTCCCAGGCGAATTCTCAGGTCCGCCCTTTGAGGCCCTGCCTGGGTGTGTCCCATCTGTTGATCACGCATCAGACTGGTCGACAACACTTCGCTCAGGTCACGATCCTTATCCCAGCCCCGGTAATAGCTGAGCGTCAGATCATCGATCTGGATCAACTCGGCCAGAGTCCGCTCAAACTGTGGCTTGAGAGCCTGGATATAGGACCGTCGATACGCATCGATTTCATCGCTAGCCGCACATAATTCGCGGTCCCAAGCGGCCTGCGAAGCACCGTCCAGTTTACCATGTCGAAGCCACGAGTTCCGCTGCCGCAGGGCCTTCTGCAACCTCTGCCAAGCAACCATGAAGCGTTGTTCCACGTGGAACACGCCCCAATCGAGGAACTGCCGGCGAATCTTCGGCGCGCCTTCCAGCAAGCGAAAACTATCCGGATTGATCAACTGGAGCGGTAGGGTTTCAGCAAGCTGAGCAGCGCTGCGTGCGTTCTGCCCGTCGATACGAATCTGGAATTCGCCATGACGATCACGTGAGACCCCCAGGCTGCTATCGAAGCCGTTACCCAGGCGTACCTGACCAAAAACGGTGCAGGCCGGTTCTTCGTACTGGATAACAGGCTGCAGGCGCATGCTGCGGAAGGAGCGGGCCAAGCCGAGCAGGTAGATGGCTTCCAGCACGCTGGTCTTGCCGCTGCCATTTTCGCCGTAGAGGATGTTGATGCGGGGGGAGGGGGAGAAGGTCACCGGGTGCAGGTTGCGCACCGCAGTGACCGAAAGGCGGGTAAGGGACATCGATACGCGTCAGAGGCGCATCGGCATGACGACGTAGGCAGAATCGTCGTTGTCCGCTTCCTGCAGCAGCGCACTGCTGTTGGAGTCGGAAAGGATCATGCGCACCTGCTCGGTACCCATGACACCCAGCACATCCAGCAGATAACTGACGTTGAAGCCGATTTCCAGGCTACCGCCGTTGTAGTCGACTTGTACTTCTTCTTCCGCCTCTTCCTGCTCCGGGTTGTTGGCCTGGATTTTCAGGAGGCCATTGGAGAGCTGCAAGCGAATACCGCGGTACTTTTCGTTGGACAGGATCGCAGTACGGCTGAACGCTTCGCGCAGCACCTGGCGATCGCCCAGCACCAGCTTGTCTCCGCCCTTGGGCAGTACGCGCTCGTAATCCGGGAACTTGCCGTCCACCAGCTTGGAGGTGAAGGTGAACTCGCCGGTGGTCGCACGGATGTGGTGCTGGCCGAGAACGATGGAAACTTCGCCGTCCTGTTCGGTGAGCAGGCGAGCCAGTTCCAGGATGCCTTTGCGCGGCACGATCACCTGGTGGCGATCCTGCGCTTCCGGCACGCCGTTGCTCAGCGAGCACATGGCCAGGCGGTGACCGTCGGTAGCGACAGCGCGAAGAGTACCGCCGCCGACTTCCAGCAGCATGCCGTTCAGGTAGTAGCGAACGTCCTGCTGCGCCATGGCGAAGCTGGTGCGATCAATCAGACGACGCAGCTTACTCTGCACCAGGCTGAAGGTCAGCGAGCCCGGGCCTTCTTCCACGGTGGGGAAGTCGTTGGCCGGCAGGGTGGACAGGGTGAAGCGGCTGCGTCCTGCCTTCACCAGCAGCTTCTGTTCGTCGACACGGATGTCGATCACGGCATCGCTGGGCAGGCTCTTGCAGATATCCATCAGCTTGCGTGCCGGTACGGTGATTTCGCCCGGCTCGGCAGCATCTTCAAGAGTGACGCGACCTACGAGCTCGACTTCAAGGTCGGTACCGGTCAGCGACAGTTGCTGGCCTTCCACGACCAGCAGGACGTTGGAAAGAACCGGCAGCGTCTGGCGGCGCTCGACGACGCCAGCGACCAGCTGCAGGGGTTTCAACAGAGCTTCGCGTTGAATGGTGAAATGCATGGTCTAGTCCCTTGCCTCGTGAGGCTGCGTCAGGTGGTCAGAGTACGCAGCAGGTTCTTGTAGTCCTCGCGGATATCCGCGTCGGATTCCTTGAGTTGAGCGATCTTACGACAGGCGTGCAGCACCGTGGTGTGATCCCGACCGCCGAAGGCCACGCCGATTTCCGGCAGGCTGTGGTTGGTCAGTTCCTTGGAGAGTGCCATGGCAACCTGGCGCGGACGGGCCACCGAGCGCGAGCGGCGCTTGGACAGCAGGTCGGCGATCTTGATCTTGTAGTACTCGGCGACGGTGCGCTGGATATTGTCGATGCTGACCAGTTTGTCCTGCAGGGCCAGCAGGTCCTTCAGCGACTCGCGGATCAGTTCGATGGTGATGGGCCGACCCATGAAATGGGAGTGGGCGATCACCCGCTTGAGCGCGCCTTCCAGTTCACGCACGTTGGAGCGGATGCGCTGGGCGATGAAGAACGCGGCGTCGTGCGGCAGCTCGACCTTCGCCTGTTCGGCCTTCTTCATCAGGATCGCCACGCGGGTTTCCAGCTCCGGCGGCTCCACCGCCACAGTCAAACCCCAGCCGAAGCGCGATTTCAGGCGCTCTTCCAGGCCTTCGATTTCCTTCGGGTAGCGGTCGCTGGTCAGGATGACCTGCTGGCCGCCTTCGAGAAGGGCGTTGAAGGTGTGGAAGAACTCTTCCTGGGAACGCTCCTTGCGCGCAAAGAACTGGATGTCGTCGATCAACAGCGCATCGACAGAGCGGTAGAAACGTTTGAATTCGTTGATGGCGTTGAGTTGCAGCGCTTTCACCATGTCGGCGACGAAACGCTCCGAATGCAGGTACACAACCTTGGCATTGGGGTTTTTCTTCAGCAGATGGTTGCCCACAGCATGCATCAGGTGTGTCTTGCCCAGGCCGACACCCCCATAAAGGAAGAGCGGGTTGTAACCGTGCTTGAGGTTGTCCGCCACCTGCCAGGCCGCTGCGCGGGCCAGCTGGTTGGATTTACCCTCGACGAAGTTCTCGAAGGTGAAGGTGCGGTTGAGATAGCTGGTGTGCTTGAGAGCACCTTCTACCTGGACATTGCGTTCGGTACGCACGGCAGCCGCCGGCATGGCCGCGGCCAACGGATCTATGCCGGGGCTGGACTCGTCCAGATCAGCAATGGCCTGAACCGGCGCGACCTGAATCGGCTGAGGCTCGGCAACCGACAGCATAACCGGCGCGGGAGCAGCAGGAGCAGGGGCCGTGACGGGCTGCGCGACCGGAGGTACGTTGATTTGCGGCGTCGGCACCAGGGCAGGGCGCGGCGTGCGGCTACGTCGGCTGCCAATCAGCAACGAAATCGCTGGAATCTGGCCATTGCCACGCTCGCCCAGCAATTCGAGCAGGCGCCCCATGTACTTCTCGTTGACCCAGTCGAGTACAAAGCGGTTGGGTGCGTAGACGCGCAACTCCTCACCCTCGGTCTCGACCTGCAGAGGCCGGATCCAGGTGTTGAATTGCTGGGACGGCAGCTCATCGCGCAGAAGCTCAACGCACTGCTGCCAAAGTTCTACGGACACGGATATCCCCCAAAAGAAGTCGCAAAGCGAAACAGGCGGCTATTGTATCCCCACCGGACCAACTTATCCACAGTTAAGCGCGCCGGGATGCAAGCAAAATCAAGGTGTTAATGATTTTACCGGCGGTCGGGTAATAGCGTCAGGAACCTTGTGGATAACAGCTTGATGGGGCAGGGGAATACCCTGGTGATGCTCCTGTGGAAAAAATCCCTGTGGAAAAAAACGCATTCCATACCCAGCTTTCCAACCGTCTCCACACAAGCACCGCACCCCTTTCCGACAGGGTTATCATTTGCTCCGGGCCTCCTGTTCAAAGGCCCAAACCGAGTTATGCACAGGTGTCCGCCGACCTAAACATAATCATTGCTTCAATCTCTTAAAGAGAAATTTCCTTCCTTTCTATAGATTTTGTATCCGGGTCTGGTTGGAAATTGACCTGACCGCCTGATTTCACTAGAATCGCCGGTCTCTTTAAACGGGGTCACTGCGACCTCATGTCGTCAAACCCAGGTACCGAATCATGAAACGTACTTTCCAACCCAGCACTCTCAAGCGCGCTCGCGTGCATGGCTTCCGCGCTCGTATGGCCACCAAGAACGGTCGTCAGGTTCTGTCGCGTCGTCGCGCCAAGGGCCGTAAGCGTCTGACCGTCTGATTTGTCTGACCCAGGTGGTGAGTCGAGATTTCAGCCGGGATAAACGTCTTCTGACAGCCCGGCAATTCACAGCAGTCTTCGACTCCCCCACCTCCAAGGTTCCCGGCAAGCACATCCTGCTGCTGGCGCGCGAAAACGGTCTCGATCACCCCCGCCTGGGCCTGGTGATCGGCAAGAAGAACGTCAAGCTCGCCGTCGAGCGCAACCGCCTCAAACGTCTTCTCCGTGAATCCTTCCGCCACAACCAGCAGAAGCTGGCTGGCCTGGATATCGTGGTGATCGCGCGCAAAGGCCTCGGCGATCTGGAGAATGAAGAATTGCATCAGCAGTTCGGCAAGCTCTGGAAACGCCTGTTGCGCAATCGGCCCAGCCCGGAACCTTCGACAGAATCTCCGGGAGTGGCCGACAGTTCCCATGCGTAGACTGGCGCTGTTGCTGATCCAGTTTTATCGCTACGCCATCAGTCCCATGATGGGCAGGCACTGTCGTTTCTACCCCAGCTGTTCCTGCTACGCGCAGGAAGCCATCGAAACCCATGGCTTCCTGCGTGGTGGCTGGCTGGCCGCTCGTCGCCTAGGCCGCTGCCACCCCTGGCATCCCGGTGGCTACGATCCGGTACCGCCAGATCCTTCCAAGCCCGCCCCTTCCTCGACGGCCGAGTAACCATGGACATCAAACGTTCAATCCTATTCGTCGCCCTGGCAATCGTGTCCTATGCGCTGGTACTCCAGTGGAACAAGGACTACGGCCAGCCCGAACTGCCGGCGCAGACCGCGACCTTCAATCAGACTGAGGGCCTGCCGGACACTTCCGTGCCTGCCGGCACTGCAGCCAACGCCGACGTACCGACCACGCAGAACGCCCAGGCCAGCCTGCCCAACGAGCAGAAACCGGTCGCAGCCAGCGAACAGCTGATCCGCGTGAAGACCGATGTCCTGGACCTGACCATCGACCCGCGCGGCGGCGACGTGATCAAGCTCGGCCTGACCCAGTACCCGCTGCGCCAGGACCGCCCTGATGTACCGTTCCCGCTGTTCGAGCGTGACAACCAGCGTACCTACCTGGCCCAGAGCGGCCTGACCGGCGCCAACGGCCCGGACGCCGCCGCCAGCGGTCGCCCGCTGTACGCCTCGGCCAAGCCGGTCTACGAACTGGCCGACGGCCAGGACCAGATGGTCGTCGACCTGACTTATGCACAGGATGGCGTCAGCTACATCAAGCGCTTCACCTTCCACCGCGGCCTGAAAAACGACTGCACCGAGAAGGAAAAGGCCCAGAAGAAGCTCGAGTGCATCAACCCCAATGCCTATCAGGTCGGCGTGACCTACCTGATCGACAACCAGAGCGACAAACCGTGGAACGCGTCGTTGTTCGCCCAGCTCAAGCGTGACGCCAGTGTCGACCCGTCCTCCACCACCGCTACCGGCGTTTCGACCTACCTCGGCGCCGCGGTCTGGACCCCTGAAAAGCCCTACGTAAAAGTGTCCATGAAGGACATGGACAAGGAGCAGTTCAAGGAAACCGTCCAGGGTGGTTGGGTAGCCTGGCTCCAGCATTACTTCGTCACCGCCTGGGTTCCCGCCAAGGGCGATACCCACAGCGTGATGACCCGCAAGGATGCCCAGGGCAACTACATCGTCGGCTACACCGGTCCCAACCTGAGCGTAGCGCCGGGTGCCAAGGGCGAAACCAGCATGACCCTGTATGCCGGCCCGAAACTGCAGGCGTACCTGAAGGAACTGTCCCCGGGCCTGGAACTGACCGTGGACTACGGCCCGCTGTGGTTCATTGCCCAGCCGATCTTCTGGCTGCTGCAACATATCCACAACCTCGTCGGTAACTGGGGCTGGTCGATCATCTTCCTGACCATCGTCATCAAACTGGCCTTCTTCCCGCTGTCCGCCGCCAGCTACCGCTCCATGGCCCGCATGCGCGCCGTGTCGCCGAAACTGCAGGCACTCAAGGAACAGCATGGCGACGATCGCCAGAAGATGTCCCAGGCGATGATGGAGCTGTACAAGAAGGAAAAGATCAATCCGCTGGGCGGCTGCCTGCCGATCCTGGTGCAGATGCCGGTCTTCCTCTCGCTGTACTGGGTACTCCTGGAAAGCGTCGAAATGCGCCAGGCCCCGTGGCTGGGCTGGATCGTCGATCTGTCGGTGAAGGATCCGTTCTTCATCCTGCCGATCATCATGGGCGCCACCATGCTGGTCCAGCAGATGCTCAACCCGACGCCACCGGACCCCATGCAGGCCAAGGTGATGAAGCTGATGCCGATCATCTTCACCTTCTTCTTCCTGTGGTTCCCGGCCGGTCTGGTCCTGTACTGGGTGGTGAACAACTGCCTGTCGATCGCACAGCAGTGGTACATTACCCGTCGGATCGAAGGTGCCGCGAAGAAGGCTTCCGCCTGACATCGCAGCCCGACACGATCGACAAGACGCCCCCTCGTGGGGCGTTTTGCTATGTGGATAACTTGCTTACCCGCAAGCCACGCCAACCACCGCGAGACCGCCGACATGAATGCAGCCCGTGAAACCATCGCCGCCGTCGCCACCGCCCAGGGCCGTGGTGGGGTGGGCATTGTCCGCGTCTCAGGTCCCCGTGCGCGCGCCATGGCCATTACGCTGAGCGGCCGGGAGCCTCAACCTCGCTATGCCCACTACGGGCCATTCCACGCCGATGACGGCGACGTCATCGACGAAGGCCTGCTGCTGTACTTTCCCGGCCCGAACTCCTTCACCGGCGAAGACGTCCTCGAGCTGCAGGGCCATGGCGGCCCGGTGGTGATGGACATGCTGCTGCAGCGCTGCCTGGAGCTGGGCGCGCGCCAGGCCCGCCCCGGCGAGTTCAGCGAGCGCGCCTTCCTAAACGACAAGCTTGACCTCGCCCAGGCCGAGGCCATCGCCGATCTGATCGAAGCCAGCTCCGCCCAGGCCGCACGCAACGCCGTGCGTTCGCTGCAGGGCGAGTTCTCCAAACGGGTGCACAGCCTGACCGACCAGTTGATCGGACTACGCATGTACGTCGAGGCCGCGATCGACTTCCCCGAGGAAGAAATCGACTTCCTCGCCGACGGCCACGTTCTTTCGCAACTGGATGCGGTGCGCGCCGAACTGGCATCGGTATTGCGCGAGGCAGGCCAGGGTGCGCTGCTGCGCGACGGCATGACCGTGGTCATCGCCGGTCGCCCCAACGCCGGCAAATCCAGCCTGCTGAATGCCCTGGCGGGGCGTGAAGCAGCCATCGTCACCGACATCGCCGGCACCACCCGCGATGTGCTGCGCGAACATATCCACATCGACGGAATGCCGCTGCATATCATCGATACCGCCGGCCTGCGCAGTACCGATGACCATGTGGAAAAGATCGGCGTGGAACGCGCGCTCAAGGCCATCAACGAGGCCGACCGGGTTCTCCTGGTAGTGGACTCCACCGCACCGGAAGCCAGCGATCCCTTTGCCCTGTGGCCGGAGTTCCTCGACAGCCGTCCGGACCCGGCACATGTGACCCTGATCCGTAACAAGGCGGATTTATCCACAGAGAGCATAGGACTTGAGGAGAGCGCGGATGGCCACGCCACCATCACCCTGTCCGCCCGCTCGGGCAATGGCTTGGAGCTGCTGAGAGAGCACCTGAAGGCCTGCATGGGCTTCGAACAGACGGCGGAGAGCAGCTTCAGCGCCCGCCGCCGGCACCTCGAGGCCCTGCGCCAGGCCGGAGACAGCCTCGAGCACGGCCGCGCACAGCTCACTCTGAGCGGCGCCGGCGAACTGCTGGCCGAAGACCTGCGTCAGGCGCAGCAAGCCCTGGGCGAGATCACCGGGGCCTTCACGCCGGACGACCTGCTGGGACGCATCTTCTCCAGCTTCTGCATCGGCAAGTAATCCACAACTGCGCTTTTCCTACCGGGGACGGTTTCATGCCGTCACCGCGCTTTCTGCTGCCCGGAAAAACCTCCCCAGGTGCAGCTATCCACAACCATTTTTTGTCCAGAACCCCCGTCTTTCGGGAGCTTTAGCGAAGCAGAAGCTGTTTTCACAGGCATCCGTGAACTCTGTGGAAAAGTTACGTACAGCCACCTTAACAAACCCTGCACCAGACAGTGGATAATTCTCCCTGTTGATAAGTTGGCACTTCATCCACAAGCTGGACACGGGAGATCCCCCGGCACCGTACAGCATCGACACAGGGTTGTTAGGCGCTGAAATCCAGACTGGGTAAGGCCTACGACTGCTTATCCACAGAAAACGGCTTCACCATACATAAACACAAGCTCTAAAAAGATTTAAAAAATTCCTCTCTTTTTATTTTCTATAGAGGCCCACCACGCCCACTGGCTATTTTTTGTTCAGGTGCCTTCAATCGAAAGCCCTTAACCCCTATACTGTCCGGCTCTCTTCTTTCTCCTTGATCAACAGGCACGAGGTGCGTGGTGGATTTCCCTTCCCGTTTTGACGTGATCGTGATCGGCGGCGGCCATGCCGGCACAGAGGCCGCGCTAGCGGCTGCACGCATGGGCGTGAAGACGCTGCTGCTCACCCACAATGTGGAAACCATTGGCCAGATGAGCTGCAACCCCGCCATCGGTGGGATCGGCAAAAGCCATCTGGTAAAGGAAATCGATGCGCTGGGCGGTGCCATGGCACTGGCCACCGATAAAGGCGGCATCCAGTTCCGCGTGTTGAACAGCCGCAAAGGCCCGGCAGTGCGCGCAACGCGCGCCCAGGCAGACCGCGTTCTCTACAAGGCCGCCGTGCGCGAGATCCTGGAGAACCAGGCGAATCTGTGGATATTCCAGCAAGCCTGCGATGACCTGATCGTCGAACAGGATCAGGTGCGCGGCGTAGTGACCCAGATGGGCCTGAAATTCCACGCCGATAACGTCGTACTGACCGCCGGCACCTTCCTCGGCGGACTTATCCACATCGGCCTGGAGAACTACTCTGGCGGCCGTGCCGGGGATCCGCCCTCGATCGCCCTGGCTCGCCGCCTGCGTGAACTGCCGCTGCGTGTCGGCCGCCTGAAGACCGGCACACCGCCGCGGATCGACGGCCGCAGTGTCGATTTCAGCGTGATGACCGAGCAGCCGGGCGATACGCCAATCCCGGTGATGTCTTTCCTCGGTTCCAAGGAAATGCATCCACGCCAGGTCAGTTGCTGGATCACCCACACCAACACGCGGACCCACGAGATCATCGCGTCCAACCTCGATCGGTCGCCCATGTATTCGGGTGTGATCGAAGGGGTCGGCCCGCGCTACTGCCCGTCCATCGAAGACAAGATCCATCGCTTCGCCGACAAGGACAGCCACCAGGTCTTCCTTGAACCCGAAGGCCTGACCACCCATGAGCTGTACCCGAACGGCATCTCCACCTCGCTGCCCTTCGATGTGCAGCTGGACATCGTCCGCTCGATCCGCGGCATGGAGAACGCCCACATCGTTCGCCCCGGCTACGCCATCGAGTACGACTACTTCGACCCGCGTGACCTGAAGTACAGCCTGGAGACCAAGGTCATCGGCGGCCTGTTCTTCGCCGGCCAGATCAACGGCACCACCGGTTACGAAGAAGCCGGTGCCCAGGGGCTGCTCGCCGGCGCCAACGCTGCACTGCGTTCGCAGGGCCGCGAAAGCTGGTGTCCGCGTCGCGACGAGGCCTACATCGGCGTACTGGTCGACGACCTGATCACCCTCGGCACCCAGGAGCCGTACCGCATGTTCACCTCGCGCGCCGAATACCGGCTGATCCTGCGCGAGGACAACGCCGACCTGCGCCTCACCGAGAAAGGCCGCGAACTGGGCCTGATCGACGACGAGCGCTGGGCAGTCTTCGAAGCCAAGCGCGAAGGCATCGAACGGGAAGAACAGCGCCTGAAGAACACCTGGGTTCGCCCCAACACGCCGCAGGGCGATGCGATTGCCCAGCGCTTCGGCACTCCGCTGGCTCACGAATACAACCTGCTGAATCTGCTGGCGCGCCCGGAAATCGACTATGTCAGCCTGGCCGAAGTGACCGGCGCTGGCGCTGAAGATCCGCAGGTCGCCGAGCAGGTCGAAATCCGCACCAAGTACGCCGGCTACATCGATCGCCAGCAGGAAGAGATCGCGCGCCTGCGGGCCAGCGAAGGCACCCGCCTGCCTGTGGATATCGACTACCAGTCGATTTCCGGGCTGTCGAAGGAAATCCAGCTCAAGCTCGGCAACGCCCGGCCGGAAACCCTCGGCCAGGCGGGACGCATCCCGGGCGTGACCCCAGCGGCAATCTCCCTGCTGCTGATCCACCTGAAGAAACGCTCGTCCGGCCGTCAACTGGAGCAAAGTGCCTGATGTCCCTGGTTACTGCGCGTCACGCCGAAGAACTCCGGCGTGGCATCCAGACACTCGGCCTGGATATCGACGATGCCGCCCAGCGGCGACTGCTGGACTACCTGGCCCTGCTTGCCAAGTGGAACAAGGCCTACAACCTCACCGCCGTGCGCGATGTGGATGAAATGGTCTCGCGCCACCTGCTCGACAGCCTGAGCATCGTCCCGCAGTTCGAAGCCGCTGGCGGCGAGCGCTGGCTGGACGTGGGTAGCGGCGGCGGAATGCCCGGTGTTCCACTGGCCATCCTGTTTCCCGGCAAATCGCTGACTCTGCTGGACAGCAACGGCAAGAAGACCCGCTTCCTCACCCAGGTGAAGCTGGAACTCAAGCTCGACAACCTTCAGGTTATCCACAGTCGGGTGGAGGCGTTCCAGCCGGAGCAAGCGTTCAACGGCATCGTCTCCCGGGCCTTCAGCAGCCTCGAAGACTTCACGAATTGGACACGCCACCTGGGCGACACCCAGACCAACTGGCTGGCCATGAAAGGCGTACACCCCAGCGACGAGCTCGCGGCACTTCCGGAAGATTTCCGCGTCGAAGCCGAACGCGCTCTGGCGGTGCCGGGTTGCCAAGGCCAGCGCCATCTGCTGATACTGCGCCGCACTGCATGACGGGGAGTGGGGAAAACCATGGCTAAGGTATTCGCGATCGCCAACCAGAAGGGCGGCGTCGGCAAGACCACGACCTGTATCAACCTCGCGGCATCGCTGGTCGCCACCAAGCGCCGCGTGCTGCTGATCGACCTTGATCCACAGGGCAACGCCACCACCGGCAGCGGTGTGGATAAGTTGTCCCTGGACCATTCCATCTACGACGTACTCACCGGTGAATGCGACCTGGCCCAGGCCATGCAGTTCTCCGAGCACGGCGGCTACCAGCTGTTGCCCGCCAACCGCGACCTCACCGCGGCGGAAGTGGTGCTGCTGGAGATGGACATGAAGGAGCACCGCCTGCGCCACGCGCTGGCGCCGATCCGCGAGAACTATGACTTCATCCTGATCGACTGCCCGCCGTCGCTGTCGATGCTGACGGTCAACGCCCTGTCCGCTTCGGACGGCGTGATCATCCCGATGCAGTGCGAGTACTACGCACTGGAAGGTTTGACCGACCTGATGAACAGCATCCAGCGCATTGCCGAGAGGCTGAACCCGGCGCTGAAGATCGAAGGCCTGCTGCGCACCATGTACGACCCACGCATCAGCCTGACCAACGACGTCAGCGCGCAGCTGCAGGAACACTTCGGCGACAAGCTCTACACCACCGTGATCCCGCGCAACGTGCGACTGGCCGAGGCGCCCAGCTTCGGCATGCCGGCGCTGGTCTACGACAAGCAATCGCGCGGTGCCCTCGCCTACCTGGCGCTGGCCGGCGAGCTGGCGCGCCGTCAGCGCGCCGCCCGTACCACCGCCCCCGCCTAAGAGATTAAGGAACCCGCATGGCCGCCAAGAAACGAGGTCTCGGACGCGGGCTGGACGCCCTGCTCAGTGGCTCCAGCGCCGCTACGCTGCAGGAAGAAGCCGTTCAGGTGGACAGCAGGGAGCTGCAACACCTGCCGCTGGACCTGATCCAGCGCGGCAAGTACCAGCCCCGCCGCGACATGGACCCGCAGGCCCTGGAAGAGCTCGCCCAGTCCATCAAGGCCCAGGGCGTGATGCAGCCGATCGTGGTACGCCCGATCGACAAGGGCCGCTACGAGATCATTGCCGGCGAGCGCCGCTGGCGCGCGAGCCAGCAGGCCGGCCTGGACAAGATTCCGGCCATGGTCCGCGAAGTGCCGGACGAAGCCGCCATCGCCATGGCGCTGATCGAGAACATCCAGCGCGAGGACCTCAACCCCATCGAGGAAGCCGCCGCGCTGCAGCGTCTGCAGCAGGAATTCCAGCTGACCCAGCAACAGGTCGCCGACGCCGTGGGCAAATCCCGGGTGACCGTGGCCAACCTGCTGCGCCTGATCGCCCTGCCGGACGAGATCAAGACGCTGCTTTCGCATGGCGACCTGGAAATGGGTCATGCCCGTGCGCTGCTCGGATTGCCCGAGAATCGGCAGGTCGAAGGTGCGCGACATGTTGTCGCACGGGGCTTCACGGTGCGTCAGACTGAAGCACTGGTGCGCCAGTGGCTCAATGCCCCCGAGGATCCTGTCAAAGCGGTCAGGACCGACCCGGACATCAGTCGCCTGGAACAGCGCCTGGCCGAGCGCCTGGGCGCTCCGGTGCAGATTCGCCATGGGCAGAAGGGCAAGGGCCAGTTGGTAATCCGCTACAACTCCCTCGATGAGCTCCAGGGCGTCCTCGCCCACATACGCTGATACGAACGTAGCATGTAGGGGTCGTCGGAAATCACTACCTGACGGTTGAATGGGTATGCGGCGCCCCCTATACTCTGCGCGCAATTTTGTCGGCACAAAGTATGCCAAGTTGTTGATTTGTGAAGCCGACACCAGAGGACTGTGAGCTCGAGATGGAACCCCGCAAGCCCAATCGTTTGCCCTTCCATCGTCAACCGGCGTTTCGCCTGTTGCTCGTCCAACTGGTGGTGCTGCTTATCGGTGCAGCAACCCTGTGGTTTGCCCAGGGATCGGTCGCTGGCTATTCGGGATTACTCGGAGGCCTGATTGCGTGGTTGCCGAATCTGTACTTTGCTCGCAAGGCGTTCCGCTACAGCGGCGCGCGTTCTGCCCAGCTGATAGTCCGGTCCTTTTATGCCGGTGAGGCGGGAAAACTGATTTTGACGGCAGTGCTCTTCGCACTGGCGTTTGCAGGTGTGAAGCCGCTGGCGCCCCTGGCGCTGTTCGGCCTCTACCTGCTGACCCTCGCGGTCAGCTGGTTTGCACCCCTGCTGATGCGAAACACATTTACAAGACCTTAGAGCGATTGAGGCAAACATGGCAGCAGAAAGCGCTTCGGGTTACATCCAGCACCACTTGCAGAACCTGACCCTGGGTCGTCTGCCGGATGGTTCCTGGGGGTTCGCCCACACCGCCGAACAAGCCAAGGAAATGGGCTTCTGGGCATTCCACGTTGATACCCTGGGCTGGTCCGTATTCCTCGGCCTGGTGTTCATCCTTATCTTCCGCATGGCAGCCAAGAAGGCCACCAGCGGTCAACCCGGCGGCCTGCAGAACTTCGTCGAAGTTCTCGTGGAGTTCGTCGACGGCAGCGTGAAGGACACCTTCCACGGCCGTAACCCGCTCATCGCACCGCTGGCGCTGACCGTGTTCGTCTGGATCTTCCTGATGAACCTGATCGACCTGGTGCCCGTGGACTTCCTGCCGCTCGCGGCCCAGGCCGTCACCGGCAACGAGCACCTGTTCTTCCGCGCCGTGGCCACCACCGATCCGAACGCCACCTTCGGCATGTCGATCGCGGTCTTCGCGCTGATCATCTTCTACAGCATCAAGGTCAAGGGCATCGGCGGCTTCCTCGGCGAACTGACCCTGCACCCGTTCCACAGCAGCAACATGGTGGTTCAGATCATCCTGATCCCCGTGAACTTCCTGCTGGAGTTCGTGACCCTGATCGCCAAGCCGGTATCCCTGGCACTGCGTCTGTTCGGCAACATGTACGCCGGCGAGCTGATCTTCATCCTGATCGCCGTGATGTTCGGTTCCGGCATTCTCTGGCTGGGCGGCATGGGTGTTGTGCTGAACTGGGCGTGGGCCGTGTTCCACATCCTGATCATCACCCTGCAGGCCTTCATCTTCATGATGCTGACCATCGTCTACCTGTCGATGGCCCACGAAGACAGCCACTGATCCCAAGATTCTATGCGCCCACTCCCCTGCGGGAGTGGGCGTAAGAAGAGCTTCACCACCTTAACTTGCTTCACCTTTAACCAACACGACAAAAAAGTCGGGAGGAAAAATGGAAACTGTAGTTGGACTCACTGCTATCGCCGTTGCTCTGCTGATCGGTCTGGGCGCTCTGGGTACTGCCATCGGCTTCGGCCTGCTGGGCGGCAAGTTCCTGGAAGGCGCTGCTCGCCAGCCGGAAATGGTTCCGATGCTGCAGGTCAAAATGTTCATCGTCGCCGGCCTGCTCGACGCCGTGACCATGATCGGCGTTGGTATCGCTCTGTTCTTCACCTTCGCTAACCCGTTCATTGCTCAGGTTGCCCAGTAATTTCCGCAGCGCGGAAATCTGTGACTGAACAACGAACGAGCGAGGTATTGGCGTGAACATTAATGCAACTCTGATCGGCCAGGCCATCGCGTTCGCCATCTTCGTCCTGTTCTGCATGAAGTTCGTATGGCCTCCGGTCATCGCGGCTCTGCACGAGCGTCAGAAGAAGATCGCCGACGGCCTGGACGCTGCCAACCGCGCGGCTCGTGACCTGGAACTGGCCCACGAGAAAGCGGGTCAGCAACTGCGCGAAGCCAAGGCTCAGGCAGCCGAAATCATCGAGCAGGCGAAGAAGAGCGCTAACCAGATCGTTGACGAAGCCCGTGATCAGGCTCGTGCCGAAGGTGATCGCATGATCGCCCAGGCCAAGGCCCAGATCGAACAGGAACTCAACAGCGTCAAGGACGCCCTGCGTGCCCAAGTGGGTGCCCTGGCTGTCTCCGGCGCCGAGAAGATCCTGGGTGCTTCGATCGATGCCAACGCGCAAAAGCAGCTGGTTGATCAACTGGCCGCCGAGATCTAAGCAGAGGGCGATATGGCAGAACTGACCACATTGGCTCGTCCATACGCGAAGGCGGCTTTCGAGTACGCCCAGGCTCATCAGCAACTGGCCGACTGGTCCGCTGCGCTGGGTGTGCTGGCTGCAGTGTCGCGGGACGACACCGTGCGCCAGCTGCTCAAGGAGCCCCAGCTGACCGCGGCAGCCAAGGCTGACGCGCTGATCGACGTGTGTGGCGACAAGCTCAATGCTCCGGCCCAGAACTTCGTCCGGACTGTGGCTGAAAACAAGCGGCTCGACCTGCTGCCGACCATCTTCGTGATGTTCGAGCAACTCAAGGCCGAGCAGGAAAAGCTGGTCGAGGTCGAGGTCACCAGTGCCTTCGCCCTGGACCAGGAACAGCAGGACAAACTCGCCAAGGCTCTCAGCGCCCGGCTCAGTCGCGAAGTGCGACTACATGCGTCGGAAGACGCGAGCCTGATCGGCGGCGTGGTTATTCGCGCCGGTGACTTGGTAATCGATGGCTCGGTGCGCGGCAAAATCGCGAAACTGGCCGAAGCGTTGAAATCTTGAGTTTGAAGGGGCAGCGGCATGCAGCAACTCAATCCTTCCGAAATTAGTGAAATCATCAAGGGGCGCATCGAGAAACTCGACGTCGCCTCGCAAGCGCGCAACGAAGGCACCATCGTCAGTGTTTCCGACGGCATCGTGCGCATCTTCGGTCTGGCCGACGTCATGTACGGCGAGATGATCGAATTCCCGGGCGGCGTCTACGGTATGGCGCTGAACCTGGAGCAAGACTCCGTCGGTGCTGTGGTACTGGGTGAATACCAGGACCTCAAAGAAGGCATGAACGCCAAGTGCACCGGCCGCATCCTGGAAGTACCGGTTGGTCCGGAACTGCTGGGTCGCGTTGTCGACGCCCTGGGTAACCCGATCGATGGCAAAGGCCCGATCGATGCCAAGCTGACCGACGCCGTCGAGAAAGTGGCACCGGGCGTGATCTGGCGTAAGTCGGTAGACCAGCCGGTGCAGACCGGCTACAAGTCGGTCGACGCCATGATCCCGGTTGGCCGTGGCCAGCGCGAGCTGATCATCGGTGACCGTCAGATCGGTAAAACCGCTCTGGCCATCGACGCCATCATCAACCAGAAGAACAGCGGCATCCGCTGCGTCTACGTTGCCATCGGTCAGAAGCAATCGACCATCGCCAACGTCGTCCGCAAGCTGGAAGAAAACGGCGCCCTGGCCAACACCATCGTGGTGGTTGCCAGCGCTTCGGAATCCGCCGCTCTGCAATACCTGGCTCCGTACTCCGGTTGCACCATGGGCGAATACTTCCGCGACCGCGGTGAAGACGCCCTGATCGTGTACGACGACCTGTCCAAGCAGGCCGTAGCCTACCGCCAGATCTCCCTGCTGCTGCGCCGTCCGCCGGGCCGCGAAGCATACCCGGGCGACGTGTTCTATCTCCACAGCCGTCTGCTGGAGCGCGCTTCCCGCGTTTCCGAAGAGTATGTCGAGAAGTTCACCAACGGCGAAGTGAAAGGCAAGACCGGGTCCCTGACCGCCCTGCCGATCATCGAAACCCAGGCTGGCGACGTTTCCGCGTTCGTTCCGACCAACGTGATCTCCATCACCGACGGTCAGATCTTCCTCGAATCCGCCATGTTCAACTCGGGTATCCGTCCGGCCGTCAACGCCGGTATCTCGGTATCCCGTGTCGGCGGCGCGGCCCAGACCAAGATCATCAAGAAGCTGTCCGGCGGCATCCGTACCGCGCTGGCCCAGTACCGTGAACTGGCGGCCTTCGCCCAGTTCGCCTCGGACCTGGACGATGCGACCCGCAAGCAGCTGGAACATGGTCAGCGCGTTACCGAGCTGATGAAGCAGAAGCAATACGCGCCGATGTCCATCGCCGAGATGTCGCTGTCCCTGTATGCCGCCGAGCGTGGCTTCCTGCAGGACGTCGAGATCGCCAAGGTGGGCGCCTTCGAACAAGCGTTGATCGCCTACTTCCAACGTGAGAACGCCGCTCTGCTGGCGAAGATCAACGAGAAGGGTGACTTCAACGACGAAATCGACGCGGGCATCAAGGCCGGCATCGAGAAGTTCAAGGCCACCCAAACCTGGTAAGCCGCAGCGGGGGTCGTTAATGGCCCCCGCCTGCTAAACCGATAGGTGTGAAATGGCAGGCGCAAAAGAGATTCGCAGCAAGATTGCGAGCATCAAAAGCACGCAAAAAATCACCAATGCCATGGAAAAGGTGGCGGTGAGCAAGATGCGCAAGGCACAAATGCGCATGGCGGCCGGCCGTCCCTACGCGGAGCGCATTCGCCAGGTGATCGGCCATCTGGCCAACGCCAACCCGGAATACCGTCACCCGTTCATGGTCGAGCGTGAAGTCAAGCGCGTCGGCTACATCGTGGTGAGCTCCGACCGTGGCCTGGCTGGCGGCCTGAACATCAACCTGTTCAAGGCGCTCGTCAAGGACATGAGCGGGCAGCGCGATCGTGGCGCGGAGATCGACCTCTGCGTGATCGGCTCCAAGGGTGCATCCTTCTTCAAGAGCTATGGCGGCAACGTGGTTGCAGCTATCAGCCACCTGGGCGAAGAGCCGTCGATCAACGATCTGATCGGCAGCGTCAAGGTCATGCTGGATGCCTACCTGGAAGGTCGTATCGATCGCCTGTACGTGGTTTCCAACAAGTTCGTCAACACCATGACCCAGAAGCCGACCGTGGAACAGCTGATTCCGCTGGTGGCCGAGGACAATGCCGAGCTGAAGCACCACTGGGACTACCTCTACGAACCCGACGCCAAGGCCCTCCTCGACGGTCTGCTGGTGCGCTACGTGGAATCCCAGGTGTACCAGGCCGTGGTTGAGAACAACGCCTGTGAGCAGGCGGCCCGGATGATTGCAATGAAGAACGCTACCGACAACGCCGGTGATCTGATCAGTGGTCTGCAACTGATCTACAACAAGGCACGTCAGGCGGCGATCACCCAGGAAATCTCGGAAATCGTCGGCGGCGCTGCCGCGGTGTAAGAACAGGTTCAAAATTCAGAGGAACCAGACATGAGTAGCGGACGTATCGTTCAAATCATCGGCGCCGTGATCGACGTGGAATTCCCGCGCGATGCCGTGCCGAGCATCTACGAGGCCCTGAAAGTTCAGGGCGTCGAAACCACCCTGGAAGTTCAGCAGCAGCTGGGCGACGGCGTGGTTCGTTCCATTGCGATGGGTTCCACCGAAGGCCTCAAGCGTGGCCTGAACGTGGAAAGCACCGGCGCAGCCATCTCCGTCCCGGTCGGTACCAAGACCCTGGGCCGTATCATGGACGTGCTGGGCAATCCGATCGACGAAGCCGGCCCCATCGGCGAAGAAGAGCGCTGGGGTATTCACCGCGACGCTCCGTCCTACGCTGACCAGGCTGGCGGCAACGACCTGCTGGAAACCGGCATCAAGGTAATCGACCTGGTCTGCCCGTTCGCCAAGGGCGGTAAAGTCGGTCTGTTCGGTGGTGCCGGTGTCGGCAAGACCGTAAACATGATGGAACTGATCCGTAACATCGCCATGGAGCACAGTGGTTACTCTGTGTTCGCGGGCGTGGGCGAGCGTACTCGTGAGGGTAACGACTTCTACCACGAGATGAAGGATTCCGGCGTACTGGACAAGGTAGCCCTGGTTTACGGCCAGATGAACGAGCCGCCGGGCAACCGTCTGCGCGTTGCACTGACCGGCCTGACCATGGCCGAGAAGTTCCGTGACGAAGGCCGTGACGTACTGCTGTTCATCGACAACATCTACCGTTACACCCTCGCCGGTACCGAAGTATCCGCACTGCTGGGCCGTATGCCTTCCGCAGTAGGTTACCAGCCGACCCTGGCCGAAGAGATGGGCGTTCTGCAGGAGCGCATCACCTCCACCAAGAAAGGCTCGATCACCTCGATCCAGGCCGTATACGTTCCCGCGGACGACCTGACCGACCCGAGCCCGGCGACCACCTTCGCCCACCTGGACGCCACTGTCGTTCTGTCCCGTGACATCGCCTCGCTGGGTATCTACCCGGCCGTTGATCCGCTGGACTCGACTTCCCGTCAGCTGGACCCGCTGGTCATCGGCCAGGATCACTACGACACCGCTCGTGGCGTGCAGTACGTTCTGCAGCGCTACAAGGAGCTGAAGGACATCATCGCGATCCTCGGCATGGACGAACTGTCCGAAGCCGACAAGCTGCTGGTGGCCCGTGCTCGTAAGATCCAGCGCTTCCTGTCCCAGCCGTTCTTCGTGGCTGAAGTATTCACCGGCTCGCCGGGCAAATACGTCTCCCTGAAGGACACCATCGCTGGCTTCAAAGGCATCCTCAACGGCGACTACGACCACCTGCCCGAGCAGGCGTTCTACATGGTCGGCGGCATCGAAGAAGCCATCGAGAAAGCGAAGAAGCTGTAATCCGTGCGCCCGGCAACGGGCGCTTACGTGAGGCAAGGGTATGGCTATTACTGTCCACTGCGACATCGTCAGCGCCGAAGCGGAGATCTTCTCCGGTCTGGTCGAGCTGGTCGTAGCGCACGGCTCCCTGGGCGATCTGGGTATCGCTCCGGGCCACGCGCCGCTGATCACTGAGCTCAAGCCGGGTCCGATCCGCCTGGTGAAGCAGGGTGGCGAGCAGGAGGTGTACTACATCTCCGGCGGCTTCCTCGAAGTACAGCCGAACATGGTCAAGGTTCTCGCCGACACCGTGATTCGTGCAGGCGACCTCGACGAAGCGGCTGCCCAGACCGCACTGAAGGAAGCTGAGAAGGCTCTGCAAGGTAAAGGTGCAGAGTTCGACTACAGCTCCGCCGCAGCCCGCCTGGCCGAAGCCGCAGCGCAACTGCGCACGGTCCAGCAGGTTCGCAAGAAGTACGGCGGCTGAGCCGCGAGGTCCTTCGGACTTCAGCGACAAATGGGAAAAGGGTAGCCTTGGCTACCCTTTTTCTTTTTATACACTTGGTCTTTTCCCGCTCACCAGGACGGTCCCTCACTCATGTCCCTCGAAATCGTCATTCTTGCTGCTGGCCAGGGCACCCGCATGCGTTCTGCCTTGCCGAAAGTTCTGCACCCGGTTGCTGGCAAACCGATGCTTGCCCACGTGATCGACACCGCCCGCGGCCTCAGTCCGTCGCGTATCCATGTGGTGATTGGTCATGGTGCCGACCTGGTGCGCGAGCGCCTGCAGGCGGATGACCTGAATTTCGTGATCCAGGAACAGCAGCTGGGCACCGGCCACGCCGTGGCGCAGGCGGCTCCGTTCCTGAGCGCCGACAACGTGCTGATCCTGTATGGGGACGTCCCGCTGATCGAGCAGCCGACCCTGGAGCGCCTGATGGCTCAGGCCACGCCGCAACAGCTGGCGCTGCTCACCGTCAAGCTGGAGGATCCGACCGGCTACGGCCGCATTATCCGGGATGCCAGCGGCGAGGTTAGGGCCATCGTCGAGCAGAAGGACGCTACCCCCGAGCAACGCGCTATTCAGGAAGGCAACACCGGTATTCTCGCCGCGCCCCGCGAGCGCCTGCTGGGTTGGCTGTCGCGACTTTCCAACTCCAACGCCCAGGGGGAGTACTACCTCACCGACGTCATTGCCATGGCGGTCGGCGACGGTCTGCGCGTGGCCACTGCACAACCCCAGGTGGCGATGGAGACCCAGGGCGCCAATGATCGCCTGCAGCTCTCCGAGCTGGAGCGCTTCTTCCAGCAGCGAGTGGCCCGTCGCCTGATGGCCCAGGGCGTGACCTTGATCGATCCGGCGCGCTTCGATGTGCGCGGTGAAGTCAGCGTCGGACGCGACGTCAGCATCGACATCAACGTGATCCTCGAAGGCCAGGTGGAGATCGAGGACGACGTGCAGATCGGCCCGAACTGCTTCATCAAGGACTCCACCCTGCGTCGCGGCGCCATCATCAAGGCCAACTCGCACCTGGAAGGCGCCCACGTCGGCCCGGACAGCGATGTCGGCCCCTTCGCTCGCCTGCGTCCGGGTAGCGTGCTGGAGCGCAAGGTGCATGTGGGTAACTTCGTCGAACTCAAAAACGCCCATCTGCAGGACGGCGTGAAGGTCGGCCACCTGACCTACCTGGGCGACAGTGAAGTGGGTGCACGCACCAACATCGGCGCCGGCACCATCACCTGCAATTACGATGGCGCGAACAAGTGGCGCACCACCATTGGTGAAGATGTCTTCATCGGCTCCAACAATTCGCTGGTGGCGCCTGTGGATATCGGCACCGGAGCCACGACTGGCGCGGGCTCGACCATCACCGCCGAGGTTCCGGCCGGCACCCTCGGTGTTGGTCGCGCCAAGCAGCGGGTGATCGAAGGCTGGAAGCGTCCGGAAAAAATCAAGAAACCCTGATGCAGCTGCCGCTCCCCTGTGGATAAGAACCCGGCCACAGGGCGATCCCCCTATCGTTATACACAGGCCATCCCGCCAACCGCGGAATGGCTGGTTTTGCTGGAGTCTTCCCGGACATGCTTGGCGTCGCCATCCTGATCTTTCTGATCACCGACCCGTTCGGCAACATTGCGGTATTTCTCGCGGCTCTCAAGTCCGTTCCCGCCGAACGCCGTCTGAAAGTGGCGCTGCGCGAGCTGCTGTTCGCCCTCGGTCTACTGCTGCTGTTCCTCACCCTGGGCGAGCACATCCTCACCGGGCTTGGGCTGTCCAAGGAAGCCACCGGCATCGCCGGCGGCATCATCCTGTTCGTGGTTGCCATGCGCCTGATCTTCCCCACGCCCCAGGGAGTGCTGGGCGACATGCCGGACAATGAGCCGCTGTTCGTGCCGCTGGCCACTCCCGCAGTGGCCGGGCCCTCCGCGCTGGCGATGCTGATCACCTTGCGCAGCACCTACACTGGTCCGTTGTGGGAGCTGTACCTGGCGGTGATCCTCGCCTGGGCGGCCACCGCCTTCATCCTCATGCAGGCGGCCTTCCTCCAGCGCTTCCTCGGTCCGCGAGGGCTGATGGCCGTGGAACGTCTGGCCGGCATGCTGCTGATCATGCTCAGCGTGAACATGCTCCTGCAGAACGTGCGCAGCTTCCTGCACATCGCTGCCTGATTCGAGACCGCCATGATGTTGCGTGCCCTGACCTTCGCCTTCCTCGCCACCTTGCTCGCCGGCTGCGCCGACAAGGGTCTGCAGATCGATCGCGAACACGTGTCGAGGAACCAGGACAGCCGCATTCAGTACGTTATCGTCCACTACACGTCGGCCGATCTGCCGCGCTCTCTGGCGCTGCTGACCCATGGCGAGGTGAGTGCGCACTACCTGATCGGTGATGACCCGGCGACCATCTACCAGTTGGTGGACGAGAACCGCCGCGCCTGGCACGCCGGCGCCAGCGAATGGCAGGGGCGCACCTGGCTCAACTCCACTTCCATCGGCATTGAGCTGGTGAACCCCGGCTATCGCGATACCCCCAGCGGGAAGATCTGGTATCCCTATCCGGATGCGCAGATCGATGCGCTCATCGCCCTGCTCAAGGACATCACCCGGCGCCAGGGCATCACCCCGGAACACATCCTCGGCCACAGCGATATCGCCCCGCAGCGCAAGGTCGATCCAGGCCCGCTGTTTCCCTGGAAGAAGCTCGCCGAAGCCGGCCTGATCCCCTGGCCGAAACCGGGTGAGCTGGCGCGTCGCCTGACCGAGTTGAACGGCCAGTTGCCGGCTCCGGGCTGGTTCCAGCAGCAGCTGGCGCGCCACGGTTATGCGGTGCCGCTCAATGGGGTGATGGACGCGGAAACCCGCAACGTAATCGCGGCGTTCCAGATGCGCTTCCGCCCGGAGCGTTTCGATGGCGAGCCGGACCTCGAAACCGCCGCACTGCTGTTGGCTGTACCGACTTCCTAGACCGGCAGCAACAGGTAGAAGCGCGAGCCCTTGCCTTGTTGCGAACGCAGCGCGATGCGTCCGCCGTGCAGTTGCACGATTTCCCGACATAGCGCCAGGCCAAGTCCGACCCCGCCTTTCTTGCGGCCTACCTGCACGAAGGGTTCGAAGATGCGTCCCTGCTGGCTGAGCGGGATACCGTCGCCGCTGTCCTCTACGGCGATCGCCACGCGCTCTTCCTGGCAGCGCGCCTGAAGACGGATGGTGCCGCCTTCAGGCGTATGACGCAGGGCGTTGCCGATCAGGTTGTCCAGTACTCGTTCGATCTGCGTGCGGTCGATATTGATCGGCGGCAGACCCTCGGCGATCTCCAGGCCCAGCTCGATATGCTTGTCCGTGGCTTGACCGACAAAGCGATGGTGCGCCTGGGTCAACAGTCCGCCGACGTCGCACAGCTGCAGTTCCAGCTTCTGGGTGCCGCTCTGGTAGCGCGAGAAATTCAACAGATCGTTGATCAACCGCACCAGGCGGTGCATCTCCTCATCGACCGTACGCACCAGGTCGCGCTCGCGTGATTCCTCGGGGAACTTCAGGCGCTCGGCGAGCAGCCCGAAGGCCATGTGCATGCCGGTCATGGGGGTGCGCAGCTCATGGGAGGCGCGAAGGACGAAATCGTTACGTACGCGTTCGAAAGCGCGTTGCTCGGTGACGTCGCGCACCACCATCACCGCGCCTATATTGCGCCCATCGTCATGGCTGACCGGCGACATGCCCCAGGTCAGCAGCCGGCTTTCGCCGCTGACGTCCACGACCAGGTCCTGGGGCGTTTCCTCCAGCAGGTTGCCGCTCAGGACCCGCTGTACCGCCTGGGTCAGCGCCGGATTCTGCAACAGCGCGCCCAGTTCCTGGCCCTGCGGGTCGCTTTGCGCGAACAGTTGGCGCGTGGCGACGGGGTTGGCGTGCTCGATGCGGCCGTGGCGATCGAGGATCACCAGGCCGTCGTCGATGCTGTCTAGCACCGCCAGCAGGCGCTTGCGACCCGAACCCAGCGCCTCGGTGTTGCTGGCGCGATAGAGGCGCAAGGCCTCCGCCATCAGGCCGAAGCGGCGGCTCAGGGAGGACATCTCGGCGACGCCGGACACCGGCAGGGTGACGTCAAAGTCGCCCTGGCCAATCTTGTCGGCAGCCTTGGCCAGCGTCTCGATGGGGGCGCCGAAGCGGCGTGCGATGCTGTGCGCGGTGATGAAGCCGACCACCAGGATGGCGATGCCGATCAAGCTGAGCAGGCCGGTGACCAGCAGGACCCGGTCACGGGAAGCGCGATCGTCCTCGCTGATCCTGTCGATAGCGTCTTGATGCAGGGCCTGCAGGCGGCTGCGCAAGTCGTCGAGGGTGCGGCTCAGGTCGCTGTCCGCCAGCAGCTCCGGGCGGCCGGGACCGGGGGTTTCGGTGGCCTCGACGAACAGCCGGTGCGCGTCGGCGATCTCGCTCATGGCCAGCCGCTGGCGGCCGTTGTGCGCCAACAGTCGGCCGCGTTCCAGGGCCTGTGCGAAATGCAGGCGTGCCGCTTCCAGATGTTCCGGGCTCGGGCGCGCGCTGAGGACCTGGACCAGTTCGTCGCCCAGCGCCTGGCGCAAGTGCTGGCTGACCTCAATGGCAGCGAAGTTGCGCTGGATCAGCTGAGCCTGTTCGCGGGCGGTCAGCATCACGCTGAACAGCCCGAGCAGCAGGCCCAGCAACGCTACCGTGATGAGCGCCGAGATGCTCACGAAGAGCCGGGTCCGCAGCGTCATCGGAATCGGCAGTTTCACAGGCTGTACTGCTTGCGCTTGCGATACAGCGTGGAGGCGTCGATCCCCAGGGTCTTGGCCGCCTGGTCAAGGGTGGCGCTGGAGGCCATCACCGCAGCGATGTGGGCTTTTTCCAGCTCCTCCAGGCTCATGGCTTCGCCAATGCGCGGAGCTGAGCTGGTCGTCTGTTCGCCAATCGCCAGTTGTTCCACGCCGATAAGCTCATGGTTGCAGATGATGCTTGCACGTTCGATCACGTTTCGCAGTTCGCGCACGTTGCCCGGCCAGTTGTAGCGACGCAGCAGGGCACGCGCCTCATCGGTAAATCCTCGGGCCGGGCGTCCATAGTCCTTCACGAAACGGGCGAGGAAGCGTTCGGCCAGGCCGATGATGTCCTCTGCGCGCTCGCGCAGCGGAGGCAGGTTGAGCACGATCACGTTCAGGCGGTAGAGCAGGTCCTCACGGAACGTCCCCTGGGCGACCATCCCGGCCAGATCGCGATTGGTGGCCGCGAGGATTCGCACATCCGCGTTGCGGGTCACCGGGTCGCCGATGCGCTCGTATTCCTTGTCCTGGATAAAGCGCAGCAACTTTGGTTGCAACGTGATGGGAAAATCGCCGATTTCATCGAGGAATAACGTCCCGCCGTCTGCTTGGCTGATGCGCCCGAGGGTGTTCTCCGTCGCGCCGGTGAACGCACCGCGGCTGTGGCCGAACAGCTCGCTCTCCATCAGTTCGGCGGATAGCGAAGGGCAGTTGATGGTCACGCAGGATTTTTTTGCGCGCTTGCTCCAGCCATGGATGGCCCGTGCGAGCTCGCCCTTGCCGGAGCCCGATTCGCCCAGGATGAGGATGTTGGCGTCGGTGGCCGCCACCTGGCGGGCTGTTTCCAGCACGGCGGCCATGGCCGGGCTGTGGGATTCCAGCACATCACCCTGCTTGCGCATTTCTCCTTCGAGCGCCTCGATGCGCGCGGTGAGCTGGCGCACCTCGAGTTGTTTGGCGGCGGCCAGGCGCAACTGGTCGGGACTGCAGGGTTTTACCAGATAGTCGGCGGCGCCGGCCTGCATAGCGTCAACCGCGGTGTCCACGGCGGAATGCGCGGTGACTATCACCACGCGCATCCAGGGTGCCTGCACGCGCATCTGCGCCAGCACGTCCAGGCCGTTGTCGTCGCCCAGGCGCAGGTCCAGGAAGCACAGGTCGAAGACCTGGCGCTGCAGCAGGTTCTCTGCCTGCTGCGCGCTACTGGCGGTGGCGACGCTGTAGCCCTCGTCCTCCAGGCAATAGCGGAACGAGCGCAGGATGGCGGACTCGTCATCGACCAGCAGGATGCGGCCTTGCTGTTCAGGCGTTGCGTCCATTCAGCGATTTCCTCGTTGTGTGATTCGTTGTTGTAAAGGGTGCGATTTTTCTTAGTCCAGGGTTTTTCGTGCAAGTTGCAAGAATCTTTCTGTGCCCTCGGGCAGGGTGCACAGGTTCAGGTTATGCACAGGTCATCCAACACATTGAATTACAGGAATTTTATCCACAAAAGGCACTGGCACGCGGCTTGCGGATCCAATCTTGCACCATCGTTTGACGGAGACCGCCATGTCCATGTCGCCCAATCCCAAGATCCTTGCCCTCGCTCTGAGTTCCGCTTTGTTCGTCCTGCAACCGATCGCCAGCCACGCCGCCGAGGCTGGTCTGGCGGCCCAACTGGCCGAGGCGCGCCAGGAAGGCTCCATCTGGACGGCCCTCAATCTCAACCGTGAACTCAAGCCTTTCACCATCAAGGTGGATGTCGAGAGTGGACGAGCGCAGCTCACCGGCGCGGTGGCCAGCGAGGAACAGAAGGCGCTGGCCGGGCAGATCGCCGGGAGCGTCGAAGGCATCAACGCTGTGGATAACCAGCTCGGCGTCGACGCTGCCCTGGCCGATGCGCAGAAGGCTGATTCCTCCAGGCAGGAAGGCGCGGTACAGCAGTGGGACGACGCCACGTTGGCCGCCCGGGTGAAATCCAAGCTGCTGCTGGAGAAGCGCGGTGAAGGCCTGGATATCAAGGTCACCAGCCGGGCGGGCGCCGTCACCCTGGATGGTACCGTGGTCAGCGACGCGGCCAGCCAGCAGGCTGCACACCTGGCGGCGCAGACCGAGGGCGTCAGCTCGGTGGACAACCGGTTGAAGGTCGACCCTGATGCCACCTCGACCCAGCGTTTCGAAAAATCCGTCGGCGATGCCCAGGCCGCCGTCAGCGATGCCTGGATCACCAGCCAGATCAAGGCCGACATTCTTTCGGCCCATGCGCTGGGCGGGCTTTCCATTGGCGTGTCGACCCGCGACGGCGTGGTCACGCTCAGGGGCCAGGTACCCAGCGCCGACGAGCGCCAGCAATTGATCGATTCGGCTCGCAAGACCCGGGGCGTGCGTGATGTGGACGCCACCGCCTTGAAGGTGGCCGGCCAGGCCGCCTGACTCCCACCCTTGCTTTACAGGAGAACCTGTCATGACCCGCACCACCAGTCAGCTCAATGAACTCATCGAGATCACCCGCGATGGCCAGCGCTTCTACCAGCATGCGATCCAGGAAGTGAAGGATGCCCGCCTGCAGCGGCTATTCCAGTCGATGGCGCAGGCCAAGACCGATGTCATCAACGCCTTGGCCGGAGAGGTGGCGGCCAACCACGAAGACCCTGCCGCCGGCGGCACCTTGCTGGGCAGGCTGCGCCAGGTCTACGCCGATACCCGCGCAACATTGGCCAGTGACGAGGCTGCGAGTTACGTCACCCAACTCGAGGAGACCGAGGATCGGATTCTGCATGCGTTCGAGGATGCCCTGCAGAACGGTACGCCGCAGACCCAGGCGCTGCTGCGCGCCGAGTTGCCCAAGGTGAGGGCCTGCCACGACGAAATGAGCCAGCTCAAGCATTCGCTGGAGTGATGCGCTTCACAAAGGCACAGGGAGGTGCCCGGAGCCGAAATTGCAAAACGCACGACCTTGGTGGACCCATCGTGCAGGATGCGGCACAAAGGGACTTGAGTACCATATTTAAATATTTGATTTATAAGGAAAAAATCGATTTAAAAGACTGGCATGCGCCGTGCAATTCCTACTGCCAGACAGTCAACGAACCACCCGCGGTGGCGAAGAACCTGAAAGGACCGGAGGACGGGTCCCAGGTTCGACAAACAGGCCGGCGACGGGCAGGAGAAACGGGATGAACAGCGGAACCAACAGCCAAGTGCCAGTCGCGCGTATCGATGTGTGGAGCCGGATTTTCTTCGCTGGCGCCCTGCTGCTGTTGCTGATCAACCAGGTGCAGCTGCAGATGCAGGTATCCCAGGCGAAGGCTGCCAGCGCACCGGTGGCCTATGTCCCGACGGCCTCCAGCGCGCCCGGTCTGTATCGCGAAGCTTCGCGTTATCCACAGACCGCCCCCGCTCACAACCAGACTCAGGTATTGCAAGCCCCGCAGGCCCAGGCCCAGGCCCAGGACCAGGTTCAGCCGATGGGGCGGACCCAGAGTGGCTGGGTGTTCTGACCCGATCGCTGGCGCGCCAATGGCGTGCCCGATATGTCCGCAGTGCCCGGAAGCGCCCGGAAGCGCCCGGGCGGACAAGTTATCCGGAGGCTGCCTTGCGACCGCTCCGGAGCAGGTACCCGAAAGCGGTGCCAAACCGACAACGAGAAGAGGAGAGACCCCATGCTTAGCTGGGCACTGACATTCCTGATCATCGCCATCATCGCCGCGGTCCTGGGCTTCGGTGGTATCGCCGGCGCCGCCACCAGTATTGCCAAGATCCTTTTCGTGATCTTCCTGGTGCTGTTCATCGTGTCGTTCTTCATGGGCCGTCGCCGAGGTTGATGCCCTGAAAACCGGCTGAAAGTGGAACAAGGAGCGTAGCGATGAGCTTTACCCGCAATCTGCTGCTGTCGGCCCTTCTGCTCGGCGCCGGGGCCCAGGCCCTGGCCGCCGAGGCGGACAAGGACGCGCAGTACCGCCTCAACGAGCTGATCGCCAGCGACGAGCAGTACCGAGACACCTGGCAATCGGTAGTCAAGGACGAGAGCCGTCTGCCGGACTGGGTCATGAACCTCAGCGGCACCGCGACGCCGATGCAGGCGGTGGACGAGCAGGGCGACAAATACCTGGTGGGCCAGTTGTGCGAGCAGCACAACTGCGCTGCGCAGAGGCTGTATGTGGCCTTCACCTGGGACAAGGACAAGGCCTACGCACTGTATGTGAAGGTTCCTGAAAACCTTCCTGCGGACAAATCGCCGAGCAAGCACGCCAGCTTCCGCTGGCTGGGCGAGCCGAACGATTCGGTGAAAAGGATCCTCGACGACCAGCTCAAGAGCGATCCGAACTGGTACTGATCGCCTTCATGGCGGCAGGCAGGTTCAGAGATTCGCGTACCCAGAAGGCGTACGCACGGCCAGGGGGCCGGGATGTTCGGGATGCGTCAGGTCCTGAATGACCCAGGGGTACAGGGGGTACCTCCGCACTAGCGGGCCGGGCCAGGCAAAGCCTCCGGAACCGGCGCGGGATTCTCGCGC
>NZ_AMZB01000108.1 GCF_000313755.1 Pseudomonas nitroreducens TX1 | reverse complement strand
CACCGCCGCATCCAACGGGGTGATCTTCAGGCCGGACTCGGTGAGGATGGCATCGGGCAGCTCGTTGTCCTTGGCCAAGCGGGTGACGGTGGCCAACTGCTCGTCCAGCAGCTGCAAGCGCTCTTCCAGGTACTGGTCGCTGTTCGGGTTGATCGCCAGGGGCAGGGACTGATCCCGCTTGAGCGCGGCGAACTTGTCCGCCGGCAGCAGGTAGTCGTCGAAGTCGCGGAACTGCCGCGAGCCCTTGACCCAGATGTCGCCGGAGCGCAGGGCGTTCTTCAGCTCGGACAGCGCGCAGATTTCGTAGAAGCGCCGGTCGAGGCCTTCCGGGGTTACCACCAGCGGTTTCCAGCGCGGCTTGATGAAGGCCGTAGGGGCCTCGGCCGGCACCTTGCGCAGGTTGTCGGCGTTCATCTCGCGCAGGGTCTGCACGGCTGCCAGCACGCCTTGCGCGGCCGGGGCGGCGCGCAGCTCCAGCACTTCCAGCAGGGCCGGCGTGTACCGGCGCAGGGTGGCGAAGTTCTCGCCGACCAGGTGCAGATGATCGAAACCCTCCGGCCGGGCCAGCAGCTCGGCCTCGCTGACGCTCTCGGTGAACTCGTCCCAGGGAATCACCGCCTCGATGGCGGCATAGGGGTCGCTGCCGCTTTCCTTGGCCTCCAGCAGCGCCTGGCCGATCTTCGAGTAAAGGCGCACCTTGTCGTTGATTGCCTTGCCCTGCTTCTGGAACTGCTGCTGATGCTTGTGCTTCGCGCCGCTGAACAGCTTGACCAGGATGCGGTCGTGCAGATCCACCAGCTCATCAATCACAGTCGCGGTGCTCTCCAGCACTACGGCGGCCAGGGTCGCATAGCGCCGCTGCGGCTCGAACTTGCCAAGGTCTTTGGGCGTCATCTGCCCGCCCTCGCGGGCCAGCTTGAGCAGTCGGTTCTGGTGGATGTGCCGGCCGAGGCCTTCGGGCAAGTCCACCAGCTGAAATGTCTTCAGCCGTTCGATGTGTTCAAGCATGTGCCGGGAGTTGGGTTTCAGCGGTGCCTGCCGCAGCCAGGTCAACCAGGTGATGCTGCTGCCGGCCTTGAGCTTCAGCAGTTCGTCCAGCTTGGCACGGTGCGAGTCCGTGAGCGGCCCGACCAAGGCGCGGTAGACCCGGCGATTGGCGAGGGCAATGGCTTCCGAGCAGGCTCGATCAATCACGCTCAGCGCCGGCAGGATGCGCCGTTTCTGCCGGAGACTCTCCAGCGCCTGACCGGCCAGCAGCAAGCCCTTGTCGGTCTGCTGGGCCAGCTCGGTCAACTCGCGCACCAGGACGCGGAAGTCGGATAGGCCGAAGGGAGCCAGTTGCAGGTAGGTGCGCAGTTCTAGGGCGTGTTCGCGGCGGGTCACGTCGCGCTCACCGTACTTCGCCCAGCTCGCCGGATCGACCTGAACCTGCTTGGCCACCCACAGGATAACCGGCTCGGCCAGCTCGCTGTCGGTGCCCAACGCATAGCCAGGGTAGCGCAGCAGGCAGAGCTGCACCGCAAAGCCCAAGCGGTTGGCATCGCCGCGCCGCTGGCGGATCAGCGATAGATCGGAATCGTTGAAGGTGTAGTAGCGGATCAGGTCATCCTGGCTTTCCGGCAACGCAAGCAGGGTGTCCCGCTCCGTGGCCGAGAGGATCAAGCGACGCGGCATGTATCAGTCGTCCGTGCGGAGGTACTGGTAGAGGGTTTCCCGGCTGATGTTGAACTCGCGGGCAAGCTGCGCCTTGGGCTCGCCGGCCGTCGCTCGCTGCCGCAGGGTAGCAGCCTGCTCATCGGACAGGGCTTTCTTGCGGCCCCGGTACGCGCCACGCTGCTTGGCCAAGGTGATGCCCTCACGCTGCCGCTCGCGGATCAGGGCGCGCTCGAACTCAGCGAAGGCCCCCATCACCGACAGCATCAGGTTGGCCATCGGCGAGTCCTCGCCAGTGAACACCAGGCCCTCCTTCAGGAACTCGATGCGCACGCCGCGTTGAGTCAGCTTCTGTACCAAGCGACGCAGGTCATCGAGGTTGCGGGCCAGCCGGTCCATGCTGTGCACCACCACTGTATCGCCTTCGCGGACGAAGCTCAGCAGCGCTTCGAGCTGGGGGCGCTGGGTGTCCTTGCCCGATGCCTTGTCGGTGAACACCTTGCTCACCTGTGTCTGTTCCAGCTGGCGTTCCGGGTTCTGGTCGAAGCTGCTGACCCGGACGTAGCCGATGCGGTGCCCCTGCACGATGTCTCCTTGGTTGAAGGCGGCTTAAGTGCTCCTTCTGTTCCGTTGTGCCTCAAACCCCGTTTCTGTCAGGCTGAAATCTATGACCTTCGCAGGCATGTGTCAAAAAATGCGAAAGATGACTCTATTCTGACTAAGCGGCGCGTGTCGTTTTCAGAAGGCGACTGCATGAAATATCAGGAGTCGGCTGCACTGCCAGAACTGGCCGCCTGCAAGGCAGCGTAGAGAGCGGTTTTTCCTACCTTGAGGCGTGCGGCGGCCTCGCGGACATTCAAGCCGTTGGCGACAAGCTCCCGCGCTCGTTGCAACTTGTCGGCAGTGACAACCGGCTTGCGTCCGCCTTTGCGCCCGCGTGCGGCGGCAGCGGTCAACCCGGCCTTAGTGCGCTCGCGGATCAGGTCGCGCTCGAACTGGCCCAGCGCACCGAACACATGGAAGATGAGCCGTCCGCCCGGCGTGGTGGTGTCGATGTTTTCAGTCAACGAGCGGAAGCCGACGCCCCGTGCTTCCAGCTTGCCGACCGTCTCAATCAGGTGCGGCAGGGAGCGGCCAAGCCGATCCAGCCGCCAGACGACCAGCACATCGCCATCGCGCAGATAAGCCAGCGCATCGGCCAAGCCGGGCCGGTCTGCCTTGGCCCCGGATGCCGTGTCCTCGAAAACCCGTTCGCAGCCTGCATTGCGCAGCGCATCCGTCTGCAAGGCGGTGTCCTGTTCCGCCGTCGATACCCGCGCATAGCCGATGAGTGCCATTTCCGCCCATTTGTCCGTTATACCGTCCGCCTATCTTATTGTCCGTCATCCCGTTGCGCAAGATGTTTTCGGACAGGCGTCCGGTTTGGCCGCCTAATGATCGTTTGACGGACAAGGCGGCTGGCGTCAGCCGAAAAGCTCGCTGTGCGAGCCAAGCCGCGCCAGGCGCAGGATGTCGGGATCGGACTTGCGGTAGATCAGCAGCAGGTCGGGCTTGATGTGGCATTCACGGTAGCCCGCCCAATCGCCGGAAAGGTCGTGATCGCGGTAGCGCGCATCGAGGGGCTGATCGGTCGCCAGCGCGACCAATACCGGCTTGAGCGCGTCATCGAGCGTGGCGCGGTGCTGGCCCTTGGCCTCGCGCTTGTAATCGCGTTTGAACGCGGAGGAACGGTCAATCGTCCGCATGCAAATCCGCCATCAGATCGTCCACGCTGGTGAACTTCTTGCCCTTGCCCGCTTCCAGTTCGGCAATGGCCTTCTTGGTGGTGGCATTGGGCACCTTCACATCGAAGGGCAGGCGGTGTTCGTCGGCGATGCGCAGCATCAGCAGGCGGATGGCGTCGGAAATCGACAACCCCATTGCTTCGAGCGCGCTGGCGGCACGCTCCTTGGTGTTGGTGTCGATGCGGGCGCGGACGTAGGTGTCGGCAGTGGTACTCATGGTAATTCTCCGGGAACGATTCAGATACTCACATTGTAGTCACAATGCGACCACATAACAAGGCCGCATCGTGCAGGGGAGTTCTGAGCAATTCCGGCCCCTTGCGGTACTTCGTGCATAGGACTGCTGACACGGCCCGTTCAGAAGTCGGCTGCACACCGGTCGGGCCTGCCCCGCGAACTGGTGCAGTCGTCTTCTGAAAATGACAGCGCGGCCCTGCCTGACATCCAGTTAGGGTATGCCTCAATCTGACGGTAGCGAGTCGCAGGCGTTCGGATCGGCATCGGTTTCGTTCCCTGTCTTGGCACGCGCTTCGAAGCGTTGATAACACTCCAACCCGCAGAAGTGCTCGACGTATTCCGCGCCTTCCGGGGTGAAGGCGGCATCGAGCGGGATTTCCTTGCAGCACACGCAGCAACTGGTGGTGGTCGAGTCACTTGCATTCATGGTGGCACCCCTCCATTGACTGACGAAGACGGCGAATGCCGCCGCCGGCATTGGCTTCGCGAACAGGAAGCCTTGTCCTGTGTCGCAGTCCGCTTGTCGCAATAGATCAAGACTCGCCGATGTTTCCACGCCTTCAGCCACCACATCCATGCCCAGCCCGTGCGCAAGCTGAATCACGGTGTGCACGATGGTTTGGTCGCGGCGGTCGTTGGCGAGCCCGGCGACAAACGATTGGTCGATCTTGAGCGTGCTGATTGGGCAGCACTTCAGATGTTGCAGACAGGAATACCCCGTCCCGAAGTCATCGGCGGCGAAGCGCACACCGATCTGCCGCAAGGCGTCCAGGGCGGGGAAGATCGCCGGATCACCAAACGCGACCGATTCGGTCAGCTCGATTTCGAGATACTCGGCGGGCAACTCGGCATCAGCCAGCACGCCCTTTACCCACCCGTCGAAGTCCGGTCCCACTTGGCTCGCCGAAACATTGACGGCCAGCCGGAACGGTCGCCATGCCAGCATTCGCCAGTCACGCATCTGGCGGCAGGCTTCGCCCAGCACCCAAGCGCCGATTTCAGGCATCAGGCCGGACGATTCGACCACGGGCAGGAACTGGCCCGGTGGCAATAGTCCAAGCGTCGGATGACGCCAGCGCAACAGGGCTTCCGCGCCGACAATCCCACCACTGCGCAGATCGACGACGGGCTGGTAGTGCAGTTCAAGCTGCCCGCGCTCGACCGCTTGGGCCAGTTCCGGCGTCGTCCATCCATCCGGCCGGAAAGCGCTCATTCTCTTTCCCTGAATGCCCGCAACGCCCGCGACAGGGACAGAAGGAACAGGCCGGTCAAACCGAGCGCCGCGATGACCCAATGCTCGCCGAGGAAAGCACCGGCGGTTGTGCCGGCCAGCACGACAGCGAGGATGGGCAGGTGGCAGGGGCAAGTCAGCACAGCCAGTCCGCCCCACAGGTAGCCGGTGATCGGTTTGTGCGTCTCGGACGGCAAGCGCTCGGGGTTGTTCATGGCAGACTCTCCGCGTGCTGTGCCGGCTCGGTCGGCAGGGTGGCCAACTGCACTTCCAGATCGGCCAACGCTTCGCGCCGACGCTCGACGAACTGACGCAGCAGGGCAAGCTGCGCGGCCGCTTCGTCGCCGTCCGCCGCATCCAGCGCCCGGCACAGCCGCGCCAGCGCGTCGAGGCCGATGCCCGCCTCGAAGGCCGCCCGCACGAAGCACAGCCGTTGCAAGGCGGCGTCATCGAACAAGCCGTAGCCGCCTGGTGTGCACGCCACCGGGCGCAGCAATCCGCGCAGCAGGTAGTCGCGCACGATATGCACGCTCACCCCGGCATCAAGAGCCAGCCGGGACACCGTGTAGGCGTTCATTGAACACCTCCTTTTTCTCACCCGGCGCAGCAGGAAAGCTGCTTCACATCCTTGTTGAAGGTCTGCGCCGCGAGCTTCAACCCCTCGACCATCGTCAGGTAGGGGAACAACTGGTCGGCCAGTTCCTGCACCGTCATGCGGTTGCGAATGGCCAGAGCCGCCGTCTGGATCAGTTCACCCGCTTCCGGCGCGACCGCCTGTACGCCGATCAGCCGATGGCTGCCTTCCTCGATAACCAACTTGATGAAGCCGCGTGTGTCGAAGTTGGCGAGCGCACGCGGCACGTTGTCCAAGGTCAAGGTGCGGCTGTCGGTCTCGATCCCGTCGTGGTGGGCTTCCGCCTCGCTGTAGCCCACGGTCGCCACTTGCGGATCGGTGAACACCACGGCCGGCATTGCGGTCAGGTCGAGCGCCGCATCGCCGCCGGTCATGTTGATCGCGGCACGGGTGCCGGCCGCTGCCGCCACATAGACGAACTGCGGCTGGTCGGTGCAGTCGCCGGCCGCGTAGATGTTCGGGTTGCTCGTGCGCATGCTTTGGTCGATGGCGATGGCACCTTGCGCATTGACAGTGACCCCCGCTGCGTCCAGCGCGAGGCTGCGCGTGTTCGGTGTCCGACCGGTGGCAACCAGCAGTTTGTCGGCGCGCAATTCACCGTGCGTGGTGGTCAGCACGAATTCACCGTCCATATGGGCGACCTGGCTGGCTTGCGTGTGCTCCAGCACCTCGATGCCCTCGGCACGGAAAGCGGCTGTCACCGCCTCGCCGATGGCCGGGTCTTCACGGAAGAACAAGGTATTGCGCGCCAGGACCGTGACCTTGCTGCCCAGCCGGGCAAAGGCTTGCGCCAGCTCCAGCGCCACCACCGACGAGCCGATTACGGCAAGGCGTTCGGGAATGGTGTCGCTCGCCAGGGCCTCGGTGGAAGTCCAGTAGGGTGACTCTTTCAAGCCCGGAATCGGCGGGACCGCCGGGCTGGCACCCGTGGCGACCAGGCAGCGGTCGAACATCACGACGCGCTCGCCACCCTCGTTCAAACGGACGGTAAGGCTCTGGTCGTCCTTGAAGCGCGCCTCACCGTGCACAACGGTGATGGCCGGATTACCGCCCAGGATGCCTTCGTACTTGGCGTGCCGCAGTTCGTCGACGCGGGCCTGCTGCTGGGCCAGCAGCTTACTGCGGTCAATCGTAGGCACAGTTGCCGCAATACCGCCATCGAACGGGCTTTCCCGGCGCAGATGGGCGATGTGGGCGGCGCGGATCATGATCTTGGACGGCACACAGCCGACATTGACGCAGGTGCCGCCGATGGTGCCGCGCTCGATCAGCGTGACCTGCGCGCCTTGCTCGACGGCTTTCAGCGCCGCCGCCATCGCGGCTCCACCGCTGCCAATGACCGCTACCTGCACCGGGGGCTCGTTGCCACTGTGCTTTTCGGCGGCGGCCATCCATCCCCGCACCTTGTCGAGCAGTCCGACGCGGTTGTCCGCCAGTGGCGCATCGGCTAGCGTTGCCTTGTAGCCCAGTCCGGCCACGGCGGCAGTCAGCGCGTCCGGCGATGTGCCCGGCACGATGGCGAGTTGCGCTGTGCCCTTCGGATAGGACACCAGCGCCGACTGCACGCCTGGCACTTTTTCCAGCGCTTCCTTGACGTGCGCCGCGCACGAGTCGCAAGTCATGCCGGTGATTTTTAGATGGGTCATGCAACAGATCCTTTATCGTTTGTGGCGCCAGACAATGACGTCCGTTGTGCTGCGGTGCCGTTTTCAGTGACTCACTGCTTGACGCTGGACGGATAGCCCGCGTCTGCGGTTGCCTTGGTCAGCTTCTGCACGCTGGTCTTGGCATCGTCGAAGGTGACGACCGCTTGGCGTGTCTCGAAAGTCACGTCAACTTTGCTGACGCCTTCGACCTTGGAAATCGCCTTCTTGACAGTGATCGGGCAGGCGGAGCAGGTCATGCCCGGTACGGACAGCGTGACGGTCTGGGTGGCGGCCCAGACGGGGGCAACAACGGCGGCGAGGGCGAGGGAGGCAAACAGTTTCTTCATGGTGAACTCCGATCAGTAGAAAAATGGCATGACGTAGGGAAATCCGAGCGCGACCAGAACCAGCGCGGCCACGATCCAGAAAATGAGCTTGTAAGTAGCTCGCACTTGGGGAATCGCGCAGACCTCACCCGGTTTGCAGGCCGCTGCCTGCCGGTAGATGCGCCGCCAGGCGAAGAACAACGCCACCAGCGCCACGCCGATAAAGATGGGGCGATAGGGTTCCAACACCGCCAAGTTGCCGATCCAAGCGCCGCTGAACCCCAAGGCGATCAGAACCAACGGCCCGAGGCAGCAAGCCGAGGCGAGGATGGCGGCAAGCCCTCCAGTGAAGAGCGCGCCGCGCCCGGTTTTTGGTTCAGACATGCGCTTGTCCTTTCGAATTGAAATTGGATAGCGTAACCTTACTTCCGTACTCATGTACGGAGTCAAGCGATATGGAAAACAATTTGGAGAACCTGACCATTGGCGTTTTCGCCAAGGCGGCCGGGGTCAATGTGGAGACCATCCGTTTCTATCAGCGCAAGGGCTTGTTGCTGGAGCCTGACAAGCCCTATGGCAGCATCCGCCGCTATGGCGAGGCGGATGTAACGCGGGTGCGCTTCGTGAAATCAGCCCAGCGGCTGGGCTTCAGCCTGGATGAGATCGCCGAGCTGCTGCGGCTGGAGGATGGCACCCATTGCGAGGAAGCCAGCAGTCTGGCCGAGCACAAGCTCAAGGACGTGCGCGAGAAAATGGCTGACCTGGCGCGCATGGAGGCCGTGCTGTCTGAGTTGGTGTGCGCCTGCCATGCGCGAAGGGGGAACGTTTCCTGCCCGCTGATCGCGTCACTACAGGGTGGAGCAAGCTTGGCAGGTTCGGCTATGCCTTAGCGTGCTTTATTTTCCGTTTTCTGAGACGACCCCTTAGAAAGCCTAGTCAAAGAGCTGTCACGAGAACACCGTTAGCTTAGCGTACGATTTTTTCCGAATTCTGCGGTTCCCCCTTGAAGACCTCGGGTGGAGTGATCATGGCTTCACCATAACATATGGAAAATCGAATATACGAATTTCCATATGTTAGATGCAAGCTCCGTGAATCTGAGCGGTCGTTTCTGGCCGGTTGCTGCCCCTGGCGAGTAGCCGCTACCGACCTACAGCGGACGTTGGCTCAGTTCGCGTCGCTACGAGGTCACTCCGGATCATTTTCGCCGCTCCAAGTGGTTTATCTCGATGGAATTCAATTCCGAGAGCCTGGAAAGAGAGTTTGCAGGCAATAGCTAAGGTAGTCTGTCTTATTTGGCCGCTGTACGAGTGGGGCGTCGCAGGCATTCAAATACAAAGCTTTGGGATAAGTCCTGGTAAGTGTATTTCCATACCTAAGTATAGTCAGGTGATACTGGCTTATATTCGGTTCGGCCAAATGTAGTTGCGTGAAACTTGCGTTTTTGGAATACGATTTCATTTCGGTTAGTCTGAGTCCCGAAATGAAATGATCACACTTTTCGAAAGTCCAAGGCGGGTTCTGAATTTGTCCAATATCCTGCTGAGCTGCGGTACGCTCCTGTTGGCGACCGGGGTTGTGCTGGCCTATGGAATGGAACAATATCTTTCTTTGCCCAGCTTGTTGATAGGGCATGCGATGACAATTCTTGGGCCCACGGCGATAAAGCTTGGGTATGTGGGCCGCTTGTATTCTATCAACCGTCTGGGCCGTGAAAGAGCCTCCGAATGACAGGCTCATTCAAGATTGGGGAGACACTCAATGACCCTGATTTTCCGCCTCTAAAAGCTTGGGAAGTTGTATTTCCAAGGTGAGCTCTCAGCAAGCTCTTTGGGCCTCCTGATGATTTGCATCGCGCGGCGTGTGTTTGTCTATTAGCGAAAGGCGCATTCAATTTATCTGCGCTGCAATAGCCAGCTCAGCAATCCTTTTTTCTTGGTTTCCACTGGCTTCTGCAGGATTACCGCCTCCCGGATCTCTTCACGCTGTTCCTGCAAGTGGCTGAGAGCGGACTGAAGTTCATGCAGGTGTTCCAACTGGCTGCCGAACATATCTTTGCCAATGCGGAAGAACTGCCCGCTTGTGATGCTGCGAAATTCTCCCCTCGAGGGGTTCCCCGCGAGAATGCCTTCTTCTCCCATGATTTCACCTGGCCCCATACGGCCTGCCTCGATGAGCTTTTCACCGTCGTGGATTGACACCGACATGACGCCAGTACTGATGATCATCAGGCAATCGGCTACCTCTCCGAAGCCCAGAACGACCTCGTCAGCCTGGTAGTCGATCGGTGTCATTTCGTCAGCGAGACGGTCACGTTCATTGTTGCTCAACGAACGAAAAACCCGGACTTCCTCCAAAAGCCGGCGCTGGCGACTCCAGCGAGGATCTTCCGGATTATGTCCCCAGGTGACGCCGGCGGCTTCGAGGTGGCGGTGGGCGAGATCGAACATCATGTTGGAGACATCGTTCTTGTTCTTGGCCGATGCGACAAACCCTTTCAGCTCGTACTCCGTGTACTCCAGATGCGAGCTTTTGACCGAGACCTTGGCGGGGCGCGCTGACAGCAATGCCCTCGTTCCCCGTAGGGTTTTTTCGAGGGCATCAATAGCAAGGCGCGGGCGCACACTGCTGGGTACCGCAATCACTGTGCGGATCCGATGTACGTCGCCCGGGCGACTCAGGTTAATAATCCTCGCTTTCGCTGCGACAGAGTTGGGTACGACAGCGATGCCGCCTTCGTCGGTCATCAGATGCGTCGACCGCCAATCGATCTCCACGACATGGCCCTGCGTACCGTCGATGGAAATCAGGTCGTTGAGGTGATACGGCTTGGTGGTGTTGAGCACGATGCCGGAAAACACGTCACTCAATGTGCTCTGCACAGCCAGCCCCACAACGATTGCCATGGCTCCGGAAGTCGCCAGCAGGCCCTTGACCGGCAACTGCAAGACATAGGCCGCAGCGCCGACGATCCCGATCAGGAAAATCGCCGCCCCCATCACATCATGCAGCAGTCGTGCGCTGTGGCCGCCACGGGCCGCCAGTCCATTGCCTAGGACAATGGTCACGGTTCTGGCGGCAAACAACCACCAGCCAATACCCAGTACCGTACCCGTCAGCTGGAGAAGAGGGTCTTCCGGCCACAGTGGCGGTTGCAGCGGGCTGATACCGGCGTTGGTCAGGACCCAGCTGAAGGTGATGAATATGCTGATTCGCACGGACATCCGCACCTTGCGCCGTGAGGCATCGATCATTTGCCATAACGCCAGGTCAATGAGGATGAGAATGACGCCGCAGATCAGGGGATGATCTGGCACGAACGTGAACATAAATGAGCCCTCCACAGCCCTTCTGCCGTGTAGCCTCAAAGCTGTACATGGTTTCTGAACGACGGCTTTTTTCGACGCTGATCTGCCACAGCCGCTGGGCAGGTTGGTCTGCTTAACCAGATGGCAAGCAAAAGGGGCATGCTCGGAAAAGTGGCCTCCACTTCGCTGCAGAACGGCAATGCGCAGCAACGAAAGGGAGGCCGGGGTTCACTCAGGCTTTTAATAGTCCCAGAAGGCCGCGATCCAACGGAAGGCGTCGCCATCGACCGCAACCCGGCCAACGGAAGGGAAAGGCAGGTGGGTAGCGATGAACAGCTCGCCACTTTCCGCTGCGTCGCGCAGCAGGCGCACCCGCACCTCGTATGCCTTGTGCGGATCGTGCTCGAAGCCGTTGTGCCATTCCGGATGGTCGAAGGCCACAGGGAATAGAGCGTCCCCAGCGAAGGTCAGGCGCTCACCGGAAGAGTCCACCTGAACGATGCAGTGGCCGGGCGTGTGGCCCCCCGTCAGCTTGGCGACTACGCCAGGTGCCACGTGCTGCTCTTGCTCGAAGATATGCAGTCGATCCCCATAGTGAGCGAGGAATTCGTTGGCGGTGCGACGCAGGACGTCTGGCACGGGCTGCGGCATTACCGTCAGGCTGAAGTCCGGGATTTTCCAGAAGTCGACTTCGGTGGCCGTGACATGGATGCGAACGTCGGGGCGCAGCCCCTTCTTCACCGTGTCGACCAGCAGACCGCCGACGTGGTCCATGTGCATGTGCGTGATGATGATGTCAGTGATCGACGAAAGCTCAACGCCGGCATCCTTCAGGCGCTTGGGGAACAGGCCGGCGCGGGGGAAACCGGAAAACTGGTTGCCCAGGCCGGCATCCACCAGGATGATCTGCTCGCCGCTGCGGATCACCAACACGTTCAGTGCCCAGTCGAACATGTCCGGGCCCAGGTGCATGTCCTTGAACCAGGCTGCACGCTCGGCAGGTGCGGCATTGATGGACATGGTCTCGGTCGGCAGCGGCAATACGCCGTCGCTGACCACCATCACATCGATGTCGCCCAGGCGCAGGGCGTAGCGCGAGGGCACCAACTCCTGGGCTGGTATGGCGCCGCTGGATGGGGCGAAGCTATTCAGGTACGTGGTCATGGTCGATCTCCTGTTATTTACCGTGTCATCAGGCGCAGGCACTGGCCGTTGGCGAGCGAGTGCAGTGTGGGTCACGCGACGGGAATCAGCGGGTCGGCGGCCGCCAGGGCGGAGCGGCGGTCGGCAGCCGGGGGATAGATCCACACAGTGTTGATCTGCGTCTTGAGTTCCTTGGCCTCAGCCTTAACCAGCTTCAGCTGGCGGTCCCAGCCTTCCGTATACACCGCGCCCCAGGCGCCCAGGTCCAGGCAGGTGACGTACTTGGGTTGGCGGTATTGGACCGGGGCGAGGCCGAGGAGGTCGGCGGCGGCGTTGTTGCCGGCATGACGACCGAGGCTGATGGCGTGTTGGCAGGACATCGCGGCGAAGTTGCCGAGGTCGTCAGTGGCCGCGTAGGCCACATCGCCGGCGGCGAATACGTCGCCCTGGCCACGCACCCGCAGGTTACCGTCCACGTGCAGGCGGCCCTGGCTATCGCGCTCGGCACTGAGTTGCTCCGTCAGTGGGCTGGCGCGAAAGCCGACCGTCCAGATCACCGTGTGGCTCTGGATGTGCCGACCGTCATCAAGGGTCACACCCTCGGCATCCAGAGCGACTACCGAGGCGCCGGTAATCCATTGGATGCCCAGGCTGTCGGAGGCTTCGATGATCGACGGACGGATACCATCGCCCATCACCGCGCCGATCCGCTCGCCACGTTCGATGATGATCACGCGCACATCCTCGTTTTCCCCAAGTACGGCGCGCAGGCGGGCAGGCATCTCGGTGGCCGTTTCAATGCCAGTGAAACCGCCACCGCACACCACTACCGTATTGCGTGCGGGGCTGGCAGGCCGCTGTCGCAGCGACAGCAGGTGGCTCTCCAGTTGCGCGGCCGATTCGATCTGGTCGACGTCGAAGGCGTACTCCTTCAGCCCCGGCACCGAGGGGCGAGCCAGTTGGCTGCCGCTGGCCAGCACCAGGCGGTCGTAGGTAAGTTCGGCGACTCGGCCGGACGCGTCACGGTAGCCGACTTTGCGGGCCTGCTGGTCGATACGCTCGGCAGTGCCCTGGACGAACTGCACGCCCACCGCTTCGAATAGATCATCCAGCGGGGCGAACATGCTGTGCACATCGGGTTCGTAGAAGCGCGGGCGGATGCGCAGTTCTGCCTGAGGTGCAAGCAGGGTGATCTGCACGTCCTGGCGACTATGCTTGTCCAGCAGGCGAGCTGCGCTCAGCGCACTCCACAATCCGCCGAACCCTGCGCCGATGACCAATATTCGCTGTTGCATGATTTGCTCCCGAAGATGAAGACGCACAATGAGCGTGAGGTTTGCGTTGCAGCCGGTCCGATGCGTCCTGCTCACGAAAGAAGGTCTGCGCGCAGTGGGCTGGTCCGCTGTGGGAGTCATGCTAGGGGGGCGCGCGTCGTCCGACACTTCTACCTGCAGTCGGTGAACCGATGCGTTGGTGGCATGGACCTATACCTGGGTATAACGCCTGTGCTGCTGTCTGAACGAGTGCTGGGGGCTCATTGGCCGAGAGCCATGGCCACGCATTGGAGCAGGTGCTCGCTGTCGAACGGTTTGGGCAGGCAGGCGACCACGCCATCATGGCCGATAGCGGAAGTCGGCAATGCCTCGATGAAGGCACTGATGAAGATCGTGGGGATGCGCAGCCCCATGGCCCTGAGGCGCGTATGCATCTGCAACCCGTTGATACCGGGCATCTGCAGATCGGAGATCAGGCAAGCGCAGGTCGGCGCGGTTTCGCTGCCAAGGAATTGCGCGGCATCGGCGAAGAGCAGGGGCCGGTAACCGCTGGCGCGTAGCAGACTTTCCAGTGCGCTGCGAAGCGACTCGTCATTGTCGACGATGGCGACAACGGGCGTCGCGCGGACCTGCGTTTGCTGGGGCATCTTGGCTCGCTTGAGACTGCGCCTCTTCTGTCAGTCACGATACGCCCACCGCCGGAACAAAGAAGTATACCTAGGTATAGAAGTCAGGCTCTGCGCTGCCGCCATCGACGCGTTTCGCAAGGGCGTTCGGGACGGTGGCCGAGCGCGTCCTCGCGCATGATTCGATACGTCGGGTGCAGTGTACTCATACCTGTGGACAGGGTATCCGGGTCCATGGATAGGCCCGTCAAGCCGCTTGTACAACAGACAACCTCCAAGCTGATTTCTAGCCTGCGACATATCCCTGGCGGATGGCGTTGCCTTTCTGCCTTGCAGTTTTTGTTCGATTCCACATCACCCGGCGGCGGACACCATGAACAGACACGAGTTGCGACATACGGATATCAATCTGCTGGTGGTTTTCGAAACCATGATGCGCGAACGCAGTGTCACGCGTACCGGCGAGCTGCTTTTCGTCAGCCAGACCACCATCAGCAGTGCCTTGGGGCGACTGCGCGCCCTGTTCAATGACCCGCTGTTCGTTCGCGTCGGCCGCATGATGGAACCCACTGCGCGGGCCGAGGCGATTTACACCCGGCTTGCTCCGGCGCTGGACGGAATTGCCGTGGCCCTGAGCTTCAGCGAGGCGTTCGACCCTGCCACCAGTCAGGCGTCCTTTCATGTAGGGCTTTCCGATGACGTGGAGTATGCACTGCTGCCTGAATTGCTGGCGCGTTTGCGTCGGGAGGCACCGGGCATCACGTTGATCGTCCGGCGGGTAGAGCATTTCCAGCTGGCACGGCTTTTCGAGAGCGGGGAAGTCTCGGTCGCCATCAGTCCAGCACAGGAACTGCCTGCCAACGCCCATTGTCGCGACTTGCGCGCCGTGCGGCCGATGCTCCTGCGCTGCGCCACGGCATCAGGGCCGCTGGACCTGGACGGCCTCTGCAGCCATCCGCAGGTGGTCGTGTCGTCCATGGGCAAGATCAGTGACGAGTTGGACCTTGCCCTGGATCGGATGGGCCGGCAGCGCAAGGTCGTACTGGCGGTTCCGCAATTCAGCGCCTTGCCCGCTCTGTTACGGGGTACGGAGCTGGTGGCGCTGGTGCCGGAGTATGTCGCGCAAGCCATGGTACGGCATCCCGGCCTGCGAGCGGATTTCCCGCCACTGGACCTCCCAGCGCCGCAATTGTCGATGGCCTGGCGTGGCATCAGTCATACCGACCCACGGGAATGCTGGTTGCGCTCGCGGCTGTATCGCTACCTCTGCGAGCAGACTGAACGCGAAGCCAAGGTGGCCTGACATGACGTGGCGCTCAATCGTCGCGGGTGAACCGCTGCCGATAGTCGCGCGGCGACACCGACAGGTTGCGCTGGAAAACGCCACGCATCCGCTCCTCGTTTCCGAAGCCGCACTGGCGCGCCACTCGTTCGAGCCCCAGAGTCGTATCCTCCAGCAGGCGGCGGGCCGCTTCGAGCCGAAAAAGCTCAATGGCCTTGGACGGCGTGCGCCCTGTGCTGGCCTTGTACAGACGGGAAAAATTGCGCGTGCTCATGCACGCCTGTTCTGCGAGTGTCTCCACGGACAGCGAAGGATCGCCTGCATGCTCTGCGAGCCACAGATGCAATTTATCGAAAGGCGCTGTTTCGCCGGACTGGGCCTGCAGCAATCTGCTGTATTGCGCCTGGCCGCCGGGACGCCGCAGGTAAACCACCAGCTCCCGCGCCACCGCCATCGCCACCTCGCGTCCGCAGTCTTCCTCGACAAGGGCCAACGCCAGGTCGATCCCTGCGCTCACGCCTGCGGAGGTCCATATTCGTTCCTGTCGGACGAAGATCGCATCGGCGTCCACCCGGATCTTCGGAAAGCGCTGTTGCAGCGCGTCGCACATGGCCCAGTGGGTAGCGGCGCGCAGCCCATCGAGCAAGCCGGCCTGGGCCAGTAGGAACGCCCCGCTGCAAACGGCGGCGACCCGCCGCACGGCGGCAGCGTTGCCGGCGATCCAGGCAACCAGCTCGGCATGGCTGTCCAGGGTGCGACAGATGTCAGGAGCCCCCGGAACGATCAGCGTATCGAGGCACGCGAGGTTCATCTGCTCCAATGGCTGAGTGGTGACACAGAGGCCTTCGGCAGTGGCTACCAGCTCTCCACTCAGGCTGGCGGTTGCCAGGCGGTAACCAGGCAAGCTGCGTTCGGCAAGTGCTCGGCTCGCTGCCCAGAATACCGTTTGCGCTCCGCTCAGATCGAGCAGGCCCATCTGGGGATAGGCAATGAAGACGATCTCGCGCTCGGCAACAACCGCCGGGCAAAGATTTTTTTTCGCAAGAGCGCGGGTGGATTCCAGTGGTTGGGGAGGTGACATCATCATGCCTGGGCGGAGCTGGCCGGTATGGCGAAATACCCGTTGTATTAACGCAATGCAAGCGTCGCGCAGTATTGGCGGAAAATCCACGCTATTTGGCCTGGCGTTGCCGGGACTGCCAAGTTAGCTTCGGACGCTTTGCCAGTTTGCAACCGGCGGTCAGTGGACGGGGTGGGCGGCAGTGGCCGCCATTGCACCATGGACTAGATTTTTTGCGCACGTTGGCCACAGGAGGGAACAAAAATGAGTGGGTCGCAAACAGGGGGAAACGCCCGCGCCGGTACGTCGGTCGATCCGGTGGTTTATGTGGTCGATGATGATGAGTCGATGCGTTTTGCCCTGACCGGGCTGTTGCGCTCCATTGGCCTGCGGGTCGAGGCATTCGAATCCACCGAGCAATTCCTGGCCTTTCACCGGCCGACGGCGCCCAGTTGCCTGGTTCTTGACGTACGCCTGCGCGGGGAGAGCGGTCTGGCCTTTCAGGAACGGATCGAGAAGGGAGGCTTGCGCATACCCATCGTGTTCATGACCGGCCACGGCGACATCGCCATGACTGTCAAGGCGATGAAAGCCGGCGCGGTGGATTTTCTCGCCAAGCCATTTCGTGACCAGGACATGCTCGATGCGGTGGCCAGCGCCCTGGCCAGAGATGGTGAGCGGCTGGCTGCCGAACAGAGCAGCGCCGGGTTGCGCCAAGCCTATGCGGGCCTCACGGCGCGCGAGCGCGAGGTGATGGGTTTCGTCGTCGGCGGGCTGATGAACAAGCAGATTGCGGCCGAGCTGAACCTCAGCGAGGTCACCGTCAAGGTCCACCGTGGGCAACTGATGAGGAAGTTGTCTGCCCGCTCCGTAGCGGACCTGGTCCGCAAGGCCGAAGCCCTGGGGATCGCTCCGCAGCTTCGTTCGCCCTTCTGAACGCACGATTGGCCCGCTTGGGGAGATTGGCATGCCTGCAATACCGCAGCGGCTCTGGGACGATGGCGAGCGTATCTTCGGCCGAGGTCCGCATCCCCGTCACGAAGACCGCCCGGTTCTGACCGCGCGACCTGCTACGGACTCACCCTCCGCAGCCAGCCTTGAGCGGTTGAATCATGAATTCGCCTTGCGTGACGAGTTGGACGAAGCCTGGGCTGTTCGACCGCAAGAGCTGCTGCATGAAGGCGGGCGCCCCCTTCTAGTGCTTCGGGACCCAGGGGGAGAGCCGCTCTCGGCATCGCTGGGCACCGCCATGCCAGTGGAGCGCTTCCTCCGTCTGGCGATCGGCATCGCTCATGCCTTGGCACGCTTGCATCACGCCTCATTGCTGCATAAGGACATCAAACCTGCGCATATTCTTGTGGACTGCTCCGATGGCCGGCCGCGCTTCACGGGTTTTGGCCTCGCCTCGCGACTGCCGCGCGAGCGTCAGGCCCTGGAGCCGGCGGAGACCCTGGCCGGAACCCTGGCCTATATGGCACCGGAGCAGACCGGGCGGATGAACCGCTCGATCGATTCGCGCAGCGATCTCTATGCGTTGGGCGTGACCTTCTACCAGATGCTCACTGGCGAGCTGCCCTTTGCTGCCAGCGACGCCATGGAATGGGTGCACTGCCATATCGCGCGCCAGGCGGTGGCGCCCGAGCGGCGAGTGCCGAGCTTGCCCAAGGTGTTGTCGAGCCTGGTGATGAAGTTGCTCGCCAAGACCGCCGAGGACCGATACCAGAGTGCCGCGGGAGTTGAACAGGACCTGCGCCGCTGCCTGGCCGACTGGGAAGCCGGTCGTGTCCTGAAAGAATTTGCACTGGACGAGCACAGTATCCCGGATCGGTTGTTGGTCCCCGAGAAGCTCTACGGCCGTGAACAGGAGGTGGCCTCGCTAGTGGCGGCCTTCGAGCGCAGCGTCTCCGGCGAGGCGTGCGGGTTGCTGCTGGTCAGCGGCTATTCGGGGATCGGCAAGACCTCGGTGGTTAGTGAGCTTCACAAGGCGCTGGTGCCACCTCGCGGCCTGTTCGCCTCGGGGAAGTTCGATCAATACAAGCGAGACATCCCCTACGCCACTCTGGTGCAGGCGTTCCAGCAATTGGTTCGCATGCTGTTGGGCAAGAACGATCGCGAACTGATGCAATGGCGCTCGGAGCTGGAGCAGGCCCTGGAAGGCGAGGGACAGCTGCTGAATGAGCTGATTCCGGAGCTGCGCCTGATCATCGGCGAACAACCGGAGCTGCCAGTACTCGAACCGCAGCAGGCGCATCGGCGGTTCCTGCGGCTGCTGAAGCGCTTCATCGGCGTCTTCGCCCGGCCGGAACACCCCCTGGCGCTGTTCCTGGATGATCTGCAGTGGTTGGACGCTGCTACCCTCGATCTGCTTGATGATCTCCTCTCCAGCGCGGAGCTTCGTCATGTGATGCTCGTGGGGGCGTACCGCAGCAACGAAATCGACGACAGCCACCCGCTCAGCGTGACCCTGCGCCGACTGGCCTCGGCACAAGTGCGCATCGAGGAGATCCGGCTGACGCCGCTGAAGCGGCAACACCTCGAGCAGATGATCGCTGAGGCACTACATTGTCGCGCCGAACAGATCCGCCCCCTGGCGCTATTGGTGCACGAGAAGACTGCAGGCAATCCTTTCTTCGCCATCCAGTTTCTCCATGCCCTGGTCGAGGAGGGGCTGCTGAGCTTTGACTACGAGTTCCGCCAGTGGCGTTGGGATGCCGCGCTCATCCATGCCAAGGGCTATACCGATAACGTCGTCGACCTGATGCTCGGCAAGCTGGCGCGCCTTCCTCAGCAGACGCAACACGTGCTGCAGCAACTTGCCTGCCTCGGCAACCTGGCGGATTCCGGCACGCTTGCCAGCGTTCTGGATATGCCGCGAGCACAACTGCACCAGGCGCTCTGGGAAGCCATCCGCCAGGAGCTGGTGGAGCGTCAGGAGGGCGCCTACGCCTTCGCCCATGACCGCATCCATGAAGCGGCCTATTCGCTGATTCCACAGACAGAGCGAGCTGCTGCGCACCTACGTATCGGGCGGCTATTGGCCGCCCATGTCTCGCCCCGGCAGCGTGAGGAGGCAATCTTCGAAATTGTCGGCCAGCTCAATCGAGGCATGGAGCTGATCAATGCTGCGGTCGAACGCGAGCGGCTGGCTGAACTCAACCTGCTTGCGGGACAGCGCGCCAAAGCATCCGCGGCCTATGCAGCGGCCCTCAGCTACTTCGCCACCGGAGCGGAACTGCTTGATCGGAGTGTCCGGCGCGAGCGCCGCGACCTCTTGTTCACCCTGGAGCTGGGGCGCGCGGAATGCGAGTTCGCCACCGGGTTGTTGGCGGCCGCGGAGAAGCGCCTGGAGGGGTTGGGCGACATCGCCCAGGGCACCGCCGAGCAAACCGTGGTGGCCTGTTTGCTGGTTGATATCCATCTGCTGACGGACCGTCGGGATCAGGCGGTCGCGGTCTGCCTGGATTCCTTGCGCCGCCTGGGCATCGATTGGCCGCCCCATCCAGTCGACGAGGCCGTGCAGGAAGAGTACGAGCGGATCTGGACCCAACTGGCCGGACGTCCCATCGATCAGCTCGTCTCGCTGCCTCCGATGAGCAATGCCAGAGCCCTGGCCTGCATGGAGATACTTACGACACTGTTCTCGCCGGCACTGCACACCGATGAAAACCTGGCGTGCCTGACCATTTGCCGAGCCATCACCTTGAGCCTGGAGCACGGCAACAGCGATACGTCCAGCGTGGCTTATGCCAACATTCCGCGCATTGCTGGCCGGCGCTTCGGCGATTTCCGGGCGGGCTTTCTCTTCGGTCAACTGGGTTGTGATCTGGTCGACCGGCGCCGACTGCAGCGCTACGAGGCGCGGACGTATCTTGCCTTCGCCCTGTTCGTTGCCCGGTGGGCGAAACCCGTGCGTGATTGCAGCCTTATCCTGCAGCGGGCCTTCAACGCAGCGAATCGTGTGGGCGACCTGCCGTTCGGGGCATTCTCCTGCAACATCCTGGTTTCCAACCTGTTCTTCGCCGGCCTGCCGCTGGCCGAGGTGGACGCAGAGGCGGAACGGAGCCTGGCCTATGCGAAGAAGGTCCGCTTCGGTCTGGTCATTGCGTTCCTGGAAAATCAACTAGCGATGATCCGCATGCTACGTGGCGGCACGCTCGAATTCGGTTGCATGGACACTCCTAACTACAGCGAGGCGGCTACGGAGCGCGGCTTGGAAAATTCCTCCAAGGTGCTCGCCTGCTGGTACTGGGTGCGCAAACTGCAAGCTCGCTATCTGGCCGGCGACTATCGCGAGGCCCTCGAGGCGGCTTCGCTGGCCGAGCCTTTGCTCAACACCTCCGACTCCTTTCTGGAGGAAGCCGAGTATCACTTCTTCACGGGGCTGACCCTGGCTGCGTCGGGCGCGGAGTATCCCCTGGTCGAGCTGTGTGCCAGGCTCTCGGCGCATCGGCAGGCCCTGCAGGCCTGGGCGCGGCTCTGCCCGCAGAATTACACCTGCCATATCCTGTTGTTGGATGCGCAGATCGCTCACCTCGAGCGGCGCGATAGCGATGCCGAGGCGCTACACGAGCGGGCCGTGCGATCAGCGCAGGAAAACGGATTCCTGCAGGTCGAGGCGCTCGCTTACGAAGCGGCCGCCCGACATTACGCCATACGTGGGCTGGACAGGGTGGCAAGGCTCTACTGGCAGGAAGCTCGGGACTGCTTCCGGCGCTGGGGAGCGGAGGGCAAGGTGCGCCAGCTCGATGCTATGCACCCCCTGCTGGGCCACGAGTCGGCTGGTGCGCAGCACACAGCGACCATAGCGGCGCCGATGGAGCAGCTTGACCTGGCAACGGTGCTGAAGGTCCTGCAGACCGTCTCAGGGGAGATCGTCCTGGAGCGCCTGGTGGACAGCGTCATGCGCACGGCCATCGAACAGGCCGGCGCCGAACGGGGCGTGCTGCTGCTTTGTGGCGACGGGCAGCCGCGTGTCGCTGCTCAGGCCAGCGTAGATGGAGCCGAACCCCAAATGTCTGCGGACCAGGGACAACTGCCGGACGGGCTGTTGTCGGAAACAGTGCTCTACCAGGTGCTACGCACGCAGCAGACGCTGGTTCTCGATGATGCCCTGGTTGCGCCCGAGTTCGCAGGCGACCCCTACCTGCGCCGGCGGGGCGTGCGATCTGTCCTTTGCCTTCCGTTGGTAAGTCAGGGGCAGGTCAGCGGGGCACTCTACCTGGAGAACAACCTGACTGCCCGGGCCTTCAGCCCTGCGCGCACGGCGGTCCTCAAGCTGGTGGCATCGCAGGCGGCTATTTCCCTGGAGAAGGCTCGGCTGTATCGAGACGTTGCCGAGCGTGAGGCGCGGATTCGCCGGTTGGTGGACGCCAATATCATCGGCATCATCGTCTGGAACGCCGACGGTGAAATCCTCGACGCCAACGATGCTTTTCTGCGGATGCTCGGTTACCAGCGCGAGGACCTGATTTCCCGGCAACTGCGCTGGCGCGACCTGACGCCACCGGAGTTCCTCGAAGAAAGCGAGCAATCACTGCTCGTAGCGGTACGACATGGCAGCGCGCCGCCATTCGAAAAGGAATACTTCAAGCGAGATGGCAGTCGTCTGCCGGTAATCATCGGTCTGGCGCCGTTCGAGTCAGGCAGCGGAGAGGGCGTGGCCTTCGTGTTGGACCTGAGCGAGCGCAAGCGCGCCGAGGAGCTGGTGCGCGAAGGCGAACGTCGTTACCGCGAGGTACAGGCAGAACTGGCGCATGCCAACCGAGTGGCGACCATGGGACAGTTAGTGGCGACCATCGCCCACGAAGTGAACCAGCCGATCGCCGCCACGGTCACCAATGCCAACGCGGCGCAGCGCTGGCTTGATGCGCAGCCGCCTGACCTGGGCGAGGTCGGCCAAGTGCTTGGCCGCATTGTCCGCGACGCCAATCGGGCCGCCGACGTGCTCAAGCGCATCCGCGAACTGCTGCGCAAGACACCTTCGCGCAAGGGTGCGTTGGACATCAACGGGGCAATCCAGGAAATGATCGAGCTAACCCGGGGGCAAGTGCTCAAGGGCGGGGTCCGAGTGCACCTGCGCCTCGTGGATCCCCTACCAGCCGTGGCGGGAGATCGGGTAGAGCTTCAGCAGGTGCTGCTCAATCTCATCCTCAATGCCGTTGAGGCCATGGCAGCGGTCGAGCAGGGTACGCGTGAGCTGGAAATCAGCACCCAGCCTGATGCTGACGGTGGCGTACTGGTCCAGGTCTGCGACACGGGACCTGGATTCGCCGCCGAAAACGCAGAGCAGATCTTCGCCCCGTTCTACACCACCAAACCCACTGGCCTAGGGATGGGACTGTCCATCTGCCGCTCGATCATCGAAGCCCATGGAGGCCGCCTCTGGGCCGCAGCGAACCACCCCCGCGGAGCTGTAGTGCAATTCGTCGTACCGATCCACCTGGCCGAGGCATGAAGCGATAAGCAACGCCTGAAACGGCTCGAGGAGAATTCCTTCGAGCCGCGTTTTGGCGAGTCACTTCTGAATGAAGGCGAGAAGATCCGCATTGATGATCTTCGCATGGGTCGTGCACATGCCATGGGATAGCCCGGGGTAGGTCTTGAGCGTCCCATGGCGCAGCAGCTTGATAGTCAGGCGCGCTGAGTCGTCGATGGGCACCATCTGGTCATCTTCCCCATGCATCACCAAGGTTGGCACTCGGATCTGTCGCAGGTCTTCGGTGAAATCGGTTTCGGCGAAGGCTTCGATGCAATCGTAGTGAGCCTTTGCTCCGCCACTCATGCCCTGGCGCCACCAGTTGTCGACCACCGCCTGGGAAATCCTCGCCCCTGGCCGATTGAAGCCGTAGAACGGACCTTCGGCTACCTCGCGGTAGAATCCCGCGCGGTCCGTCGCGAGCGCCTCGCGGAAGCTGTCGAAGAGCTTGAGCGGAAGTCCGCCAGGGTTCTTCTGGGTGCGTAGCATCAGTGGCGGGACGGCGCCGATCAGTACTGCCTTGGCAACGCGGCCGATACCGTGCTGCGCCACGTAGCGGACCACCTCGCCACCACCGGTGGAATGACCGACATGGACGGCGTTCTTCACTCCAAGATGTGCCATCAGTTCGGCCACGTCGGCTGCATAAGTGTCCATGTCGTTGCCCTCGGCCGTTTGCGAGGAACGCCCGTGTCCACGCCGATCATGGGCGATTACACGGTAGCCCCTTGAGAGAAAGAACAGCATCTGGCTATCCCAGTCATCTCCCGAAAGTGGCCAGCCGTGGTGGAAAACGATGATCGGGCCGCTGCCCCAGTCCTTGTAAAACAGCCTTGCGCCGTCACGCAGGGTAAGATAGCCCGAGCCTTGGCTCGCGCCGCGATTGGTCTTCGCTGTGGCGGCCTGGGTTCTGCTCGATTGGCCCACCAGGGCCGGCACCGCCACCGCCAGGGTGGCGGCAGCCAAGCCAGCGCTCATGAGTGTTCGGCGGGTGGTTCCTTTGGTTTCTTCGGTCATGCTGAAAGCTCTCGTCAGGATACCGCTCATGCGGCGAGTGCGACCGACCCGCAATGCTGAGAGCGTGAAGACCACCTGCTCGAAAGCCTTGCCGTCGATAGGCAAACCCTATTCGCGCGCCGCTGCCGCCACCATCGTCCATGGGTATCGCGCGGCCATACCTTGGTTTGCGGCTCGATGCGATAACTGACCGAACGTCAGCCAAAGTCCTTTGAAGGTATATGGGGCTTCTGAGAACGCTTCTATTCGAGGGAAAACGTGTACGTGAGGAAATGTCGAGAGAGTTCGAACTGACTTCCTCAGGGGGCTGCCAGGAGCAGCACGCGAAGTCACTCACTAATCCCTCATGCCATGGAGGAGGAACGTCCGCTTCTGGCCGATAGCTGCCGCACCTGAAAAGACAGCTTCCGACCAAGGCAGATACCCGAGTCTGCATTTCGGAGGGGCTTGTCGCCCCTCTCGTCGTGCAGTCAAAACCGCACCCGGACTGACTTTCCATGGACTTCCGCCTGGCACGCCAACGTCCAGCCTTGTTCGATCTCGGCATCGCTCAACACGTCGTTGCTGCGCAGGCGCACCTCACCGTCTTCGACTCTGCAACGGCATGCTCCGCAAAGCCCGCTACGGCATCCTGTGGGGGGATGGAGGCCGGCGCGCTCCATGCTGTCCAGCAGTGCTTCACCCTCGTAGCCGTCCACCTGGACCGACTGCCCCTCCAGTTCGACCTGAATGCGATGCCTCGCCTCGCCCACGGGCGGGAGGGATTGACGGGGTGCCGTGAAGCGCTCCCTGTGGATGCGCTGCAGAGGAGCCCCGAGTTCCTGAAGGCATTCGCTGGCCTGGTCCATGAAGTCGGCGCCACCGCAGATGAATACCTCTTCGCCCGCCCATTGACGCAGGAGTCGAAGCAATTCGTCGCTCCCGGCACGTCCATTCTCCCGGGTGTAATGGTTCTGCAGGGTGAAGCGCTGTGCATGTCGATGCTCCAGGGCCAGCAGCGGCTCGGCAAAGATTGCGGAGTCCGGAGATCGATTCAGGTAGATCAAACGAACGCGGCCACGTCCGTTTTCCAGGCGGTCGCGCAATATCGAATACACCGGCGTGATGCCACTGCCAGCAGCCAACAGCAGGACATCCCTCGCGCTGCTGGGACAGACGAAAGCTCCCATGGGCGGCTTCGCCAGCAAGGTCATTCCCACCACCTGTTCGTCCTGGAGCCAGTTCGAGACCCGACCGCCTGGGACTCGCTTCACCGTGATCCGCAGGCAATCGTCCAGCCCCGGCGTACTGGAGAGTGAGTAGCACCGCCACAACAACTGGTTGCCGCAGGGCACCCGGATGTGAAGGTACTGGCCAGCCCGATAGCTCGGCAGTGATTGGCCCGCAGCCGCGGGAACCAGTTCAAGGGAGCGGCTATCCACGGTTTCATCGCGGACAGCTCGTACCCGCAGTGCGATCAGGTCGTCGTGGGCATTCTTTCTGCGACCTGTCGTCAGCATCGTCCAGGCGGGCTTGCGAGCGAAGAAGAGGAGGAATCCCAGGTGGGCGGCCACCAGCCCAAGCGCCAGGTTGGCTAGAAACTCGTGCGTTTCCGCCGGATCGCCGGGCAGGCCCTCGGTGTTGAGTGCACTCAGCTTCCAGGCGTCCGAAAGGTCTGCCGCACTGCTCGCATTGATGAAGTCCACATTGTCGATCATCAGCCACCCCAGCGCCGAGCACGTCGCCAACGTAGCCAGCAGCAGTGCTGTCAGCCCCTTTCCGAAACGTGTTTTCGCGGCCGTCGTCGTGCGCCATGAGAGGAACAGTCGAGGAAATCCGCTGGTTGTGCGGAGCGCGGCGAGCAGTCGGATGCACAAGAGGACGATGAGCCCATAACCCAGCCAGACATGCAATGTCTCAGCGCTATCGCCACTGAGATAAGCCCCCACGAAAAGTGCAGCAAGTGACCAATGATAGAGACGGAACCGATTGTACGGATTCATGCCAGATACTCCCTTTCTAATCGGGAAAGGGTTCTAGGCGCACATCCTTAACTGTTCCTGAACCGCTCTAGCACGGTATTTCAGCTTGGATTAAGAAAAAGGCCATAGCGTTTGTGTGTCTTTTCCAAGGGGATTCTCATGCGCCAGTCCACATTGATTGCCACCATTGTGTTCTCGTCATTTTCCGGTCTTGCTCTGGCCGCCGAGCCGACGGCCTTGCTCGACGGTTACGCCGCCCAGGCTCGTCAGCAGGACCCGAGTTTTTCCGGCTTTTCCGCGGAGCGAGGCAAGGTTTTGTACTTCCGCGAAGAGTTGCGCGACGACAAGAACATGAGTTGCACCACCTGTCATGGCCAGGATCCGCTGAAACCCGGGAAGACGCTGACCTTCCGCAAGATCGATCCCTTGGCGCCAAGCGCGGCACCCGCGCGCTTCACGGATGTGAAAAAGGTGGAGAAGTGGTTCCGGCGCAACTGCAACGATGTGTTCGGACGTGAATGCAGCGCCCAGGAAAAAGGCGACTTCGTTTCCTGGATCAGCAGTCTGAAATAGCGGGAGCGCAGCCCATGAACAGAAAAGCAATGCTGCTGCCGTTGGTACTGCTCCCCATGCTGATGGTTGTCGGCTGCAATGCGGACGACCACGGCACAGGCAAACACGGAAGCTACAAACGGCCCAAACGACTGGCGGTTTCCGCCGACGCTCCGCAGGCGTGGCGCGAAGAGTGTTCCGCGTGCCATCTGGCCTACCCGCCGGGGTTGCTGCCCGCGGATGCCTGGAGGATGCAGATGAAAGATCTGGGTGACCATTACGGCAGCGACGCGAGCCTTGACCCGGAAGCGGAGGCCGTCATTCTCGACTTCCTGCTCCAGGCTTCGGCGAACAACCGCCTGCCGGTGGAGGGTGGGACGCCGGGCTTTCCGCCGCGCATCACGGAAACGCGCTGGTTCCTTAAGAAGCACGATGAAGTCAGCCCATCGACCTTCAAGCGTCCGGGCATCGGCAGTGCCGCGAATTGCGCCGCCTGTCACCGTGACGCGGAGAAAGGGGACTTTGATGAGGATCGGGTACGGATTCCCAAGGCAGAGAGCCAGAGTGCCAGGGTTGACGATCCGGGTCAGCAGGCGCAGCCGCTGGCCGACATCCTGCCCCGCACGGCTGCGGCTATGGATTCCGGGACTGGCAAGAGCTGCAGGGTCACGAGCATCACTTCCAGCGTCCATTGCGACTCTGCAACGGGATCCAGTAACGAACCCACCACCTCGATAGTGTGGACGCAGGCTTCCGATGGGACCTGGACCTGCGTATTCAGCGGAGCCGGCGGGACAGGACTGGTTCCGAACAACTGCACGATGCAACAGTCCCGACAGGAGAGCACGCTCCTTCCGGGTGTGGGCAAATCGACCAGATAGCAGGCTGCCCGCTCTTCATCTCCGTTCCGGGCGGAAAGGAGGAGGGGCAGCGGTGCTTTGGCACGAACAGTTGATCTGCGCCTGCGCCTTCAGCGAATCCCGAGACGGACTGCGCTTGTTGATTCATTGGCGCCAGCGTTCATCGCGGACCTTCATAGGATTTAACGAGCTTTAACTCGCCCCCAGTACCGGCGCCCCGCAAAGATGCCGCAGGCGGGGAACGGCATCCTGCAGTCTCGAGCGCGGGTCACCGCGTCCACGCCCCAGGACCTGTCTTCGCGACGTGCATGACGTAGTGCGCTGATGCATGCCAGCAAGCATTGCGCGTGGCGCAACGCGGTTTTGCTCGGTGGGGCGATATTCCAATCAGGACGTGCTCCCTACCATTCGAGCCGGCATGCCGCGGTTGTTGGAGTCGATAGCGACTCCACGCGACGCGGCCAGGAAACTGGAACACGCCCGGTGCGGTATCCATGGATTGCGAAGGGGAGTGCTGATGACGCGAAAAACGATCTGGACAGGCCTGGGGGCTCTCGCGGCGGTGGGCGTCGCGCTGGCCTTTGCCATCCTCTGGCGACCCGCCATCGCGCCGCGGGGAGAACTCGCCGCGGCGTCCCAGGAGCAGATCCGCCGGGGTAGCCTCGTGGTGGAGGCCGGTGATTGCGCGGTTTGCCATACCAGGCCCGGCGGGGCCTATCTGGCGGGCGGCCTCGGCCTGGTCACACCCTTTGGCACGCTGTACAGCACCAACATCACCCCGGACGCCCGCACCGGCATCGGCCAATGGTCGTTCGAAGCCTTCGAGCGGGCGATGCGCCACGGTATTTCCCAGGACGGGCATTTTCTCTATCCGGCCTTTCCCTACGTCCACTATCGCCGGATGACCGACGGCGACCTGCGCGATGCCTATGCGTACCTGATGAGCGGCCCGCCGGTGAACGCTCCGGCGACGGACAACCAGATGAACTTTCCGATGAACATCCGGCCGCTCGTGTCGTTCTGGAACATCCTCTTTTTGCGGGGAGAAACCTCGCCCCACGACGCCACGCGATCCGCGCCATGGAACCGTGGCCGTTATCTGGTGGAAGGCGCGGGCCACTGTGCGGCCTGCCATTCGCCGCTCAACCTGCTGGGGGCCGAAACCTCCGGCGAACAACTGGCCGGCGGGGTCGTCGATGGCTGGGAGGCGCCCGACCTGCGTGGCATGGCCAGATCCCCGGCGCGGTGGACCAGCGAGCAACTGGTTGCCTACCTGCGCGGCGACGTGGCTGCCGACCACGGTGCCGCGGCGGGGCCGATGCGCCCGGTCAGCCTGGGGCTCGCGCGCCTGCCCAGCGCGGACGTGCAGGCCATCGCGGAGTATCTGCTGAGCCTGCCGCCGGGCCGCGCCAGTGCCGTTTCGCCGGCGCCACGGCAGACTCCGGCCGACCCGCGGCAGGCCCAGGGCGCCGCACTGTTCCAAGCGTCCTGCGCCGGCTGTCATGACGATGCCGCGCCGATGCGCCAGATCGATGCGCGCCCGGCGCTCGCCATGACCTCCGCGCTGCGCGCCGACAGCCCGCGCAATTTCATCAAGACCGTCCTCGAAGGCCTGCCACCCACGCCGGGCCAGGCCGGCCCGGCCATGCCGCCGTTCGCCGCGAGCCTGGACAACCGCCAGCTTGCGCAACTCGCGGCCTATCTGCGCGCCAAGGCCAAGCCGCAGCAACCCTGGCAGGACCTTTCAACCACCCTCGATGCCCTACGGGAGCAGACGCCATGACTCAGACCACGCTGACGGTGAACGGCGAGCCACACACGCTCGACCTCGATGAGGACATGCCGCTGCTCTACGCCCTGCGCAATCACCTGGGGCTCAACGGCGCGAAATATGGTTGCGGCCTGGGGCAGTGCGGCGCGTGCACGGTGATCGTCGACGACAAGCCGGTGTTCGCCTGCCTGACGCCTTGCTCGGGGCTGGCCGGCAAGTCGATTCGCACCGTGGAAAGCCTGGGAAGCGCCGAGCGGCCTGGCCCGCTGCAGCAGGCCTTCATCGAAGAGCAGGCGGCGCAATGCGGCTATTGCATCGCCGGCATGCTGATGCGCGCGCAGACCTTGCTCGAGCGTAATCCGCATCCGAGCGAGGACGACATCCGCGCGTACATGGCGACGAACCTGTGTCGCTGCGGCACCCACCTGCGCATCGTGAAGGCCATCCGCCACGTCGCCGAACAAGGAGTTATGCCCCATGAAAACCGCCGCTGAGCTGGATAACTCCCGCCGTGCGTTCCTGCGCGGCGGCGCATTGGTGGTGGCCTTCGCACTGCTGCCCATGGCACGTCGCGCCCTGGCCGACACCGAGGTCGACACGCTGGGTACGCAGGTCCTGGCGCCGGACCTGCCGGGCAGCCTGCGCACCAACCCGTACCTGGATGCGTGGATTCGCCTCGACGCCGAGGGGATCACCGTGTACACCGGCAAGGTCGAGCTGGGCACCGGGGTGCGGACCGCGCTGCTGCAGATCGCCGCGGAACGCCTGGAGGTCGATCCACGGGCGATCCAGCTGATTACTGCGGACACCGCACTGACGCCCAACGAGGGCTATACCGCCGGCAGCCACAGCATCTTCGACAGTGGCACGGCGCTGTTCAATGCGGCGGCGCAGGTCCGCCAACTGCTGCTGGAGTCGGCGGCGCGCCAATGGCATGTCCCGGTCGAGCAGTTGTCCACCCGCGATGGAGTCATCCTGGCGCCCGATGGCCGGCGCATGGCCTACCACGACGCCGTGGCGGGCGTGGACCTGCACCGCTATGCCGGCCGCGAGTCCCCCGCGAAGCCGGCGGACGAGTTCCAGATGATCGGTCGTTCGCTCCCGCGCCTGGATATCCCCGCGAAGGTCAGCGGTGGCGAGGCGTTCGTCCAGGACCTGCGGTTGCCGGGCATGCTCCACGCCCGCGTCATCCGGCCGCCGCGTCCGGGGGGCAGGCTTGTCGCTTTCGACGCCGAGCGCCTGAGCCGCCTGCCCGGCGTGGTCGAGGTCATCCGCGACGGCAACTACCTCGCCGTGGTCGCCCAGGACGAATGGCAGGCGATCAAGGCCATGCGGGTGGGGTACGAGGTGGCGCAATGGACGGGAGGCGACGTCATCCCGGACGAGCGCACGATCCATGAACTGCTGCCGCGCCTGGAAGCCAGAACCTACCCGATTCGCCAGGAAGGCCAGCCGGCGGTTGCCGCTGCGAAGGCGCAGTGCCGATTGCGCGTCACCAAGCAGTACTTGATGCACGGCTCCATCGGGCCATCCTGTTCGGTGGCCTGGTTCAAGGACGGGGTGCTGACCGTCTGGACCCACACCCAGGGCGTCTACCCGTTGCGCGCCGGGCTGGCCGAAATGCTCGGTCTGCCCCTGGAGCGGGTGCGCTGCATCCATAGCGAGGGCGCCGGCTGCTACGGGCATAACGGTGCGGACGATGCCGCGGCGGACGCCGCGCTGATCGCCATGAAAGTTCCCGGCGTGCCGGTCAGGCTGCAGTGGATGCGCGAGCAGGAGAACCTCTGGGAGCCCTACAGCTCGGCGATGATCACCCAGGTGCAGGCCACGCTCGACAACGAGGGCCGCCTGGGTGACTGGCGCGGCGAGCTGTGGACGACACCGCACAACGAGCGAATCGTCAATGCCGGCCGGCTGATCCCCGCGCGCCTGCTGGCCCGGCCCTTCGCCTCGGCGCCGTCGATCCCCATCGCCCAGCCCGAGGGGGACGGCGACCGCAATGCCGTGCCGCTGTACCGCTTGGGCTCGACGCACATCGATATGCACTTCATCACGCAGATGCCGTTCCGAACCTCGGCCATGCGCTCGCTCGGCGCGCACATCAATGTCTTCACCATCGAGGCCTGCCTGGACGAACTGGCCCGACAGGCCGGGGTGGACGCCGTGCAGTTTCGCCTCGGCCACCTCGACGATCCCCGCGCCCGGGCGGTGGTGGAGCGCGCACGCGACGCTTTCGGCTGGCCGCGCAAGGCAGCGGAGGCCGGCTCAGGCGTCGGTTTTGCCTTCGCCCGCTACAAGAACATCATGGGTTACTGCGCCATTGCCGTGGAGGTGTGGGTGCACCCGCAGACCGGGGAGGTGAAGGTCAAGCGGGTGGTGACCGCCGTGGATGTCGGGCAGATCGTCAGCCCCGACGGGCTGCGCAACCAGGTCGAAGGCGGGATCGTCCAGTCCACCAGCTGGAGCCTCTACGAGGCGCTGCGCTACGACGCCGGTGGCGTGCGCAGTTACGACTGGAGCGGCTATCCGATCCTGCGCTTCCCGCAGTTGCCCGAGGAGGTCGAGGTCCACCTGCTGGACCAGCCCGGCCAGCCGTTCCTCGGCGCTGCGGAAATCGTCCAGGGGCCGATGGCCGCCGCCCTGGGCAACGCCCTCGCCAACGCCACCGGCCAGCGGCCGCTGAGCCTGCCGCTGGCTCGCGGCTGAGCGCTGTCGGCGCGTATGCAGGTTACGTGCGCAAAGCGTTGCGCCACGCGCAATACGGTTGAGCCGAGGCGGCGGATTATCAAGGCGACGGGGGTTTCCTAGAGTGGCCAGCAACCGCAACCACCCCCAGGAAACCACCCGAAATGAATCAGCCCCTGTTCCAACCCATCCAGCTTGGCACCCATACCCTGGCGCACCGCATCGCGATGGCGCCCCTGACGCGTTCGCGCGCCGGACAGCCGGGCGACGTGCCCACCGCGATGAACGTCGAGTACTACCGCCAACGCGCCAGCGCGGCGCTGATCATCACCGAAGCGACGCAGATCTCCCGCCAGGGCCAGGGCTACGCGTGGACGCCGGGCATCTACAGCCAGGCGCAGATCGAAGGCTGGCGGGACGTTGCACAAGGCGTACACCGCGAAGGCGGGCTGATCTTCATGCAGCTCTGGCACGTAGGCCGCGTGTCGCACCCGAGCTTCCAGCCCGACGGCGGCCTGCCCGTCGCGCCCAGTGCGCTGCCGGTGCCCGGCAAGACCTTCATCGTGGGCGCCGACGGCGCCGGTACCTGGGGCGACGTGCCGGTGCCGCAGGAACTGACGCTCGACGGCATCCGCGACATCATCGAGGATTACCGCGTGGCGGCGCGCAATGCCATCGCGGCGGGCATGGATGGCGTCGAGATCCATGCCGGCAACGGCTACCTGCTCGACCAGTTCATCAACAGTGCCAGCAATCAGCGCCAGGACCAGTACGGCGGCACCATCAAGAACCGCACGCGCCTGGTGCTGGAGATCGTCGCGGCGGTGGCGGCGCAGATCGGCCCGCAGCGCGTCGGTGTGCGCCTGACGCCGATGGGCCGCTTCATGGGAATGGGCGATGACACCCCGCACGACACCTTCGGCTACCTGGTCGAGCGCCTGAACGAGATGTCCCTGGCCTATCTGCACCTGGTCGAGCCCGCCATCGTCGGCACGGTGCGGGACGAGCAGGTCGATCCCGGCTGGGATGCCATCATCCTGCAGTTGCGCGAGTCCTGGGATGGCGTGCTGATCCTCGCCGGTGGCTACGATTCGGCGACCGCCGCGCAGGCGCTAGCGGACGGGCGCGCGGACATCATCGCCTTCGGTCGCCCGTTCCTGGCCAACCCGGATCTGCCTCGGCGAATCCGCGAAAGCCTGCCGCTGAATACGCCCGATCCGGCGTCGTTCTTCGGGGGCGATGAGCGGGGGTATATCGACTATCCCGCCCATCCATGAGGTGTCGGCCAGCCCTGCGCGCGCAGGGCTGGCTTGCCTTAGGGCCTCAGAACATCGCTGCTGGGTTCTTTGGTTCGCGCACGCAGGCCGCCAGGTCCGTCCGAGCGCCACCGCAGAGTGCATGCAAGTGCGGCGCTTCATCCACGGATGATGCAGCATGCTTGTCCGTCTTCTCTTGATCGGTAGCTACCCTCAGCGAGAGACAGCTACCGACCCACATCTGCCCTCATGCAATAGCGCCAGTCCCAGCACCAGCAACTGATGGCCGAAGCACAACCTTGAACAGGCTAATCTACCTGTCACAAGCGTTGGCGTTTGGAAGGGCTATATTTCACCCACTCATCCTCAACTGCGACACGAATGAAGGCTTGCCAGGCGAAGGCAGGCGAGGTGATTTTATGGGCTGTCCCCAGGTCTGTAGCGGCGCGATACTACAGTGCAGTTTCGGAATCACTCCGTCGGTATTCAACGTGCTGCCTGTCAACCGCACCCTCACCAACGCCATGCCGGCGGCCAACCTACAGGACCACATCCCCCTTCTAAATATCTTGCCCTTCGGCATGTGTACCAGCCCATCTAACCCAACGGTGGCCGCCGCTACTGCTGCCGCCCTCGGGGTACTGACGCCAATGCCCTGCATACCGGCCACCGCAGCGCCGTGGGTACCCGGCGGTCCGCCTACGATGCTGCTGGGCGGGATGCCGGCGCTGGACGCCAACGGAACGCTAATATGCACCTGGGGCGGGGTGATCAAGGTGGTATTTCCCGGCCAGGTGCAGATGCTGATTCCCTGATTCCGCTCAGGCCTCGCTGGCCTCGCCACGGCCGCCCAGCCACCAGCGCAGGCGCGAGATCGGCTTGCCGTTGTGGTCCAGCGGACGACCATCCTCGGCATAGGCGCGCGGTTGATCCTGCGGCGCACCTTTCGCATAGCGAGCTTCCTGCGCCAGTTGGCCGTTACCGTGGAAGCGACGGAACAGTCCTTCCAGAACGCCTTCGCGGTAGAAGGCCTGCTCGGCAAGCGTGCCATCGGCGAGATAGCTACACGCCTCGCCGTGCATCAGCCCGTCGCGGTAACTCACCTTGCGTTGCAGCCAGCCTTCGGTCGAGAAGAAGCGGGCCTCGCCCTGCAGGCGTCCGCGTACGTAGGGCAACTGCGCACTGACCTGGCCGTTGGGGTGATAGAGCGTGCTGGTGCCGTGCAGTTCGCCTTCGCGGTAGTCCAGGCTGGCCTGCGGGCGGCCTCGCTCGCTGATGCGCAGCGGGCCTTCCAGCCCGCCGTCTTGCAGGCGGCCCTGCAGGGTGCTGTCGCCGCGCTTGAGGTCGAGGCTTCCACTGTTGGCCATGTCGTCGTCCTCAGTTGACCTTCACCAGGCCGCCCTTGAGGGTCAGCATGCCGCCGCCGTCCACCGTCTGTTCGGCGCTGGCCTTGTTGGTAAGGCTGACGCCGGCGTCGTTGGTCAGGGTGGTGCCGGCCTTGTTGGTCAGGGAAGTTCCCGCCTGGTTGGTCAGGGACGTGCCCGCCTTGCTGGTCACCGAGGTTCCGGCCTGGGCGGCGAGATCGGCGTCGGTCTTCAGCGTCAGGCTGCCGCCGCTCTGCAGGGTGAGGGTGCCGCTGACCTTGATGGTGAGGTTGCCGTCCACCGTCAGCTCGAAGTTGCCGCTGACCTGATGGCTGTAGTTGCCGCCAGTGCTGTGGGTCTGGTCGGCGCCGACCTTCACCGTGCGCGTGTCCTTCACGTCCAGCGTGTCGCTGCCGGTCTGGATGGTCACGCTGCGCTTGCCCTTTTCCAGGGTGACCGTCTCGTCGCCTTCCTTCACCGTACGCGTGCGGGCGTTCTGCACGGTGAGCGTCTCGTCGTGACCGATGGTGGCGCTGCTGTCGTTGAGCACGTTCACCCTCATGTCCTTCTGCGCCTGCAGGAAGACTTCCTCGGCGTCCTTCTTGTCCTCGAAACGCAGTTCGTTGAAGCCGCCGCCCCCCTTGGACGATTGGGTCTTGATACCGGACTGCGTCTGGTTATCCGGCAGCGCATAGGGCAGGGCGTTGTCGCCGTTGTAGACGCAGCCGGTCACCAGCGGGCGGTCCGGGTCGCCGTCGATGAAGGTGACTATCACCTCCTGGCCGATGCGCGGGATGAACTGCATGCCGAAGCCCTTGCCGCTCCACGGCAGCACCACGCGCACCCAGCAGGAGGACGCCTCGTCGTTCTTCCCCTCAAGGTCCCAGGGGAACTGGATCTTGATGCGGCCGTACTGGTCGGTCCAGATTTCCTCGCCGGCCTTGCCCACCACCTTGGCGGTCTGGGTGTGCATGCGTGGCTTGGGCGTGGTACGGGGAGGGCGGTAGGCGGTGGCCTTGGGGATGGCCTCGAATCGGTTGCGATAGTGCTCATGGTCGGCCTCGTGGGTCACCGAGGTGAGCACCCAGTCGATGTTCAGCGCGGCGTCGTCATGCCCGGTCAGGGTGAACCAGTGCCCCGGTACCAGCCAGCGGCAGTCGCTCTCGCCGATCAGCCGCTTGTCCTGGCTGCGCAGGCCGTCCACGCGCTGCTTGGTCAGCGCATCACCCCGTGCCTTGGCGGTGTAGCCGCCGGGGTGCTCGTACTGCGCACGCGGCCCGGCCTCGGCCTGCGCCTGGGAAAAGAGTGAGGTGGCGGGAGTGGTGAACTCATAGTCGGTGGCGCTGTAGGTCCCTGCGACCGCCTGCAGGCAATATTGCGCCGAACGGATGCCGTGCAGTTCGCGCACGCCGATCTCCTGGCCGAGGTACGCCACCTTCGGCCCGTTGGGGATGGGCGGGAAGGCATCGTTGTTGTCCGCCAGCACCAGCCTGTGCTTGCCCTCTTCGTGGGTGAAGAACCAGAAGATGCCTTCCTCCTCCAGCAGCCGCGAGACGAAGGCGAAATCGCTTTCGCCGTACTGCACGCAATACTCGCGGGGCTCGTAGCTGCCGCTCAGCGACAGCTTGAAGTCGGTGAAGCCGTGGGCCTTGAAGATGGTGGTAACGATGTCGCTGGTGGCGAGGTTCTGGAATACGCGGTTGTTGCTGGCCAGGGTCAGCCACCAGAGCCAAGGGCGCAGGACGAGTTGGTAGCGCTCGGCGGTGGCGTCGGCAGGGAGTTGTTGGATTTCAGCGACCAGGGCGTCGAGGGGGCGCTGGCTGGCGTCGTTGTGGAAAGCAATAGTCACCTGGGATGCCACGGCGCTGGATAGCATCAGCGGGCCCACACTGATGCCCTCTAGGGACAGACGGATTAGCTCGTTCATGGATTCCTGACCGGAAACTGCTTGCGGATAGAAATCCAACAGCGCCGATGCCTTGATGGAAAGGCTGGTCGTGATGTCGGCGGGGCGGGGCATTTAGATTGCTCCCCTTACCATCATGGTTTCGCTACTCCTATAGTGGTCCATGGAGAACTGAATGACTGCTGAAGTGGATTTTTATGGTTTCATATTTACTGTTTCTTTTGGTATTCAGTGAACCTCAAGATATGAGCTGTTAATTCTATCTAGCTGGGTCTTTCAGATTTATATTTGGCTTGGCATTCCTTCGACAGGGCCCGCCCAGCGGCATTCGTGTACCGTAAACGGAACGTTGGTTAATTGATTTTTGTTCCCTCCAATTCGTTTGGCGCAAATTTTATCGGGTTCGCCAACTTTCTTTACCTGAAGTTGGACGTCATCCCTATTCACGCTGTCGTTTACTTTGCTCATCTTTTTTTGAACAACCCATGGGAGGTCAAAGATTAATACATATACCTCCGAGAGCTTACTGATGCCTAGCTTCTCCTTTTTTCCTGAAATTTCAGCTGGGGGGATTGTTGTTAAATAAAAGCCCTCTTCATGCTGACGGGTAAACCAAGCCCATTTTTGGGGCTGGTTCATTTGGCAGTTCCATTCTTCCTGAGTTACTTGCTCAAGTTGGTTGTTCGTGATTGATTGTGCCGCTTTTTTTGTTGTATAATGATAGAATCTCATGTTGTTTTCCTTATTGATTTTGGTTCTTTTTCTGAGTTTTGTTCTTGCTGAAACTCGCTCGAGTTACACACCCATAACCCACTCCGCCAACTTCCCCGTCACTTCCGCCATCAACACATTCTCGATATCCCGCGCCCCCGCCGAACTGCACTTGGCGAGCACTGCCTTGACGATCACCGGGTCGAAATCGAACTGCTTGCCGGTCGCCGCCTTGTAGCGCTCCCGAAGTTTTTCCAGCTTGGCAATAACGATGCCCTCCAGCGTCGCTTCCTCCAATGGCCGGTACGGCACCACGGTCATGCGTGCGAGGAAAGCGGCGCGGAAGGCTTGCAGCAGCACCTTGCGCAGGCGCTCGTCGAAGACGGGCGTGGCGATCTGTTCGGGCGGGGTGTCGAGCAGCAGTTCCGCGCCGACGTTGCTGGTGGCGAGGATCACGGTGTTCTTGAAGTCCACCACCAGGCCGGTGCCGTCCTCCATCACGCCCTTGTCGAAGACGTTGTAGAAGGCCTCCAGCACATCCGGATGGGCCTTTTCGATTTCGTCCAGCAGCACCACCGAGTAGGGGCGGCGGCGCACGGCTTCGGTGAGTACGCCGCCGGTGCCATAGCCAACGTAGCCGGGCGGGGCGCCCTTGAGTTGGCTGACGGTATGGGCTTCCTGGTACTCGGAAAGGTTGATGCTGATGAGGTTGCGCTCGCCACCGTAGAGGGCGTCGGCCAGGGCGTAGGCGGTCTCGGTCTTGCCCACGCCGGTGGGGCCAAGCAGGAGGAATACGCCCACCGGCTTGGCCGGGTCGGTGAGACCGGCGCGGTAGGCCTGGATGCGCTGGGCGATGGTGCCCAGCGCGGCTTCCTGGCCCATCACCCGCTGGCCCATGCGCTGCGCCAGGGTACGGATGGCGTGGGCCTCGTCGGCGAGCATCTTGCCCACCGGGATGCCGGTCCAGCCTGCGATCACCGCGGCCACGGTCTTGGAGTCGACCTGTTCGGGCACCAGCGGATCGTCCTCGCGGATGGCGTCGAGGCCGGCTTCCAGACGTGCGAGTTCGGCGGCCAGGTGATCAATGCGGCCGTCGAGTTCTTCGTCGGGCTTGGCGGCGTCGGCGCTCTCGCTCAGGGTGAGCAGTTCGCGGCGTGACTGCAGCAGTTCGCGTACCGCCTCGCGTTCTTCGCCCCAACGTTTTTCCAGGGCGCGGATGGCCGACAGGTTGCCCACCGATTCCTGCTCCAGGCCGGTGATGCGTGCGCTGTGGTCCAGGCCGGTGGCTTGTTCGCGGCGCAGGCGTTGCAGCTCTTCCTCCACCGCGAGTTCACGGTGGCGCAGGTTCTCCAGGGCCGGCGGCACGTCGTGCTGGGCCAGGGCGACGCGGGCGCAGGCAGTGTCCAGCACGCTGATGGCCTTGTCCGGCAGTTGGCGGCCGGAGATGTAGCGGTGCGAGAGCTTCACCGCGTCCTGGATGGCGACGTCCAGCACCTGGACGCCGTGGTGCTGTTCGAGCTTGGCGGCGACGCCGCGCAGCATGTCCACGGCGGTGGCCTCGTCGGGCTCCTCGACCTGAACCAGTTGGAAGCGCCGGGCCAGGGCCGGGTCCTTCTCGAAGTACTTCTTGTATTCCAGCCAGGTGGTGGCGGCCAGGGTGCGCAGCTCGCCACGGGCCAGGGCCGGCTTGAGCAGGTTGGCGGCATCGCTGCCGCCTTCCGTGCCACCGGCACCGATCAGGGTGTGGGCCTCGTCGATGAACAGGATGATCGGCTGTTCGCTGCTGCGCACTGCGTCGATCACCCCTTTCAGGCGCTGTTCGAACTCGCCCTTGACCCCGGCGCCGGCCTGCAGCAGGCCAAGGTCGAGCACGCGCAGGATCACGCCTTGCAGCGGAGGCGGCACTTCTCCGGCGGCGATGCGTAGGGCCAGGCCTTCCACCACGGCGGTCTTGCCGACGCCGGGGGCGCCGACCAGGATCGGGTTGTTCTGCCGGCGGCGCAGGAGGATGTCCACGCACTGGCGGATCTCGCCGTCGCGCCCGACTATGGGGTCGATGCGCCCGGCGTGGGCGTCGGCGGTGAGGTCCTGGGTGTATTGGTCAAGCAGGCTGTCCTGGGCCGGTGCGCTGGCGGCTGCGGCCTTCGCGGATGCTCTCGCGCCGGGGGACTGTTCGCGGGAACCTTCGGTCCATTCCAGAAGCTTTTCCCGCAGCGTTTCGTGGGGAATGCGCAGCAGCGACGAGGCGCTGTTGAGCAGCAGGGCGCGGCGTTCCTCGCGGTCGAGCAGGGCGAGCAGCAGCAGTCCCGAGCGGATCGCCGGTTGGCCGAGCACGCTGGCTTGTACCACTGCGTCCTCCAGCAGGCCGATGGTCTGTGGCGAGAGCGCCGGAGTGCGCGTGCTGCCGATGCGGAACAGCTCCAGCGCGGTGTTGATCTCGCCCACCAGTTGGTCGCGCTCGAGGCCGAAGCGCGGCAGCAGGCGGGCGAGGTCGCCGCCGTCGATGTCCAGCAGTTCCAGCAGCAGGTGTTCGATTTCGACGTAGTGGTGGGTACGTTGCAGGCAGCGCTGCGCGGCGCGTTCCAGGGCGCGGCGGGATTCCGGGTTGAGGCGGCCGATCAGGCTGGCGAGGTCCATCAGGGCATCTCCGCGTGGCGCAGGGTCAGGTCGATGGGTTGCACGGCACCGCCGCTGCGGCGCAGGCCGGTGTTCCAGTTCAGTCGTGGGGCGTTACCGCGTCCCAGGGCCAACGGCCCGCTGACACGTACCAGCAGGCGCAGCCGGCAGTCGAGGTCGGGACCGAAGTACAGCGCGCAGAGATGGGTCAGCAGCGGATGGGCGATGCCGTCCGGGAAAAAGTGTCGCGCCGTGGCTTCGTCCAGCGGGCCGAGGCGCAGGTGGAAGCCGGCGTGTTCGTCCCACACGCGAGTGCCTGCGATGGCGTCTCGGCCAAGACCGAGGTTGGCGCCGCCGCGTTGCAGCACGCTGCGTCGGGCCGGCGGAATCTCGCGCCAGGCGCCGGCATAGGCTTCGCACTCGGCGGGGATGCCGAACTGTTCGCGGAGCAGGGCGGCGAAGCCGGCCAGCGAGCGGCGACTGCCGGAGAAGTGCGCGCTGCGGGCGAGCACGCTGGCATCGGGCAGCGCACCGCGCTCATGCAGGCCTGCTGGCAGCAGGCCCACCAGGGCCCGCAACGGGCGGCGCAGGGGCGCGGCGGCAGGGGGCTGGAAGCCCACGGCCAGCCGGTGTTTGCGCAACACCCGGTAGAGCAGACTGAGCAGGCGGTGCTGGAAAAGGTCGAGGAATTCGGCGGGGGCGTGGTCCTTCTGCCGCGCGCGCTGCTGCAGCCATTCCTGGTAGGCGTAGGGAAGGGCGCCGTCGGCGCCGCCCAGGCCGAAGATGGAGGTGCTCAGCAGCGGCCGGCCTTCCTCGTCATCCAGAGCATCGATCTGGCTCGGGGCGAACACCGGTGTCAGCGGGCCGCGCAGGCGCAGCGCTTCGGCGTCCGGGCGGCTGCCGTGGCCCAGCGGCGTGGCCTGGGGCCGCTCGTGCTCGAGCAGCAGCAGGGCCTGCAGCCATTCGAAGCGGTGAGGCTCGGCGCGCAGGCGCCGGCTCAGAGAGTGATGGGCTGGCCGGCCTGGGGTTGCCATCGGCAGATCTCCTGGTCCGATTGCACCAGCACCGTACGCACGAAGCGGTTGGCATTGGCGTAGAGCGAAAAGAACTGCGCGAGCACGGCGCCGAACAGCACCGCACTGGCACCGACGAAGGCCTGACGCTCCAGGTGCACGCGAACCTCCAGGCCGTTGCGCCAGCCGCGCCAGGCATCGCTGCCGACATGGTCGACCACGCGGGCGCAGTCCAGCCGGACCAGCCCTTCGATCTGCCGGGCGGCCAGCTTGTCTTCACTGAAGTCGTGCAGCGCGAGGATTTCCCGCAGGGCATCGAGGGCCTGCGGGCCCTCCACCAGCGACAGGTGGTTGAGCGTGAGCTGCGAAACCAGTTGCCAGCGTGAAGGGCCATCCAACCCCGGCTGGCATTGCCGGCTTGGTGCGCGCAGCACGCTGGCGCGGGCCACCGGGCCGGGACGTTCGAAGGCCAGCTCGGTGCCGGCCGGCAGGTACTCGGCCAGGCTCCGATTGGTGCACAGGAGTTCGGCGCTGAGGCTGTACTGGGGCGTTTCCTCCAGCGGTTGCAGGCCGGCGTCGACCAGGGTCAGCAGCAGGTCGCTGCCGCGCCGGTTGGGCGTCATGCCTTCGACCCGGCGCGCGTGCCAGTAGAGACCGAACGCACCGGGACGGTGCTGGGTGCCGTGGTAGGGCGCGACCTCGAACACCCCCAACGGAGTGCTGGCACGCAGGGACCGGATGCTGTGAATTTCCACCGAGTTCTCGCGGTGGGCGTCGGCGATCAGGCGGTACTCGCTGCGCGTGCCGTCCGGCCGCAGTGGCTCGGAGGTACGCGGGAACAGGTTGATCGCCGGAACGCAGCCCAACGCCAGGTCGCTGGCCTGCAGGGTCAGGCGGGCGGGCGCGGGGCGGTCGAAGAGGATGTAGAGGTAGAGCTGTTCGCCACTGGCGCGCAGCCCCTGGAGCGGCAGATCGAAGAACGCGAACTTGTCGGGGAAAGCGAAGTACTCGGCGAGCAGGCGCAAGCCGGGATGTACGCGCTCATCCTCCGGCAGCAGGGCCTGTTCGGCGGCGAAGCCGACCCGTTGCGGCAGGCCGGGGAGGCGTTGCGGTTCGGCGCCCTCGGCCTCGGCGATGAGGCCGCAGGCATGGGCGCCGAGCAGGTCGTAAAGGGCGGCCTTGGCGATGGGGTTGGCGGCCAGGTGGATACGCAGGCTATCGATGTCCAGTGAGGCCCAGCCGTCCTTGTCGAGGCAGCGCAGGTCCAGGCGCAGGGCGCCACGCACGCCAGCGCTGCCCGTGGCGGCCTGGGCCTCCTCGGCGCCGAGCAGCACCGCTTGCTCGATGCGCAATGGCCACAGGGTGGCTTCGTCGGTGGTCCGCCAGTGCAGCGTCTGGCCGCGCAGTTCTTCGGGCAGATCGATGCGCTCCTGGCCCTGCACGCTGACGAACAACGGAGTGCCGCGCGGAAGGTGGAAGCCGGCGCTCAGCTTGCCCTTGGCCGGGTCCGGCTCGAAGCGCACCACGGCGCAGGAAGGCAGGGGCCGCAGGGCCAGGGGATAGAGTTGCTCCAGCAGTGCGTCGCTGAACTGCGCATAGTCGTCGTCCAGGCGTCGCTGCAGCCGTGCGGCAAGCAGGGCAAAGCCTTCCAGCAGACGCTCGACGTGGGGGTCGCCGCACTCTCCGGGGCCGAGTTCCAGGCGGCGCGCCACCTTGGGGTAGCGCGCGGCGAAACCGGCGCCGGCATGGCGCAGCCAGGTCAGTTCGCGCTGGTAGTAGTCCAGCAGTTCGGCGTCAATCGAGTCGCTCATGGCGTACTTCCAGTGTTCCGCCAACGGGGATGAGTTCGAACAGCAATGGCGCCTGGTCGACGCCCTGGCGCAGGTTGCCGAGCAGGCGCACGCGCAGGCGCTGCGGCTGCTGCGGATCGGCGTCGACCACCACTTCGCTCAGCCCCAGGCGCGGCTCGAAACGGGTCGCCGCGCGGCGGATCTCCCGAGCCAGATGCAGGCGGTCGGCCTCGCGGCGGGCCTGCAGGGCAGTCCAGTCGGCAATGCCGTAGGCCAGGATGCCAACACCATTGCCGGCAGGGCTGCGACTGTTGAGCAGGCGTGACAGTTCCTGCGCGACCGAAGCCGCCAGGGCGCGCTGGTCGAAGACTGGCTCCGCCTCTCCGGCGTTGGAGAGACGGTCCAGCAACGGTTGCCGTGCGATGCCGTGCAAGGCCGGGCTGCCTTAGCTGGCCAGCTTGTTGGCGGCCAGGTCCCAGGTCGACGCGGCGGTGCCTTCCTTGCTGCCGTCGTCCTTCTGCGCGGTGAGCTCCCATTTGATCTTGGTGAAGTTCAGCGACAGGGTTTCCACCGGCTTGCCACCGGCGCCGCCGCTGACGCTGACGTTCGATAGCACGACGTTGTCCAGGGTGTAGGTAATGAACGGCATGATCTTGCCGTCGCCCTCGGCGGCGTTGCGGCCGATGGTCAGGGTCGCGGAGGGGATGGCCTTGCCGGAGCAGCAGTATTCGTTGAGCGTCGGGGTCGAGGTGTCGACGAACTTGGTCAGGGTGAATTCGCCGATGTGCGGCTTGCCGGAGGTGCGCTCCGAGTTGCTGACATCGTTGGTCACCTGCATGGCGACGTTGTGGCTGTACGACATGATTTCGATCTTGTTTTCGAAGCCGGCCAGCAGGCTGTCGCCCTTGATGTCGTCGCCCAGGTCGAGAAGTATCGCGTCCATGTTGGAAAACTCCGCAGCTTGAAAGAGGTGGAATCTGGTGAAGGGGCCGCCGCTCGGGCGGCCCCCCGGCTCAGGCGGCGACCGGCGGCGGCAGGCTGGCGACCAGGCGGATCGAGGCGGTCAGCTCCTCGAGTTGGAAGTGCGGGCGCAGGAACACCGTCGCGCGGTACACGCCGGGCTTGCCGGCCACCTCGCTGACGTCCACGCGGGCCTCGCGCAGCGGGTACTGCGCCTTGATCTCCTGCGGGGCGTTGTCGTTGATCAGCACGTAGTCGGCGATCCAGTTGTTGAGGTAGGTCTGCACGTTGTCGCGGGTCATGAAGCTGCCCACCTTGTCGCGCATGATCACCTTCAGGTAGTGGGCGAAGCGCGATGCCGCCAGCACGTATGGCAGCATCGCCGAGAGCCGCGCGTTGGCGTTGGCCTCGTTGGTGTTGTACTGGCGCGGCTTGTTGGTGGACTGGCCGCCGAAGAACACGGCAAGGTCGGTGTTCTTCTTGTGGCACAGGGCGATGAAGCCCAGGTCGTTGAGCTCTTTCTCGCGGCGGTCGGTGATCGCCACTTCGGTGGGGCACTTGAGCGACAGGTCGCCCGCCTGGGTGCGGAAGGTATGCGCCGGCAGGCCTTCGACGGCGCCGCCGCCTTCGCTGCCGCGGATCGCCGCGCACCAGCCGTACTTGCTGAAGGCTTCGGTGATGCGCTGGGCCAGGACCCACGCGGCGTTGCCCCAGAGGTACTTGGCGTGGTCGGTGCCGTCCACGTCCTCGATGAAGTTCATGCCTTCCACCGGCAGGGTTTCCGGGCCGTAGGGCAGGCGCACCAGGAAGCGCGGCAGGGCCAGGGAGACGTAGCGCGAATCCTCGCTCTCGCGGAACGAGCGCCACTTGATCAGCTCCAGGCTCTCGAAGACCTTGCTCAGGTCACGGGGCACCGCCAGCTCGGTGAAGCTGCCCATGTCGAACAGGCGCGGGCTGGCCGCAGCGATGAAGGGCGCGTGGGCCGCGGCGGCGACGTTGGAGAGTTTTTCCAGCAGGGCGATGTCCTGCGGGTGGCGGCCGAAGGAGTAGTCGCCTACCAGCAGGCTGAAGGGGTGCCCGCCGAAGGTGCCGTATTCCTCTTCATAGATCTTCTTGAACAGCGCGCTCTGGTCGAACTCGACGGCCTTCTCCAGGTCGTTCTGCAGGTCCTGCTGGCTGACATTGAGCAGGCGCAGCTTGAGACGCGAGCCGGTCTCGCTGTTCTGCACCAGCTGGTGCAGGCCGCGCCAGGAGGATTCGAGCTGCTGTAGCTCGGGATGGTGGAGGATCTGGTTGAGCTGGGCGCTGATCAGTTCATCGATGCGACCGATGCGCTCGTTGATCATGGCCACGGTGTCCTTGCTGACGGCCATGCCTTCGTCGAGGACCTGGGTGGCGAACTCCGCGAGCATGTCGCGGGCGTATTCCTGCTGGCTGTCGTCATGGGCCATGCGGCCGTCGGCGATGATGCGATCGAGCAGGTCGAGGGTCTGGGTACTGCCTTCGGCGCCTTGCGCCGCGGCGGAGCTGGGTTTGGCCATTGCTGTGCTCTCCTGGCGGCGGGATCAGGCTTGCGGTTCGGCAGGCGCTTCGCCTTCGTCGGCGGCGGCCTGGGCGGTGTCGTTGGCGGCACCGGCATCGGCGGTCACCGGATGGGTTGCGCGGATTTCCTGCAGGCCTTCGGTGTTGCTCACCACGTCCTGCAGCAGCTGGTCCAGCTCATCGTTGCCGTCGAGCTTGGTGAGCAGGTCGCGCAGGCGCTGGCGAGCTTCGAACAGACGGCGCAAGGGCACGACCTGATTGACGATGCTGACCGGGTCGAAGTCGTCGATGTGCTTGAAGTTGAGCTCGACATTGAGCCGGCTTCCATCGTTGCTCAGCGTGTTGTCGACCTGAAGCGCCACGCGCGGTCCGATGGACGAGAGCACGGCATTGAAGTTATCGCGGTCGATCTCGGTGAAGCGGCGCTCGCCGAGTTTTGGAAGGGGAGTGACCGGCTTGCCGGAGAGGTCGGCGAGGATCCCCACGACCAGCGGCAATTCCTTCTTCTCGATGGCGTTGCCGATTTCCACATCGTAGGTGATCTGGACCCGGGGAGGGCGCACCCGGTCCAGTTTGTGCTGCGTACTTTCTGCCATGCTGGCGAACTCCACTGCGTAGGAGACGGGCACGCCGCAGCGGGGCTCGCTGTCGTCGCGCTCCTTGGCTGGACCACACGACAGGAAGGGGAAATGCGATACAGGCCTGTCCTTGGCGATCCCATCTGAGCTCGTTTGTCGACGAGCTAACCAAGCACGCTAGATCAGGTTGGTGAAAACGCAAATCCGAAACTAATCTCTGACAGCCATCTCACAAGGACGTTTCATGAAGTCGACGAAAGCCTGCCTCTGTGCTGTGCTCCTGGCAGTTCTCGGAGGCTGTTCCTGGTTCGGTCCGAAGGTCGATGTCGACCGTCTGACCCTCGATGTCGCAAGCAAGGCCAATGGCGATTCGCCTATCGCTGTGGACTTCGTCGCGGTGCAGGATGCGGATCTGCTCAAACTGCTCTCGGCAATGAGCGCCAGGCAGTGGTTCAGCGACCGCGAACAGTATCGCCGCGACTACCAGAAGCAGCTCTCGGTGTGGAGCCTCGAGCTGGTGCCGGGGCAGTTCATGGAGGCCAGGGACTTCCCCCTGGCCGGCAAGCCGGCTTCTGGACTTTTGGTCTTTGCCGGCTATAACACTCCCGGCGCCCATCGCATGCGCCTGGATCAACAGCCCAAGGTGTGGCTGCGTTTCGACAGCAGGGAGATGCGCCTGCTGAGTGCCGAGGAGCACTGAACCACCGCCTTGCAAGGCGGGCCCATGACAATCCAGGACGTCGAAGGGGGAGTGGTGTGAGAGTTCTGCCTGACGCAGTTTGTTGGCACGAAGGGATGCAACTGCTTCCCCAGCACTTCCAGCTCCAGGGGTTGCGCGCCGAAGTACTGTCTGCGCGTTTGGCACATGCAGCCAACCCCTTTTTCTGGGGGCTCGAGCACCTCGAGCTTGACCCCTCCGCCCTGAGCACCGGCGTGGTGCGTATCCTCGCACTGGAAGCGGTCCTGCCCGATGGCCTGCCGGTCAGCCTGAGCCAGGGCGAGACCCTGGTGTTCGACGCCACGGCAGCCATCGCGACGGCCCCCGATGCCAGCATCACCCTCTACCTCGCACTCAGCCCGCTCGCCCGTGGTGGCCAGGTGTTGCCGCTCAAGGGCCGCTTGCAATCGTTGAGCGGGCCGGCCGTGCCGGACCTGGCCAGTGGCGAAAATCCCGAACCCGTTGTCGTCTGGCGACCGGCCCCGCGCCTGGTGACCGAGGCCCAGCGCGCCGACTCGGTGTGCTTGCCGCTGCTGCGTGTCGGCAGGGACGCCGGTGGTTTCGTCGGGTTGCCCTATGTGGCGCCCACTCCGCGAATCGCACCGGCGTCGATGCTGGGGCAGACGCTGGTGGCGCTGTGCGCCCATGCGCGGGAGAAATGCGTGTTTCTCGCTGGCCGTCTGCGCCAGGCGCAGCAGTCGGAGAACACCGAGGACAGCCAGGAAATCCGCCGCCAGCTGGCGGCGCTGTGGGCGCGCCTGCCGGAGCTGGAGGCCGCGCTCTACAGCGGCACAGCGAACCCGGCACAGCTGCATGGCCTGCTGTGCGGTATGGCCGGCAGCTGGAGCGTGCTCGATCCGCTGGGCGGCGTTCCAGCCTTCCCAGCCTTCGATTTCAACGAATTGCTGCGGACCTTCAACCCGGTGATCGAGTGGCTGGAAGTTACCCTTGGCAGGGTGCGCGCCGGCTATCGTAGTCTGGCATTTGAACGGGTCGGCAATGACTTCGCGCTGGCCCTGCCGGACCTGCGATCGCCGGTACAGCGTCTGGTCGTTGGCTTGCGCATGCCGCCCGGTTGCGGTGAGGAACAGGCCCATGAGTGGCTGTCACGCTGCATCGTGGCCTCCGAGGCGAGCCTGGCAATATTGGGGCGCCAACGCATGTCGGGCCTGGAGCACCTGCCCATGAGTCGCGCCGAACAGATCGCCTACAGCGTTGGGGAAGACACTCACCTGTTCGTGGTGCAGGCCGAGGGCGACTGGTTCGATCCCGCCCAGCGCCTGTGCCTGCGGGCTGCCGCGGCAGGCAGCGGCGGTGGCAGTCCCTGGCAGGTGGTGCTGTTCATCGTGGACGGCGCCAGCGGCGCCTGAGGCAGGGAAGCGAAGATGCTTGAAGGGAATCAGGCGATCTACCCGCCGTCGTTCGGCGAAGCGCCCTTGAGTGGCGCTTTCCAGGCTGGGTGGCTGGAGTGGTGCAGGCGCTGGGAAGAACTGCGCGTATCCACCGGCGAAGACCATGCGGCCCTCGAGCGGGTCGCCGACGAAGCCCAGGCGGTGGTGCGTCGCCTTTGGCGCAGCGCCAATGCCCGCGTCGGTGATGCCGCCGGCGAACAGGTGAAGGCCATGGTCTATGCCTTTGTCGCACTGCTCGACGAAAGCCTGCTGTTCGATCCCTGGAATGGCCAGCCCGCGTGGCAGGAGCGGCCGCTGGAATCCCGCTTGTACGGCACGCGCAATGCCGGGGAACGTGTGCCCCAGGCCATTCATCGGCTGCTGGACACCCGTGCGCCGGGTACCCGGGATCTGGCCAACGTCTACCTGCAGTGCCTGCTGCTGGGTTTCCATGGCAAGCTGCGCGGCCCGAAGGGCGAGGCGCTCCATGAGAAGTGGCGGCACGCGCTGTTTGCCCATGCCTGGCAGCGTGACGCCGAGGTGCCAGCGCTGCTGGAGACCCTGGCGCGCCCGGCCGCTGCTGCGCCCCTGCGACTGCCACTGCGACGCGCCTTGCCCGACGGCCTGCGCCTGACACTGATGGTTATCGCCGGCGTCCTCCTGCTCATCGTCCTCGGCCATTGGCTGTGGAGCGACGTGCGCGGTGAACTGGCGCCCCTGCTCGACCTGGCCTGGGCAGCTGCCTTCCCGGAGCTGGCGACTTGAGCGGCTGGCTGGTGCTGGCCCTGCTGTTGCTGCTGGTGGTGGCGCTGGCGGTAGCGGGATTCCTCTGGCTGCGCAGCAAGGGCGGCGAAGCGGTACGCGCCTTCTACCTGACCGTGCGGCAGATGGAGCAGGACCACGATGTCGCTGATCGCTACGACGTGCCCTGGTACCTCCTGCTGGGCGATCCGCTGCTGGGCGAGCGTCTGGCCTCCGGCTGGAGCCTGGCGCCAGTGAACCGCCCGGCCTGGTTCGGCCGCTGGTGGGCCGATCAGGACGGCGCCGTGCTGGCGGTGCCGCAGCCGCTGTTCATGCCGGAAGAGGGTGTACCGTCGTCACTGCACCCCTGGCGGCGGCTGCTCGGCCTGCTGCTGCGGATGCGCCCGCGGCGTGCGCTGGATGGCGTGATCTGGGCGGTGCCGGCGGAGCGTCTGCTGGACCCGGCCAGCCTTGCCCAGGAGGGCATCCAGTTGCGGCGGCGCTTCAACGACCTGCTGCAACGGCTGGGCCTGAGCCTGCCGGTCTATGTGGTGGTCACCGGGCTGGAGGAGCTCGATGGATTCGCTGAACTGCGCGCGGCGCTACCTGCCGAGGTTCGCGAGCGGTCGTTGGGCTGGGCCTCACCTTTGCAGGCGGATGCGGCCTGGCAGGGCGAGCACCTAGAGCGTGGCTTCGATCAGGTATTGCAGGCGTTGCAGGCGTCGATTCTCGAAGCGGGTGTACTCAAGGGGCAATTGAGCGAGGAGCTGTATCGCTTCCCGCAAGCGCTGGACAGCCTGCGCGAAGGCCTGCGTCAGCGGCTGGAACCGGTCTTCCAGGGAAATGCGCTGGGTGAGGCGCCGCGTTTGCGCGGCCTGTACTTCAGCGGCGCGTTCCGCATGGCGGCCGCTGGTGAGCAAGGGGCAATCTCGGCGCGGGAGGAGACACCTGCGCAACTGGTGTTCACGCAGCATCTCTGGCAATCGCGCCTGCTCGCCGAGCGCGGGCTGGCCCAGGCCGTGCCGCGCGTCCTGCGCCTGCGCCAGCGCTCGCAGCGCATGCTGGGCACGCTGGCCGGTGTGATCGGCATCTGCTGGCTGTTGGGAATGCTCTGGGTCTGGCACGTGGATTCCCGCGAGGCGCAGGCGCTGGGGCAGCGCATTCTGTCCATGCAGCGCGGACAGGGCGAAAGCAATCCGGTCGGCGCATCGCCTGAGGAGGCCGCCCGAAAACGCCTGCAGGCCTACTGGGCGCTTCTGCAAGCCGCGCCGCGCTGGCACTTCAGCTCACTGGTGTATCCGAGTTCGTGGTTCTCCGGTTTCGACGACCACATGGACGACCTGCTCCTGGAGCTTACCCGCCGCGAGGTGCTGATACCCCTGCAGCAGGCACAGTTCGCCGAGCTGACCCGGCTGCGCGCCATCCGCAGCAGCGAGCGCCGCGCCAACGTGCAGAGCGACAGCCCGGAGCAGTGGCCGAACTTTGTTGCCGCTCGCGATCTGGCGCAAGGCGTGCTGGCCTTCGAGCAGCGCAACCGCTGGTACACCGAGCTGCGCGCCGGCACCTCGAAGAACGCTCTGGAAAGCCTTGGCAAACTGGGTGAGCAGGCTTACGGCCTGACCCTGGAACCGGGCTCCCTGCGCAATGCCGGCTACCTGCAGTCAGTGCTCGGGCGAGGCATTCCCGATGCACCGGCACCCGTCGACCCCGGTCCGCGCGAGGGCCAGTTGGCGCGCAACTTCGACGACCTGATGAGCCTCTGGCTCGACCAATTCTTCCTCGCCGACAACTTCGTGCGCCCGGCCGGCTTCCTGCGCCTGCACCTGAACGAACTCAAGGCACGCCAGGGCAACAGCCTCGAGGAGCTGGAAGAAACCGCCGCGCAGATCGACGCCCTACGCAACATGGTGGCCCTGACCAACGCCGCCTGGAGTCATGGCAATGCCCAGGAGATCGTGCCGGGCTTTCGCGCGATGCTCGATGACGTACGCCAGTCCTACCTGCTCGGCCCCTCGGCGGAGGCCAGGGTGACCAGCCAGGCCAGCAAGCTGCAGCGCGCCTTCCACGACCAATGGATTTCCGCTGCCGGTTCCCGCGACAACCTGCTGCAACTGCAGCCCGGAGGTACTCTCGCGTTACAGGAGCATGTGGTGGCGCTGGGCAGTACCATCGATTCGTTGTTGCGCCAGGACTTCGCCGGCACTGCTCTGAGCAAGGGCGCGCAGGATATCGACCCGCGCAGCCTGGGCAATCTGGACGCCCATTCGCTGAACGCTGCCCTGGCGTACTACGCCAGCTATCGCAAGTACAGCGATCAGGAGCAGGCGCGGATTCCCGCAGAATACCGCGACGCCCTCGCCGAAAGCGCCGCCGCTGCGGCTGCCAGCGCGATGTGGAGCAGCCTGACGCAATCCATTTCGGTCAGTGGCGCGCCGATGAAGAACACCTTCGATGTTCCGCTGGAGCAAGCCGAACAAGTGCGTTCGGCACTCGAGACCGTGCAGCGGGGCGATCTGGCGAATGCGCTGGATATCCATCTGACCCGAGGTGCTCTGGCCGACGTCGACGAAGTATTGACGTCTATCGACGCGTTGCCACTGTTCCGGGTTCGTTCTGAACCTTCCGGTTGGGATGGCACACGTAAATTCGGCTTGCAGCTGTATCGCTCCACCGACACCCAGGACCTCAAGCGCAATCTCGCCCAGCAATTCGAGACCATGCTCGCGCTGAGCGAAGAGCATGCACCGGCGCTGACTTGGCTGCGTGACCGGGGCAATCTCGGCTTCTCGGACCAGGACAAAGTACGGCGCTTCACCGACCTCAGTGATGAATTGGCCAAGTACAAGGCGCAGAACCCGACCAGCTCACCGATGCTGCTCGATCAGTTGGTGACCCGCGACTTCGTGGAAATGGATGCCGCCACCTGCGGCAACATCCTGCGTACTTCGGCATTGGGGGCCGGGCAGGGCGACGTGGCGCGCTTCGCCCGTGGCCTGCACGCCCAGGCGCAGCAGCGCTGCCTTGAGCTGCAGCAAAAGGAAGCCGCCCAAGCCTGGGCGGCCATCGCCGACTACTTCAACCAATACCTGGCCAACCGTTTCCCCTTCGCCTACAGCCTGCAGGCGGAGGATGCTGACCCGGCGCGGGTGCAACACCTGGTGGAGCTGCTCGACCAGAATCTGGATCGGGCCCAGGAAGGCCTCAAGCTCAGCCAGTCGGTGGACCGGGCAGCTGCCGCGGACTTCCTCCATCGCCTGCAGCTGGCCAGGGCCTGGATGGCGCCGCTGTTCCAGCGCGACAAGGGCGGATCGCAAGGGGTCGACCTCGACGTGCGCTGGCGGACGGATCGCGAGGTCGAGCGCGGCGCTGACCAGGTGATCGCCTGGACGCTCTACGCGGCTGACCGTCCGCTGAGCTTCCCCGGCAGCGACAGCCAGCGTCTGCACTGGAATGTCGGCGAACCGATGAAGCTGATGTTGCGCTGGGCCAAGGACAGTCCGCAGCGGCCGGACATCGACCCGCAGCAGGCGAGCATGGCGGTAGCGGACCTGGAGGTGGGGTGGGAGTACGGAGGGCCCTGGGCGCTGATGCGCCTGCTGCGTTCGCACCTGATCCTGCAGCGCCAGCCCAGCACCGACTACACCGATTTTCCGCTCGCGCTGCAGGTACCGGTCAGGGTGCCGAACAGCCGCGAACCCGAGGCACGGATGTTCCTGCGCATCTCGTTGATGACCCAGGACGCCAAACAGCCCTTGTCTGTCCAGCCCTTGCCCGTACGCGCGCCGCGCACGCCCTTCAGCGGTATCGGCGTAACGACTTTTGCCGACGTTCAGGAGTTGCCATGATTTCAGACGAGGCGCTGCAGGCGCTCCTGCAACCGCTGCCCGGTGAGTTGCCGTGCGGAGAGTCGCTGCGCCATGACCCGGTGATGGATCGCCTGCGCGAGCTGCGGCGTGAGGAGGATACCGAGCTTCCAGCCGGCGTTTGGAAAGCAGAGCCTAAACGCGCGGACTGGCTGGCCCTGGCTGCGCTGGCCGAAGAGGTACTGGTGCAGCGAAGCAAGGACCTGACCATTGCAGGTTTTCTGGGTGAGGCCTGGATCGTCACCCAAGGCCCAGCGGGTCTCGCCGCTGCACTGGGGCTGCTGGCCGACCTTTGCGATGCATTTCCCGAACAACTGCACCCGCAGGCCACCGATGGCGACCAGGAGTGGCGCGCTGCACCGCTTGCCTGGATGGCTCGGCGCTATGACGAACTCCTGCTCACTCGCGTGCCGCTGTGCAGTGGCTTGCCGCAAACCACACTGCATGGCTGGCAGGAGCTTCAGCGGCGGCAGGTGCAGGTCAGCGACAACAAGGTCGACAAGGTGGCCGCGGAGAACGCGCGCCAGGAGCAGAAACGACTGAACGAATCGATCCGCAGCGGTGCGGTGAAGGGCTGGGCGGCGATACTGGCCCAGCTGGACGGCGCGGCCGGTCACCTGCGACGTCTGGATGCCTGGTGCGACCGCCAGCTCGGTGACGCCGCGCCGAGCCTGCATCGACTCGCCGCGTCCATCGACGCTTTCAGCAACGTCATCCAGGGATGCAAGGCCATGGCCCCACAAGAGCTCTTACCCACCGACGCGGCAGTCACTCCCCCAGAACCCGAGTCGGCTCTTGCCTCCTCAGCCAGTTCGCTACCCACAGGCGGCGCTTTGCAGAGTCGCGAGGAGGCCTACCGGCAGCTCTCCGCCATCGCCGAGCACCTGGCGCGAACCGAACCTCACAGCCCGGTGCCTTACATCATTCGCCGGGCGGTGGAGTGGGGCGGTATGCCGTTGAGTGCGCTGATGGACGAACTGGTGCACGCTGATCCGGAGGCTCGCAGGGTGTGGGTCATGCTGGGGGTGCTGCGTTAGGCACAATCAAGGCGCTGACCTGCGTCGAGGATATAGCGCGCCGCGATTGCTTGGCCGGATCATTGGGATTCCTGCGGGAGTGGGACGCTCCAAGCGGCGCGAAACGGAATGATCGACGGTCGGGCGACCGCCGGAACGATGGTCGCGGCCAGCAAATACAGCTCATCACAACGAGCAGGCTGTAGCTCGCTCGTCACTGGCGACATATGTCGAGGGCCAATTCCTCCACGACGTGGACGGCTCAGTTGCTCAATCTGCATCTCGAATTGCCGGGGCACGGATTTTTTGGTCGTTGGCTACGTATCAATTGAAGGTGGCTTTTGATGACGTCAGTGCTCTCAACAGCGCATCGAGCAACAGGAGAACGAGCAAGAGCGAGCGGCGTTTCGTGCGGCAAGCTCGGCCACGTGGTTCTCGACGTGGATTTACGGCATAACATATGATTTAACATAATATACATTATGCGAAGTCACGGATAGGAACGCCTGCGGCGAGACTCACAGAAACGGTTGTCGGCCAGCTTTAAAAAGTGGACTCGCACACTGGCACGATTTTTCTGCTTATAAATCATCAAATTAGACCTCAATTCTTGGTTTCGGCGAGCAGTTTGGCTTGCTTCGATAACCCTAGCCCGTCGAGATTTAAATCTCGGTTTATCATGGGCTTAATGCCTTTCAAGCCCAGGCGTGCGCAGTCGCACTAATTAGTGGATTGGTCGCAGTAATCAGTAGACTGGGCCTACCCCTAGAGCCCATTTTTCTAAGATCTAGTGGCCTTACTGATGCGTTTCTTTCTATAAACCAATCAGTTAACGAGTAAAAAATAGACTTCCTGTGCGCAATAAAAAGTGGACTGGGATGACGCATCTCTGGATGCGTATCGCGTGGCATGAAGGACACTCCTGGAGGCGCGATTTAACTGGACGTCCGCTCACCGTTCACGCTGCTTCCGATCAGCTATCCTCGGCGGACTGTCTGTTCGTTCCCGAGACCGATCTGACTTGCAATGAGTCCTGCCAAGCTGTGGAAGATCGTATCGAGGCACAACGGAGAAGTCGTTTTGCGCTCAATCTTTCACCAATGCATGCCATTGGACTGCACTCTGCTACGGCAAGTCCCGGGTACTCACTTCTACTGAGGACACCATGTGCAGGAATGTAATATCCGATAATCATCAGACCCGGATATTGCGTAACCTACTGAAAACCACCATCCTAGATGGCATAGCACAGTCGCAACGTATGCCATGCCTCAAACACCTCAGCCCTTGTTCGACACCTTCGAACGATTTCACGAACTCAATTTCCTGGGCTTAAGCGCTGAGCTTCCAGTGGTGCTCGGCTACCTGCGAGCCTTGCCAGAGGGAAGCATGGCCATCGATAGCTACGTGGCTGTGCGTGGATTTCTCAAGTCGTATGCCGGCAACCACGCCACGTACAACTCATACCGTACCCATGTGGAGCGCTTGCTTCTATGGTCTGCCTTGATCGCAGAAAAGCCGCTCATCGAGCTCCGACGCCGGGATGCTGAGGCCTTCATGGAGTTCTGCCTCCATCCGCCCGCTGAATGGATTGGCCCGATCGTTAAGTCTCGCTTCGTGCGAGTTGGCGGAAGGAAACGGTCTGAAAGTGACACGTATGGCGTGAATGAGGATTGGCGTCCTTTTGCTACTACTGCTCCGAAACGAGATCGGAAAATCGCTTCGGAAACGCTGACCGCCCTCCCCTCGAGCGTCTACAAAATGTCCCAGGGATCTGTGGCTCAGGTATTTGCCGTGTGCGGCAGCTTCTTTCAGCACGCGATAGACGAAGGGTTCACCGAGGTGAATCCATTCCGGGCAGTCAAACAGAAGTCGGTCTACAAGCAGCGTAACACCCTGGATGTGGCTTCTCGGTCACTGACCCAGCTGCAGTGGAGCTTTGTCATTGAAACTGCCGAGTTCATGGCGGCAGCTGACCCTGCTCATGAGCGCACTCTGTTTATAGTCGCCACTCTGTTCTCTATGTATCTGCGTGTCTCTGACCTTGTGGGGCGTGATAACTGGCAGCCCGTCATGGGGGATTTCCGTCGAGATACGACAGGGAACTGGTGGTTCCACGTTGTTGGTAAAGGGAACAAGGCGGCGAAAATTAGCGTGCGCGACGAGTTCATAGAGTCCTACCTGACCCGGTACCGTAGGCATCTACAGCTGCCTCCCCTTCCCTCTGCGCATGAAAAGCGGCCGTTGCTCAGCACGCTAAAGGGGCGAGGCGGTCTTTCTGATCGTCACATCAGGCTTTTGCTTCAGAAGGTATTTGATCAAGCCCTTCAGAGGATGCGAGAGGAAGGCTGGAGCGATGACGAGGTAGATCAACTTCGTTCGGCTTCACTGCATTGGCTCCGCCACACATCCGCCACCTTCGACGCACCACATCGTGACATGAAGGATCTGCAGGCAGACTTGCGCCATAACAGCTTAAGCACTACGCAAAACACGTATTACAACTCTCTGGATGAACAGCGTGCGCACTCTGTGAAAAAGATGAAAATTAAGAATTGACAATGCACCTGCCGGGCGGGCGGAGCTCTAGGCATCCCTGCCCTCATCATCTGGGGCTAGCCTATGCTGGCAGTTCGTGAAGTGCAGCCGGATCGCTGCTCGAGCAGCCACCAACCTGCGTTTGAACCACCGGTAAGGCCGCTCTCAACTATGCCATGGCGTCCTCCACCGGCATCTGAAAATCGGTACTAGCTCGCCTCCCCTTGCGCCCGCACGGCTCAGCCCTAAGCAAAGGGAGTGCTGGCAACCTGAATCAAGCGATCGTGATTAGTCGGAGAACACGCTCGGCAGGGCGATACTCCAACGCTACGGTTACGCGTTCGGGATATCCGCTAGCTCTGGAAAACTCCAGCAGAATATTGAATTTGCTCAATTGGTAGGTCGGCGTCTCAACCCACTCTAGGTTGTAGAGATAATTCATCCGCAGCTTGCTTCGGATTGCCGCCTCCAGCTCAACCTTCGACAGGTCGGCCAAGCCAGCCCTTTGAAGCTTCCCCAGCTTGGCTGTTTGTAGGTAGTTTTGGAATTTTGCGTCCTCGATAACGACGTCGAATTCCGTCAGAGGTGCGGCAACTGCTGACATTGCCCTGACCGCAATCTCTAGATCATCGTCCGTCTCATTGAGCAGCATTTGCTCAGGCTTGTACGCGAGGAAGGTATTGAAGTACAGGGACTGGACGCTCTTGAGCTGAAAGCCCTGCGCGCAGTAGTCATGCATATGCAAATTGTGATTCTCGGTGTTCGGCCGGTCATCCTCGTGCCCCATGATGACTGTCCTTCCCTGCTTGATAACTAGATTCATCAGGTGCATCGAAGCGAAAGTTTTTGCCAAGCTCGCGTATGTGCATGGCAGATAACCCATGTAAGCCCTGTGGCTTCGTAGCTTAGCGTCGATCTCTGCAACTGCTCCTTCGGAAAGGTTGTTCACATACAGGACGAAACAGTAACTTGGATGACTGAAGGTTAACCCTGACTCACTCACCACAGCAGGGCTTAAGAGCTTGCGGGCGATCTCATCCCGATCATCGACAAGCTCCCCACTCAAAATGCTGTGAGTCGTCTTGGCATCCAGCGCATCGAAGAGTGCCTCAGCACACTCTACCCCTGGGATGAACGTGTTGGAGCAGCGTTGCTCGTCAAACAGAAAAGCCGCTTCGTGTTTCGTTGACTGTGGGGTCAGCGCACTTCTGAGCGAAGCGTAATCAATCCCCTTGTCCCGAAGAACATCCAATAGATCTCGATGGAATAGCTGGATCTCGGAAAATGTGCGCGCATCGCTATAGGCGAAGTACTTACGCATCACCGGAAGCAGCCCGTTACCCCGCGCGTTCAATGTATGGATTGCAGGCATCGGCACCTCGATTCAAGGAGGATGGAACTCCCCCTCGCCTTGCTTAAAGCGCTACTTTTACAAGTTCCTCCATTGTTTGTGCAATCGGCGCCTGCCGAGCACGTGCTCACTTGCTATTTAAGCCATGTGCTTCGTCAGAAGCCTCTTTTGGCCACTCGCCATCATGCCCCCTACTCGATAGGATGGCGCTATGCATGGAAGCGCGCGTCGGGGGATGGCCCGGCTCGAGAGCCTTCCGCCGTCTGGCCATGTTGCCAGGTCTGGATAAGGAGAGCGGCATGAGTGATGAGGTTATTGAGCAGCCTGACAGCGAGCTGCCCCAGGACACGCGAGCAATCGTTCAGGCTGTTGAGCCTGCTCCAATAAAGACAGTCCGCATTCAGACCACACTGATTGCAAAACTTAACCTGGCCGACTTCCAGAACTCGGTACCGGTAATTCGAGAGCTACGCCTGGTCAACGACACCAACCAGAAGCTCAGCAACCTGGAGCTCAAGCTCCTGTCTGACCCTCTTGTCTTCAAGCTGAAGACTTGGCATATCGACGCTCTGGGCCCGGGGACATTCCTCCCCATTCCGGGCCTCGACTTACAGATCGACGGCGCTCTGCTGACCAAGCTGACAGAAGCTGAGCAGGCCACTGCCACCTTTATTCTGACAGCCCAAGGCGCGGACGATGAAGAGCGTTCAGAGGTCGCTCGTTTAGATCTCAGTCTGGAGCTGCTACCCCGTAATCACTGGGGCGGATTATCGCACCTGCCTGAAATGACAGCAGCGTTTGTTCAACCCAACGATATTGCCGTCGAGCGATTGCTTAAGAAGGCAGCCGAGCTACTTCGTGCGCAGGGTAAGGATCCAGCTCTAAACGGATACTCTGGTGGTTCCGCACATGCATGGGAGATTGCATCAGCCATCTGGGCGGCAGTTGCATCGTTCAAGCTGGACTATGCTCTACCGCCAGCCAGTTTCGAGCAGTTTGGCCAGAAAGTCCGTAGCCCGAGCCACATCTTGGAGAGTGGCTTGGCAACCTGTTTTGATCTGTCATTGTTGTTCTGTGCGGCGTTGGAACAGGCCGGCCTGAACCCCTTGTTGATTTTCACCCGGGGCCACGCGTTTTCGGGTTTCTGGCTCAAAGCCGAAGAGTTCTCTAATAGCGCTATCGACGACATAACCGCTCTGCGCAAACGCATAAAGCTTAACGAGCTGAAGCTGTTCGAGACCACGCTGATCACTCAGCCAAACATTCCCTCTCTTTCCTACGCTATTGAACGCGGTGCTCAGCATCTTGCTGAGGGGCAGGAGCACGATTTCGAGCTTGCGCTGGACATCCGTCGCGCCCGTCTGCAGAGGGTCAAACCCTTGGCCAGCGCGGAAGCTGCTCCGGCCCCGAGCGGAGCAAGCCAGGAGCTGAGCCCAGATGGTCAGGATCTCCTTATCGACCTGCCGCCAGAGCTTCCTGATGTCGCCCCCGTAGAAGTCGATATTGCTTCGCTGGATCCGAAAGACCGCCTTGCGCGCTGGCAAAGAAAACTGCTCGATCTCTCTTTGCGCAACAACCTGCTGAACTTTAAAGCAGGGAAAAAGGCTGTGCGGCTGGAGGCCCCTGATGCTGCCGCGCTTGAGGACATCCTCGCTAGCGGACAACACCTGAAGCTGCAGACGCGACCAGACCTCATGGATGGCGCTGATCCTCGCGACCAGGCCTTGCATGAAGAGCGCGAGCGCGAAAACCTACGACGTCAGCACGCCCTGGATGCATTGAAACGCAATGAGGTGTTCGTTGGGCTGCCGGTCGTAGAGCTCGACACCCGACTCACAGAACTGTATCGCGGCGCCCGGACAAATCTACAAGAGGGTGGTTCTAACACGCTGTTCCTGGCACTGGGCTTCCTAACCTGGACGCGCGAAGATAGAGAAAGCCAGCGCTACCGTGCCCCACTGATCCTTGTGCCGGTCACGCTAGAGCGAAAAAGCGCCCGTTCAGGCTTTACTCTGGTAATTCATGACGACGAACCCCGCTTCAACCCAACCCTGCAAGAAATGCTTCGCCAGGATTTTGAGCTGAATCTGGGTATCGGGGAAGGCGAGCTTCCGAAAGACGACTCCGGCCTGGATGTTGCACTGATCTGGAGAACGGTTGCTCACGCAGTCAAGGACATTAAAGGCTGGGAGGTCAGCGAGGACATCGTACTGTCGATGTTCTCGTTCGCAAAATACCTGATGTGGAAAGACCTCTCTGAGCGCTCTGAAGCTCTCCGCCAGAGCCCGGTGGTCAAGCATCTGCTAGATACGCCCCGTGACGCGTTTATCGGGGGCGGTGGCGGGGCATTCCCTGAGGAGCGAAAGCTCGATTCCCAATACAACCCGCAGCAGGTCTTCTGCCCTCTCCCATCGGACTCTTCACAACTCTCAGCAGTGCTGTCGGCCGCTCAAGGGCACGATTTCGTGCTCATCGGGCCGCCTGGCACCGGCAAGAGCCAGACGATCGTGAACATGATCGCCCAATTCATTGCACAGCAGAAACGGGTGCTCTTCGTCTCGGAAAAGATCGCCGCACTGGATGTGGTGTACCGACGGCTGCGCGAGGTAGGGCTTGGCGAATTTTGCCTCGAGGTTCACTCGAACAAGTCGAAGAAAACCGAAGTCCTCTCCCAGTTGAACTCAGCGTGGGAGGCTCGCGGTACCGCTGATGCAACGACTTGGCAAATCGAGGCCAAACGCCTGCAAGGACATCGCGATGCTCTGAACCTGTATGTCGAACGGCTGCATGAGTGCTACCCCAACGGATACACGATCTATAACGCTATCGGCATCGTCAGCACCAACCTGGATCTCGCCACGATAAACCTCGCGTGGCCATCGCATTCACAGCACCAGTCCTCCGACATGCTCGCAATGCGAGAGATCGCTGATCGCTTGGAGGTAAACGCGCAATCTGTCGGTTTCAATACGCTGAACCAGCACCCGCTACACCTGATTGGAAACAATGACTGGTCTCCAACCTGGCAGCACCAGATTATCGAAGCCGCACGCGAGCTGGCCCCAGCCATACATGCAGTGCATAAGGCAAGTGAGCGCTACACCCAGATGTCCGGCTTGCCCTCGTTGCCGGCTAATAGCAGGACACTCAAGGGACTGGGGGCTTTGGCAAAGATTCTTCCCGCTGCGGCAGGACAGAATTGGAGCTTCGTGCTCCGCCCGGACGCACGAGCTATTGGACAGCGCCTAGAAGCGGGCGTGAAACTCCTCGAGCAACACCGCACGATCAATAAAACGCTCCCTGCATTCTGGACATCCAGCACGCTGGAAGACTGTCAACGTGGGCTAGGCCTGTTAGCCCGGTATGCTGAGCTCCGATCCGGCCTTCCTCAACCATGGCCAGTGGCAAACATGATTTTGCTCAACCAAGGATTGGAAGCTCTCTCTGAGGTCGAGCGGGTCAAGCAGTCACTATCTGTTGGCTACAACGAAACGATCGAGGCCTTGGATGTCCAAGCCTTACTGAAAGAATGGGAGCTAGCCGGCAAGTCATTCTGGCCGAAGTCCTGGTTCGTCCAGCGTAGAATTCGTGGCCAGTTAGCGAGCACGCAGACGTCCCCTTCCCTCACGTCCGTCGCTGAAGATCTTCAACGCTGGATTGCCATTCGCGAACTCCGTGCTCGATTGGACGCAATCGATCCGGGGCAATCGGGTAGCCCCGTCTGGAAGGGTTCCCAAACCGATCCAGCCCTGCTCGCTGTGACTATGCGTGTACAAGCCGCACTCGCAGCATCTGCCGAAGGGCGCCCATGGTCGGATGAGGGTTTTGAACTCATTAGTCAGGGGCAAGCAGGCATCGCGATCAAAGAGACACTTGAGCGCATACGAGAGATTCGGATTGTCGAGGGCGAGATTTCTACGCTTGAGCCACTCACTAAAGCCACCGGATCAATCTGGGCCGGCCTGCAGACTCAAGCTAAAACGCTCAATGCTGCTGTGGCATTCCAACGCGCGCGGCGAGCCATTCAGCAGGAAGGTCGTCTGGAGGACGAACATGAACTCGTCGGCAGTGGCGCTTGTGGCGAATGGCTCCAGGGCGAGCTGAAGATTCTCAAGCAACGTGAAGCAATCGAACGAGAACTGGGCGATCTGACCGACCTGCGTGAACTGACATCAGGTCTGTGGTTGGGGCTGCACACGAAAGAGGACGCTGTCTCCCGTGTGCTGAAGTTCCATGCTCATTTGGCAGGAGCAATCTCAGCACTTGTCCAAACACCTGAGCATGTCGAAGGCGTGAAGTCTGCTCTGGCGCGCTTGCTAGGTGACGCAAATGCTCTCCTCGAGCCAGAAGGCCAGTTGGCTCAAGCGGGGCGAGAGCTGTTGGAGTCGATCGAACGCTACATAGCCCAGACACACAAGCTCGTCGAGGCTGGGCATTTTCTGGCCGAGGACGCTGCAGGATTCACCGAGCAGGAACTCAGCCAGCAGAGCCTCCAGTGCGAACAAATTGTGCAAGCCGGAAATGGATTACACGCCTGGTGCGCCTGGAAGAAAGCATGCGATGAAGCATCAGCGCTTGGCCTACTTCCGTTAGTCGATTCCCTGAAAGCTGGCCATATTCCGCAAGGATTGGTACGCAAGACGTTCGAAACGAACTATGCCCGCTGGTGGTTGAATACAGCTGTTGATCACGAGCCGGTCATACGTACATTCGTAAGTGTCGAACACGAGCAGCGTATTCGCGATTTCCGTGCGTTGGACGACCGTTTCACCTCTCTGACACGTGACCTATTGCGTGCACGCCTTTGCGCCGAGCTTCCCACCCAGGACTCCGTGAGCAAGAACTCGGAATGGGGTGTGCTTCGACATGAGATCACGAAGAAGACACGCCACCTTCCATTGCGCGAGCTGATGTCGAAGATCCCCGACGCGCTCACCAAACTGACGCCGTGCTTGTTGATGAGCCCCCTCTCCATCGCCCAGTATTTGGCGGCGAACTCGAGCGTCTTCGACGTAGTGATCTTCGACGAGGCGTCGCAGATTCCCGTATGGGACGCGATCGGCGCAATCGCTCGTGGCAAGCAAGTGGTGATGGTCGGCGACCCCAAACAGCTTCCGCCGACCTCATTCTTCGATCGAGCCGAGTCCACTCAGGATGACGCTGATGTCGAGGCTGATCTCGAGAGCATCCTGGACGAGTGCATCAGCGCGAACCTGCCGATTCGGAACCTGAACTGGCACTACCGTAGCCGGCATGAAAGCCTGATCGCGTTCTCGAACCAGAGGTACTACGAATCCAAGCTGGTGACCTTCCCTTCCCCCGTTACCAGCGATCGAGCAGTGAGTTTGCACATTGTTAACGGGGTGTACGAGAAAGGCTCTGCGCGAACAAATCCGGCCGAGGCAAAAGCCTTGGTCAACGACTTGATCAGTCGGCTGCGCAGTCCTGGATTCAAAGAGAGCAAGCTGACTATCGGTGTCGTGACGTTCAACGGCGAACAGCAGAAGCTGATTGAGGATCTCCTCGACACTGAACGTAGGAAAGATCCAGCCCTGGAAAGCTACTTCTCGGAGAATGAGCTCGAGCCAGTCTTCGTGAAGAACCTGGAAAGTGTGCAGGGCGACGAACGAGACATCATGTATTTCTCGATCACCTACGGCCCAGATGCAGCTGGCAACGTCGCGATGAACTTCGGCCCACTCAACCGTACTGGCGGCGAACGCAGGCTCAACGTGGCCGTAACCAGAGCCCGCCACGAGCTCCGCGTCTTCAGCACACTTCGGGCCGAAAAGATCGACCTGGCACGCACCCAGGCACTAGGCGTACGCGACCTGAAGCACTTCCTCGAATTTGCTGATAGAGGCGCCCGCGCGCTTGCAGAAGTAGACGCAGGAAGTCTGGGCGGGTACGACAGCCCATTCGAAGAAACCGTCGCGAACTCGCTGCGCCTGAAGGGATGGCAAGTTGTTACCCAGGTCGGCGTGTCTTCATTCCGAATCGACCTCGCGGTTGTAGATCCTGATGCTCCTGGGCGGTATCTCGCTGGCGTGGAGTGCGATGGGGCGACTTATCACCGCAGCGCGACAGCTCGCGATCGGGACAAGCTCCGCGAGCAGGTTCTCAGGGGATTGGGATGGGAAATTCTGCGCATCTGGTCGACAGACTGGTGGATCGACGCCATGGGTACCGCTAAGAGGATCCATGAGCGCCTTGAGGCATTGCTCATCGAAAGCCGCCAGCAACGCTCTGCACGTGAAGTACAGGAACAATTGGCGGCCATTGCAGCTGAAAGCGTAGCTCCCGTCGAAGACAACGTCGTTGAACTGCCAGTCGACCGATCCCATTTCAAAGTACTTGGTGACTTTGCAGAATCTGAATCGGAGCTCGAGGAAGCCGAAATGCCGATCGTGCGCTACGCACGTAGTCAGACTAACGCAGAACGCCCTCTGGCTGCCTTCGCCCACTACCGTGAAAGCGATCCGTTAAGCGCAGTGGAAGGCGTAGATCCAGACGCCTTCTTTGACGCTAGCTACGACAGCGTCCTGGACATGATGATCAAGCACGTGATCGAAGAGGAAGGCCCTATTCTCGACACCACGCTCGCGCGCCGAATCGCACGTGTTCACGGATGGACACGAACCGGAGCGAGAATTCGTGATCGAGTAGCGACCGTGGCAGATCGCGAGCACACCAAGGTTGAAGACGAGCCTGGGCAGTTCTACTGGCCCCGACGCTTACCGAATCACGAAGCCATTGCGTACAGGCAACCTGCAGATGCCGACAACATTCGACCAGTTGATGAGATCTGCAGCTTGGAGCTGCTTGCACTCGCTCGCACTCTTGCCGACCAAAGCCTGGTTGGCGATGACTTGCTTTACGCTATGGCCCGCGAGATCGGACTAAGCAAAGTATCTGCGTCAACCAGAGCCAGGATCCAAGGAGTGATCGATAAGCTGTTCTCCTGAACAGCTTGATGCCTCATCAAACTCGAATATCGCGCACAGCTGGGCCTAAGTGGCCCAGCCAGGCGCCCTACTCGCTCATTGGCGATAGACGTCTTCGTACGCCAGATGAGCTCATGTATTCGACGCGTAAGTCCTGCCGCCCAACGATCGTAGCGAGCATCGGGCGGCCGTCCCGGCGCCCTTTTGCAAGCCTTTGCCATTCGCTAATGTCGAGCCCTGAGGGTGTGGGGATGTCTTCAGGGTGCGTATGCCACTCACCGAGATACCGGATCAATCTGTTGCTGTCCTTCCATCGTATCTCTGCAATCCGCTGATGGCCATGAAGCATCCGTTCAAAGAAGTATTTTAGCCGTTGATCCCTGGGGGTGGGTACGGTGACCTCGAGAACCTCTACGTGAATACCTCGAACATGGCCAAGCAAGATGCCCCCGGCCTCCGCATCCTGCTCTCCTTGAATGTATCGCTCGAATACTTCGAGTACAGCAGGAGCAAAATAGACCAGGCCATCACCGCTGACGTCTCCCCAAACACTCAAGAAGCGCATGCAGGGCATCCCGGTCTTGGAAGGATGGTGACATCACCAGTCATGGGGTCGTGCTCGCGACTAATAATCCGTGTGGAAAGCGACGTCCACGGTTTCTCATTGGCCCAGGCCAAGGCGGTGTCCAATCCCAATGCTGCGGCCTGAACCGATACCGATGCGGGATATGCCACGTATTGCCCCTCACACCCCCCGCCGGCGAGCACCGGACGAATGCCGCCAAGCACCGACAAGAACTGCCCCTCAGCTTCATAGTCGCACAAGCACCGGTAGCATCCTTCTGAGGGCCGTTGTCGTATGAGCGACCTGACAGCCTCGCCCGCCCCCTCAATCCAGACATGGAGTAACGGCGTAGTGGACTCTTCCCCCCTCATACCCATCATGCGCCCTGCGGCTTGCTCACCTGCAAGCCATTGACTTAGCGGCTGCTCTCCAGTGGCATCGATGACCAAGTCAAACCCATTCAAGCTCAGCGAGTAAGCATCGACGGCAAGGGCACTGACATTCGAAGAAGGCATCCCTGTCTTAATCTCTGCCACCAGCCCTACGGCCTTATTAATGTCCAGCCGATTTATTCCTAGACGGTGGCGGCCGATGTTCCCAGCGGCAAGCCGCTGATTGTCGACGAGCCGGAGCTCCCCTCCATCGGTGCCTGCACCCGCCTTCACAAGCATATCTGCCAGGTAACCACCGATAGTTCCGCACCCAATCAGCAGAAGTCGTTTACCTGAGAGCGTCTGTTGACCTGGAATATTGCGACTCACAATGTAGCGATCGTCCACCCGGGCCAGTGGCATCAAGACTATCGGGGCATCGTAGACCGGCGTGCTCTGGTCGATTTTGTCCTTCCGGCGATACTTCTGAAGGTCATAAATCAAGGCCCCGATCTGGCCGACTGGCGTTTCGAGTACAACAACATATCCGTTAGCGCCGCTCCGGTAGCCCTGAACGATGCGTTTGAGAATCTTCTTCCGACAGCTAGGATCCAAAGCACCTTGCCAGTCCAGCAGGGCTTTCACCGTTGTAGGGGGCCAAGCGTCAATGAGAGGCCTGGGCGGAACCCTGGTGGTAACCTTGGCAGAGAGTCCAACCCTTTCGTCCACACTGCTGAAGAGATGGCCGATCTTGGCTTGAGTCCTTTCCGAATCATCGGAAAACGCCAGCCCCCTCTCGCCGTCTTTGCCCAACGTCAGGGCGAGTATTTCTGTGGAGTGCGCGATTTCGATGTCGGTATAGCAACTGGTGCCACGCCAATACGCGTAAAACTCCTCCTGCAAGTCATCGACGAGCTCATGCGCCATGAGCTGATCGAGCACTTCTGCGGCTCTTCGCAATGCAGCAATCGTCTGAGTCACCGGCTTATAAATGTCGAAGACTGCAGTCGACGAAGACACGTAGCACAACATTCCTGACGGCCCAACATGTGGAGCGATCGGAAGCAAGCTCGGTGGCAACGGCTGCTTCAGATACACCTCTGGGAATGAGCGAAGCTCACGGTCGACATATACATCGCATGGTATAGAGCCAAAGCGGCCAGTTCTCAGAGCGCCTTCCAAGTGAAGGAAGCCCGAGGTGGTTTGGCGCGGTAAGCGGCGGAACCCCATCGGCTCTAGTGACCTGAGCAGTTGTGGGATCACCATGTCTGCTAACCCGACTTCGAGCGTTTCAGGATTTCCAGCTCACCAGGCTCTGGCTCAACCGCCGCAAGCGCAGCGGGCAAACCAGCAGACGTCTCCTCGACCAGATCCGGACGGTTCGGGAAACGGCCCCCCAACATCTCACGCATCCAGTGGCACGCTTGCTCTTTTGCGGCTGTACTGGCGGACATCGCGGCTTCCAAGTACTTTGCGAAGGTTTCGAATTTCTCTGCTGCCACTTCGACCTCTTCTTTCGAGAGTGCCGCCGTGAGGTAAACGTCTTGGTCAATCGGGCTCAGGACACCCCCGCGCAGAGCTGCCGGAATCCCCTTCACAACGGTCAAAAGCGCCTCGTCATCGCGCTTGTACTCGAACTCAAAGAGGGGGCTGGCCGCTGCCATGAGAAGAATAGAGCTCGGCCCTTTTTCGTCCCACTGTTGATCACGGAATCCCTTGATGTAGCGGATGATCCGACGCAATTGCTGCCCTTTGTCTTGCACCTCCTGCTCAAACCACTCTTTCATGGAAAGGGGGTCGGATTTGATCCAACCACGGTCACACGCAAGGAGAATCTGGTCGGAGGGCAGCTTCTTCCAGGTTTGGGTGGCAGCAGTAGCATTGATGCTATCGAGCGCCCTAGCATTCCGATCCTCCATCGCAGCCTTGAGAAGCAAGTACTGCTCATCCGGGATTGCATAGAGCGGTAGATCGATATGCGCGTACTGCGAAATGACAATCCGCATGCAATTGGCTTTGCGCTCCAATTTCCAGCCGTTATCAGTGCAGAGTGGCTGCAGCACCTCCGTCACTGCCTCGAAGAAGTCATCTATCGCGAGGTGAGGCTTCGCCTCCTCTTTCATGATGCTCAAGGGTAGGTAGACGCCATCATCAACGTCCGACTGTTGCGGTGGGGTCTGACACGGGCGATTCAGCGTTTTATACGCCCAAGAGCCCTGGATATAGAATTTCGGCTCACACATCCCACCCGTATAGCCCTTCTCACGCAGAGCCGTCGGGAGATCGGCGCGAAGCGCGTCGCGGATTTCCTTTCGGGCTGTATCAATGCTCTGTTTCTCCTCTGCAGTGAGATCAAGAGCTTTCAGGAAGGTCGGGTGGTCGACACTACGGCCGTCCTGATCAGGACGATCCTTAGTGGTGTACAGTAGGGGGCTCAGGTTAAGCATGAAGATTCTCCAGTCGATGGCTAACGAGCACCGTGCCTGGCTTCATGCTGAGTCTTGCAATGAGAGTTGGCTCAACTCCAACCCCTTCCGTAGGCCAGTTCCCAATACTCGATCTGGCTAACGACGCATACCTGTAGCGAAGCGGACACAAGCTGGACTGGATACTGGCACATTCCTAGATGTAGATCAATCTATAGAAGAAAACACTACATGTAGTGGATTTATGTGCCATCACGCCATAGCCACGCCCTTCAACACAGCCTGATCTGAGCAAAGCGCAGGCCTGCTTTACTGTCGCTCGAACGTAATCAAGCCAGCTGTATTCAGGCCCTTGTTCCAATTGCGATTCGTCCAGTACTCCCCTTCAAGAGAGACCAGACCATTCTCGTCGTGCACCTCTACCCTGGCTGCTCCATAGTGGCAGCCGCTATCCGTCGCCTCCGGGTTTCGAGTGACATTGTGGTAGCAGTAGTTGAGCTCGATTGTTCCGTACTCTGGATCTCGACGAACCCCTACGATCGTCGTCGTCGACTTCGAGTATTTGTCGTTGGACTGAAACGTCATTCGCACACTAAATAGGCGCGATGTGATGGTTACCTTCCCTTCTTTGGAGAACAGCGCCTCCCCCTTGGCCTCACCCACTAGCTGCTGCAGGACATTCCAGTTTGACTGAAGCGCGACCTGCCATTTGCCATCGATTGGCGGGAAGTAACTCCTCACCCAAGGGAGCTGGCAGATCCAAGGAAACAGAGGGGTCTGGCCCAGCACGAACAAGATCACAGTCGTTATGGTCACAGAGAGCTTGACCAGTGACCAATAGTCTCCAAGTTCACTTGGCGGAAAGTAGAAAGCTAGCCCCGCGAAAACGAATAGACACAGGAAAAGTAGAGAGGTCAGGCACCTCTGAAAACCTAACACCTGGTACATGGAGCCACCTTTTTTAATGGTCTCTAACAGCATTACTGTGTTATGTGCGACCAGCGCATCACACCGATCACCCAAGCAGGCAGCGTCGCTGGTCGCACCCATCTCGACGCACACAGGACTTCATACTCGTCATCTGTGTCGCCGCGAGCCGCTTGTGAGCCCATGCAAGGTGAAAGGCAGAGTCGCCGGGTATCTACGCCTGGGGCCAGCCGATACATGACCAAGAGCTTCACCTACGACAATGACCTTATATGCGCTGAATTGCTAGGCGCATCGGGGCAGGCTTGGTTCATCGAGCCAACTCGGCGAACTGATTCAGTGAGCAGGTTCGGTGGTGCGCTGGTACGGCGGGTCGATGTGCGGGAAGCAATCTTCGAACTCGCTGTAGATTGCGGTCATCTTGCCCGCTTCGGCGGGGATGCCAGCGATGATCAGCAGTAGGTTGCTCGCGAGCCCCAATAGCCCGTTGGAGTGCCGAACCTGCATGTAGGCGAGTTCCAGAGGGAAACCTCTCCCATGCCGGTTCACAGCATGGAGGCCGCCATGGACAAATGAGCTCAGTGGTTTCCAAGAGTAGTGCTTGAATTCTTTCAGATGACTCACCGGGACGTGAGGGGCCTTCTCTTCAATCTCCAGCAACATTTGGCTGAGCATGGGAATCTTGCTGGCCTGCTTAGCAGTCTCACGGGTCAGTTCCGCAAGCATCAGATCCACGTCTTTATCCGATGCGCAGTGGTGCGTCCAGATCGCCCGGACGAGCGATTCGTACTGCACACGCAGCAGTGCCGCTGCTGAAGTACCGAGTCCTGCGGCTGTTAGCAGCTTGAGGCTTCGGGCGTGCTCGAAGCCCAAACTTGCCATCGCACGAACTGCCTTGAGGCGGTTCGTGTCGTCGAACAGCGGCAGTCCGAGGAAGCTGGCTAGGTGTTCTTCCAGTAGTGCTGAGCGCACGAGTAGTTGGTCTAAATCCATGACGGCCTTAGTGGGTTACCTGTTGGTATGATGAGGAGGCTGGGACGTCCTCTTCACCCTGTTCGCCTATTCTCCCTTTTCCGTTCTCGGGCTTGGTAGGACAAGCCTTCTAAGAGTCCGTAGATCTGATCGTCTTTAAGGGCAAATTGGGTACGAACTCCATCCCTGGTGGCAAGTTGTTCAGAGCGCACATCAGTGCGCCTTTTCCTGCACCGAAGTGTCGTGTGATAAACGCTTTGAGGTTGCTCGGTTGCTGAGGGGCATAGGCACTCCGGAAGATCGACAAGTCGCAGATTACATCACCCAGGCGTGGCCGTCCCAGGTCGCATTTACGACCTCGCCATCATAGGTCACGCCTGGGAGGTTGCCTCGACCCTGGAAGGCATAGTTGCCCTCGCCGCCTCGAACGTGAAGCACAACGCAACGTCGAGTTGACCACCCATTTCCTCACCAAGACGCTCAACCGCGTAAGCACGGAAATGAGCCTGCATGTGCCCGCCTACAACTTCAAACGGGTGCTGAACCTGCTGGGCAATAGTGCACTGATAACGGCAATGAAGGCCTGAAACCCCATTGGCAGCCCTCCGAACGCGTCGCACAGAATCGTGGAAGCAGCACTTGCCGAATCAACTGAATGCCTAGGATGGACACACCACGCGTCCAGGAGGCCGCTGGATATCGTTAAAACCAATCCATATCCGGCTACCCAGCGCTCGCTGTGTTTTTACACGGCCTGGGCCAGAAGCCGCCACTCTGCTCATTCCACTTTCGATCCAATTCAATCTTTCGGCGTGCCGAGGAAGGCCGTTCGCCTAGCCCATGTTGTGTAAACCGCTGGTGTGCAGCTCTGAAGTAGGTACCTTAGGTTGCGCGTCTCGTCTCGGTTAGCTCAACATCCAGGTGTATCAAGCTTGTTGCTCGAGTCTGCGTGGACTGCCTACAGGATGGCCATAGGTGACCTCGACACTGGACTTACCACCAAGCTCCTCGTAACTAATTTTCAGGCATGCAATGGAATCCTTTCTTAACGCGACACTAGGCTCGTTTCTAACTCCCCGAATGGAAATGCGCCTCTTCGACAAGACCGAGAAATTCACAGCAGATGCTGCAACGATCGGGAATGTGCTGACCTACTTCCATGAACACGTCCACTACTTCCAAACGCTGTTCACAGGTTATGGCCACATTCAATGGAGTAGCTATAGGCAGGCTTCAGGCTTCATTCGAAGTAAGTGGGATGAGATGCGGCCGGTCATGGGAGGGCCGAGGATTCCGCTAGCTAACTGCAATACGCGAAAGGACGTTCACCAGTACGCCCATTACCTTTACCAGGTGTTCTCAGAACAGAACAGAATCAACCAAGCTCGATTCGTCACTATCCCCGGTGCCAAGACGATTGACGCCCTGAAACTCAAGCTCATGAAGCAGCCTTGGCAGATCAACCCTGAGATCGCAACAGCCCAGGGCCCACGAGAGTTGTGCACCAAGGATATCTTGGAAGGCCATGCTTTTTTTCTTGAGCGCTCGTTCGGAACGCAGATCCTCGCAATGCCGCAAGACGCCGCATGGGATAGAGCAGGAATTTCTGATGTCTACACCGCAGCATACGATTGGTTTGTGGAGCGGTGCGGAGAGTCCGCTCGTGAGCTGTTCCCTGTCCTGTGCGATCTTTCTTTGCAGACAAGCTGGGTGCCTGTGATCCCGACCACAGTTGATGAATGGCAGGCGTCGAACCCATCATGGCGTTTCTATTCGCTCACCGAAGCGCTCGCAGCAGCGCCTGAGTTAGCCATGAATATGAAGGGAGCTTGGCAAGAACGTTATGTAGCGTTCTGCGATCGGTTGCTTGATTCCTGCCAATTTAAAGGACTCAATCAGATTCTGACCGAACGATTGCAGGCACTGGTCGATCTTGAGCGCCATCCGGGAATCACGCCAATGCAGCGCATCATGAAAAAAGCCCTGGAGCACAGGGTCGAGCAGCCATGGCTATCGGTCTACCCCACCTGCTCCCCAGTTGAGGTCATGAAGCTCTTCGATGAATTTCGCGTTCCGGCTGTGATAGTTGAAGGGCGTTATCAGGCTCAGTCACTGTTAAGCGACGACATCGTCACAGAGCTGATCGCAGAGCTTCACTATCAAGCGTTCAATGATCAGCTACTCGGCAACCCATCTGCACTCGCACGCGACACCAACAGTATCGAATGTGGGTTCTTGAGATTTGGGGTTCCCAACGGATGCCCCTTCCAAGTGAGCGGAGAATGTATCGGGCGGTTTGATCCCAAAGAGGGCCTACCGATACCTCTGTCACATGATCCCACGGGGAAAATTGAAGGATGTACGTTTGGAGCATATTTCCAATACTCGGGTATCAACGTTGAGGATCTGATGGTGGACTATGGAGCCCGATTTGGGGCTTGAATGCGAGACCTGTGGCGACGATCTTCTAGGCTAAGGGTTCAGACAATCTGATTTTCCTTTTCGCTAGCAATCACTTCTGAAGAGCGAAGGCGAGCGATAGCCGAATTGTCGTCCTCACGCGGAGTCCGTCAGTTCGTGCGATGCACACCTGTCCGCCTCTAGCGCTCACCTGCTATCGGCCGATTGCTACCTGAGCATGGGCAACGTCGCAGTGACGGAGAAGGTTGTGCACTACCTCGGTGACCTCTTCCCCAAGAAACTGGCTTCGGTAGATGCAGGCATCCACCTCCTGCCCTCCCCGAAGCCAGCTAGGGCTTGGAGCGTGGAGCACCGCGCACCTGCTCGCATCCTAGGACAGGAATCGCTCCGCATGCTGGAAAGAATCGACCGCCTGAAACTGCCCTAGAGTGTGCATTAGGCTCAAAGCCGCTACCGAACTTTCGACTTTCGCTCATGGCCAGCAACCGCTGAGGCTCTCTAGATCGGTGATTTCGTAGGGGTTGTAAGCTCATTTACTCCTATGTAAACCCGAGACGTTTACATGGACAAAAACTGGTTTACATGCGCTCTTCAGATCCGCCAACTGTGTCCCTGACAGGTGTGGAAAATCTAGGAACTGGGCCGAATGTCCGAGCGCTGCCCCCAAGTAGCTCTACGCAACGTTGCCACTCCATTGCTGACCTCAAAAGGCCTCTTGCCATCACTTAATGTAGTGCTATCATCATTAAGTAAGCACTACATATTGTGTCTTTCAGCAAGGGGGGACATATGGAAAACTCTGAAGAGTTTGAGGCTGCGGACTGGCTACAGCACCAGCTTTGGAACGCTCGCAAGGTGATTTGGCCCAACAGGCAGCCATCCCTGAAGGAGCTCCTGGATCCCGGTGTCGCTGCTGAGATGCTGGGCATCGACTTCCGTGTGGTTCCCAATCTTGGGCAAACACGTTTCAATCGAAGCTCAGTGCCGTTCCGCACCGCTGGGATTCTCGACAGGCAACGACGCCTGATCGCGATCTCGCAAGAGTTTTCCCCAGAGATTCAACGGTTCACTGCAGCGCACGAGCTTGGGCATTGGCTCCTTCATGATGATCATATTATGCATCGTGACCGCCCTATGGATGGAGCAGCACTCCATACCTCTCGCCCCAAGGAGGAGCTTGAGGCTGATCGCTTCGCCACCTTCTTCCTGATGCCAGCGAAAGCGGTTCGCACGCATTTTCAACGAATTTTCCGTGTGCCCGGCGCCTTGCACTTTACGGACGTGACCTGTTTCCATTTGAGTCCCCGCGATCCCAATACGCTTCTCTACGCCGAGGAAAGCTCGCTCGAGCGCGAGCTGGCAGTGGCAGGGTGCTCGCGCTATGCCGATCGGCGCTTCAACTCCTTGGCCAGTGAATTTGGAGTATCCGTCACAGCAATGGCCATACGTATAAAAGAGCTTGGACTCACCCGCTGGCCTTGAGCAATGTGAAAAATCATCTTCAAAGCTAACTAGCCTGGAGGTCACCGGTGACGGGCCGCCCCCACGACGAATACTTGAGCTGGATTAGACCGGCCACCCCATTGCTATTTGGCATTCTTTCGCTGGCAATAACAACGCTAGCTATTTTCGTTTTCGACCCTAATGAAAAGCACGCCACTTGGTGGATTAGCTTGTCCATGCAGGTACTTGGATTATCACTAAGTGCTGGTGCACTCTGTTTTTCGGCCATCGAAAACGCGGTTGCAGCGCCTTGGAAAATACTCGGGGAATGGCTATCTAAATTCCCCGCCTGGAGAAAAAAGCCTATTCAAATCGTAGGTTCGGCGGGGATCGTAGCGCCAGGTGTGAGCCTATTTGCTCGCGGAACCACTACGCCGCCCCCATCAGCCACGACAGAGGAAAAGTTTGTTTGGCTGAATGAGGTAGTGAATGGCTTGCACAAAGCGTTAGCCGAGTCCGTCACCAGCACAAATGGCAGATTAGCCTCTGTGGAAGCTCAGCTAATAACGGTCTCTGACCGAGTAGATCAATCATCAGCTCAGATTGAGGCAAAGATCCGAAGCATAAGTGTCGCTAACTTCTATCAAGTATTCGCGGGGCTGACCCTTCTCTCGCTTGGATCCATTATTAGCTTGTTTGTGCCATAACCATGGGGCTCTAGCTGTCGATATGCGTCCGTACTTTTCCATCTCGAGCTTTTCCTGACGAGATGAATACGCTATCTAACCGGGCCCCTCTAAACTCGCTTTCATAGGATGCAGCAATCCCTGTCCCACGGTGACGGGGCTGACCCCGGCGACACCTACGGGTCTTTGCCCCGCGCGTCAGATTGGTCATCAGTGCGTGTTCGCGGCAAAGTCATCTGAAAATTATCCCTTGTCTTTAATCGCTCGGGATCGCTGGGGTTTCGCCGCCCAAGCGTCAGATACAAGCCAAATTTCTTGAATATCGATTCCAGCGTTCGCACGGTTGGATTTCCGGTTCCTGATTCGATGTGTACCAAGGTTCGTTGAGAAATCTTGCAGATCCTCGCGAACTCGCGCTGGGTGACGTCGAGCGTATCTACCCGCAATACCCGCACTGCCTCGCCCAAGGTGATAGATCTCTCAGCGATGTCGCCCTGGATCTGCTGTAGCACTGCAAGGCGCTCGCAGATGCCGGTCTCGCGTCTACGTAGACGATCCGCCGTAGGCTTAGATCCATCGTTACTCATCGAACGATGCTCTAACGGCCGAGATCGTTATTCTCTCTATGTTCTTCATTAACGGATGCTGTTCACAGTGCCCATCGATGTTGTTCTCCTAGCCCCGCGCCCCATCAGCACGTACCGAGTGTTGCGGGTCTCGAAGATGAACTCCTCCGCCAGCCTCACAAGCAGGGTACTCCTCACCCAGCTCCCCGGAGGAAATCGGTGGCGACTATCGAACAGCACATTGCCTGCATAGAGGAGCGCAGGACGGCCATCAGAATCTAGACATAGATGCTGAGAGTCGACAGGAACTTGAATATCTAACCAACACCAACTGGCAACCAGACAGAAAGGGCGGTACGGTTCCATCAAGCTAAGCCAGGCTTTGGCTTCCTCAACCGACAGTGAGCAACCGGCCATCGGCTCGCCTTCTGCGTGAATGATCGAGGTGAATTCATTAAGCGTTTCAGACAGCTGCATCAGGGGCTTCCATTAGTGGCAGGAGCTTTACAGCGCCTTGAGAAATAGGTCGCATTGAGTTCGATGCTAAGCGTGGGCGCGCTCCGAGCGGGCTCCCATCAAGCTAGAGCGCGCACGTCTCTCAATGCATACGCTCTACTTTGCAGAACTCTTGCAGTCGCTGTTGAGCTTCTAGGTCTTCAGCTACTAGGTGGATCGCAGACAGGTAGATCTCCTTACGCTGCTTTGGATTGGCCAACAGAATTGCCGCTCGAGCTACCTCATCAGTCAGACGCTCTTCACACTCGATTGGGCCAGCCCTACGCTCTCCCTCATGAGCAAGAATCTCATCCACAATTCGACTGAGCAGCGAGGAACAGATCAGGGCCATGCGGCGATCCGTCGACAGCAGTTGCGCAATATCCCAAGCGTTCAGTTTCATGAGCTGCAGGAATCGGATCTCGATGGTTGAGATAGTCAGCGGCACGTTCATGCTATGCATGCTCAATGCACCTTAAGGCTACGGGCCGCTGTAACCGGATAGATCTGTATGAGGTTCTGAAGGTCAGACTCATCTTCTCCTTCGTCAGCGTGATAGACATAGGTTTCGCCTGTTTTCAGGCGCAAAACATAGGCGTTACGGCCCAGTCTGCTTTGCCCTACCCAGAGCGTGTCTAGCGGGGACATGACGCACAGCCCTTGCTGGTTCATCCACCCCGGCGTAACGGCTTGAACGTTCTCGATACGCATCCCGGAGCTCTGCTCGCCGAGCAGTTGCTTAAAAATCGCAACATCTCCCGCCATCATTCCTCTCCGGCGAATTCTTCCGTCTTCCTTCGTTACCAAGGTCATTTGGAACCAAAGGTCATCAAGGTGGAATGCAACGTGCCAGCGGCGAAAGTTCCCAGCGCCAACCTCGGGGAAAAAAACTTCGGCGGTGAGTGGTGTTTTGAACATTCGGAGCAACCTCAAGAACAAGCAAAAGCGACAAGCGCAAAGGGGTCACTCAGCTCGACCTGACGAGTCGCGCGATCAGAAAAAAACGAGCGCACGACCCACCAGGCAGCATCTGTAACCGATGAAGGAATTAGGTATGTATTGACAATTTGGGGGCCGGCTAAGGCTAGGTAGCGATGGTCGCTTCGATTTTTTTGGACTCGTCCTGTAGGGCAGGAGCGCGTCATAGCCGGCTTAACCTCGATTGCGGAGGGCGGCAGAAGAATAGGCGCCCCAGGGGTATATGACCGATCGATCATAGCATTTTTTGGGGCAAAGTGGATTTATCGTTATCTTTGCGTGAAGAGAAGATGCGATGGAGTTGAGAACTGCCTTCGGGAACGTCCTGCGAGATCTACGAGTGCGAAACGGCATGGCGCAAGATGAGTTGGGGCCTCAAGCCCATATAAGCCGGATGGAAGCAGGGAAGAAGGATGCAACGCTCAGCAGCATTGAGAACCTAGCCAGGGCGCTGGGCATGCACCCGGTCGAACTGCTAGCTAGGGCCGCCTGCTGGCAAGCCGATCAGGATCCTGTTGATTTCCTGCTAAAGTTGGCAGCCGAAATTCGGTGCAGAAATGGCGAGCTGCCAGCTCCCATCAGGCCGATCACAAGCCCTCCCTTATGACATAATCCGATGCTGCGAAAGGATTTATGTTATCGACATACCAATCAGGCTGCGACGGCCACGCAGCCCTAGCTGTTACACTGAACAGAACGACTCGCAGGCCAGGCACGACATGATGTAGTGTAACGTGCTCATGGCTACCCCTAGAGAAAATGATGATAGAAAGAGAAAAGCGGATGAAAATTGTCGAGTACGTTTTGTCAACAAATCGACTATCGGCACGCGAGCCAAGTGAACATGTAATGCGCCTCCTTGCCCTATATGAGAACGGCTTAATTACTTCTGAAGGATTGTTAGCAGAAGTAAAAGAAAAATATAGTAGTAATGGGAAGCAGTGAGCCCCATAAGGATTTTATTAGAGAGTTCTTATGTAAAAGTATTCTTTATGCCGCAAAGCAGGGGATCCAGCCTTTCTCGTACAAATTCGCTTAGCATCGGCATACGCAAGATACTTAAAAGATTTTGATACTCCCCTCTTCCGACCGTGGGCGCGATCCAGGCACCAAGTTCATACAAGGATGCCGGCCATTCGATATCGTCTTCAAGCGCACATCTCTGGATCGCCGCAAGATCTTGCTCAGTTAAAGCATCAAAAATCCAGGCGGTCAGGATCATCGCCATCATGCGTTGATACGGGGTGCTATTTCTCGCTCCGTACCTAAGACGATCTATAAAGCGAAGATTCACCCTTACAAAAAAACGGCGCCTTTGACCGCCAAAAGAATATCTGGCGATCCCGCAGTCAACCTGCAAGAGAAGCGCGAACAGAACTTGAGCGGCGACCGCCGAAGCTATAGATTCCTGATTACTGCCCCCTTGGGTGCTGGAGACCTCCAAAATCTTCAACAGCCAGCGCTGTGACTTTATGCCTACTTCATTGCGCACCTCACTAGAATGCAACATCCATTTAGTAGGATACTGAAATACTCCATCGTCTTCAGCACACTCCCAATTATACTCGATTCGGTGAGCCCAGAAAGCTCTCTCAAAATTTCGAGAAGAGGTCGAGATAAGCAGTAATTTACTATGCTTCAGACAAAATGGGCACTCAACAAAACACCATGACTTCCTCCAGGCAGGTCGAATCCCATTGGCAAAATCTTCTGACAGACAAAGATCGCAGTAAGAAAAACGAAACCTAGGGTCGAGCGGAGTATGAAAGGCTGGGCCAAAAATAGACTCAGCTTTTTCCGGTGGGATTTTTATTTGTGCCAGAAGCACCTTGGTATTGGGCGAGTAGAAGTCAAAATCATAGTCCTCATACTCGCTACGGCCTGTGCATTTAAGAGGGATTTTCTCATACATGTGCATAACGTGCTCTTGGCGCACGGGTGAACGTAAGTCATGAAGCCCCCTGTATATCCACGATGAAAAAAGCTCGTCATAGATAGGTTCTATCATTTTTGCCATAGCAGCGAATAAAATTCTTTTGCAGCCAAGTCATTTTTCTCATCGACCTCTTTTCGATACAGAGACCGTGCAATAACCGCCTCAAAAGAATTATCCTCATCGTAAGGTTCCAATATCTGCGGCCACACCACGCCGCGCCTACGCATATCCACCTTAAGCCATTCGACTTCCTTCGAACTGAAGAAATCAAAAACAACCCCTACAATCAATAACGCAGCTAAACGCTGCAGCGGAGAGCTGTTCCTTACCCCCATCAGCATTGCATTAAGACAGCTTCTCTCTTCCCCCAGTGATACATAGCCATCTTTAATCAAGGCAGATCTAGCCACCCCTTCGGCACTGGTGCTTTTCACTCTTAAGAACCAAGAGTATATATAAAGCATACGAAAGAACCCGGCTCGTGAGGCGAGCCCTTCGCCAGACTCCATTGAGAGCATCGATCTTTGCACCTTTACTCCCAATCGATTTCTGATCTGCTCACGAACTGTACGAGCTCCAGGGAATCCGCCTGCGCTACTAACTACAAGAGCCTGCCATCTAGCAGCCAAAAAATCCTGACCAGAAACGGTTAAAAGAGGCCGTTTATGCTGAAAGCAACATGCCGAATAAATTCGATTCCAATGCTTCCGCCAAGCAATCCCCCTGCCAGCCTTGTCGTCAGCAAGCACGCACTCAGGACAGAAATAGCGCCAATTAAATACACTATCGACGCTCGAGTTATGATCTAAAATTGCGAATTGGACAAGATCCAGCAAGCTGGACTGAGAATTACGACAGATAATATCAGAGACAACCAATAGTACAGAGTCGAGAGAAACTTCTTGGGAATGAAAAATACCCGAAATATCAGACCATTTTATTTTCGAGCAAAATTTCGACTCTGCACACCTAACAAGCCAAGATGAGATATTCTCATCCAGCAGAGGGCGTATATAGCCTTTAATCTTCATTTGCCTGATAGTACCATCTATTTTCCCAGCCTCGATCAATCATCTCTATGGTTATTCTCTCCTCTCCTGTTACAATTGCCTGAATGGCAGCCCATCGAATTGCCTTTACTACCAAATCCATTTGGCCCTTTGTTATCTTTAAGATGTGCTTGGAAATTTTTGGAGTATCCAGCTTGGAATCTAGAGCGAGAGGAATGTTTGCATTCCAAGAATTAAGAAATGATCGAAATTCGTTGCCAAATGTCCAGCGTTCCAAGCGCACGACCTCATATCGCCGCGCAAGCTGCATATCGAAGCCTAGAGCTTGGCCGGCCTCCTCAGTCCCAACCGCCATGACTGCCAGGGAGTATGGCGGGGCCGCCAACATTTTTAAGAACTCCATTGAAATATCCTGCTCTCGCCGACCGTCCTTAATCCCGGCGTGGATTTCATCAATTATTATTAGACGGACATCTCTCTGAGATATTATTTTCGCCAAATCCAGTGGCAAAACACTTGGGCGAGCATGTTTTAAATCGTGCGGGAGGCCAAGCTCATGGAATACCAGCTGTTTGAATTTCAAGCCAGCAGGATTATCACCCATTGACAGGGATGCAACCTTTCCAGGCCATTTAATTGACTCTAAAACTATTCTCTTGATAAGAGCCGTCTTTCCAGATCCGCCCTCCCCTATAATCAGCAGGCATGGCGCAGGATTCATACCTTTAGCACATACCATGTTCTTAGCGATAACCAGAATTCTGTCAGTGCTCGGGCAGTCAAACCATATATCTTTTAATATTGCCGAAATCCTATGCTTCCTGTCTTTTCCAAGCAGGGCTCGGCCTCTTGGGGTTAAATGCTCGCCGGCCATCCAAATCACTCCTCCATGTTGTAGACAACTGGACGGTAGAAATCATCATCAGATGAGTTTGCATCAACCTCTCGACTAAAGTCCTCCCCTTTACCAATGATCGCGGCTACACTTTGAGAATAGCCACTAATCTCATTTCTTTTTTTTGCCTCCCTTTTAGTTTCATCAATGGCCTTAGTCACAATTAACTTGGACTCTTGATTTAATCCATCCATCCGCCCTATATCATCCCAAGGCAGGGTAGGCCGACCGTTTCGAGACTGCCTAATTTGTTCAAGCGACATTTCCTTCCGCTCAATTTCGTAGCTAGCGCAAATATATTCACCACCTACTTTTACCCATATCTTTTTCATAAAATATGGGTCATACTTTACTACAACATTCTTGGTGCCAACCCAGTATATTAAATTTGGCGAGCTATAAAAATTTCCCTCCAACTGAACCCCTTTCCTCCCAATCGTACGCCTAGTCTCAGGCATGAAATCGAGACGAAATTGCGCTGCATCTTTAACCTCATCAGTCTTATAAGACTGATCGGGATTCGCTGCAAAATACTCAGTCCAGGCTCGTGACGGCGACTTCCCCAGCCCCTTGTGATGCTTATTGTGATAGAGTTCAATTTGAATGACGAACCAGCGCTGGAACTCATCAAAGGTAAGTGCAGCCTTGCCTTCGCTATCATAATCGCCTCGCTGTTTAACATTTGAATAAGTTGAGCCCGGCAGGAAGTGAACCGTGGACATCATAGTCCCAACAAGCCGCTCAACATGCCCACCGTAGTGCTTCTTACCTATCGGCCTCCACTCCACTGAAATTCCGTTAGCAGCGCAAGCTGACACAAATGCTGGAGACCTAAATTCTGCCGCATTATCCATATGAATCAGTTTTATCTGCCCATGGTATGGATATTGGACGCTACTAACACCCATGCACTCCAGATATTTATCTTTGGGGAATGTAGCCATAGTTAACGCAGAGGCAACGGATAGTGCACTGGGCGCATGCATGGAAATATAGAACCCCAAGATAATCCTAGAATACACATCCAATACGAAAGTGACCCAAGGGCGCCCAATTGGCTTTCTGGTAATTTCATCCACTAGAATTACATCAACTCGGGTATGATCCATCTGCACGCGTTCAAATGGAGTATTTAGCTTGATATACCCGGGCTTCAGGCCAAACTTATCAGCCGCATCGGCCGAGCCATGTTTTGCCTTATGAAGCTCCTTTGGAGGGATGAGCTTTATTCTCCTTAATACAGTGTCGTAGCTTGGCGATTCAAGTCCTTCCCGACTGCATAAAAAAACCACCTCGCGATAAACATGTGCACATGTTGTTGACTTCCCGGAGTATTCCTTCTGAACAGCTGAACTAATAATCTCCTCCACCTGCGTTGAAATAACTTTAGTGCCAGCTTTCCTTCCGCGCACAGCCCTTGAAGCCGAAGATATGCTATGATCTGGATTATATTTTCTGTACGCACGGAAGAATCCACTACGACTTAGTCCGAGGAGACCTAGAGCCTGCTGCAATGTAATCTCATTGGCGCGATAACTTTCGAAAACATTGGCTCGATTATTTGCGATCAGATTTTCCGATATACTTCCACCTCTTCCATCCATGAAGCTATATCGATCTAGGGACTGAGCGGTCGCATCCAACTGGAGTGGCTTTTTGAGTTCAGAGGACTCGACATCCTCATATATACTCCTGCCATCAACCAGCGACCGGAGGTGCAATAGCCGACCATGCCGTATTGAGCTTACGACAAAATGCTCTCCGCCCAACACAACAATATCCTCAATATTATAGTCAGTCATAGAGTGCCACCGCCAACTTATGATATTGACTATATAGTCCTCATTGCGTGCATCGGCAAGTCTTGCGACACATTAGTCTATGAAGATGATTATTCGCAAAATGCTAAAACAGCCGACACGCAGGATTGAGATAGACAATATTTGCATTAATCACTTTCTGCGAATTACACATATATTGACTTGGCATTGGTCGCATTAAAAGATGGAAAAAAATTAACACCCAGGGAGAAAGTCCAATCTTTACTGCGAGATTCAAGAAAACATACAGAATATCAATAAGATGCGGAGGTTCACTTTTTAAAGCTTACTGACAACGGTCGACGTTTCCCAGAAAAATGCACGTTCGTTTTTTGGTAAATGGACTTCCTCCTTTCGGAGACCTCTGCGTGATTTCGCCACTGAAACCTTGCCAGTGAGCTACAGGAATCCGTACCTCGATCATTTGGGATACACCCGAGAAAACCACTGTCGTGGAGTGGATCGCCATCGATGCATCTGGTTGGGAGCTTTCATCGCTGCCGAGTGCATGTGGGTCACGAATGCATCGGAGTAATAGACGATCCTCAGCGCATGGCGCTACCCATCAGCATCCCATCGCCGTATCAGGTGATGTGGTCCTGGCGGGGTCGTACCATCGTTTCCATAACTGGTAACGCGTTACCATTCATGGCGCTTATTTCTGGTAACGCGTTACGAAAAACAAATATCGCTTGTCCTGTCAGCCGGCAGCGTCTAGTCGGTCAGCTCAGCCAGCACGCCCTGCAAACGCTCCAGTGTTGTGGACGTGCAGGCCTGCATCGGTTCGCGAACTTCATCGGCAATCAGTCCCTGCAAGGCCAGCGCTCCCTTCACGGCGGCCGGGTTCGGCTCGGCGAAAGCCGCTTGCATCCAGGGCAGCAGTCGATGGAAAGTCTGGCGCGCAGAGTTCACGTCACCCTCCTCCATCTGTTGGTACATCTGCATATACAGGTCAGCGCGGATATGGGCCGAAGCCGAGATCGCGCCCGCGCCGCCCAGGCACAGGTGGGTGAATATCTGCAGGTCTTCCCCGGTCAGGACCTGAACTTCTCCATCGCCAATGAGCGCCAGGGTGGTTTCCAGGTCGCCGGCGCAATCCTTGATGGCGAGGATGTTCGGATGGCGCACGATGCGGCGCAGCGTTGCGCGCTCGATGCGCACACCGGTGCGATAGGGAATGTCGTAGAGCACCACCGGCACACTGGCGGCGTCGGCGACGGTACGGAAGAAGACTTCCAGCGCGGCCTGCGACGGGCGGATGTAATAAGGCGCCGGCACCAGCACGCCCGCCACCGGGCGACGCTGGATATCCTCCAGGCAGGCCAGCAGTTCGCGCTGATTGTTTCCCGCCAAGCCCATGATGACTTGCTGCGGCGGCAGCCATTGCAGCACGGCATCCAGCACTTCGAGCTGTTCGTCATGGCTCAGCGCGGCGGCCTCGCCAGTGGTGCCGCAGACCACCAGGCCGGTGACGCCCTGTTCGAGCAGATGACTGACCAGCGCTTGCAGCGCCGGGTAATCCACTACGCCATCACGAAAGGGAGTGACCAGCGCCACCCAGATCCCACGAAAATTCGACATGCAAAACTCCTGTTGGCTGACCGTCAGGTCGCCGTCAGGGAGGGGGGCGGGAATCAAGCGAGGGAGGTTCGACCTTGCGCCATGTGTCCTGTCAGCCCATCTGACGGGACAGCGCCCCGGTCAAATGAGCGACTGTTTCTTCGATTTCTTGGCGACGACAACGCACGCGCAGGCCTGGGCAAGGAAGCCCGAAGCGGAGAGCGAGTGGTTGAAGATGGAGAACATGAACTCTCTTGCCCCAAGATAGGATTGCGTGAAACTCCTGACGGATACTGCTGAAGGAGCGGGAGAACTGTCAACTCCCCCGCTTCGCTTTGCGTGTCCGCAGGCAGTCAGGATCAGTCCTTTGCGCAGCGGCTCTCATCGTGTTGCAGGCTGGCCTGGCTGACCTGACTGCCCGGCAGCACGCTGCGGGTCAGCCAGACGTTGCCGCCGATGGTCGAACCCTTGCCAATGGTCACGCGGCCGAGAATGGTCGCGCCGGCGTAGATCACCACATCGTCTTCGACTATCGGGTGGCGCGGCTCGCCCTTGTGCAACTGGCCGGTTTCGTCCGAGGTGAAGCGCTTGGCGCCCAGGGTAACGGCCTGGTAGATGCGCACCTGCTTGCCAATGATCGCGGTTTCGCCGATGACCACGCCGGTGCCGTGGTCGATGAAGAAGCTGCTGCCGATCTGCGCGCCGGGGTGGATATCGATGCCGGTGGCCGAGTGCGCCAGCTCCGAGATCATCCGTGCCAGCAGCGGCAGGCCGGCGTTGTACAGGTGGTGCGCCAGACGATGGTGAATGATCGCCACCACGCCCGGATAGCACAGCAACACCTCGTCGACACTGCGCGCCGCCGGGTCGCCCTGGTAGGCGGCGAGCACGTCGGCATCGAGCAGCTTGCGCATCTCCGGTAGCGCGCGGGCGAAGTCACGCACCAGCGCCACGGCGTGCTCGTCGATCCGACTATCCACCACGTCGCCGCGCTGCCGCGCGCTGTAACGCAACTCCAGGCGGGCCTGCACCAGCAGCGCGTTCAGCGCGGCATCGAGGGTATGGCCTACGAAGAAGTCCTCGCTCTCCTCGCGCAGGTCGTTGGGCCCCAGGCGCATCGGGAACAGTGCGCTTGCCAGGCGCTCCACCACTTCCTCGATGGATTGGCGCGAGGGCAGCTCCCGGCCACCCTGTTCCGGATGGCGGCCTGTGCGCGCGCGCCATTCGCTGCGTGCACTGCGCAGGTCTTCGACGATTTGCGCCAGTTGCCAGTTCACCGGGCCGTTTTCGTTCAGTCGCTTGGCGTCGTTCATCGCTTGCTGTGTTCCTTGGTAGGCAGGGGCTTTCACGTCGCCCTATCCTGATCGGTCGCGCTTCGTAGGACAAATCGCCGGAAGGCATAACCTAATGCTTTTTTTGCAGGACGACTGATGAGTGAGCGGCCAGCCAATCACCCTGTATTGCTGGCAAACAGCGCGCCCGCCTCGGACATCGCGTCATTCGTCGCTGGCGGCCTGCCGTAGCGCGGATCCTTCCCTGCTCGCCCGCCTCTCTGCCCTGAACAGAGCAACGGCAAGGCGGAATCCGCTGCAGAAAACCGTGCAACCTGCGCATCGCTGGGCGACCGTTCATGCAACCTGCATGGTCGCATTGCCTGCTCGCTGTGTAAGTCATTGAAATTGAAGCTGTAAATATTTTGAAATGGCTGGCACGTCAGGTGCAAAAACAGCCTCGGACCCCTCCGAGGAGCAACACCATGATTTCCAGCACTGACGCTACTGCCACTGCCCTCGCCTCCGGGCACGACCGTTCCGGCGTGTCCTGGGCGGCGATTCTCGCCGGCGCCGCTGCCGCCGCGGCGCTATCGCTCATCCTCATCGTTCTAGGGTTTGGTCTGGGCTTTTCGGCCGTATCGCCCTGGCCCGGTGACGGCGGCACCTTCAAGCAGATGAGCATTTCGACCTTCATCTGGTTGGCGATCACGCAAATCCTGGCCTCGGGCCTGGGCGGCTACCTCGCTGGCCGCTTGCGGGTGAAATGGGCCAGCCTGCATGGCGACGAGGTGTATTTCCGCGACACCGCCCATGGCTTCCTCGCCTGGGCCATCGCTACGCTGGTCACCGCCACCCTGGTGATCGGGTCGGTCAGCACTCTGGTGGGTGGCGGCTTGCAGGCCGGCGCCACAGTGGCTGCCGGGGCAGCGGCCAGTGCTGCCGACAGCGCGTCTTCAAGCAACGATAATGACTCGGCGTACTTCATCGACACCCTGTTCCGCGACGACCGCCCGGTGTCGGTCAGCGACGATGCGGCCCACGCCGTGGCTTCGCGCATTTTCCTGCGCGGCCTGGCCGATGGGCAGCTCAACGCGCAAGACCGGACCTACCTGGCGCGGGTGATTGCCCAGCGCACCGAGATCAGCCAGACCGAAGCCGAGCAGCGCGTCGATGCGGTGTTCGCCCAGGCCCAACACGCCAGGCAGCAGGCGCTGCAAGCCGCCGACACGGCGCGCAAGGTGGCCGCGGGCTCGGCGCTGTGGATGTTCGCAGCGCTGCTGTGCGGCGCCTTCTTCGCCAGCTTCATGGCTATCCACGGCGGTCGCCGTCGCGATGCCGACCTGCTGCCGGTCCACACCACTGCCGGCGTCTACGCCACTACCCATTCCATCCGCTGACAGGAGATTCACCATGCGCTCGATCCTCCTTTACTTCCTCGGCGTACCGATCCCGATCATCATCCTGATCGCGCTGTTCTGGCACTGATCGCCACCTGCAGGAGGGCGGGCCGCCCCGCTCTCCTGTGCCGTCACCCCTGAGCTGCCCGCGCCGCTCGCACAGCTCAACTGAACTTCCACCCGCCCTTCGCCCCAAAACCTACTCCTTTCACCGTCGATAAGGAGACCCCATGGCGTCGCTCAATTCCTGGCTGGACCTGACCCAGCTCGGCCAACTGGCCCTGGTAGTACTGGCCGCTGCCGCCGGATTCGCCATCCTGCGCTTTCTGATCGGTTCGGCGCGCAAGCGCCTGGAGGGCCGCACCAGCCACTGGGCGCGCTACGCCTCGGCGATCACCGCGCGCACCAGCAACCTGCTGATCTTCGTCTTCGCCCTGATGCTCGCGCTCAAGCTGACCCGCCTGCCGGACAACTGGAGCGCAGCGCTGTCCCACGCCTGGTTCGTGGTGCTCGCACTGCAGGTCGCCTGGTGGATGGACGCCTGCGTGCGGCTCTGGACGCGCGACCTGTCACTGGTGCGCTTCGGCGGCATGCACAACCCGGTGATGGCGTCGATCATCTCGGTGGTCGTACTGGTGGTGGTCTGGGCGGTGATGCTGCTGTCGATTCTCGCCAACCTGGGCGTGGACATCACCGCGCTGATCGCCAGCCTCGGTGTCGGCGGCATCGCCGTGGCACTGGCCGTGCAGACCGTCCTCAGCGATATCTTTGCCTCGTTGTCGATCGGCTTCGACAAGCCTTTCGAGATCGGCGATTTCGTGGTGTTCGGCGACGTCGCCGGGACCATCGAGCACATCGGCCTGAAAACCACGCGCATCCGCAGCCTGAGCGGCGAGCAGATCGTCTGCTCCAACGCCGAACTGCTCAAGCAGACGCTGCACAACTACAAACGCATGAACACCCGGCGCATCGTCTTCCAGTTCGGCATCAGTTACCGCACCCCGGCCGAGAAGGCCAAGGCGGTGGCGGACCTGGTGAAGCAGATCGTCGACGACATCGAGGAAGCCAGGTTCGACCGCGCGCACTTCCTCTCCTTCGACGAAAGCCGCCTGCTGTACGAGGTCGTCTACATCATGCAAACCGCTGACTTCAATCGCTACATGGACGTGCAGCAGCAGATCAACCTGCGGCTGCTGGCCGGGGTGAAGGAGATGGGCGTCGACTTCGCCTTCCCGGTGCGCGAGCTGGTCAATCGGGAGGAAGCACTGCGTACGCCGCGCGGTGAGCCCTACACCCTGGCGCCTCAACGGGGCGCGCACGGCTCGGCCAGCCATTGACCAGGCGTCAGTCCTCGGGCGCGGAGCGCTCGTAGCGCGCATTGAACGCCTGGATGAAGGCGTTGCGCAGAATGCCAAGGAAGGCCTCGAAAGCGCTGATGTCCTGGCGGTGGACATTACCGCTCAGCTCGACGCGCGTGGCGAACTGGTCCCTGCGCTGGTTCTTCAGCACGGTCTCGCCGCCGCCGACCAGCGCCTCCCAGATGGAGCGGAACAGGCTCTTGTCCTTCTCTTCCACATCCTGCTGCCAGTTGAACACGTCCACGTCGTGCAGCAGCGGCTTGATGTAGCCGCTGAGCTGGCCCTTGTCCGCGCGGGCCTCGATGACCACGGTGCCGCTGCCCCGGTTGAAATCGAACTTGCCATAGGCTGCGGCGAAGTCGTTGACCCGCCGCAGTTCCACATCACGTGCCCGCAGGCGCAACTCGAAGTCCTCGAAGTTGCTGAAGGGATCAAAGGTGGCCTCCGCTTCCAGCGGCGCCTGATCGAACAGCCGGGCGCGGCCCTCGAAGCGGGCGACCCGATCCCCCTTTTCATCCGCCACGTTGGTGAGGTTGTAGAGGCTGGCGTTTACCGCGCTGGCGGCCAGGTGCACCGGTGGTTTGGACTGGTAGTTATGGAAGCGGATGCTCCCGTCGGCGATGCGCAGTTCGTCCAGGGTGATCGGTAGCAGCTTGTCCAACTGCTCGCGCCAGTCCGTGCCGGCGCCGCTCTGGGACTCCTGGCGGCCACCGCCGTCGACGAAGTTCAGCTCCGGGCGGAGGAACAGCACACGCGCCACGATGCCGTGTTCGTACCAGAGGGCGTGCCAGCTCACGGAAAGGTCGATTACCGGCGCGTCCAGCAGCGGCACCGGCACCTTGCCGTTGACCTTGACGATCTTCAGGCCATTGATCCGATACGCGCCGCGCCAGAGCGCCAGGTCCACGTCAGTGATCTGGCCGTGGTAGTCGCCCATGCGATCCAGCTTGCCGTTGAGGTAATCGCGGATCACATAGGGCAACGCGATATGCGCCACCAGCAACACCAGTGCTATCGCCACGAGGGTCGCCATGGGCAGGCTATAGCGTCTTTTCATCCTGGCCTCCGAAGCCTTCTCTGGCAGTGGACTGGCGCAGCTGCGCGCGAGTTCAGGCGAGATATCCGCCGGCACATGCGATGGCAAGCAGCATGGCGAGCGATATCCAAATGCCATTATTTTGTGCTTTAGTCGTGCTTCCCCGGTTCGGGAAGGAGGCGCCGTGGCCCCGCTCTACAGCAAAGGCAGTTATGAGGTTTACACCACCGGTGGGGTGGGCAGGCACATCGGCGTGCTGCGCAATGGCCGCATCGAATTGCACAACAGCCCGGACCGCTTCCGCGTCTATGCCAATCACCTGTTCATCGAACTGAACGACCAGGACCTGGGCCAATGCATCGGCGAGATCGACGCTCTTGGCAGCGCCCGATGGCTGGACGGCCGCGCCATGTTTCGCCTTACGCCCAGTTCCCTCTGAGCGCTACCCAGCGCCTACCCCTCCGCAATCCGGCGTTTCGCCGTAGATAGGCTCCGGTTCGCCGCGCCGCCTCGAACAATTGCTTGGAACATTTTTCCCCGCCTCCCACTCACAGTTCGTATCGCGCTGCGCTTGCCCGCGCCCGCGCAGGATCCGGACGATGGGGGAATGGATGACGACGAGAGCGCCGGGGCTGGCCTTCTTGGTGATGATGACGCTGACCGGTTGCGGCCAGGAAAAGCCGGCCGAGCACCTGCCGCGCGTGCTGGTGCGCGAAGCGACCACCACCGATTACGCTGCGCGGCCCAGCGTGGTGGGCGACATCCAGGCGCGCGTCGAGGCGCAGCAGGCCTTTCGCGTGGGTGGCAAGATCATCGAGCGCAACGCCGAGGTAGGCGATGCGGTGAAAGCCGGCCAGGTGCTGGCCCGTCTCGACCCGCAGGACCTGCGCACCCAGGTGCAGAACGCCCGCGCCGCCGTCAGCGCAGAGCAGGCACGGTTGCGCCTGGCCCAGGTCGGCTTCGAGCGCCAGGCGCAATTATTGCCCAAGGGCTACACCAGCCGCAGCGAATATGACCGCGCCCAGGCCGAACTGCGTTCCGCGCAGAGCTCGCTGGGGGCAGCACGTGCGCAGCTCGCCTCGGCCAATGACCAGCTTTCCTACACCGAACTCAAGGCCTCGGCCGATGGCGTGATCACCCAGCGCAGCGGCGAAGTGGGCCAGGTGGTGCAGGCGACCATGCCGATCTTCACCCTCGCCCGCGACGGCGAACGCGACGCCGTTTTCAACGTCTACGAATCGCTCTTCCAGAACTCCCAGGGCGATCAGGTGGTAAGCGTTTATCTGCTGTCGAACCCCAAGGTGAGGGTCGACGGCCGCGTGCGCGAAGTGACACCCACGGTGGACTCGCGCAGCGGCACGCTGAAGGTCAAGGTCGGCCTCGACCAGGTTCCGCCGGCAATGGGCCTGGGCGCCGTGGTCGGTGCCGAGCTGCCGCAGGCGGCCCAGCCCCGCGTGGTATTGCCCTGGTCCGCCTTGTTCAAGCAGGGCAAATCCCCCGCCGTGTGGGTGCTGGATGACCAGGGCCGCGCGCAGCTCAAGCCGGTCGGCCAGGTCAGCTTCGCCCGCGAGCAGGTGATGATCGGCGAAGGCCTGCAGGCTGGACAGCGGGTGATCGTCGCGGGCGGTCAGTTGCTGCACCCGAACCAGAAAGTCGAGGTTGCCCCAGCCGAACAGGCTGCCGAACCGGTAGACAGCAGCGCCCAGGCAGAACCCCGCGCCCGCGTACGACCGCAGGTGCAGCCATGAAACCCGCATGGCTCGCCCTCGCCCTCCTCGCCTTGGCCGGCTGCTCCAAGGAGCCGCAAGCGCCGCCGCCGCGCCCGGTGCTGTTCGTCACAGTGAAAGCCGATGAGGTGCGCCAGGTCGGCCGCTTCGCCGGCAGCATCCAGGCGCGCTACGAGACCACCCTGGGTTTCCGTACCAATGGGCGTATCGCCGCGCGTAACCAGGATGTCGGTGACAGCGTGGAGAAGAACACCCTGCTCGCCACCCTCGACCCCACCGACCAGCAGAACGCCGTGCTCAGCGCCCAGGGCGATGCCTCGCGCGCGCAAGCCGAATGGATCGACGCCCAGGCCGACGAGCGCCGGCAGAGCGAACTGCTCGCCCGCGGCGTAGGCGCCCAGGCCAATCTCGACCGCGCCCGCACGCGCCTGAAAACCAGCCGCGCCACGCTGGAGCAGGCGCGCTCAGCCACCCAGCGCGCGAAGGATCAGTTGGGCTACACCGAGCTGCGCAGTGATTTCGCCGGCGTCATAACTCAGTGGCACGCCGAGGCCGGCCAGGTGGTGCAGGCCGGGCAGGAGGTGGTGACGCTGGTGCGCCCGGACGTGAAGGAAGCCGTGGTCGACCTGCCGGACGAGTTGGTGCACCGCCTGCCGGCTGACGCGCATTTCGAAGTCAGCGCCCAGCTTGCCCCGCAGGACCGCACCACTGGCACCGTGCGCGAACTCGCGCCCCAGGCCGACGCCTCCACCCGCACCCGGCGCATCCGCCTGACTCTGGCCGACGCGCCCGCCAGCTTCCACCTGGGCACCACGGTCAGCGTGCTGCTGACCAGCCAGGTGGCGCCACGCAGCAGCTTGCCGGCCACCGCGCTGATTGGCGACACCACGGTCACCGGCAAGGCATTCGTCTGGGTAATCGACCCGCAGAGCCGCCAGGTGCATCGGCGCGAGGTGGAGGTGCTGCGCAACCGCGACGGCAAGCTGACCATCGGCCAGGGGCTGGCGGACGGCGAACGGGTGGTCAGCGCCGGGGTGAACAGCCTGAAGGAGGGCCAGGTGGTCAGGATCGACGAGGGGACACAACCGTGAGCGAACAGGACAAGGCAAAGAGCAGGTTCAACCTGTCCGAATGGGCGCTGCGGCACCAGTCCTTCGTCTGGTACCTGATGGCCGTCTCGCTGGTGATGGGCGTCTTCTCCTACTTCAACCTGGGGCGCGAGGAAGACCCGTCGTTCACCATCAAGACCATGGTGATCCAGGCCCGCTGGCCGGGCGCGACGGTGGACGACACCCTGCTGCAGGTCACCGACCGCATCGAGAAGAAGCTCGAGGAACTGGACAGCCTCGATTACGTGAAAAGCTACACCCGTCCCGGCGAGGCGACGGTCTACGTCTATCTGAAGGACACCACCAGCGGCAAGGCGATCCCGGACATCTGGTACCAGGTGCGCAAGAAGATCACCGATATCAAGGGCGACTTCCCCCAGGGCCTGCAGGGCCCGGCGTTCAACGACGAATTCGGCGACGTGTTCGGCAGCGTCTACGCCTTTACCGCCGACGGCCTGAGCTTCCGCCAGTTGCGCGACTACGTGGAGAAGGCGCGGCTGGACATCCGCAGCGTAGACAACCTGGGCAAGGTCGAGCTGATCGGCGCCCAGGACGAGGTCATTTACCTGAACTTCTCAACCCGCAAGCTGGCGGCCTTGGGCATCGACCAGCGCCAGGTGCTGGAGAGCCTGCAGCAGCAGAACGCGGTGACGCCCTCCGGCGTGATCGAGGCCGGCCCGGAGCGCATCTCGGTACGCACCAGCAGTGAGTTTCGCTCGGAGGCGGACCTGGCCGCGGTCAACCTGCGGGTGAACGATCGCTTCTACCGCCTCTCGGATCTGGCGGACATCCAGCGCACCTATGTCGACCCGCCCAGCACCCAGTTCCGCTACAACGGGCAACCCGCCATCGGTCTGGCCGTGGCCATGCGCAAGGGTGGCAATATCCAGGAGTTCGGTGAGGCGCTGCGCCAGCGCATGGACCAGATCACCAGCGAGCTGCCAGTGGGCGTTGGCGTACACACGGTGTCGAACCAGGCCGAGGTGGTGGAGAAGGCAGTGGGCGGCTTCACCAGCGCGCTGTTCGAGGCCATCGTCATCGTGCTGGTGGTGAGCTTCATCAGCCTCGGCGTGCGCGCCGGGCTGGTGGTGGCCTGTTCGATTCCCCTGGTGCTGGCGATGGTCTTCGTGTTCATGGAGTACACCGATATCACCATGCAGCGGATTTCCCTCGGCGCGCTGATCATCGCCCTCGGCCTGCTGGTGGACGACGCCATGATCACCGTGGAGATGATGGTGACCCGGCTCGAACTGGGCGACTCGCTGCACGAGGCGGCGACCTTCGCCTATACCTCCACGGCCTTCCCCATGCTCACCGGCACCCTGGTGACCATCGCCGGGTTCGTGCCCATCGGGCTGAACGCCAGCTCGGCCGGCGAATACACCTTCACACTGTTCGCGGTGATCGCCGTGGCGCTGATCCTTTCCTGGATAGTTGCCGTGCTGTTCGCCCCGGTGATCGCCCTGCACGTGCTGCCGAAAACCCTGAAACGGCACGAGGAGAAGAAGAGCCGGCTGTTCGACGTCTTCGACACGTGGCTGCAACGGGCCATGCGGCGCAACCTGTTGACCATCGTCTTCACCGTGGCGCTGCTGGGCGTTTCGCTGTACCTGATGCAGTTCGTCCAGCAGCAATTCTTCCCCTCCTCCGACCGCCCCGAACTGCTGGTGGACCTCAACCTGCCGCAGAACAGCAGCATCGACGAAACCCGCCGGGTGATGGACAAGATCGAGACACAGCTCAGGGACGACGAGGACGTCTCGCGCTGGAGTTCCTACATCGGCCAGGGCGCGATCCGCTTCTACCTGCCGCTGGACCAGCAACTGCAGAACCCCTTCTACGGCCAGCTGGTGATAGTCGCCAAGGACCTGGAAGCCCGCGAGCGCCTGGCAGCACGCCTGCGCGAGAACCTGCGCCGCGACTTCGTCGGCATCAGCAGCTACGTACAGCCGCTGGAGATGGGCCCGCCGGTCGGCCGGCCGATCCAGTACCGCATCAGCGGCCCGGACGTGGACCGGGTCCGGGACTACGCCATGCAACTGGCCGGCCTGCTGGACGGCAACGCGCACATCGGCGAGATCATCTACGACTGGAACGAGCCGGGTAAGGTGCTGCGCATCGAGATCGCCCAGGACAAGCTGCGCCAGCTGGGCCTGGGCTCCGAGGACGTGGCGCAGATGCTCAACAGCGTGGTCACCGGCACCACCGTGACCCAGGTGCGCGACAACATCTTCCTGATCAACGTCGTCGGCCGCTCGGAGAGCGCCGAACGCAGCTCGCCGGAAACCATCGAGAACCTGCAGATGGTCAACGCCAGCGGCACGTCGATTCCGCTCAAGGCCTTCGCCCGCGTCGGCTATGAACTGGAGCAGCCGCTGGTGTGGCGGCGCGACCGCAAGCCGACCATCACGCTCAAGGCCAGCATCACCGATGACATCCAGCCCACCGACCTGGTAAAGGTCCTCAAGCCGGAGATCCAGCAGTTCGCCGCCCAGTTGCCGCCCAACTACAGGCTCGCCACCGGCGGCACCGTCGAGGAAAGCGGCAAGGCCCAGGGCCCGATTGGCCAGGTGGTACCGCTGATGCTGTTCCTCATGGCAACCTTCCTGATGATCCAGCTGCAGAGCGTGCAGAAGACCCTGCTGGTCGCCAGCGTGGCGCCGCTGGGCGTCATCGGCGTGGTCGCCGCGCTGCTGCCCACCGGCACGCCCATGGGCTTCGTGGCCATCCTGGGCATCCTCGCGCTGATCGGCATCATCATCCGCAACTCGGTGATCCTGGTGACCCAGATCGAGGCGTTCGAAGCCGAAGGCCGCTCGCCGTGGAGGTCGGTCATCGAGGCGACCCACCACCGCACCCGGCCGATCCTGCTCACGGCCGCTGCGGCCAGCCTGGGCATGATCCCGATTGCCCGGGAAGTGTTCTGGGGCCCCATGGCCTTCGCCATGATCGGCGGAATCATCGCCGCCACCCTGCTGACACTGTTCTTCCTGCCGGCGCTGTACGTCACCTGGTACCGCATCCGCGAGGACTGAGGAGGCACCGCGCGAGCGCCTGGCCCGTGCTCGCGGCGCCTCCTCCAGGCGAGGCGGACGGGAGCGTGCCCCTCCCCCGCTGATACGAAGACTCGGTGGATCAGTTGGCAGTGATGCCGGTCAGCGTGATGCCGTAGCGGCGCAGCAACTCCAGCGTTGCCTCGCTGCCGTGTTCATCCTGCTGGTCGCCGTAGTCGCCGGCGGGAAGGTTCCTGTGCGCCCACTGCAGCAGGAATTCCGCCGCCTGCTCCGGGCTCGGCTGTGTCTGGCCGGGCATGTCCAGGGTACTGGTGTTGTTGTCCTTGCTGTAGCTGATGAGCCAGGCAGTCATGGGCTTCTCCTACTCCTTTGCATGGTCTGGGTGTGAACTGCGTGGCCGCGGCAAGTTGCAGCCGAGCGACGGGCGGAGCCCGGCGCAGAGCCCGGCGCGCCACTGGGCAAGTTCTTCGAACCAACCTTCTGTGCGTCTGCCTACGTTGTGTATCCGGACGCCGCAGCCCGCGGCGAGCCGGGTGAAACCGACCCAGCAGGAGGACAGCATGGCAGAGCAGAAGAATCTGAGCGGATGGGAACGGGCGACATCGATTGCCACGGGGTTGGCCGCCATCGGCATGGGCATTCGCAAGGGCGGCCTCGGCGGCTGGCTGGGCGTCGCCGCCGGGGTGTTGGCGGCCAAGCGCGGGCTGACCGGCCACTGCGCCATGAAAGCGGCAATTACCGGCCAGCATGATGACTTGCCCGAACACCTGGCGCCGGTGACTTCACCGGGCCCGGCGAACCCCACGGTAGCCGAATCGCGGATCGATCACGCGCTGGAAGAAACCTTCCCTGCGAGCGACCCGATCTCACCCTGAAACCATGGCCCGCTGTCGTATGCCACTGGCGGCGCCTGGCACGGCGCCGCCAGTGGCCGGGCTCAGACCTTGGCGACCTTGAGGTCCGCCGCCACACGCTGCAGGGTTTCCAGCGATACCGGTTTGCTGACGTGGGCGTTGAAGCCCGCTTCGTAAGCCAGTTCCACGTCCGCTGCCGCCCCATAGCCGGTCAGCGCCACTGCGGGTGTCTGCGCATGCTGCGGCAGCTGGCGAACACGGCGGATCAGCTCATGGCCATCCATGCCCGGCATGCCGATATCGGAAAGGATGAGGTCGTAGCGCCCGTCCTTCAGCACTTCGAGCGCGGTCTCGCCATCCTCCGCGGTGGTCACGGTCGCACCCTCCAGCTCCAGCAGCGCCTGCATCACCGTGCGAATGTCCGGCGAGTCGTCGACGATCAGCAGGCGCGAGCCGGCGAAGTAGCCGTCGGTGTCCTCGCCGGCAGAGGCGGCCTGCCCGGCGTACTGGTACGGCGGCAGCCAGACGCTGAAGGTGCAGCCAAGGCCAAGCCCTTCGGACATTGCCTCGATGCGCCCGTGTTGCGCTTCCACCAGTTCGCGCACCAGCGCCAGGCCGATACCCAGCCCGGCCTTGTGGGTCGGGTGATGCGTCTCGGTGGCCTGGCCGAACAGCTCGAATATCTTCGGCAGCGCCTCGGCACTGATGCCTTGCCCGTCATCACTGACGCTGATGCGCAGCATGTCCCCGTCCATCCCCAGCGCCACGCGGATCGTGCCTCTCTCGGGGGTGAACTTCACCGCGTTGCTCAGCAGGTTCCAGATGATCTGCTCCACCCGCACGGGGTCGCCTTCGGCCACCAGCGGGTCGGTGCCGCGCGGCGGCAGGTCCAGTTCGATGGCCAGGTCCTTCTCGTGGCTCTCGGCTGCCAGCACGCCGACCACTTCCTCGATGATGTTCTGCACGATCACCGGCCCCAGCTTGAGCTTGAGCTTGCCGGTGTTGACCCGGGACAGGTCGAGCAGGTCGTCGATGATCCGCGCCTGGCTGCGCACCGAGCTCTGGATACTCTCGATGGCCCGCGCGGCAATGGCATGGCTGCGCACCGAGGACAGACGGCCGATCAGCTCGGTGTTGAGCTGGATGAGGTTCAGCGGATGCTTGAGTTCGTGAGACATCATCGCGAAGAACTCATCGCGCAGGCGGATGGTCGCCTGGTTCTGCTCCAGACGTGAAACCTGCTCGGTCTCCTCGCACTTCTTGGTGGTAATGTCGCGGCCGATCTTGGCATAGCCGTGCGGGCCGGCGTTGGGCAGCGCACTGGTCACGCTGCTGCAGAAGAATCGCGAGCCGTCCTTGCGCACATGCCAGCGGTCTTCTTCCGCCCGGCCGTTCTCGCTGGCCACGCGCAATTCTTGCTGGAATACCCCGGAACGGCGGTCCTCGCCGCTGTAGATGAGCTCGGCGCTCTTGCCCACCACGTCCTTTTCCCGGTGACCGTAGGCGCGCTCGGCCCCTTTGTTCCAGCCGGTGATGCAGCCGTCGCGGTCCAGCGTGATGATGATGAAGTCCTGGGTGCTTTCCGCCGCCTGGCGCAGGCGCTCCTCGCTCTCGCGCATCTTCTCTTCGGCGACTCGGCGCTGGGTGATGTCGATGAAGGTCAGCACCGCGCCGTCGATCACGTTCTCCGTGGTGCGGTACGGCAGCATGCGCACGATGTACCAGCGCTCATCCTTACTCGCCACCTCGCGTTCGATGGTGCGCAGCGACTCGAAGACCTGGGCGGCGTCGCTGGCCAGGTCCGGGTAGATAAGCCGGTGGGTGATATCCAGCAGCGAGCGCCCGGTGTCCGAGGCGATGATGCTGAAGATCGCGGCGGCGCGCGGGGTGAACGACTTGATGCGCATGGCGCGGTCGACGAACACCGTGGCGATGTCGGTGGAGGCGATCAGGTTCTGCAGGTCATCGTTGATCTTGCTGGTTTCCTCGACCTTGGTCTTGAGCTCCTGATTGACCGTGATCAGTTCCTCGTTGATCGACTGCAGCTCTTCCTTGCTGGTTTCCAGTTCCTCGGTGGTGGAGCGCAGCTCCTCGTTGATCGCCTGCAGTTCCTCGTTGGACGCCTTGAGCTCCTCGGTGGAGGTTTCCGACTGCTCGATGGTGATCTGCAGCTGTTCCTTGTTGCGCTGCAGCTCGCTTTCCAACTGCGAGAGGACGTTGTCCTTGAGGTCGATCTTCGAGGGGTCGACGTCGTTGCTCATGGTTTCCTCGACCTCGTCGAAGATCACCAGGGCGAAGTCGGCTTCCATGTCGCGGAACGGTCGCACCACCATGTTGATGTACGAGCTGGCGCCGTCGCGCTCGTGCTTGACGCGCCGGGCTTCGACGCTTTTGCTGGTCTGGAAGGCCTGGAACAGCGCGGTGCGCAGTTCCAGGCGCAGCGACGGATGGATCAGCGACAGCAGGTTGTGCGACGGCTCGCCGCCGACGTAGCGCAGGTAACGCCCGGCCTGGTCGGACATGTGCACGATGTTCGACTCGTGGTTTACCACCACGCTGGGCGGCGCATATTGCTCCAGCACGCGCTGGTGCACCTCGGCAAAGGAGATGCGCCGGCGCTCCACGGGGCGTTCGTTGGCCGCCGGCACCGTGTCGGTCTGGGCGATCAGCGGCAACGCCGCGGCGGAGCGGCCCAGGGCCAAGGTCGCCTTGGCGCGATAGATGCGGTTCTTCTTGTCCACCGGGGCGAACAGGTCCATGCACACGTCCGCCGACTCGGAGCTGCCCAGGAACAGGTAGCCGCCCGGCGCCAGGGCGAAATGGAACATCTGCAGGATGTCCGCCTGCACTTCGCGGTCGAGGTAGATCAGCAGGTTGCGGCAGGAGATCAGGTGCAGCTTGGAGAACGGCGGGTCGCGCAGCAGGTTGTGCATGGCGAACAGTACGCGCTCGCGGATTTCCTTCTTCACCCGGTAGCGGGTCTGCTCCTTGGTCAGGTACTGGCGCAGGCGCTGTGGGGTGATGTCCGGCAGGATCGCCTCGGGGTAGACGCCGCTGCGGCCGATGGCGATGGAATGTTCGTCGATATCGGTGGCGAACACCTGGAACTTGCGGTCGGTCTGGCTGTACTCGACGTACTCCGAGAGCAGCATGGCCATCGAGTAGGCTTCCTCGCCCGAGGAACAGCCGGCGCTCCAAACGCGGATCTGCGATTCGCTGTCGCCGGGCATTTCGAACAGCCGTGGGATGATCTCCCGCTCCAGCGCCTCGAAGGCTTCGCGGTCGCGGAAGAAATTGGTCACGCCGATCAGCATGTCAGCCAGCAGGTGCTTGGTTTCTTCCGGGTTGGACTGCAGGAAGGTGCGGTAGCCCGGCAGGTCATTCAGGCGGTTGACCTGCATGCGCCGCTCGATGCGGCGCAGCACGGTGGCGCGCTTGTAGTGCTTGAAGTCATGCCCGGTGCGCGTGCGCAGCAGGGTCAGGATATCGAGCAGCGCCGATTCCGCCACGCGGGCCTGTTCCGGGTCCTCGATGGACTGGATCGGCGCACTGACTTCCGCCTCGCGCGGCAGCTGGATGCTGCGCATGGTTTCCCACAGCTCGATTAGCTTCTGCGGGATTTCCACCACTGGCAGGATGAAATCCACCCGCTTGGTGGCGATGGCACTGCGCGGCATGTCGTCGAATTCGGCATCGTCCGGCGTCTGGGCGATGGTCATCCCGCCTTGTTCCTTGATCCGGCACACTCCGGAGGAGCCGTCGCTGCCATTGCCGCTGAGCACTACGCCGACGGCGCGCTCGGCATGCGCGTCGGCCAGGGTGCGCATGAACAGGTCGATGGCGATGTGTCGCGGCTGGGTTGAGCTCAGCTCGCTGACGCGCAGGTAACCGTCGTTCATGGTCAACTGCATCGCTGGGGATATCAGGTAGACGCAGTTCTGCTCCACCGGCGTCGCCTCGGTCACCTGGCGCACCTTCATCCTGGTGGCTTTCTGCAGGATCGTGTGGGCGCTGCTTTCGTGATTGGGGGACAGGTGCATCACCACGACGAAGGCCATGCCATTGTCATCGGGCATGTTCTCGAACAGCCGCAGCAGCGCTGCCAGCCCGCCAGCGGAGGCGCCTATGCCCACGACCGGGAATTTCAGGTGGCTGGGCTGCACATCCTGGGCGTTGCCTTGTTTTGTTGTCCGTCGCTTGCTCACCTGGCTGGCCTCGTTCCGAACTCTACTCCGAGAGAGCTGGAGATTATCGACGGTGAATTCACGCAGTTCCACAACCCTGTCAAGAAAAATGCCCGTCCAAATCATGGCCTTATGCCTCGCGCCAGGACCGGGGCGGTGACCATGTGACCCTCCAGGCGGCCCTTGATCAGGCGGCCCTTGATCCAACAATCTTACCGCCGGGCCGGCCCTGCCCCTGCGCAATGTTCCGAACGGCGCGAGACGCGCCGGCTCGCGCAGCCCGCGGCCGACGGGCAGTTTGTGGCAGGCTGCCGGGGGCAGGTGCGCAGGGTGCCAGACGGGCCGTCGATGCCGCGGCTGCAGCTTTTTCGCGCCGCGCCAGGCATCAAACGCGGGGTTTGCGGTGCAGGCCGGCGCGTACCAGGGCGAACTCGTCCTGCAGGGTCTGGCTGATTTCCTGGATGCGCTGCTCGTTCGCCAGCCGCTCCGGGGTGAGCCCCTGGATGGTGAAGTGCGCGTCCGAGGTCACCCGGCTGTCGAACTGCAGCGTGATCGAGCCCCGTGAGCCGGGACTCGCATGGCATTCGTAGCTGGGAATGAAGTCTTCGAATAGCCCGGCAATCTGCTTCATGTTCATCGGTGTCTTCCTCTGTTCGGGTCCATCACGCCATCACTGGCTTTGCGGGCTGGATGTGCGGGCGACCTGCCGGTCATGGTCAGGGACGCGGACTCTCCGTGGCGCCGGGGTCGCTCCCTGGGTCGGTCGGGCCGCCTTCATGGGAGTGTTCGGGGGAATCGTCGGGTTGTCCTCGATTGTTGCGGTCGCCGTCTTCGCTGCGAACCGTCCTGCCGTCTTCGGTACGCACGGTCCCGTGCTTGTCGCGGTAGGTATCGAGCGTCTGCTGGTTGGCGGTGCCGGAGGATTGCCCGCGGGGCATTTCCCGGGTCGGCTCGTTGGCCTTGGGTTGCGGGGATTCGGCCAGGGCAACGTTGCTGGCGAGCAGCCCCAGGCCGCCGATAATGCCCAGCAGCTGTATCGCCGCGGCCAGTCGTCCGGGGCGCGAGACCCTCGCGCGGATCAGGAAATTCTGGCTCATCTGGCTCATATGCGTCATCTCGCGTCGTGGTCGGTTGCGGTGAGAGATGACCCGGCCGGCAATGGCCGGGTCTTTCGCCTGCGCATCCCCCGCGGAAAACCCGCGGGAGAGCGTGGAGCACTCGGCTCAACTGGCGTTAGCTGCGGCCGCCGCCATGGCTGTGCTGGCCGCCTTTCTTGCCGGCCTCGGAGGCCTTCTCGCGGTCATTGGCGAAGTTGCCTCCGCTGTTCTGGCCGCCTTTCTTGCCTGCTTCGCTGGCTTTCTCACGGTCGTTTGCAAAGTTTCCGGGGTTCTTGTTGCTAGTCATTTTTCAGTACCTCTTGGGCAGTGAATGATGAATGCAAGGTCGAGAAATCGATGCCTTACACCGGGTCTGAAAAAATGCCCTCCTCGTCGTTCAACTTGTTTGCCCCGATTCGATGAACGGAATAGCCGCAAACCCGCGGGCTAGCCGCTTCGCTTAGCAATAGGCCAGTAGCAGATTGCACGGCATTTCTGCCGTCTCGCGTGCAAATTCCGAGGTAGCTCAACGACAGATCAAGCACTTACGGTGTTTTTCGGCTGGCCCGCCAGTTGCTCCGTTACTGGAGCCAACAAGGAGGAACCCGCCCATGTCATTCGATTTCGAGACCACCCAGGAACTCATCTGCCAGGCGCTGCCGGAGTACTGCATCAGTTTTTCCCGTCGCCCGGACAAGGCGCTGCTGTGTTCCTTCCGCAGTCATGCCGGCGAGCATCTGTTCGATCGCGTCATCACCGGCCAGGACCTTCAGCACCGGCAATTGCTCGACGACCTGATCGGGCGCATCAAGCGCGATCTGATCCTGGGCGATGGCCCGCTGCCCGACGAGCATGTCCCGGTCTTTACCAAGCGCATTCCGCTGCCCACCTTCCAGCCCGGCCATGGCAAGCACCGTCAACGCAAGATCGTGGTTGCCGGCGAGCGCCTGCGCCAACTGGCGAGCGCAGGGTCGCGCCTGCACGCCTGCTGAACCTTTCCCCGGCCTGATCGCGGGCCGCTGCCGGCGGCCCTGTAGGAATGCCCATGGACAACCCCGAAATACGCCACCCCGCCGATGCCTCGCGGATCAACCTCAACGAGGCGTACGAACGACGCTACTGGGCCGAGGCCTTTGGCGTCAGCGAGCAGCGCTTGCGCGAAGCGGTGCAGACGGTTGGCGTGTCGGCCGAGGCCGTGCGGCAGTTCCTCCTGCGCCACCGCGATTGACCGGAACGCTTGCCCATTCGTGGCCCCTCCATGCCTGACCACGCTGCCGCGGCTCGTGGCGCAGGGGCCACACCCGTGCTTCCGTCGCTGCGCGGCGCCATCCGGTCCTGGGGTCGGCTGGTTCGCGCAGCGGCGGAACCCAAGAGCCACCCTAGCTCGCTTTCACACCCCACAGGAGAACCACCATGGCTGAACACAGAGGCGGAAAAGGCAACTTCGCGGCGGATCCCAAGCGCGCCTCCGAAGCTGGAAAAAAGGGCGGCCAGAACAGCGGCGGCAACTTCAAGAATGACCCGCAACGTGCATCGGAGGCCGGCCGCAAGGGCGGACAGCGCAGCCACAGTGCTACCCAGGATTGACCGCGGCGGCCATGCCGCGTCGCTTCAAGGATGAAGGCTCAAGGAAAAGCGGCACGCCTGCCTGGGCGTGCCGCTTTTTCGTATCGGGGAAACCAGGGGTTATCGGTCCGCAAACAGAGGAGCGGACGCTGAGCGCTCAGCGAGCAAGCTCGCGCCGCCGGAGAACCGCGCATGGAGCGTGGCCCCCGTACTCAAGGCTGCCGGTAATGTCCCGGCGTGGTGTCGCGTTCCTGGCTGCGTTCGTTGCGGCTCAGCTGGATGTCAGTGATGTGACTGGGGTCGATAGGGCTGTGCAGCGAAAGCACGTAGCGGCGGGCATCTTCCAGGGTCAGCTGGTCCTGGTGGAGCACGGTGCTCATCGGCTGGTTGTCGAGGATGTAGCTGATCACATAGGCAGGCGTGGTCATGGCGCTGGCACTCCGGGCGGGCCGTTGCCCCCGCGCCTTGCGGGGGGAACGGGGTTCGGCTCAAGCGGCGCGCTGCTCCCAGCTCGCCTTGATGTCTTTCTTGAGCTGCTGCATGGCAGTGGCCAGACGGTCCAGGGTCGCGTGGTCGAGCAGCTCCTCGGCGCGCGGGAACATCTCGCCCTCCTCCTCCTCGATGTGGTGCTCCAGCAGCTCCTTGAGCACCTTCACCCGGCCGGCGAACTCCACGCTGTCCGGCTGGGTTTTCTTCAGGTCCGGGAGTACCAGCGAATCCACCGTCCGGTGTTCCTCCTTGGCTTCGAAATACATCTTGGCGTCCTCCTTCTCGCCCGCCTGCTTGAGCGCCGGGTAGAAGATCTCCTCCTCGATGGCGGTGTGCTGGGTCAGTTCCAGCTCGATCCTGCGCAGCAGTTCGGTACGCTTCTTCACCGCGCGCTCGGTGCTTTCGCTCAGCTCGGTGAGCAGTTTCTTGACGACTTCATGGTCATGCTTGAGCAGTTCGATGGCGTTCATCTTGGGTCTCCTCTCAGGGCTTTCCAGGCTTGTGGTGGTTCAGTCGCGTTGCCGTGGTTATTCACCGCCGGGCGCCTCAGCGTCTTTCGCCGAGCAACGCCCTGCGGTGGAATTCGGGTATCAGTTCCAGGGCGTGGCGGATGGTCTGCCGACGCATCCATTCGGGGTCGCCGGTAAAGCGCATGCGCCGGGTGAACAGCGCCACGCCGTCGGGCATGCGGAAACCCCAGCCCAGGCACACCGTGCCCGGCGCAATGCCGTCCTTGCCCTCCTCGCCCAAGAGGCCGGTGACCGACAGCACGGCGTTGACCTCCTCGTAGCGCAGCGCGGCCTCCGCCATGGCGCCGGCGACTTCGACGCTGGTCAGGTTGAAATCCTCCAGCCACATGGCTTCAACCCCCAGCAGCTCGCGCTTGGCGCTGGGTGAATAGACCACCAGGCCGCCTTCCATCACCTCGGCGCTGCCAGGCACGGCGGATAGCACGGCGGCGATGTGGCCGCCGGTGCAGGACTCGGCGGTCAGCAGGCGCAGGCGCCGGCTGCGCAGGTAGTCCACCACCCGCTGGCCGGCTTCACGCAGATCGGCTTCGAACATGTTCAGCACTCCTGCCAGGGCGTGATGGCCGGGCGGCACAGGGCGCCTTCGATGGCCCGCTCCAGTTCGTCCAGGCGTATGGGTTTGAGCAGGACCGGGTACGGCGCGTCGTCGGCACCGACCCGCGATTCGGAGGACGACAATCCCAGCACGCGCATCCGTGGCCGCCTTGGCAGGCAGGCTTCGACCAGAGCCAGCGCGGTGCAGGGTTCGGCCAGTTGTTCGTCGAGCAGGAACAGGTCGATCACCGCACCGGAGTTCAGGTGCTCCAACGCCGCTTGCAGGGACGAGGCGCCCAGCACGGCATGCCCTTGATCGAGCAGGTACTGCTCGATGCGCCAGAGTTCGTCGGCCATTTCTTCCAGAATCAGGATCGATGCTTCTCGCAGGCTCATCGCCGCCTCCTTGGTGTTCAGGAGGCTGCAGCAACTTTCAGGCCCAACCGGAAAAAACGCCCGCAGACCCGGCCAGCGCGCCTCTCGGCCAGCGCCGGGGCGCCGCGGCAGTGGCAGAACGCCCGAACGCCGGCAAAAGCCGATGCAATTCGCCCGAACGAAGCGGCAGGGAAAATCGTCGGCACCAAAGCGCGCCGGTGCCGGTCGCAAGCAGTAACGGCAATGCGAGAGCCAGGCCATGGGTGAGCAGCAGAAGAACAACACGGATTTCAGCCAGCGGGAGTATCCGGTGCCCGAGCGCATGGAAAACCAGCGCCGCGCCTGGAGGCTGGAGCGCATTTCGCTGGTCGTGCTGATCGGCATCGTGCTGCTGGCGCTGACCGGGGTGTTTTCCAGCGGCCCGTTGAGCAGCGCGCGAGCAGCCAGTGCCAACGGGCGCCTGGAGGTGGAGTACGAGCGATTCGAGCGCCTGGGCTCGAGCAGTCGATTGCACATCACCCTGCGCGGCGACGCGAACCAGCCGGCGCGGCTGCGCCTGGGGGGCGACCTGCTTGCCGCCCATGACCTGCAGAGCATGCAACCTCCGTTGCCGGCGCGCAGCTGGCAAGGCGGCATGGAACTGCAAGGGCAACTCGATGAGCGCGGCGAACTGCATCTCTACCTGGCACTGCTGGCCACCCGCGCCGGACTGCTCTCCCACCGCCTCGAATATGCCGGCGAGCAACTGCCGTTGCGCCAGTTCGTCTACCCCTGAGCCACCGGAGGAAACGTCATGGATTCGGTCCTGCGCGCCGTCACCCTCTACCTGTTCCTGGTCATCCTGTTCCGCCTGGTGGGCAAGCGCGCCCTGGCGGACGTCAGCACCTTCGACCTGCTCCTGCTGATGATCATCAGCGAGGCCACCCAGCAGGCAATGCTCGGCGAGGATTTTTCCACTACCAACGCGCTGCTGGTGATCATCACCCTGGTAGTGATGGACGTGCTGTTCTCGCTGCTCAAACTGCGCCACCCGTTCATCGACCGGATGATCGAGGGCACGCCCACCTTGATCGTGGAGTACGGCCGGCCGCTGAAGGAGCGCCTGCTGGAAGCGCGCCTGCGCGAGGAGGACGTGCTGCTGGAGGCGCGGCAGTCACAGGGGCTGGAACGCATGGAGCAGATCCGTTTCGCCATCCTGGAGAAGAACGGCAAGATCTCGATCATTCCCGAGCCGGACTGATCGCCGCGCGCCACGGCGAGGCGGTCGCGTCGGCTTCCGCTAAACGAGATGCAGCATGGTGCGGCGCAGCGGCCGCGAAACGTCGAACTGGCGTTGCGCTGTGCCGGACTGGTCCTGACGGCCAGGCATCTGGCGCGGATGCGGGTGCTGCCACCCTGACCGTATATGGGTGTCGCTTGTTGTGCACGTCAGCGTCCGTCGCCAGGCGAAACGGCACCTTTTCCGAGGCCCGAAAGGTGGAGAAACCCTTTGGCCGATAATTCACAACGTCTCGCAAATGCACGCTGCGCTTGCCGTTTCGCTGTCTTACCGCCCGGCGAAGAAAACTGAACAGCGAGGCTTGGGGTGGTTCACAGGGACACAACCCAACCGAGGAGACCTCGCCATGACAAGCAAAAAAGACAACCTGCTGGACTGGCTGCGCGACGCCCACGCCATGGAACAACAGGCCGAGAAAATGCTCGAGGCCCAGGCCGGCCGGCTGGAGAACTATCCGCAGCTCAAGACCCGCATCCAGCAGCACCTGGAGGAGACCCGCGGCCAGCAGCGTCTGCTCGAGGGTTGTCTGGAACGCCTGGGCAGCAGTCCGTCCACGCTCAAGGACATCGGCGGCAAGCTCATGGCTTTCGGCCAGGCGATGGGCGGCATGACCGTGAGCGACGAAGTGGTCAAGGGCGCCATGAGTGGCTACGTCTTCGAGAACATGGAGATCGCGGCCTACACCGTGTTGATTACCGCCGCCCAGGAAGTCGGCGACAGCGCCACGGAAGCGGCACTGAAGGAAATCCTGCCGCAGGAAGTGGCGATGGCCGACTGGCTGCGCGAGCACCTGCCGGAAATCACCCGTGCCTTCCTGGCGCGCGACCACGCTGATGCGGACGAGGCCAAGCGATGAATTCACGCCTGTTCACGGCGTGTTGCAGTTCATCCGATAAGCCGGCGCCGTTGCTCAAGACCTGCACCTTCGCCGTGCTGCACTTCTCCATTGCCTTTTGCGTGGCCTACCTGCTGACCGGCTCGATCCTCACCGGAGGGCTCATCGCCCTGGTGGAGCCGGCCTGCAATACCGTTGCGTTCTATTTCCACGAGCGCATCTGGAGCCGGTTCGGCGTTTCGCCGAACCGGGAGGTCGGGCTGGGGCACGGCAACCTGCTGTCGGGGAATGAAGAGCAGGACCGCGCCGATTAGTTTCGCGGGCCTGCGCTTCCAGCCCCCAGGGCGCATGAGGCGCCAGCGTCATGCGCCCTGGCGGCAGGAAGCTCAGTGATAGCCACTCTCCACGGTCGTCTTGCCGCGGAACACGTAGTAGCTCCACGCCGTGTACCCCAGGATGAACGGGATGATGAACAGCGCGCCGACCAGCATGAAGCCCTGGCTCTGGGGTGGCGCGGCGGCGTCCCGGATAGTCACCGAAGGCGGCACGATGTGCGGCCAGATGCTGATGCCCAATCCGGCGTAACCGAGGAAGATCAGCGCCAGGGTCAGGACGAAGGGCCTGGCATTATCGTCACGGGCCACCGAGCGCAGCAGCATCCAGAAACACAGCAGCACCAGCAACGGCACCGGCGACAGCAGGAAGACGTTCGGCAGGCTGAACCAGCGGCTGGCGATCGCCGGATGGGTCAGGGGCGTCCACAGGCTGACGATGCCGATCACCGCCAGCAGCACCAGAGCCAGCGGCCGCGCCAGTTCATGCATGCGCGCCTGCAACCTGCCCTCGGTCTTGAGGATCAGCCAGGTGCAGCCCAGCAGGCTGTAGGCGACCACCAGGCCCAGCCCGCAGAAGACCGGGAATGGCGCCAGCCATTCGAAGGCGCTGCCGGCAAAGCGCCCGTCGCGCACCTCGAGCCCGTCGATGAAGGTGCCCAGCACCATGCCCTGGCAGAAGGTCGCCAGCAACGAGCCGACGATGAAGGACTTGTCCCAGAGGTGGCGTTTTTCCTCCCTCGCCTTGAAGCGGAATTCGAAGGCCACGCCGCGGAAGATCAACCCCACCAGCATCAGGACCAGCGGCAGGTACAGCGCCGGCAACACCACCGAATAAGCCAGCGGAAAGGCGCCGAACAATCCCGCGCCGCCGAGCACCAGCCAGGTTTCGTTGCCGTCCCACACCGGCGCCACGGTGTTCATCATCACATCGCGGTCGGCGCGGTCGGGGAAGAACGGATAGAGGATGCCGATGCCCAGGTCGAAGCCGTCCATGACCACGTACATCATCACGCTGAAGATAATGATCACCGCCCAGATCAGCGGAAGGTCAATGCCCATGGTTCAGCTCCTGTGCTGTTCGTGTGGAATGTCTTAGGAAGCGTCGCCGGGGTTGCCGGCGGCGGACAGCGGCCGCGCTGGCGTCCTCTGCTGCCCTGCCCCGCCAGCGCTGGGCGTCTGGCCCTCGGCGGCCTGCGGGCCCTTGCGCACCAGGCGCAACAGGTAGGCGAAGCCGACCCCGAACACGGCGAAGTACACGGCCACGAACATCGCCAAGGTGAAGCCCAGTTGGGCTGCGCCATGGGCCGATACGCCTTCGCTGGTGCGCATCAGCCCGTACACCACCCAGGGTTGTCGCCCCATCTCGGTGGTGACCCAGCCGGCCAGCAGCGCCACCAGGCCCGACGGCCCCATCCACAGCACCAGGTGCAGGAAGGGCCGGCTGTCGAACAGCCGGCCGCGCCAGCGCAGCCACAGGCTGCACAACCCAACGAAGATCATCAGCAAGCCCAGGCCGACCATCAGGCGGAAGGTCCAGAAGATCACCGTCGAGTTGGGCCGGTCCTCCCGCGGAAAGTCCTTCAGCGCCGGGATCGGCTCACGGGTGCTGTGCCGCAGGATGAGACTGCCGAGTACGGGCAGCTCGACCTTGAAGCGGGTTTCCTCGCGCTGCATGTCCGGCCAGCCGATCAGGATCAGCGGGCTCGGCCCGCCCTCAGTGTTGTCCCAGTGGCCTTCGATGGCCGCGATCTTCGCCGGCTGGTGCTCCAGGGTATTGAGGCCGTGGGCGTCCCCCACCAGGGCCTGCACCGGGGCCACCAGCAAAGCCATCCACATGGCCATGGAAAACATCTTGCGCATTGCCGGTGTGTTGCGTCCCCGCAGCAGGTGCCAGGCGCCCGAGGCCCCGACGAAGAAGGCCGTGGCGAGAAATGCGGCGATGCTCATGTGTACCAGGCGATACGGGAACGAGGGGTTGAAGATCACCGCCAGCCAGTCCGCCGGGACCACCCGGCCGTCGACTATCTCGTGGCCTTGGGGCGTGTGCATCCAGCTGTTGGAGGCGAGAATCCAGAAGGTCGAGACCAGCGTGCCGACGGCGACCATGATCGTGGCGAAGAAGTGCAATCCCGGCCCGACCTTGTGCCAGCCGAAGAGCATCACGCCGAGGAAACCCGCTTCGAGGAAGAACGCGGTGAGCACTTCGTAGGTCAGCAGCGGCCCGGTGATGCTCCCGGCGAAGGCCGAGAACCCGCTCCAGTTGGTGCCGAACTGGTAGGCCATGACCAGGCCGGACACTACGCCCATGCCGAAGTTGACGGCGAATATCTTCGACCAGAAGTGATAGAGGTCGCGGTAGACCTCTTCCTTGGTGCGCAGCCAGAGGCCTTCGAGCACGGCGAGATAGCTCGCCAGGCCAATGGTGATGGCCGGAAAAAGAATATGAAAGGACACGGTGAAGGCGAACTGCAGCCGCGCCAGGTCCAATGATTCCAGGTTCATCGCGAAGCCTCTCGGGTTGCGGGAGCCGCCTGCCGGCCGCGCTCGCGCAGCGGCCAGGTCGCCAGGGCGTATTCGGCTGGGAGCAAGGCTATGTGCATTGGTTCAGGACAATTGACGAGGGGCTCGGGTTGGCCGAGCCCGGCGCGCTGCGTTGCCCTGGCATCGGCATATGCCGCGCAGCGCAGCGGCCTAGCACAGGACGATCCTTCGCTGTGCCCGCCAACCTGCTAGGTTGAAGGTGGCGTCTTCTCCATGTCTCCTGCCCTCGCTTGCGAGGGCATTTTTTTGCGCCGCTGTTGCGCCCTGGTGCATGGAGGCTGGCGGCGCTTCACGGGCGCGAACGTTGCCCGCTCGATCCGCACGCCGAATCCCGAGTGCCGTACGGCAAGCATTGCGGCCGTGCCCGTTCATCGAACTCGCTGAACTTTCCCCCACCACAATCCTTCGCACCTGTATGCCGGCCGTTGCCGCCATCTGTACGCCTGCGGAGGTTTTTTCAGCATGTCCGATCTTCCTGATCAGGGCCGCCGTGCCTTTCTGCGTCATTCGCTGACGCTCATCCCGGTGGTCTCCCTGGGTACCAGCGTGCCGTTGCTCGCCGCCGGCGACAGCGCGCCGGACTACAAGCCGACGTTTTTCTCGCCGCCGGAGTGGAGCTTCCTGCAGGCCGCCGTGGCGCGCCTGATCCCCGCCGACCAGCTCGGCCCCGGTGCGCTGGAAGCGGGTGTGCCGGAGTACATCGACCGGCAAATGCAGACGCCCTACGCCGCAGGGGAGCAGTGGTACATGCAGGGCCCGTTCGATGAGCAGGCGCCCGCCAGCATGGGTTACCAGCTGCGCCTGAACCTCCAGCAACTGGTGCGCCAGGGCATCGGCCAGAGCGACGCGCTGGCGCAATCGCGGCACGGCCGGGCTTTCGCCTCGCTCAAGACCCAGGAGCAGGAAGCGTTACTGCGCGAGATCGAGTCGGGCAAGGTGGATTTCGAGGGCGTGCCCGCTTCGGCGTTCTTCTCCGCCCTGCTGCAACTGACCCGCGAAGGCTTCTTCTGCGACCCGGTACACGGCGGCAATCGCGGCATGGTCGGCTGGAAGCTGGTGGGCTTCCCCGGCGCCCGCGCCGACTTCATGGACTGGATCGAGCGCGGCGAGCGCTATGCCTATCCGCCCGTATCCCTTGACGGCCGGAGGGGTTGAGCATGGCGAAGACGATGAAGAAGGCCGACGTGGTGATAGTCGGCTTCGGCTGGACAGGCGCCATCATGGCCAAGGAACTGACCGAGGCCGGGCTCAACGTGGTCGCCCTGGAGCGCGGGCCGATGCAGGACAGCTACCCGGACGGCTCCTACCCCCAGGTGATCGACGAACTCACCTACAGCATCCGCAAGAAGCTGTTCCAGAACCTTGCCAAGGAAACCCTCACCGTGCGCCACACGGTCAACGACACCGCGCTGCCCTACCGGCAACTGGGCGTGTTCCTGCCCGGCAACGGCGTTGGTGGCGCGGGGCTGCACTGGTCCGGCGTGCACTTTCGCGTCGACCCGGTAGAGCTGCGCCTGCGCAGCCATTACGAGGAGCGCTACGGCAAGGCTTTCATTCCCGAGGGCATGACCATCCAGGATTTCGGCGTCAGCTATGACGAACTGGAGCCGTACTTCGATTTTGCCGAGAAGGTCTTCGGCACGTCCGGCAGTCCCTGGTCGGTGAAGGGCGAGGTCATCGGCGAGGGCAAGGGCGGCAACCGTTTCGCGGCCGACCGATCCGACCACTTCCCGCTGCCGGCGCAGAAGCGCACCTTCTCCGCACAGCTGTTCGACAAGGCCGCCAGCGAGGTCGGTTACCACCCCTACGACCTGCCGTCGGCCAACACCAGCGGGCCCTACGTCAACCCCTACGGCGCGCAGATGGGCCCGTGCAACTTCTGCGGCTTCTGCAGCGGCTACGTCTGCTACATGTACTCCAAGGCCTCGCCGAACCTGAATATCCTGCCGGCGCTGCGCCAGGTGCCGAACTTCGAGCTGCGGCCCAATTCCCATGTGCTCAAGGTCAATCTCGATGCCAGCAAGCGCCGCGCCACCGGCGTGACCTACATCGACGCCCAGGGCGCGGAGACGGTGCAGGCAGCGGACCTGGTGATAGTCGGCGCCTTCCAGTTGCACAACGTGCGCCTGATGCTGCTCTCGGGCATCGGCAAGCCCTACGACCCGCGCACCGGCGAAGGGGTGATCGGCAAGAACTTCGCCTACCAGAACATGGCCACCATCAAGGCCTTCTTCGATACCGATACCTTCACCAATCCCTTCGTCGGAGCAGGCGGCGCGGGCGTCGGCGTGGACGATTTCAACGCCGACAACTTCGACCACGGCCCCCACGGTTTCGTCGGCGGCTCCCCCTTCTGGGTCAACCAGGCCGGCACCAAGCCCATCTCCGGCATCACCGTGCCGCCGGGCACGCCTGGCTGGGGCACGGCGTGGAAGGCCGCCGCCGCGACCTCCTACACCCACCACCTGTCCATGGACTCCCACGGCGCGCACCAGTCCTACCGTGGCAATTACCTGGACCTCGACCCGACTTACCGCGACGCCTTCGGCATGCCGCTACTGCGCATGACCTTCGACTGGCAGGAGAACGACATCCGCATGAACCAGTTCATGGTGGAGAAGATGCAGGCCATCGCCAAAGCGATGGATCCCAGGCAACTGATGATCATCGGCAAGAAGCCGGGCGACCACTTCAACACCACGGCCTACCAGACCACCCACCTGAACGGCGGCGTGATCATGGGCGAGTCGCCGCGCACCAGTGCGCTCAACCGCTACCTGCAGAGCTGGGACGTGCCCAACGTCTTCGTGGTCGGCGCGTCGGCCTTTCCCCAGGGCCTGGGCTACAACCCCACCGGGTTGGTGGCCGCCCTCACCTACTGGTCGGCACGGGCAATCCGCGAGCAGTACCTGAAGAACCCCGGCCCGCTGGTGCAGGCCTAGGACAGGAGACCGACATGAAAGGGCCGCTGGTACTCCTGCTGCTGATCGCCGCGAACCTCGCACAAGCCGAAACCGATTCCCGCGCAGAACCGGTACGACGGGGCGCATACCTGGCCCGCGCGGCCGACTGCGTCGCCTGCCACACGGCGCCCGACGGCAAACCGTTCGCCGGCGGCCTGACGATGCAGACGCCGATCGGCGCGATCTACTCCACCAACATCACGCCGGACCGTGACACCGGCATCGGTGACTACAGCTTCGAGGATTTCGACCAGGCCGTTCGCCATGGCGTGGGCAAGCGCAGCGGATCGCTGTACCCCGCCATGCCCTTCCCTTCCTACGCACGCATCACCGACGACGACATGCAGGCGCTCTACGCCTACTTCATGCAGGGTGTGCCGGCGGTCAAGCAGGCCAACCGCGACAGCGAGATTCCCTGGCCGCTGTCCATGCGCTGGCCGTTGGCGATGTGGCGCTGGATGTTCGCCCCGGAGGTGGCAGACTTCCGCCCCGGCGACAGCCAGGACGACGTTAAGGCGCGCGGTGCGTACCTGGTGGAAGTGCTCGGCCACTGCGGCGCATGCCATACGCCGCGCGCCATCACCCTGCAGGAAAAGGCGCTGGATGCGCGCGGCGAGGCCTTCCTCGCCGGTGGCGCGCCGCTCGAAGGCTGGGTTGCGGGCAACCTGCGCAGCGATAACCGCCACGGCCTGGGCAGTTGGAGCGAGGATGAGCTGGTGGCCTTCCTGCGCAGCGGGCGAAACCAGCGTACCGCCGTCTTCGGCGGGATGACCGAGGTCATCCGGCACAGCACCCAGCACCTGAGCGAAAGCGACCTGCGCGCCATCGCCAGGTACCTGGCCGCCCTGCCGCCCCGCGAGCCGAATCTGGGCCCCTACCAGTATGATGACGCGGTCGCCAAGGCACTTTGGAAAGGCGATGACAGCCAGCCCGGCGCGGCGGCTTACATCGACAACTGTGCCGCCTGCCATCGCACCGACGGCCAGGGCTACAAGAATGCCTTCCCGGCGCTGGCCGGCAACCCGGTCCTGCAGGACGCCGACGCCACCTCGGTCGTCAACATCATCCTGCGCGGCAGCAAGTTGCCGGGCATGCAGCATGCGCCGTCAAGCCTGACCATGCCACCCTTCGGCTGGCGCCTGGATGACCAGCAGGTCGCCGACCTGACCAACTTCGTGCGCAACAGCTGGGGCAACGGTGCGCCGCCCATCGACGCCGACGCGGTGCGCAAGGTCCGCAGGGAACCTGCCAGCGGGCATATCGTCAGCCCCGTGGGGATCATTCCCTGACGCCAGGGCGAAAACCTCAATCCCACCCATGACAACAAGGGAGCCTATCGGTGTCGCGGCTGATCACCGCTCCAGGCGAAGAGCCGGAGCCCGACAACATCCACATGTTCGGCACGCCCAAGGAGCGGCTGGATTTCTACCGGCGCGAGATCCACTACGAGATGGGCATGCTGTCCAGCCGGACCAACGCCTACCTCACCGCGCAGTCGTTCCTGGTCATCGCCTATGCCTCGTCCATGGCCAACCTGAATCCGGCCTGGGGCGAGGTGTTCACCCTGGTGATTCCCGGCCTGCTGGCCCTGCTGGGGCTGGTCAACTCGCTGCATGCCTGGCCGGGCATCCAGGCTTCGTCCGACATCATCCACCACTGGCATTTCAAGCAGACACAACTGCTGCGCAGCGAGCCGAAGATGGGCCGCGCCTACGACGAATCACCCTTGTTCAGCGAGCGGGAATCCGACCGGGCTAGCTTCGACAAGTCACTGTTGTTCTCGCGGCGCACGCCCTTCCTGTTCGCTGGCTTCTGGGGACTCATGGCGCTGTTCTCGCTGTGGGTGCAGATCAGCTAGCCCGGCTGCCAGCGGACTCGCCGCCGGGGAAGAAATCTGAACAGCTGTCCCGGCCGTGGTTCACAGCAGTCATGGGCGCGCTGCGATGTCAGGCCGCACGTCCCTCCTCCGGGCGCCCCGCGCCTCCCCACCGAGCAGGCGCACTCCCCAGTCGCCTGCGACAGGAGACTTTCATGCGAGCACTGACCTACCACGGCAGCCACGACGTACGCGTCGACAATGTACCCGACCCGGTCCTCAAGGAAGCGGACGACATCATTCTCAAGGTCACCGCCACCGCGATCTGCGGCTCGGACCTGCACCTCTACCGCGGCAAGATCCCCAGGGTGGAAAGCGGCGACATCCTCGGCCACGAGTTCATGGGCATAGTCGAGGAAGTCGGCAGCGGCGTCACCGCCGTGCAGCCGGGCGACAGGGTCATCATCCCCTTCGTCATCGCCTGCGGGCAGTGCTTCTTCTGTCAGATGAACCTGCACGCGGCCTGCGAAACCACCAACGACGGGCGCGGCGCGATCCTCAACAAGAAGCAGATTCCACCCGGCGCGGCGTTGTTCGGCTACAGCCACCTCTACGGCGGCGTGCCCGGCGGCCAGGCGGAATATGTGCGGGTGCCCAAGGCCAATGCCGGGCCCTTCGTGGTGCCGGACATCCTCGACGATGAACGCGTGCTGTTCCTCACCGACATCCTGCCCACCGGCTACCAGGCGGTGATCAATGCCGGCGTCGGCCCCGGCAGCAGCGTGGCGATCTACGGCGCGGGCCCGGTCGGGCTGATGGCTGCCGCCTGTGCGCGGATGCTGGGCGCCGAGCGGATCTTCATGGTCGATCACCACGCCTACCGGCTGCATTTCGCCGAGCAGACCTACGGCGCCATTGCCATCAACTTCGACATCGATGACGACCCGGCGGCGACCATCATCTCGCAGACGCCCGGGCATCGCGGGGTCGACGCGGTGATAGATGCCGTGGGCTTCGAGGCCAAGGGCAGCACGACCGAGACGGTCCTTACCGCGCTGAAGGTCGAGACCAGCAGCGGCAAGGCGCTGCGCCAGTGCATCGCGGCGGTGCGACGTGGCGGCACGGTCAGCGTGCCGGGTGTGTATGCCGGCTTCATCCACGGCTTTTTGTTCGGCGATGCGTTCGACAAGGGGCTCACCTTCAGGATGGGCCAGACCCATGTACAACCCTTGCTGCCAAAACTGCTGGAGGCGATCAACGAGGGCAGCCTGCGCCCCGAGGAAATCATCACCCACCGCATGACGCTGGACGAAGCCGCCCAGGGCTACGACATCTTCAACCGCAAGCTGGAGGATTGCCGCAAGGTCATCCTGCGCCCCTGAGCGAGCCGCCCGGCGCAAGGCCGGGCGGCTGTGGCGCGGGCATCAGCCGGGACGGTTCTCTTCTCCGATCCCGGCGATGTCCGGGTCACTGGGAGAGACCTCGGGTTCTTCGCTGGGCGGCTGGTCGGCGCGGTCGCCGTCCTTTTCCCATTCTGGATGCAACTCGCCGGGAATGTTCTGGCGGCCGGCCTCGGTGCCCTGGCGGGGCGAATCGTTCTGCGGGTTCATGGGCAATCTCCTGCGATGGTTACATCAGCGTGGAGCCGCCGGCGCACAGGGAGTTCGACCTTGCCGACGGGCGAACTCGCCGGTCGCGCCCGGGTAACCGGCATGCTCGTCATTCCTCGTAGCGTTTGAGTTGATCTCTCTCCGGGGCCAGCGGATTGTCCGCGGCGGGCCTGGCAGGCTCGAATCGCTGGCTCATCTGCTCGATTCGCGCGGCCAGGGCGTGCAGGCGTGCGGCGACCTGGTGCAACTCCCGCCCCGGCTCGCGCAACAGCGCTTTGGCATGGCAATGCCCGTAGGCGCCGCGCAGGCCGAACAGGACACCGGCTGCTATCCAGGGCAGCGCAACCCGCCGTTGCAACACCGCAGCGGTCAGGACCAGGCTGGCGCCGATCGACAGGGCGCGCTCGGCGCCTTGCAAGCGACCGGTGTCGGATGGGTGCGAGTTCATGGTCGATGTTCCTCCAGGTGCGATGGCTGATGATGCCGTGCTGCGCGGTGGCAACGCAGCAGTTCCTCCAGGTACGGCAGGACCGCGAACAGCAAGGTGGCGACGATGATGCTGGCCACGTAAACGTCAGGCAGCGCCGGTTCCTTGCGGCGCAGGGCGAATTCCGCGCGCTCCCAGTTGCCGGGCAGCAACGCGCTGGCCTGATCCCAGTGCAGCAGGCACACGACGCTGATGGCCATGAACGGGATCAGCTCCAGGAAGCTGTGCACGTGCTGCTCGAAGGGCGAAACCCGACGCCGTTGCACGGCCATGCTCACATCCCACAAGGCCGTCAGTTCATGGGCGAGGAAGCAGGCCAGCATCAGCAGGATCAGCCCGGCATTGATCTGCAGGAACAGGGCAGCCTGCAGCGGCACGCCAACCTCCAGCAGCATCAACAGGTGCAGCGCCGATTCGCCGGTGCCACTGGTATGGGCAATGGCCGTCCGGCGGTGGCACAGCCAGTCGGCAAAGCCTGCAACCAACCAGAGCGGCAGCAGGAAATACATCAGGTATCCGGTCGAATGCGCGGCTTGCATGAGGTCCTCCGACACCCGTCGTCTTCGGCTGACTGGGGGCGGCCAGCAAGGTTCAGCCGCCCTGCCCGAAGGTCCTGTGCGTCACCGCCGGGGCAAATCTTTGAACTCGGCGGTGCTGCGCTTTTCGCAACAGCATGGACCGCTACGGCAGTGATCCCGCTGCCCGAAGGAGACGTGATGAACATCCGCCCGCGCCACGGCGAGGCGCCGGAGAAGATCGACCGCGCGACCTTCTCCGCGCGTTTTCGCGAACGCTTCAAGGACCCCGCCTACCGCGCCGAGGACGCCGCCCTGCAGCGCATCGAACGCATCGCCTGGGAGGCCTACCAGGACAGCCGCAAGGCGCCACTCAAGCGCAGGGCCGGGCCTGGCTACGCCGACCCGGAGTACGAACTGGCGCTGGACTGGCTCGAGGCGCGCCAGGCGATCCATGCCGCCGAGCGGCAACGCCTGGCGCGCACCCTGCCGCCGCGCGTGCTGGTGGTCACCGGTTCGGCGCGCAATGACGGCAGTTGCCCCGGCGAGCTGTCCAAGAGCTGGCGCATGGCGCGCCTGGCGGAGGTCGAACTGCGCCTGGCGGGTATCGAGGCGGATCTGCTCGACCTCAGCCTGCTCACCTCCGAATACGGTCAGCGCATCTTTCCCTGCAAGGCCTGCGTATCCACTGCCATGCCGCTCTGCCACTGGCCGTGCAGTTGCTACCCCAACCACTCGCTGGACCAGGTGGGCGACGTGATGAACGCCATCTACCCGCGCTGGGTCGCGGCCGATGGCGTGCTGCTGATTACACCGGTGTACTGGTACCAGTCCCCCAGCCCACTGAAGCTGATGATCGACCGCCTGGTCTGCGCGGACGGCGGCAACCCCGACCCGACCAGCACCCACGGCAAGGATGCGGCCCAGGCCAAGCGCATCGAACTGGACGGCTGGCCCTATCCCAAACACCTGGCGGGGCGCGCTTATGGCGTGGTGGTGCACGGCGACGTGGCCGGTATCGAGGGTGTGCGCCATGCACTTTCGGACTGGCTGGACTGGATGGGCCTGGTGGATGCCGGCGCCATCGCGCGCCTGGATCGCTACGTCGGCTACTATCGCCCGTATGCCACCAGCCACGATGAACTGGACTCGGATACGGCGGTACAGGAAGAAGTGCGCAATGCCGCCCGCGCGCTGGCCATGGCCGTACGCGATCTGCGCGAGGACAGGCTGTCCCGTCCCGGCGCGCGGCTCCAGGCCCCGCGGCCGAAGTGAATCAGCCGGCCGCCTCCTCGAAGCTCACGTCGCGCACGTTATGCGCCTCCACGTGACGGCGGATGGTGTGGTAGAGCAGCTGGAAGCCTTGCAGGTCGTTGACCGGGATGCGCAAGTGGCGGGCCACGTGGAACCAGGCGCGGGCTTCGCTCATCACGGGGTCGTCGGTATGGAATTCGAATGCCTGGCCGTTCCTCACAAAGTGGACGCGGTACCGCTTGGCCAACGACTCCTGCTGCATGGCGCCTCCGATTCATGGCTCTGCTCCAAGCACTGACTGGCGTGGCCGCCGAGCGGTTCCATCTGAAAAGCTCGGTCGGCTCGCCCGGCCGATCGGTTGAACCTCGGCGCCGCCCGGCGAGTCCTCCGCTCAGCATCACTGACAGGAGTAACGCCGATGGAAGCTGTTCATCCCACCCCGCCCGGCAGTGGCAACCGCCTGCTCGATGAGCTGCTGTTCGCCCGCGGCCCTGGCGGGCAGGAAGACGAGGTGCGCGCTGTCTGCCATGGAGAGCTGGTGAAATCCTGCGACCGCGTCTGGACCGATCCCGCCGGCAACCTCATCGGCCTGATCAAGGGCGCGCCGGACAATGGCCCGGCGGTGAAAGTCATGGCGCATCTGGATGAAATTGCCATGATCGTCAAGCGTGTCGAGGCGGATGGAGGGTTGCGGGTGGTGGCGTTGGGCGGCGCGAACCCGGTCAACTTCGGCGTCTGCCCGGTAGACATTCTCGCAGAGGCTGGCGCGCTGCCGGGGGTGCTGTCGTTTGGTTCGATGCACGTCACCCGCGAGTCGCCCCAGGGCAAGGATGTGCAAAGCGGCGCGGTGCAATGGGCGGACGTGCACGTGGTGACGCGCCTGAGCAAGGACCAGCTGCGCGAAGCCGGAGTGCGGCCGGGGACACGGGTGGTGTTGTCCCGGCATTGGCGCCAGCCTTGGCGCGTCGGCGATGCCATCGCCGCGCACTTCCTCGATGACCGTGCGCCGGTGGCCGCCTGCATCGAATGCGCCGCGCTGCTCGCGGCGCGCCGGCATGAGCTGGGTTGCGACGTGTATTTCGTCTTCACCACCATGGAGGAGGAATCCAATTCCGGCGCCATGTATGCCGCCAGGGTTCTGCCCGGCGACGTGACGCTCGCCATCGAGGTCGCCCCGGTACTGCCGGAGTACGCGACGCAATTGAGCGTCGACCCGGTGATCAATACCGGCGACCAGAAGGCCTATTACACCCGCTCGGTGGCCGAGCAGCTGTATCGCGCCGGGGTGCGCAGCGGCTACCAGCCGCAATACGCACTGCTGCTGGACTTCGCCTCCGACGCCAGTGCCGTACTGGCCAGCGGCATCTCCCCGCAGACCGGTTGCCTGGGCATCCCAACGGAGAACACCCACGGCTACGAGATGGTGCTGGCCGACGGCATTTCTGCCTGCGCGCGCACGCTGGCGCAATACCTGGCGGATTTCGCCTGATGGCGTGACATTCGGCTGTCGCCTGTCGGCGATTCCCGGGCATGGCCCGCCTGCCTCAACATCGCGCCGCGCGCCGAAGGCAGAGGAACGGAACTTTCAGAGAAAGACAGTGGTTCCTGCAGTTGACGCCGGGCATCGGCATGGCCTTCCGCCGGCAGGAGCGGAGCCTCCGCAAGGGTTGTCCGCAACGCCTACCCATCGGGCTCATCAATGCCGCATTCGTCGTTGCTCCTCGCCAAGCCGGATCACCTGGCGGGCGAACTCCAGTGGGGCGATTCCGGTGCGCTGGGCCGAATGGCACAGCTCTGCCCAGCCTTTCTGCTGCCGGTGAAGAGCGTGTTCTGCCGCCGTGGCGCCGAGGGGCACGCTGCGCTCGATTTCCTCGGCCAATGCGGGCACGAGACTCAGGAAAGCGGAGACCGCCGCTTCCATCAGCTGAGAATTGTCTTCACTCACGATCCGGCCTTGCCTCTGGCTCACTCCCTGCGGTGTCGCCCCCGGTGGACGGGGCGGCTGACCCTTGTCCGGGCGGAAAAAATCTAGCGCAACGCGGCGGCACGTTCAGCGTCATTGGACGAGCGGCAGGCCAGGCGGCAAGCCTGTGCAAACTGCAATGCGTGCGGGGGGCCACCTTGCAGATTCCGAGCGTGCTGCACGGTGCCATGCCGCTTGCGCCGGCGCGCAGGGTTGGCCTGCTGATTGCTCCCTGAATGGTTTACCCAAGCGTGCCCGACAAGCACCGACAACAAGGGGGCAATCATGCAGGAATTCATCCTGGCCAAAGACGTACTGGAAGCCTGCTTCGCACATCTGGATTGCGAGTGCACGCTGGAGCGCGACGCCACGCTCTCGGTGCGTCTCGCGGCGCTGGACACCGGGGAAATCATTCTCGCCGCCGCGCGCATCCAGCCTGAGCACTGGGCCAGCGTGACGGCGGTTGCGTCGTTGGCGCTGACCTTGCGTCGCGCCCTGGCGCTCACCGACTCCGCCTCGATGATCGGCGCGCCGCACTGAGATCGGCAGAGACGGACTCTCCGGGGGCGAAGGGCAGCCCTGCGGGTCGGCATGCCCGGTGCAGAAGCGGATTCATCCACGATTGACTCCGCCTCACGCCGCTCCCCTCCAACCGTCGCCCCCAGGGTTTGCCCCTATCCGCCCTTGGCACTGGGTCGCCGCAAACTCACCCAGGTCGGCGCGTGGTCGCTGGCGTGCTCCTCCCCGCGCACCCAGGTGTCCACTCCCGCATCCAGAAGGCTGTCCGCCAGGCTGCGGCTGAGCAGCAGGTGATCGATGCGCAACCCGGCGTTGCGCTGCCAATGGTTACGGAAGTAGTCCCAGAAGGTGTAGATGCGCTCCTCGCGATAGCGCTGTCGCAGTGCGTCCGTCCAGCCCTGCTGCAGCAGCCGGGCGTAGCATTCGCGGGACTCGGGCTGCAACAAGGCGTCCTTCTTCCAGGAGCGGGTGTCATAGATGTCGAAGTCGGTCGGCACCACGTTGAAGTCCCCGGCGAGCACTATCGGGTGCCCGCTGTCCATGAGGTCGGCGGCATGGCGGATGAGGTGCTCGAACCAGTCCAGCTTGTAGTCGAACTTCGGGCCCGGCTGCGGGTTTCCGTTGGGTAGATAAAGGCAGCCCACCAGCACGCCGTGCACGGCCGCTTCGAGGTAGCGGCTTTGGCTGTCCGCCTCGTTGCCCGGCAGGCCGCGGCGCACCTCCAGCGGTTGCGCACCGCGGGCAAGGATGGCTACGCCGTTCCAGGAGGTCTGGCCCTGCCAGATCGCCCCGTATCCGGCCGCTTCCAACGCCTGCACGGGGAATCGACTGTCGGGTGCCTTGAGTTCCTGGAGGCACACGACATCCGGTGCCTCGCGCTCAAGCCAGGCGAGCAGCCCGGCCAGGCGCGTCTGGATGCCATTGACGTTGAAGGTGGCGATACGCAGCGCCGAAGCTCGCTTGGCCATGCCTCAGGCCGCCTGCAAAGCCTTGCCGATGGCTTCATTGAAAGCTGGCAGGTCGCCGGGGTTGCGCGAGGTGATCAACGTCCAGCCCTGGGCCGGGCAGACCTGCACCTGGGCGTCCACCCAATCGGCGCCGGAATTCACCAGATCGGTGCGCACGCTGGCGTAGGAGGTCAGCGATTTTCCGTCGGTGACGCCGGCATCGATCAGCAGCCAGGGGCCATGGCAGATGGCCGCGACCGGCTTGCCAGCATCGCGGAATTCCTTCACCAGGCGCTGTGCATCGGCGTCCTGGCGCAGGGTGTCGGCGTTCACCGTGCCGCCGGGTATCACCAGCAAATCGTAGTCGCCGGCCTTCAGGCCCTTGAGCTGGGTATCGGTGTTCACCGTCACGTCTTTCTCGCTGTCCTTCACCCAGGTCTGCGCTTCGCCGCCTTTCACGCTGGCGTGGGTGACGCTCGCGCCCTGCTCTTTCAGCGCCTGCATCGGCTTGAGCAGTTCGTCGCGCTCGATGCCGGAGTTGGCGGTGATGATCAGGACATTCTTGCCTTGCAGGTTGCTGCTCATGGTGTACCTCCGCTGACGCGCCAGTCTGGCGCAGGGAATGGGCGACGCCGAAGACGCCGCTGACCGTGTTGAAAACAGGAAGCGGGTGTGAGTTCGAATCAGTTGCCCAATGGCGACTCGGCCCATCACACGGGCCATGGTGAAATATTGGTAACGCGTTGCCATTTCCAGGCACAATCAACCGTAACGCGTTACCAAGCCCGAGGAGCTCAACGTGAAAGACGCCAAGGACAGAGCGACCCGCGACGCCTTCGAGGCCACACGCAAGGGCCGGCCGCGCAAGGAAGGCGCGATGACCAATGCGGAAAAACAGGCCGCCTACCGCAAGCGCCGCGCGGAGTCCGGCGGCGGTGCGGTGATGTTGAACAACGAAGAAATCTGGCTGATCTGCCACGCGCTGGACGGCAAGGTCTGGGAAGCGGACACCGAGCAACGGCAGAAGCTGATCGCCCGGCTGCGCAAGCGGGTCGTGTGAGCCGAAAGAGCGCGCAGGCAGCCAGACGCTGAACACTTGCCGGCTGGATTTCGCCGACAAGGCCCGCTCCTGCAGGAACGGACCTCGGCAGTGCTCGACGGGCAACGTCCATCAGTGCGCCCGCGCCACCCCGCGCAGGAGGTTGGCACTGACCTTGTCGGCGTTGCAGCTGGCCACGTTGGCCAGCGAAACGATGCCTACCAGGCGTTTCTCTCGATTGACCACGGCCAGGCGGCGCTTTTCGATCTGCGCCATGTTCCTGGCGACGTGGTCGACCGATTCGTCATCGAAGCAGTAGCAGACCTCGCCGCTCATGACTTCGCTCACCGGTGTCCGCGCATCCAGCCCATCGGCCAGGGCGCGTATCACCAGGTCGCGGTCGGTCACGATGCCGCTGAGCTGGTCGCCTTCGTTGACCAGCAAGGCGCCCACATCGATCTGCCGCATCAACACGGCAGCCTCCTGTAATGTGGTGTCCGGAGAAATTGTCCTGACTTCGCGGCTCATGATCTCGCGCACGGTCATGGCACCGTGCTCGCCGGAGCGGTCCTGCATGGATTGTGCTCGCATGATGGGTCCTCCTCTGGGTTGATGTCCCTCGGTGGAAAGACCTCGGCGGCAATGGTTCGGATTTTTTCCCCGGTGGCGCTCAGGCGTGGACGCTCCACTGGCAGGCGGCATCGTCGATCGGCAAGGCATCGATGGCGTGGATCAGGCCACAGGCCAGCGCCTCTTCCGGATCGAGGATCTTCGACTGCCCCGTCAGGCAACGGGGGATGTCCAGGTGCTCGGGGGCGCCGCGGGTGTGCTGGCTGACGATCTGGTCGTACAGGCGCAGGTCGTGCTCGAGGCTCGCGGCGTACTCCATCATGCGGGCGTGATCGACTGATCCGTGCAGGGTCCAGTGGAAGGGATGGAACAGGAACTTGCTCAGCGGGCAAGCCGTGCGGTGCTTCCCGGCCAGGAACAGGATATTGCCCATGGACTCGACCGTGCCGAGGTTGTGCGTGTCCACTTGCACCGGCAACGACAACAGGTAGTTGTACAGGCTGAAACCGTACGCACAATCACCGCCCATGGTGACGATGTTCAGTTGCAGGTGCGTGGCGCCCTGCTGCAGCGCCCGCGTGCAGGTACCGATGAGATTGCCGCAGGTGGACGAGTTGATCGGGCCGGTGAAGTGGATGATGTGCTTGGCCATGGCCTGCTCCTTTCTGGCGGACGGGTCTACTCTGCTGAGTCCCGGCAGGCGGCGCAGTCACCATCGGCGCGACGAATGGCACCGGGTCAATGCGTGCAGAGCACCTCGCTGACGCGGATGTCCGCTGGCGAATCACGTCCCACAGGCCCGTGCAGTGCGCGCAAGAAGCGCTCGGCCTGCTCGCGGTTCAGGCTTTCCTGGAGAAGTACGGTGCTCATCGGCTGGCCGTCGCGGCTGTAATGGATCAGGTAGGCGTGCATGGATGCTTGCTCCCGTTCAGCGCTGCAGGGGTGGCGACGGCAGGCTTGCCTGTCATCGCGACGCTTTTCGCAAGGCAGATTAGTTCAGCAGCCAGGGTTGCACCGGCGGATTGCGCAGGGTCCGCTGAATGGCGCCGTCCAGCTTGTCGAGTTCGATGGATTTGGGCAGTACCGGATAGGGCGCACCCTCCTCTTCCGCTTCTGCCCAGGGCGACAGCACCAGCACGCGCATGCGCGGGCGCAGCGGCAGGCAGGCTTCGATCAACGCGGCGCCGCTCAAGGGACCGGTCAGCTGTTCATCGATCAGGAACAGATCGATGACCGAGGACGATACCAGGTGCTCGATGGCTTCTTCTTCGCTCAGCGCACTGAGCACGGCGTGCCCCTGCCCCAGCAGGTGATCCTCCAGGCGCTGCAGTTGTTCGGGAGTTTCTTCCAGCACCAGGACCATCTTGTTGTTCAGCGTTTGCATGTTGCGTATCTCCCACTGTCGAGACAGGGAGCACAGCAAGTTCCACGCCGGCTTGGCGGTCCAGCCGGATGCCCGAAAATGGCGGGCTGCAGGCCGCATGATCGCGCAATGACATCAGCGAAATGCCCGAAGCGCAAAGTCCGGCAGATGCACAATGCCCGATGCGTTTCAGGTATCGCCATCGCCTGGCCGGTCCTGTTGCTCACGCCGCGCGACGTCCTGGGGCGTGCCGTCCCCGGCACATCCCTCACCCATCTTTTCGTAGGTCTTGCGCAGCTTCTGCAGTTCCTTGCTGTCCATTTCGTCCAGGCCCATCAACCTGTCGTGGGCGCGCTTGGTGGTGCGCAGCAGTTCGTCGATCTTGATGTGCAGCGCGTCGGTGTCTCGGTTCTGTGTGCTCTGGATGAGGAACACCATGAGGAAGGTGATGATGGTCGTCGAGGTATTGATCACCAGTTGCCAGGTGTCGTTGTAATGGAACAAGGGACCGCTCGCGGCCCAGATGAGCAGCAGTCCGCAGGCCAGGGCGAAGGTCAGTGGGCGGCCGGACCATTGCGACAGGGTCTGGGCGAAGCGCGAGAAGCTCATGCCGTGCTTCTTGCCGCCGTTGTCGTCCGTCGCGGACTTCGGTGGTTGGGCGCTCGCACGGGTGGGCTCGCGCGGTTCGGCCGAGGCGGTCTTGTCGGAACTCTGCGGACTCTGGCCTTCCCTGCCGGCAGGCTCGTTGTCGGGGACATCAGGATGCGGGGTCGACATGGCTGGGAAGCTCCGGAACGGTAATGGTCACCTCTCGCGGCGGGGTGGCTCTGTCGGGCGACTTGTCGCGAGGCGAGGCAGGTATGACGGACTTGGCTGGGGATGGGTGTGGCTGGCCTGTCATGGCGCGTTCTCCGCAATGAGGATGCCTGATCGATAGAGGTCCGGGAGCGCACGGAGTTCAGGAAAAGGCGCGGAAAGCTGGGGTACCCGGCAGCAGCGCCGGCAGGCGACTTCGCGACCCTGGCCCGCTACAGGCCTGCGCGGCGTCTGGTTCGGCCATATGCCGCTCACCGAAGCGGCCTAGATCGACAAGTTGCTTGGCGGATCCGTTCAGGCTGGTAGGGTGGAGATGGCTCCGATAGTTTTTCCTCAGGCCCCTTTCCGACGGGGCCTTCTTTTTGCCCGTGTTCCGCCCTGCCCACCGCTTCAGTTCGAAGGCGTGGCCTTTTCCTGGCTGTCCCGGGTCTGGCTCTTCTGCTTCTGCCGGCTTTCTTCGGACTGCACCTGGCTGTTGTCATCGGTGCGGCCTTCATCCTTCTGCTTCTGCTGCGAAGCCGGTGGCGTCGGTGCCTGGCCGGGGCTCTGGCCGTGAGGCTTCTCGTTGGTCGGCACCGGTTTGGTCGCCTCAGCGGCATGGGCCGGGATCAGTCCGATGGACAGCCAGGCCAGCAGCACGGCGGCGAAGGGTCGGGCAAGTTTGGCTTTGTTCATGGCTTCTCTCCTGGGTGGGTTCACTTGCGCGCCAGCAGTTGCCGAGCGCTCTGGCGCAGCACGCCCCAGCGGCGCGGGTCATCGAGCAGGGCGCCGAGCAGCTTGCGCGCCTGGTCGAAGCTGATGTGCGGCGGCAGGGGCGGCACGTCGGGGTCGGTCAGTACTTCCAGCAGCACCGGCCGGTCGGATTCGAAGGCCTCCTGCCAAGCGTTCTGCAGGTGCGCGGCATCGGTCACGCGGATGCCGCGAAAACCCAGCAGCTCCGCGTAACGCGCGTAGGGGAAGTCGATCACCTCCTGCGCGGCGGCAAACTCCGGGTCGCCGGCCAGGGCGCGCTGCTCCCAGGTGACCTGGTTGAGGTCGCCGTTGTTGAGCACCAGCACGATGAAGGTCGGGTTGTGCTTCCAGCGCTTGCAGTACTGCTGCACCGTGACCAGCTCGGCGTTGCCGTTCATCTGCATGGCGCCGTCGCCGACCATGGCGATCACCGGGCGGTCCGGATGCGCCAGTTTCGCCGCCAGCGCATAGGGCACGCCGCTGCCCATGCTGGCCAGCTTGCCGGACAGCGAACCGAGCATCCCCGGTCGCACGCGCAGGTCGCGAGCGTACCAGTTGGTATGCGAGCCGCTGTCGCCAGCGAGGATCACGTCTTCGGGCAGCTGCGCGGAGAGCTCCCAGAACACCCGCTGCGGATTGATCGGTTCGGCAGGCTGCATCGCCTGCGCTTCGAGTTCCTTCCAGCTGTCTTCCACCGCCCTCTCGATGCGGATGCGCCAGGTACCGTGGCGCTTGGGTTTGAGCAAGGGCAGCAAGCGCCGCAGGGTTTCCCCGGCATCGCCCAGCAACACCTGGTCGATGGGGTAGCGCATGCTGACGTTGCGGGCGTGCAGGTCGATCTGCACTGCCTTGGCCTGTCCGGGGCTGGGCAGGAATTCGCTGTACGGGAAGGTCGTGCCGATCAGCAGCAAGGTATCGCAGCGCTGCATCAATTCGGCGCTCGCGCGAGTGCCGAGCAGGCCGATGGAACCGGTGACAAAAGGCAGATCATCGGCAATCGCCATTTTCCCCAGCAGTGCCTTGGCGACGCCAGCCGATAGCGCTTGGGCTACCGCTTCGACTTCGTCGTGGGCGCCCAGCGCACCGGCGCCGACCAGGATGGCGACCTTGCGTCCGGCATTGAGGATTTCCGCCGCAGCGGCCAGCTCGTCATCACGGGCATAGGGGCGCGGAGTGATGAAGCCGACGCCGGAATACACGTGGCCGTGCTTGTGCGGCGGCTGCTCGGCGGGCATCTGCTGCACATCGTTGGGAATGATCACGGTGGCGACCTGGCGCTCGCTGCAGGCCACGCGCAGGGCGCGGTCGATGACATGCAGCAGCTGGCCGGGGTTGGCCACGGTTTCGACATAATTGCTCACGTCGCGCAACAGCGTGTGCAGATCCACTTCCTGCTGATAATCGCTGCCCAGGGACGTCACCGCCTGCTGGCCGACGATGGCAACCACCGGCTGGTGGTCCATGCGCGCGTCGTAAAGGCCATTGAGCAGGTGGATAGCCCCCGGCCCGGATGTCGCCAGGCAGACACCCACTTCGCCGGTGAACTTGGCGTGGGCGCCGGCCATGAAAGCGGCCATTTCCTCGTGGCGAACGCGGATGTAATCGAAATCTTCGGCGCGCCGGCCGAAGGCGCCCATGATCCCGTTGATGCCGTCGCCGGGGTACCCGAAGACGCGGTGAACGCCCCATTGCGAGAGGCGTTCGAGCAGTTGATCGGCGACCGTCTGGGACATGGTTTCCTCCTGTAGCGAATGCGAATGGGGCTTGCGCCCCTGTCTGGACCGACCCACGGCCCGCCAGCGGGTTCAGAAGAATTCCCCGGCGGGCCTGCTGGCCGGATGCGCTGAACTCCAGGGCAGCTACAGGGCCGAAACCTTCAGAAGAACCCCGCGCCAGAACCGATCAGAAGGAGCCGCGCCATGCCCGTCACCGCCACGCCGACTTCCGCTTCCACCATCAACGCCGTCCTGCGCCGCTATGCCGAGCCCCTGGCCGACCCCGGCACCGCGGAGTTCGCCGCGCCCTTCGCGCGGCTGGGCGACGCCCGTGTCGTGCTGATCGGCGAAGCCAGCCACGGCACCGCCGAGTTCTACCAGGCGCGCGCGGCTATCACCCGTCTGCTGATTGAACGACAGGGTTTCAACATCGTTGCCATCGAGGGCGATTGGCCGGATGCGGCAGTGGTCGACCGCCAGCTGCGCGCAAACGTAAAGCCGGCCGGTGAGACGCCGTTCACCCGCTTCCCCTCATGGATGTGGCGCAACCGCGAGGTGAAGGCTTTCCTGGCCTGGCTGCGTGAGCACAATTCGCGCCTCTCGGCGGACCAGCGCGTGGAATTCCGCGGACTGGACATCTACAGCCTGCGCGGTTCCATCACCGAGGTGCTGCGCTACCTGGACCGCCACGACCCACAGCAGGCGGCCGAGGCACGGCGCCGCTACGCCTGCCTGACACCCTGGCAGGACAATCCGGTGAGCTACGGGCGCGCGGTGCTCGAAGGCGATGAGTCGCCCTGCGAGGAAGCGGTCATCACCCAGCTCAACGAATTGCTGATGGCGCGCCTGGAAGCCCTCGACCCTCACGAAGACTCTTTCGATGCCGCGCAGAACGCCCGTGTGGTTCGTGCCGCCGAGCACTACTACCGGGCCATGTACCGGGGCGGTTCGGACTCCTGGAACCTGCGCGACAACCACATGTTCGATACCCTGCGCCAGGTGCTGCGTCGGCGTGGCCCGCAGGCCAAGGCAGTGGTCTGGGCGCACAATTCCCACGTCGGTGACGCCGCCGCCACCGAGATGGGCTGGAACGGGCAGTTCAACCTCGGCCAGCTGTGCCGGATGACCTGGGGCGACTCCGCGGCGCTGGTCGGCATGGGGACCGACAGCGGCCTGGTAGCCGCCGCGGACGAGTGGGACGGTGAACTGACCCTCAAGCAGGTGCGCCCTTCGCTGCCCGACAGCTGGGAGCGCCAGTTCCTCGAGACCGGCCTGCCGATGTGCCTGGTGGACTGGCGGCAGCGCCCGACCCTGCGCCAGACCCTCGAGCAACCGCTGCTCGAACGCGCCATCGGGGTGATCTACCGGCCCGAGAGCGAGCGCCGCAGCCACTACTTCACCGCCCTGCTGGGCAGCCAGTTCGACGCCTTTCTCTGGTTCGCCCGAACCCGCGCGGTCACGCCGCTGGACAGTGGAAGCACCCAGGGAGAAGACCAGACCTATCCCTTCGGGCTCTGATCTTCCGGCGTCGACGTCTCGCTCAGCAGGCGGGCCAGGCTCTGGCGATCGACCGCCTTGCTGAACAGGAAGCCCTGCACCTCGCCGCACTGCTCGTCCTCGAGAATGCGCAGCTGGCCTTCGGTTTCCACGCCTTCGGCCGTCACCGCCAGGTTCAGCGCCTTGCCCAGGCCGATGATCGCCTGGACGATGGAACGGTCGCGGCCGGTGGTGTCGAGGGTGGCGATGAAGCGGCGGTCGATCTTGATGCTGTCGAACGGATAGGCACGCAGATAGCCCAGGGACGAGTAGCCGGTGCCGAAGTCGTCCATGTTCAGCTTCACGCCCAGGTCCTTGAGCTCCTGCATGGTCTGCAAGGCGCATTCGACATCATTGAGCATGCTGTTCTCGGTGACTTCCAGTTCCAGCCGTTCCGCCGACAGCCCCGAATCCATCAGAGCCTGCTTCACCTGGCCGACTATGTCGGCATGGGCGAACTGGGTGGGCGAGATGTTCACCGACACCAGCATCGTCTCCGGCCAGCCGGCAGCCTCGCGGCACGCCTGCTGGAGCACCCACTGGCCGATGTCGACGATCAGGTCGCTCTCCTCGGCCAGCGCGATGAACTCATCCGGCCCTACCAGTCCGCGGGTGGGGTGGTTCCAGCGCAGCAGCGCCTCGGCCGAGACGATCGCAAGGTCGCCAACGCGATAGCGCGGCTGGTAGTAGAGTTCGAGCTGACCCAGGCGCAGCGCGTTGCGCAGCTCGGTTTCGCTCCGTTTCTTGGCCAGCAGCTGGCGGTCCATGACCTCGGAATAGAAGCGCCAGGCGTTGCGCCCGGCGGTCTTGGCCTCGTACATGGCGACGTCGGCGCAGCGCAGCAGGTTCTGCGCATCACCGCTGGCGTCGCCCGAGAGCACGATGCCAATGCTGGTGCCGACGTGCAGCGAATGCCCTTCGTACTCGATGGGCTGGTTGATGATTTCCACCAGGCGCCGGCTGAACGCCTCGGCGTCCTCGCGGCCTTGGGACTGGCTGTCGACGATGACGAACTCATCGCCGCCCAGTCGCGCCACCAGGTCCTCGCCACGGATCGAATCACGCAAGCGCTCGGCGACTATCTGCAAGACGGCGTCGCCGGCGGGATGTCCCAGGGTGTCGTTGATCGGCTTGAAGCGATCGAGGTCGAGCATCAGCACAGCCAACTGCTGCTCGCGACCGCTGCCGAGCAGTTCGTCCATGAAACTCGCCAGCTTGCTGCGGTTGGGCAGACCGGTCAGCGCGTCGTGCAGGGACAGGTGCTGGATGCGCGCATGGGCCTCGACTTCATGGGTGATGTCCGCGCTGGTGCCACGATAGCCGCGGCCGCCCGCACCGGATGCGGTGAACTTGCAGATGCGCCGCAGCTCGTGGGCATCGCGGAAGCCACAGGTCAGCGTGGTGGAATGGCCCTGCTGGGGAATCTTCTCCAGCCAGGCGATCAGGCTGGTGGTGTCGCAGGTGATCAGGTCGTCGATGCGCCGTCCCAGCCAGTCACCGATCCGGTAGCCGGTGAGGGTCTCGAAGCGTGCCGAAAGGTAGGTCAGACGGAAGTTCTCGTCGGTCTCCCAGATCCAGTCGGAACTCGCTTCGGCGATGGCCTTGAAGCGCTGCTCGCTGGTTTCCAGCGCCAGGTTGCTGTCTTTCAGGCTGCGCTGGTAGTGATCCACCACCCGCGCATTGGCCAGCGCCGTGCGGATCAGCCAGACCAGGAAGATGAACATCAGCACCACCACCGCTGCCCAGGCGCTTGCCAGGCGATGCAGCATGTCGGTGCCCGGGGTCGGGGTGTGCCAGCTGATCTCGAAGCCGGAGTTGCCCAGGGTCACGGCATTGCCGGTGTTCGCGCGCAGGTCATCGGGCTGGATCTGCAGGCCGCCGACGCCGAAGTCGCGGCCCAGCTTCTGCAGCTTGGTGGGTGTCAGGCGATCGACCAGGATCATCAGCGGGCCGTCCAGCGGAGCGCCGTCGCGTGAAGGCTTGACCAGTGCGGCCGATGCGATGGCCGGCGCGTCCTCGACGCCGACGTAGCGGCTTACGGCGCGGTCCCGTCGGGCAGCGGCGGCAGCGTCGTCGCGCAGCTCGTCGAGGTTGATCGGCATCAGGCTGGTGCAATGGTTGCGCGACACCCTGCCCTCCTCCATGACGTACTCCTCGCCGCCCTGGTTGAGCACGCAGACCAGCTCGTAGCCGTTGGCGCTGTACAACTGCGGGCCGATGTTGTCCTCGTTGTAGGCCCAGGCGAGGTTCAGCGGTGGGCTGAGGTTGCGGTAGGCATCGTTCCAGAAGGCGTTGTTCCTGAGCAGCAGTTCGGAAGTTGCGATGCGGTTCTGCAGCGCCTTGCCGACGTAGAAGCGCGTCTGCTCGCGGGCCATCTGGTCCTGCAGGTTGGCGATATGGCCCATCACCGCTGCGCTCACGCCCAGGGCGCCGATGAGGATCAGGATGAACAGCGTCAGGTGCCGGGTGACAGTGCGCTGCGCGGATATCTCGCGCGGCGCGGCGAGGGGCTTCACGGAGATGTTCATCGGCGTCTCTTCTGGGAGGACTTATCACTAGGAGTGACGCCCGCGTGCCGTCGTTCAAACCGAAGGAGCGGCGGTGAATTTCGTCTGAACCTGCGCGCGCCATTCGCAGTCCGGATGATTAAGGAAACTCCACCGGGGAAAGCCATGACTCAGGATCGTCTTCATTTCTTGCGCGACCTGCTGCGCGATTTCGAACTCCCGCTGGATCCCGCCCAGCATCCCGCCTTCCTTGGCGCCGCGCTGCGCCAGCTCAGCGACGATGGTCTCGACCGCCTGCCCCGCCCGGGTAACGGCGAGACCCTTCGCCGCTGGCAGGCGCTGGCCACGGTAGCCGGCGCCGATCTGTCGCTGCTCAAGCTGTACGAGGGCCATACCAATGCGCTGGCGATACTGGCCGAGCTCGAAGGCGAAGCACTGCCCGGCCCCTGGGCCGTGTGGGCCGCCGACCCGATGGGCACAGGCATGCAGCTCACTGCGCGGGAGTCTGGCCGGGTGCGCATCAGCGGCAACAAACCCTGGTGCTCCGGTGCCGCCGTGGTGCAGCACGCCCTGCTGACTGTGAAGGATGAGCAACAGCGCCCACAGCTGGTCGCAGTGACGCTCGACCAACCCGGCGTACGCATCGGCCGCAGCGGCTGGAACGCAGTGGGCATGGCGGCCACCAGCAGCGTGCAGGTGGACTTTGATCATGCACTGGCGCGCTGCATCGGAGGGCCGGGCGAATACCTGGAACGCCCCGGCTACTGGCACGCTGGCGCGGGCATAGCGGCCTGCTGGTACGGCGCCGCCAGCCGCCTGGCCAGTTATTTGCGCAACGGCCACATCGACAATCCCCATGCCATGGCGCACCTGGGAGCAGTGGACGCCGCGCTGGCCGGCGCCGCCGGTGCGCTGCGCGAATGCGCCGGGTGGATCGACGAGAACCCGGCATCCCCCTCGGAGCTGGCCGCGCGGCGGGTACGCGCCCAGGTGGAGGGCGCCGTGGAAGCGGTGCAATGGCACGTGGGCCGTGCACTGGGCGACACGCCCTTCTTCCACGACCGGCGTTTTGCCCGCCTGGCAGCGGACCTGCCGGTATTCCTTCGGCAGAGCCATGGCGAACGCGACCTGGCCCACCTCGGCCAGCACCTCGCGGCAAAGAGCGAAGAAGCCTGGGCATTGTGAGCGGGCGAACGGCCTGGCGGCTTCGGCAAGGCGTGTCCGGTTGCCATGCCGGCTGCCTCGCCCGGTGACCGCTCGCACGGTTTTTCCGAACCAACGCCCGGAGGCCCACTCACACGCCTGGCAAAGCGCTGAATCCCTCGGAGGCCCCGATGCCCGCGAACCGCGAGCCGTCCATGGCGGCACAGACGATCCAACTGACCCTCAACGGCGAGGACCGGCAGTTGCAAGTACTGCCCTGGACCACCACCCTCGACCTACTGCGCGAGCAGCTTGAGCTCACCGGCAGCAAGAAGGGCTGCGACCACGGCCAGTGCGGTGCCTGCACCGTGCTGCTCGACGGCCGCCGGGTGAACGCCTGCCTTTTGCTGGCGGTGATGCTCGACGGCCACCGCCTGACCACCATCGAAGGGCTGGCTCGCGATGGCGAGCTGCACCCGATGCAGGCCGCGTTCGTCCGCCATGACGCCTTCCAATGCGGCTACTGCACGCCAGGGCAGATCTGCTCGGCGGTCGCCCTGGCCCGAGAGCCGGCGCCCCACGACCGCGATGAACTGCGCGAACGCATGAGCGGCAATCTCTGCCGCTGCGGTGCCTACCCGAACATCCTCGACGCCATCGAGGATGCCCTGCCCGCCAGCCGCCTGGAGGACCTATGACCCCCTTCGCCTACAGCCGCCCCGCCGCCATCGACGAGGCCGTGGCGCTGGCCGGCCCGCACAGCCGCTTCATCGCCGGCGGCACCAACCTGGTGGACCTGATGAAGGAAGAGGTGGAGCGCCCACAGCGGCTGATCGACATCAACGCCCTGCCGCTGCGCGAACTTCGCGAAACCGACACCGGCGGCCTGTACATCGGCGCACTGGTGGACAACGCCAGCCTCGCCGCCAGCCCGCAGATCCTCGAACGCTACCCGCTGATCAGCCGCGCCATTCTTGCCGGCGCCTCGCCCCAGCTGCGCAACATGGCCACCACCGGCGGCAACCTGCTGCAGCGCACCCGTTGCCATTACTTCTACGACCGCGCCGTGCCCTGCAACAAGCGCGAGCCCGGCAGCGGCTGCCCGGCGAAGGACGGATTGAATCGGCAGCACGCCATCCTTGGCGCCAGCGAGCACTGCGTGGCGGTGCACCCCTCCGATCTGTGCGTGGCCCTGGCCGCGCTGGATGCCGTGGTGCACGTACGCAGCCCGCAGGCGGGACGCTGCCTGTCCTTCGAGCAGTTTCACCGCCTGCCCGGCAGCCGGCCGCAGGAGGACAACATCCTCGCCGCCGATGAACTGGTACTGGGCATCGAGCTGCCCGGCGAAGGCTTCGCCGATCACTGCGCCTACCTCAAGGTGCGCGACCGCGCGTCCTATGCCTTCGCCCTGGTCTCCGTGGCCGTGGGCCTGCTGCTGGACGGCGCCGGGCGCGTGGCCCAGGTCAATCTCGCACTCGGCGGTGTGGCCCATAAACCCTGGCGCGACGCCGAAGCCGAGGAGATGCTGCTGGGCAAAGCGCCCGAGACGGCGCATTTCAAGCGCTGCGCCGATCATCTGCTGCGTCTGGCAAGGCCCCTGAACGACAACGCCTTCAAGGTGGAACTCGCGCGCCGCAGCATCGTGCGCGCGCTGCAACTGGCGGCAGGAGGTGAGCGATGAGCAGCAAGCTGCACCACGCCATCGGCACGCCGCTGGATCGGGTCGACGGCCCATTGAAGGTCACCGGCGGCGCGCGCTACGCGGCGGAATACAGTACCGCAGGTCTGCTGCACGGCGCGGTGGTCAGCAGCACCATCACCCGCGGCCGCATACTCGGCATCGACAGCGATGCCGCCAGCGCCCTGCCCGGCGTGCACCTGGTGATGACCCACCTCAACCGCCCGCCCCTGGCCGCCGACGACGACAGCTACGAAGACCAGGATTCCGCCGAGGGCTCCTCTTTCCGCCCGCTGTTCAATGATCGTGTGTTGTACAACGGCCAGCCGGTGGCCCTGGTCGTGGCCGAGAATCTGGAAACTGCACGGCATGCCGCATCGCTGGTTCGCGTCCAGTATGACGCCGAACCGCACGCGACCGACCTGCGCAGGAGCCTGGCGCAAGCCGTCCCCGCCCCCGCCGAACTGCCCGGCCCGCGCGGCGATGCCGACGGCGCGTTGTGCAGCGCGCCGGTGCGCGTCGAGGCCGAGTACGAGCTGCCGGTGGAACACCACAACCCGATGGAGCCCCACGCCTCCACGGTGATCTACCGACCCGATGGCAGCCTGCTGGTGCACGACAAGACCCAGGGCTCGCAGAACAGCCAGGCCTACCTGTGCCAGGTACTCAAGCTTCCCCCGGCGCAAGTTCGGGTTCGGGCGGCTTACGTCGGTGGCGCATTCGGCTCCGGGCTGCGTCCGCAATATCAGCTGCCGCTGGCCGCCATGGCTGCGCTCAAGCTGCAGCGCTCGGTGCGCGTGGCGCTGACCCGCCAGCAGCAGTTCACCTTCGGCTATAGGCCGCGCACGGTACAACGCCTGAGCCTGGGCGCCGACGAAGAAGGCCGCCTGCTCGGGCTGGTGCATCAGGTGACCGGCCAGACCTCGCGCTTCGAGCAGTTCACCGCCCACGTCGCGGAGTGGTCCGGCATGCTCTACCACTGCGACAACGTCCGCCTGACCTACCGCCTGGTGCCACTGGACGTCTACACCCCCCTGGACATGCGCGCCCCCGGCGCTGCCGAAGGGGTGTACGCGCTGGAATGCGCAATGGACGAACTGGCCTGGGCCGCGGCGATCAACCCGCTGCACCTGCGCCTGATCAACTTCACCGAGGTCAACCAGAACCTCGGCAAGCCGTACTCCAGCAAGGCGCTGCGCGACTGCTACAGCGAGGGCGCGCGGCAGTTCGGCTGGCCCACGCGGATGCCCGCCCCAGGTTCGCAGCGCGAAGGCGAGTTGCGCATCGGTTTCGGCATGGCCACCGGTGTCTGGGAAGCCCTGCAGATGCCGGCGAGCGCCAGCGCGGCACTGGCAGCTGACGGCAGCGTGGTGGTAGCCAGCGCGACCACCGATATCGGCACCGGCACCTACACCGCGATGACCCAGATCGCCGCGCAAACCCTTGGTCTGCCGCCAGAGCGGGTGCGCTTCGTGCTGGGGGATTCGGCCTTGCCGCAGGCGCCGCTGCAAGGCGGTTCCTTCACCGTGTCGTCGGTGGGCAGTGCGGTGCGCGAAGCTTGCCTGGCGCTGCGCCAGAACCTGTTGGATGCGGCGCGCCAGTTGCCATCGGCGCCCTTCCAGCGCTTCACCGACGGCCAGGTCGAATGCAGCGACGGCCACTTGCAGGCGAAAACCGCCGAACACCGGGTCAGCTTTGCCGAGCTGTTCCAGCGCTACGGCAGCCTGCAGGGCAACGCCACGGCACATCCGGCACCGCTGCGCAATGGCTATGCGACGGCCACCCATTCGGCGGTTTTCGTCGAAGTGGCGGTGGATGAAGCGCTGGGCACGGTTCGGGTCCGCCGGGTCGTCAGTGCCATCGCCGCGGGACGGGTAGTCAACCCCAAGACTGCGCGCAGCCAGATTCTCGGCGGTGTGGTCTGGGGTGTGAGCATGGCGCTGCACGAAGCCAGCCTGATGGACCATCGCCTGGGCCGATTCATGAACCACAACCTGGCCGAGTACCACATTCCGGTGCAGGCCGACATCGGCGATATCCGCGTGCTGTTCGTCGACGAGCCCGACGCGGTGGTCAACCCGCTGGGCTCCAAGGGCGTCGGCGAGATCGGCGTCATCGGCGTGGCGGCGGCGGTCGCCAACGCGGTCTACCATGCAACCGGTAAACGCATCCGCGAGCTGCCGATCACGCTGGACAGGCTGCTGTGACCCGCGAAAGGAGGTTCAGATGCCCAGCCCGCGCTACACCAACCGTCGCCATGCCGGAATTTCCCTGGCAATGGTCCTGCGCGAGATGCCCCTGGTCGACCCCCTGATCCTCGCCCTGCCCCGCGGCGGCGTGCCGGTTGCCAAGGAAATCGCCCGCATCCTCGGTGCCCCGATGGACGTGCTGCTGGTGCGCAAGATCGGTGCGCCGGGCAACGAGGAATTCGCCCTCGGCGCCATCGTCGACGGTCCCGAACCGAACTGGGTGGTGGACGAGCAGATGCTGGCGCGTTTCGATCCGCCGCCCGAGTGGTTCGAGCAGCAGGTGCTGGAGCAGCTCCGCGAACTGGAGCGCCGTCGTTTGCTCTACCGCGGCATGAAAGCTCCGGCGCAACTGGAGAACCGCGACCTGATCCTGGTCGACGATGGCCTGGCCACCGGCAGCAGCATGCGCGCCGCACTCAAGTGCCTGCGGGCGCAGCATCCGCACAGGGTAGTCCTGGCCGTGCCGGTGGGCCCGGCGGCAACCGTGCAGAAGTTGCGCGAGGAAGTGGACACGCTGATCTGCCTCGATACGCCAACGCCCTTTCGCGCCGTCGGTGACCATTACCGCGACTTCCGCCAGCTGAGCGATCAGGAAGTGATCGATCTGCTGGCGAAGTGACGCTGCGCGATTCGAACCTGGGGTAGGGCCAACTGTCTTCTTGCGAGGTCGTGTCTGCGATTTTCCCTCTCCCCAGCCCTGGCTGCGCGCCCCGCTCCGAAGGGAGAAGGACCTGCCCGTGCCGGCTGACGTCAAGGTTTCATGCTGCGCCGTACGGTCCCCTCTCCCGCTTGCGGGAGAGGGTTAGGGAGAGGGGCCTTCGGGCTCGCAGGAGCGGACTCTGTCCGCGGTTGACTCACCGCCGCACCCGGCCGAACAGGGAGCTGGGTGGAATCATCGCGGACGGAGTCCGCTCCTACGTACAAGGAAATTCCATGTAGATGGTTATTTATGTGGTTTTTTATATTTTTTCCGGTTATTAGCTAGACCAATTCATTCCTTCTCCGCCCCACCGCCTCGCTGCCACACTCGGCACCGCCGGTGGGCCATCCCCGCCGCTCTGGAACGGGCCTTTCCCCACCCTCGAAGGCCCGCACTCGATCATTGCGGGAACCCGTCGCACGAACGGGCCCGAGAAGGAGCTGGATACTCATGAAGAAACTCACTGCCGTTACCGCCCTCGCCCTGGCCGTCGTCTCCGGACTGGCCCACGCCGACCGCCTGGAGGACATCAGGAAAGCCGGCGTGCTGCGCGTCGCCGCTTTCGACAGCAACCCGCCGTTCGGCTTCGTCGATGCCAAAAGCAAGCAGATCGAAGGTCTGGACGTGGATTACGCCAAGGCCCTGGCCGACAAGCTGGGAGTGAAGCTGCAGGTGCTGCCGACCAACCCGGCCAACCGCATTCCGCTGCTGACCGCCAACAAGGTCGACCTGGTACTGGCCAACTTCACCATCACCCCCGAGCGCGCCGAGCAGGTGGATTTCAGCATCCCCTACTTCTCGTCCGGCCAGCAGTTCATCGTGCGCAAGGGCAGCCTGAAATCCCCGGACGACCTGAACAAGTGGCGCGTCGGCGTCGACAAGGGCACGGTCAACGAGGGCGTGCTGCGGGACAAGTTCCCCGGCGCCAAGGTCATCGCCTACGACGACACGCCCTTCGCCTTCACCGCCCTGCGCAATGGCCAGGTCCAGGCCATCACCCAGGACGGCCCGAAGCTGATCGGTCTGCTGGCCAACGTGCCGGACAAGGACAAGTACGAAGTGCCGCCCTTCACCATCTCCAATGACCTGATCGGCGTCGGCATTCCCAAGGGCGAGAAGGCCCTGACCGAGTTCGTCAACCAGAGCCTCACCGAGCTGGAAGCCAGCGGCAAGGCGCAGAGCATCTACGACGCCTGGTTCGGCCCGACCACCAGGACGCCCCTGGCGCGCCTGTACAGGATCGGCGACAAGAGCTGACCCACTGATACCCGCCTGACCGCGCGCCCCGCATCCGTGGGGCGTTGCCGTTTCCCTGCCCTGTCGATGGAATACTTCCGATGTTCGGCGAACTGCTCGCTCCGACCTACCTGAGATGGCTGCTCGACGGTTTCCTGCTCACCCTCGGTATTTCCCTGTTCTGCTGCGTCCTCGCCACCCTGTTCGGCGCGCCGCTGGCCATCGCCCGCCAAGCGAAGTCGCGCTGGCTGTCGTGGCCGGCACGAGCCTATCTGGCGCTGTTCCGCAATACGCCGCTGCTGGTGCAGCTGTTCTTCTGGTACTTCGGCGTGCCGGCGTTGCTGCCGGAGGCTTTCGTCTTCTGGCTGAACACGCCCCACGAGCTGGGCTGGCTGGCTTGGCCATCCTTCGAATTTCTCGCCGCCGCCTGGGGCCTGACGCTCTACACCACGGCGTTCATTGCCGAGGAGTTGCGCGCCGGAATCGACTCGGTACGAGCCGGGCAGCGTGAAGCCGGCATGGCACTGGGGCTGCGCCCGCTGCAGGTGTGGCGCTGGATCATCCTGCCGCAGGCGCTGCGCACCGCGCTGCCGCCGCTGATGGGGCAATACATGAACGCGCTGAAGAACTCGTCGCTGGCGATGGCCATCGGGCTGGCTGAGCTGTCCTACGCTTCGCGTCAGGTGGAGACACAGACCTTCAAGACCTTCCAGGCCTTCGGCATCGCTACCCTGCTCTACATCGGTGCCATCGCCCTGATCGAGGTGCTGGGCCAGGCGCTGCAGCACACCCGCAGCTACCGCCAGGGAGCCTGACATGGACTTCTCCGTCATCCACGAGAACCTCTCCTACTTCCTAGTCGGCGCCTACCCCGACGGCCCGCTGGGCGGCGCCGCACTGACCGTCATCCTGGCGCTGGCCTCCGGGGTCACTTCAGCGGTGATCGGCCTGGCGCTGGGTATCGCGCTCTCGGTGCTGCGCGGCAAACCGCGCCTGCTGCTGGTGGCCTTCCTCGGCTTCTTCAGGGCGATCCCGGTGCTGATGCTGATCTTCTGGAGCTACTTCCTGCTGCCCATCGTCTTCCACTTCGACGTGCCAGCCCTGGGCACCGTGGTTTGCGCGCTGTCGCTGATCGGCGGGGCGTATCTGGCGCACTCGGTGCATGCCGGCATCGAAAGCCTGCCCAAGGGACAGTGGGACGCCGCCCGTGCGCTGGGCCTGCGCCCGTGGCAGGTGCTCAGCCTGGTAATCCTGCCACAGGCGCTGCCGGTCATGCTGCCGTCCTTCCTCAACCAATGGGTCTCGCTGATCAAGGACACGTCCCTGGCCTACGTGATCGGCGTCGGCGAGCTGTCATTCGTCGCCACCCAGGTGAGCAACCGGGTGATGGTCCATCCCACGGAAGTTTTCCTGTTCGTCGCCCTGCTGTATTTCCTGCTGTGTTCGGCGCTGGACCTGGTGTCCGCATGGCTGGCGAAGTGGCGACCGGACTACCGCAAGGCGGCATGAGGCTCAGTACTCGTCGTGCCGGCGCCACCACATGCGCTGTTCGTTGCGTCCCAGCGGCGCGCGGTCGAGCCACTGGAACAGTCCCCAGAGCACATCCAGCCCACGGGCGTAGGTGGAATAACAGTGATAAATCCTGCCCCCTTCACGCACGAAGCTGCTCATGCCCGGCAGGTCGCGGGTGAAGGTCGCCACGTCGGTGCCGCAGCAGGCCGCAGTCGCCACCACCGGTTCCGGCGCCGGGCCGCTGGCCGGGCCCTCGCGGCGGAAGTTGTAGTCGACCTCCCCGCCGCGCTGCTGCGCCTCGGTGAAGGACACGTTGAAGTCGTAGTTGAAACCGCTGCCGTGGGATGACGCCCAGGGGAAGCTCCAGCCCATGCGCCGGCGGTACGCCAGTAACTTCTCCAGAGGCGCGCGCGATACGGCCAGCAGCGTTACGTCATGGTTTGCCAAGTGAGTGGCGTAGCCATCGAAGCCGTCGGCGATGTTCGAGCAGGACGGGCAACCGGCCCGGTAATCCGGCCCGAACATGAAGTGGTAGACCAACAGTTGCGAGCGGCCGGCGAACAAATCGGCGAGATTCGCCGGGCCCTGCTCGGTGTCGAAGCGGTAGTCCTTGTCGATCTGCACCCAGGGCAACGCCTGGCGCTTGCGCGCCAGCTCATCGCTGCGCCGGGTCAGGGCCTTTTCCTCGGCCAGCAGCTCCAGGCGCGCGGCCAGCCATTCTTCACGGGTGGCAACAGGATGGGCATTCATGGTAGTTCTCCTCCGCCTGCGGCGGCTCGGTGGGCATGGCTTAGACTAGGCAGCGAGCCGAGGTCGAGGGGAGTGACAAAGTTGGCAGGATTTCCATGGATTCGCTGATCACCGCGGCAGCCCGTGCCCTGGCGGCGGGCGATCCGCTGGGCGCGCTCAACCGTGTGGCGCTGCGCGAAGATCCGCCGGCGCTGGCCTTGCGTGGCATCGCCATGGCCCAGCTGGGCGACTTCCCCCGTGCACGCACTCTGCTACGGCGGGCTGCCCACGCTTTCGGTACCCACGAGCCGATGGAGCGCGCCCGTTGCCGGGTGGCCGAGGCGGAAGTGGCGTTGGCCAGCCGCGAGCTGAACTGGCCGATCGAACCGCTGGAAGACGCCGCCGTGCTGCTCGCCCGCCATGGCGACCGGGGCAACGCGGCCCACGCGCGCTATCTGCTGATTCGTCGCGCGCTATTGCTCGGCCAGGTGGACGAGGCCGAATCCCTGCTCGGCGGCGTCGATCCCGGCTCGCTGCCACCGGCCTTGCGCGCCGTGCACTGGCTGATTGTCTCAGGCATCGCCGTTCGCCGACTTCAGGCGGCTGCAGCGCGCCAGGCGCTACGGCAAGCCACGCAAGCAGCGGCGGCGGCGGGCATTCCCGCCCTGCGCGCGGAGGTCGACCAGGCGACGCGCATTCTCGAAGCGCCGGCGGCACGGCTGATTGCCCAACAGACCTCGCGCCTGCTGTCGCTGGAGGAAGTGGAAAGCCTGCTGCACTCCGATGCTCTGGTGGTGGACGCCTGCCGCAACCGCATCGGCGCGGTGTCGCTGAGCAGCCGTCCGCTGCTGTTCGCCCTCGCCCGCACGCTGTCTGAAGCCTGGCCCGGGGACGTATCGCGAACGGATCTGATCGGTCGGGTGTTCCGCACCCGCCACCCCGACGAGACCCACCGCGCACGCCTGAGGGTGGAAATCGGCCGCTTGCGGCAACTGCTGCAGCCATTGGCGGGTATCGAATCGACGTCACGCGGTTACCTCCTGAGCGCCGCCAATCCGCTGGTCCTTGCACCGCCGCGGGAAGAAGCCAACGCTGAAGTGCTGGCCCTGCTCAGTGACGGCCAGGCCTGGTCGAGTTCAGCGCTGGCGCTGGCACTGGATACCAGCCAGCGCACCGTACAGCGCGCCCTCGAGGCGCTGGCCGAAGCCAGCCGCGTGCAGGCGCTGGGGCAAGGGCGTGCGCGGCGCTGGATTCTGCCACCGGCGCCAGGATTCGCGACGACCTTGTTACTCCCCGCCGCCTTCGGCGCCTGAATAGGCTGAAGGCTCACCCACAACTGGCAGGGCTACAAAATGACGACTCCCTACAAACAAACTCCCGCGCAGGTACTGCAGGAGTACGGCCCTTTTCCAGGCGTCGAATCCGTCGCTGGAGTGACCTTCGACGGTCAGCAGGTCTGGATCGCAACGGGCGACAAACTGAGCCGCCTCGACCCGCAGAGCGGGCAGCTGGGCGCGTCGATCCAGGTCCCGGCCCACGCCGGCACCGCCTTCGACGGCACGCACCTGTACCAGATCGGCGAGAACGTCATCCAGAAGATCGACCCGGCCAGCGGCAAGGTGCTCTCCACCATCCCGGCGCCGGGCGCCGGGGGCGATTCCGGCATGGCCTGGGCGGAAGGCTCGCTCTGGGTCGGCGAGTATCGCGCTCGGAAGATTCATCAGATCGACCCGGAAACCGGTGAAGTCCTTCGTACGATTGATTCAAATCGTTTCGTCACCGGCGTGACCTGGGTTGAAGGCCAACTCTGGCATGCCACCTGGGAGCCGGAAGCCACCTACAGCGAGCTACGCCGCATCGACCCGCAGTCCGGCGCGGTTCTGGAGCAGCTGGACCTGCCCGAAGACGTGCATGTTTCCGGCCTGGAAGCCGACGGCGACGAGCGTTTCTACTGCGGCGGCGGCAACAGCGGCAAGGTCCGCGCGGTTCGTCGACCGCGCTAAGGGCGTCCATCTGCGCTAGTGTTGGCACCTCACTGGAGATGGCCGCACTGGCCCGGAGACCGAGCATGGACTGGCTGGAACACCGTATCCCCCCGCCCCTGGTGGCGTTCATCACCGGCGTGCTGATGTGGCTGGCGGTACGCCCGGTGGCGCCATTGGGTCATCGACTGTGGCTGGCTCTGCTGGTGGCGCTGGCGGGCGTCGCGGTCTGCCTGGCGGGCGTAGCGTCGTTTCGCCGCGCGCGCACCACAGTCAATCCGCTGAAGCCGGAGTCAGCCTCTTCGCTGGTGGTGTCCGGCATCTACCGGCACACGCGCAACCCCATGTACCTGGGCTTCGCCATCATGCTCCTGGGCTGGTGCGTGTTCCTCGGTTCGACGCTGGCAGTGCTCGGCGTGGCGGCCTTCGTGCTGTACATCGGGCGCTTCCAGATCCGCCCGGAGGAACGGGCGCTGCGCGCGCTGTTCGGTGCGCAATTCGATGCCTTCTGCACGCGGGTACGGCGCTGGGTCTGACGCCGTTTCAGACAGACACCCGGCAAATCGCCATTGCCTTCTGACAGAAAAGGATGGGATATTTGCAAATGGTAAATATTCGCATCAAGGCCTGCCGTGTCCCCTTCGCTCCTGCTGGTGGAAGACGATTCCCGTCTTCGCCTGGACCTCGAACGTCATTTCTGTCAGCGCGGTTTTGTCGTCACGACTTGCGCCAACGGTGACCAGGGGCTGGTGGCCGTCCACCAGACCGACTTCGACCTGGTTCTGCTGGACATCCTGCTGCCCGGCATCGATGGTCTGTCCCTGCTCGATAAGCTGCGCAGTTCCCGGGCCACGCCGGTGATGCTGATGTCCGCCCTGGGGGCGGAGCAGGATCGCATCACCGGCTTCACCCGCGGCGCCGACGACTACCTGCCCAAGCCCTTCAGCCTGGCGGAGCTGGATGCGCGCATCGATGCACTGCTGCGCCGGGTCAGCCTGGATCGCACCCGCACCGGGCCGGCCGAGCTTCAACGGCACAGCTCGCTGCAGTTCGACAATGAACTGCAGGACGTTTCCCGTAACGGCGAATACGCGGGCCTGACTCATTCCGAGTACCGCCTGCTGGCGACGCTGCACGCCCACGCTGGCGAGGCGCTGAGCAAGAACTTCCTCTACCAGAGCGTGCTGCACCGCCCTTACACGCGGCTCGACCGCGGGCTGGACGTGCATGTCTGCAACCTGCGCCGCAAGCTGGCGGCCATCGGGGCGCAACAGGTGCAGATCCAGGCCGTGCGCGGCCAGGGCTACATCCTGGTGGACGCGGATCGCCACTGATGCGCCGTCACCCGCTGCTGTGGAAGATCGCCGCGCTGCAGGTCGGGTTCTGCCTGCTGCTGACCTGGCTGATCTGGACCTGGGGCCTGTCGCTGGAGCGCAGCACCTACTTCCTCGGCAGCGAGGACCGCGATTATCTGGCGCGCCATGCCGAGCAGGCCGAGAGCGTGCTGGAACAACAGGGTGCCGAGGGTGTAGAGCGCTTTCGCCGCGAACTTTCCGCCGCCGAGCACACCTGGGTCGCGGTGATCGGTTCGCACCTGCAGAGCCTGGGCACCACGCCGCTGACGGCGGAGGAGTCCAGCCACCTGACCTTCATGCGCAAGCTGGACTGGCCGATGAGCCGGCGCCTGCAGGATGAGCTGCCCTACGTCAGCATCGAGTTTCCCCGGCACCCCGAGCGCGGCCGGCTGGTCATGCAGTTGCCCGAACGCCTGCTGCCCGGCGGCCTGACGCCCTGGACGCACCTGTTCAGCCATGGCGTGGTGCCGACTCTGCTGGCCGCCCTCCTCGGCCTGCTGATCTATCGCCACCTGGTGCTGCCGCTCAACCGTCTGCGCGCCCGCGCCGATGCCCTGCGCGCGGATGATTTGGACAGCGAAGGACCCGGCACGCCGTTGGCCAATCGCCGCGACGAACTGGGCGAACTGGCGCTGGCATTCGACCATATGGCCGACCGCCTGCGGCACAGCCTGGCGCAGCAGCGGCTGCTGTTGCGCACGCTGTCCCACGAGTTGCGTACACCGTTGGCGCGCCTGCGCATCGCCCATGACAGTGATCTGCCGGTGGACCAGTTGCGACAGCGCCTGGACCGCGAGATCCAGGACATGCAGCGCCTGCTGGAAGACACCCTCGATCTCGCCTGGATGGACACCGAGCGCCCGCAGCTGGAACGCGAGCCGGTGCTGGTGCTGTCGGTGTGGGAAGCGCTGCGCGAGGACGCCTGCTTCGAGAGCGGCTGGGAGCCCGAGCGGCTGCCCTGCTCGCTGGGCACCGACTGCGTGGTCGAGGTGCACCTGGACAGCTTCGCCCAGGCTATCGAGAACCTGCTGCGCAACGGCATTCGCCATTCGCCGTGCAACGGCCAGGTGCGCCTGGACGGCTGGCGGGAGGGCGAATACTGGCACCTGTGCGTCAGCGATGACGGCCCGGGTGTGGCACCAGCCGACCTCGAACGCATTTTCCAGCCCTACCAGCGCCTGCAACCCTCGGAATCCAGCGGCTTCGGACTGGGCCTGGCCATCGCCCGGCGCGGCGTCGAGCTGGCCGACGGGCGCCTGTGGGCGGAGAACGGCACGCGCAACGGCAAGGCCGGGCTGTGCCTGCACCTGCTGCTACCGGCGGTGTTGACCGAGCCAGAGGCCGCAAGTGTTTAGAAAGTTAATGCGCTTTACTAGCAAATAGCAGTCATTATCATTTGTGATCTCTTAGTAATCGCCCTCCTCCGGAGATCACCGATGTCGTCCCGTCCGATGCAGTTCCTACCGCCCTTCCTGCTGCTGTCCAGCTGCCTGCTGTCCTTCGCCGTGCAAGCTGCCAGTGCCGACTCCGCGCCTGTCGAACTCGACAGCGAGACCATAGTCGCCACCGCCGCAGAAGAAGCCAAGCAGATGCCGGGCGTGTCGATCATCACCGCCGAGGACATCAGGAAGCGCCCGCCGGCCAGCGACCTGTCGCAGATCATCCGCACCATGCCGGGCGTCAACCTGACCGGCAACTCCACCAGCGGCCAGCGCGGCAACAACCGCCAGATCGACATCCGCGGCATGGGCCCGGAAAACACCCTGATTCTCGTGGACGGCAAGCCGGTCGCCAGCCGCAACGCCGTGCGCTACGGCTGGCGCGGTGAGCGTGATTCCCGTGGCGATACCAACTGGGTGCCGGCGGACCAGGTGGAGCGCATCGAAGTGCTGCGCGGCCCGGCTGCTGCTCGCTATGGCAATGGCGCGGCGGGCGGCGTGGTGAACATCATCACCAAGCAGGCGGGCAAGGAAACCCACGGTGACGTCACCGTCTACAGCAGCTTCCCGCAGCACAGCGACGAAGGCGCCACCCAGCGCATGACCTTCGGCCTCAACGGCCCGCTGACCGACGCCCTGAGTTATCGCGTGTACGGCAACGTCGCCAAGACCGACTCGGACGACTGGGACATCAACGCCGGCCACGAATCCAACCGCACCGGCAACCAGGCCGGTACCCTGCCCGCCGGTCGCGAAGGTGTGCGCAACAAGGACGTCAATGGCCTGCTCAGCTGGCACCTGACGCCCGAGCAGACGCTGGACTTCGAGGCCGGCTTCAGCCGCCAGGGCAACATCTACACCGGCGATACGCAGAACACCAACAGCAACGCCAACGTCAAATCCATGCTCGGTCACGAGACCAACCGCCTGTACCGCGAGAACTACTCGATCACTCATCGTGGCGAGTGGGACTTCGGCAGCTCCATGGCCTACCTGCAGTACGAGAAGACCCGCAACAGCCGCATCAACGAAGGCCTGGCCGGCGGTACCGAAGGCATCTTCAGCAACACCGACTTCTACACCGCCACCCTGCGCGACCTGACCGCCCACGGCGAAGTGAACCTGCCGCTGCACGCCTGGCGCGACCAGACCCTGACCCTGGGCAGCGAGTGGGTGCAACAGAAGCTCGACGACCCGAGCGCCAATACCCAGACCACGAGCGAAGGCGGCTCGGTGCCGGGCCTCACCAGCAGCAACCGCGATACGTCCTCGCAGGCGCAGATCTTCTCGCTGTTCGCCGAGGACAACATCGAACTGTTGCCTGGCACCATGCTCACCCCGGGCCTGCGCTGGGACCACCACAGCATCGTTGGCGACAACTTCAGCCCGTCGCTGAACCTGTCCCACGCGCTGACCGACAGCGTCACCCTCAAGGCCGGCATCGCCCGCGCGTACAAGGCGCCGAACCTGTACCAGCTGAACTCCGGCTACCTGCTCTATAGCCGAGGCCAGGGCTGCTACGGCCAGACCACCAGCTGCTACCTGCAGGGCAACGAAGACCTCAAGGCGGAAACCAGCGTCAACAAGGAGCTGGGCATCGAGTTCAACCAGGACGGCCTGATCGCTGGCCTGACCTACTTCCGCAACGACTACAAGAACAAGATCGAGTCGGGCCTCTCGCCCATCGATCAGGCCAGCGGTGGCACCGGCAGCTACGCCAACGCAGCGATCTACCAGTGGGAGAACGTGCCCAAGGCGCTGGTCGAGGGCCTGGAGGGCACCCTGACCATCCCGCTGAACGAGCAGCTGAAGTGGAGCAACAATTTCACCTACATGCTGCAGTCGAAGAACAAGGAAACCGGCGACGTGCTCTCGGTGACGCCCAAGTACACCCTGAACTCCATGCTCGACTGGCAGGCCACCGACGCGCTGTCGCTGCAGGCCAGCGTCGCCTGGTACGGCAAGCAGAAGCCGAAGAAGTACGACTATCACGGCGACCGCGTCACCGGCAGCGCCAACAACCAGCTCTCGCCCTACGCCATCGCCGGCCTGAGCGGCACCTATGTGTTCACCAGGAACCTGAGTTTCACCGCCGGGGTGGACAACGTCTTCGACAAACGCCTGTTCCGCGAGGGCAACGCCCAGGGCGTGAACGGTATCGAGGGCGCCGGCGCCGCCACCTACAACGAACCGGGCCGCACGCTGTACACCAGCCTCACCGCGTCGTTCTGATTAGAGAAGAGCCTGATGAAACTTCGCCTCCTGCCCCTGGCACTGGCATTCGCCGTGCCAGGGCTGGCAGCGCACGCTGCGCCTGCCCCCGACCAGAAAATGGATACCCACCTGCTGCAACGCCACGACCTGGCCTACCGCTTCAGCGAGCTGAAGCTGGACTCCGCCGACGGCCAGCGGCACTACCAGCTGTGGATCGCCCGCCCCACC
>NZ_AMZB01000107.1 GCF_000313755.1 Pseudomonas nitroreducens TX1 | reverse complement strand
CCCGCCATCCACGAAGCAAGGCCGCCCACGAGGCGGCCTTTTTACTGTCTATCGAAATCTGCGAAGGTTTCCTATCGTCCGCAGGCGTGCCACAGGGCAATCGGCCACAATGGCTTGGCAGGAAGGGTGCGAACCTCTAAAGGAGCGGGGGCGAGGTTGCATGCTGGAGGAGCCGACGCCGATCAATGCTGCCGTTCAGATTGCATCAGCGCTTGATCTTGATGGCTGCGGCAATATCGATTTTTTGGAGCGGTCGAGGACGTGAGGTCAGCGATGTCGCCAGCCGGGTGAGGCTCAAAGCTGGTGCGGAGTGGCAATCAGCCCGTTCGATAAGGGTCGGTAGCGCAAATGGATGGCGACGCTGGCACAATGCAATCCTTGATTGTTCGGATGCGTTGCAGGAAGATTTTTCGTTCAGCTCAAAGAGCAGAATCCTACGGAAGGGGTCAAACATTGTCGCTCTATCGCCTCAACGAAGCGGACTTGGACATTCCCGATGCCTGGCAGGACCAGAGCATCAACATCTTCAAACTGCCCGCCAATGGTCCGGCCCGCGAAGCCAGCTTCGTCATCAGCCGGGACGCCAGCCAGGGCGACGCCTCGTTCGCCGAGTACGTCAGCGGCCAACTGGCCAATGCCGAAAAGCAGTTGCCGGGGTTCAAGCTGCACAAGCGCTGGGATTTCAACATCCATGGTCACGCCGCGGTGATGCTGGATTACCAGTGGCAGCGCGAAGGCCGTGATCTGATGCTGCGCCAGGTGTTCATCGAGCGCCGGCCGGCAGTGCTGATCACCACCCTTACCACCACGCCCTACGACCTGCCGCACCACGAAGCGGCCTGGAAGCAGGCGATGCAGAGCCTGGTACCCCAGCCAACCACCGTTTGAGTACGACGCATGGATGCGCAAGCTGCAGCTCGCCTGGGCGATGAGATCGCCCATGGCTTCGGTGTCGCCGCAATGGTCGCGGGCGCGGTGGCTGGCGCCCTGATCGGCGCCGCAGTGGTTGCCGCTACGGCCGCCACCGGAGGCCTGGCGGCGGTGATCATCGCCGGTTCGGTCGCCGCGGGCGGCCTGTCGATGTTCCAGATCGTCAAGGGCCTGACCACCATCTTCGAGTTGCCCGAGCCCACGACCGGGGTGCTCATACGAGGCAGCCTGAATGTCTACGTGAACAGCCGCAACGCGATGCGCGCGGGGGACGATGTGTCCTCCAACTGCACCGGCCTGCCGCTGAACCACCCGATGTGGCCGTTCCCGGTGCTGATCGCCGAAGGCAGTGCCACGGTGTACATCAACGGCAAGCCCGCCGCGCGACTGCAAAGCAAGATGGTCTGCGGCGCGCACATCAAGACCGGCAGCAAGAACACCTTCATCGGCGGCCCCACGGAGCGCGTGGCCTTCGTCCTCGACCTGGAGGAGTGGCTGCATACGGGGCTCGAGGCGCTGGGCATCGTCGCCGCGCTGGGCGGACTGGTGCTGGCCGCCATGGCTGGGTTGGCGGCGCTGGGCACCTTCGTGGTGGTCGGCGGGCTGATCATGGGGGGCATGGAGCTGCTCGGCCAGCTCGGTGATCGCCTCGGCCCCGGCTACCGCGACCTGCTGCAGGGCGTGGCCGGCATGGCGCTGCTGGGCCTCAGCCCGAAGATGGCGCGCCTGGGCCGCGAACCAACGGCCTGGGAGCTGCGCCAGAATGCCTTCAAACCCGGCGTCACCGAGAACGACATCCTGGCGTTGCCCCACGGCAAGCGGCCGCCCCCCACCGATTACCTGAAGGACTCCTACGTCAAGCAGCACCTGGAGGTATTCGAGAAGGAAGGCGGTTCCTTCCTCTTCACCCCCGGCGATATCGCCGACCCGATGTACACCACCTTCAACCCGAAGAAGTTCGTCATGGCCCGTTCCGACATGGATGCGGTGGTTGCCAAGTACCGCGAGAGCGGCGACGTGGCGGTGCTGGAGGACGCGCTGGGCTACAAGAAGGGCGATCTGGTCGGCAAGGACATCTACCGGGTCAACATCGACAACCCCAAGGTGGTCATGCCCAGCGGCAACGAGGGCGGCGCCAACTCGCTGTGGCGGCCCGGCGGCGTGACCTATCCCGGCGGCAACCGCGAGGCCGTGCTGGACAACGTGCCGATTGCCCACGGCAATGACCTGAGCATACTGTCCTCCACCCAAGATGTGACGAGAATTCCATGACGACACCCGACGACGTCCTGTCCCTGGCGCTGGCCAACGACGAACTGGACCGATTCCTGGCCGGCGAGCCGTTTTATTTCGTCGAGGCGCAGACCGACAACCCCGAGCCGCAGAACGTCGCCCAGGCGTTCGACGAACTGGTGGTGCCGCAGTGGCAGCAGGACCCCAGCTTCGCGCCGCGCTTCGTCGCTGCGCTGATGAAGCTGCTGGCCAGCTATCCCGACCGCAACCGCGCGATCTACCTCGCCCACCGCTGGGTCTGGTACTACCGCTATTGCCTTTCGAAGAAGCACGCAGAACCCACGGGTCGCTATGCCGGGCTGTTCGAAGTCGACCTCGGCGGGGTGGCCGCGCAGCTCAAGCAGCTGACCCAGGAGCGCAAGGCCGACCTGCTGGCCGACACGCGCTGGGCCGGTGCCAGCTGGAACAGTGACAACGGCCTGTGGGGTCCGCTGCTGCGCACTTCGATTCACCTGCGTGACCGGCTCGGTGGCCCGGACTTCGTGCCGGACAACCCCTGAGCGGCCACAGGGCAGCGACGGATGCAATTCAACGACCCGTGCTGGAGCCGTGAGCATCCCCCCGATCCGTCGATGCCTGGCGCGCGCCCCGGGCAGGGCGCGCGATGGCTCAGGAGGCTTTGGGCGGCGGTGGGAAGGCCGCCTGTACCTCGGCGTCGATACTGCCCTTGCTGCCCTGGCCCTGGGCATCCACCGCGCTGGCGCCGCCCGAGTTGAGGTCCAGCCGGCCGCCGGTGTCGATGTTGCCGTTGCCGCTGGCGTAGAGGTTGAAGGCGCTGCCGGAGATGTTGATGCGCCCGTCGGCGTTGAATTCCAGAACGCTGAGGCCACAGACCAGGCGGATCTGCGCGCCGGCCTCGATCACGTACCGGGTGCTCACCTTGTCGCTCTTCATGCCGCCCACCAGCAGGCTGTCGTTCTGCTTGACCGCCCGCGAACGGTGCTGGCCGATGCGCACGTTCTCGTCATTGCCGATGTTCTTGGTACGGTTGTGGCCGACGCTGTGGCTCTCGTCGACTTCGACGACGATGTCCTGGTTGCGCTCGGCGTGGATGTACAGCTGCTCCGCGCCTTTCTTGTCCTCCATGCGGATTTCGTTGAAGTTGGCCGGCGAGCCGCCCTTGCTGGAGCGGCTCTTGATGCCGCTCTGGGTGGCATTCGCGGGGAGGTCGTAGGGCACCGCCTGGTCGGCGTTGTAGACGCGGCCGGTGATGATCGGCTGGTCCGGGTCGCCTTCGAGGAAGCTGACGATCACCTCCTGGCCGATCCGCGGGATCTGCACGCTGCCCCAGTTCTTGCCGGCCCAGGCCTGGGACACGCGGATCCAGCACGAGCTGTTTTCGTTGGACTGGTCGTGGCGATCCCAGTGGAAGTGCACCTTCACCCGGCCGAACTGGTCGGTCCAGATTTCCTCGCCGCCGGGGCCGACCACGCGGGCGGTCTGCGGGCCGCGCACGCTGGGCTTGCGGGTCAGCTCCAGGGGGCGGAAGGTCTGTTGCGCATCGATGCAGGTCAGGTTGCACTGGTACTGGCCGCCACCGCCACCACCGGTCTCCAGCGACTCCTGGGTCACGCGGTAGCTGGCGCCGACGACCAGGTATTCGCGGTTCTGGTCGGCACGTGAAAAGCCAGTCAGGCTGAACAGATCACCACTGGCCAGGCCACGGGCGTTGCCGCTGAACTCGATGCGCTCGTGGAGGCTCTGGAGCGCGTCGATGCGGTTGCGGGCGTACTGCTCGCCATGTTCGCTCTGCACGTAGGCGCCGGGGTAGTCGTACAGTGCATAGTCGCCCGCGCTGTGCGGGCGGGGGTGCGCCGAGCGCACGTCCATGCGCGCGGCGGGGCGCTGGAAGTCGTAGTCATTGAGCTCCAGGGAACCGGGCTGCACCTGCTGCGCCAGGCGCCAGTCGTTCAGGTGGTCACGCTCGCGGTGCTGGCCGTCCGGCGGGTAGTAGGGAACCTGCGCGTAGCCGGCCGGAGTGCGGTGCGCGCCATAGGCATCGGCCAGCACCAGCACGTGGCGGTCCTTTTCGTGGCGGAAGTAGTAGTAGATGCCTTCCTTCTCCATCAGCCGGCTGACGAAGTCCAGGCTGGTCTCGCGGTACTGCACGCAGTACTCCCATTCGCGGTAGCTGCGGCTCAGCGCATCCTCGAAGTCGGAGAAGCCCAGGTCGCGGAAGACCTGCTTGATGATCTGCGGCACGCTCTGGTGCTGGAAGATGCGGCAGTCGGAGGTGCGGCTGAGCAGCCACAGCCAGGGCCGCAGCGTCACCTGGTAGGCGGCGAACTGGCCGACGTCGATACCCTGACCGCAGCGTGCCACCAGACCGTGGAAATGGCGCTGGCCGCCGTCGGGCAGTTGGATCGATACGCACAGCGGCTTGCCCAGCAGCTGGTTGAAGTCCAGATTCGCATCGCTGGAGACCAGTTGCAGGTCGTATTCGAAGAGCCGACCCAGTTCGTCGTTGCCGGAGAAGTCGCGCAGCAATAGCGCGTCCGGGCCCAGCGGGCTGGAGACCTGGGCGAAGCGGGAATGTTGCGTGAACGGGGTGAACTGCATGGAAATATCCGGTCCTCTGCCTTGTTGGAAATCGCCGGGGCGCGTGCCCCGGCTTCAACGCGGGCTCAGGCCGCGGCGTCGGCGAAGTGGTAGGCCAGCTCGCTGTTCTCCACGCCGATGCGCACCGAGGCCAGCGCCTTGCCTTCGAGCAGGCGGGTGAGGAACTCGCGGCTCATGTCCGGCAGCAGGCTGTTGGTGAGGATGGCGTCGATCATGCGGCCACCGCTCTCGGTCTGCGTGCAACGCGAGACCACCAGGTCGATGACCGCGTCGTCGTAGTCGAAGGCGACCTTGTGGGTTGCCTCCACGCGCTTCTTGATACGTTCCAGTTGCAGGCGGGTGATGGCCTTGAGCATGGCGTCGCTCAGCGGGTAGTAGGGGATGGTCACCAGGCGGCCGAGCAGCGCCGGCGGGAAGATTTCCAGCAGCGGCTGGCGCAGGTCCTGGGCGATGTCGTCCGGCGCGGGCAGTGCGGCCGGGTTGGCGCACTGGCGGGCGATCAGCTCGGTGCCGGCATTGGTGGTGAGCAGGATGAGGGTGTTCTTGAAATCGATGAGGCGGCCCTCGCCATCCTCCATCACGCCCTTGTCGAAGACCTGGAAGAAGATCTCGTGCACGTCCGGGTGGGCTTTTTCCACTTCGTCGAGCAGCACCACGCTGTAGGGCCGGCGACGCACCGCCTCGGTCAGCACGCCGCCTTCGCCGTAGCCGACATAGCCGGGCGGGGCGCCCTTGAGGGTGGAAACGGTGTGCGCCTCCTGGAATTCGCTCATGTTGATGGTGATGAGGTTCTGCTCGCCGCCGTACAGCGCCTCGGCCAGGGCGAGGGCGGTTTCGGTCTTGCCGACGCCGGAGGTGCCGGCGAGCATGAACACGCCGATCGGCTTGCTGGGGTTGTCCAGCCCGGCGCGGGAGGTCTGGATGCGCTTGGCGATCATCCGCAGGGCGTGGTCCTGGCCGATGATCCGCTTGGCCAGGTGGCTGTCGAGGTTGAGCACGGTCTCGATCTCGTTGCGCGCCATGCGCCCCACGGGGATACCGGTCCAGTCGGCGACTACCGAGGCCACCGCCTGGTAGTCCACGGTCGGCAGGATCAGCGGCGCTTCGCCTTGCAGGTCTGCCAGGCGCTGCTGCAGATCGAGCAGTTCGGCGCGCAGCGCAGGGTTGTCGTCGCAGGCGCTGTCGCTGTCGACCGTGCCGGCCTGTTCGCGCAGCTGGGCGCGGGTGGCGAGCAGTTCGTCGACCAATGCCTTCTCTTCGCTCCAGCGCGCCTCCAGGCTGGCCAGGCGCTCGCGCTCGGCGGCCAGCAGGCTCTCGCTGTTGGCGCGGCGGCCAGCGACCTCGATGCCGATGGCGTGCTCGCGGGCGATGATCGCCAGCTCGGTTTCCAGCGCCTGGATGCGCCGACGGCTGTCGTCCACCTCCGCCGGCACCGCGTGCAGGCTGATGGCGACGCGGGCGCAGGCGGTGTCCAGCAGGCTCACGGACTTGTCCGGCAGCTGCCGCGCGGGGATGTAGCGGTGCGACAGCTTCACCGCGGCCTCCAGCGCTTCGTCGAGGATCTGCACCTGGTGGTGGCGCTCCATGGTCGAGGCGACGCCGCGCATCATCAGCAGCGCCTTGTCCTCCGACGGCTCGGGCACCTGCACCACCTGGAAACGCCGGGTCAACGCCGGGTCCTTCTCGATGTGCTTCTTGTACTCGGCCCAGGTGGTGGCTGCCACGGTGCGCAGCGCGCCGCGTGCCAGCGCCGGCTTGAGCAGGTTGGCCGCGTCGCCGGTGCCCGCCGCGCCACCGGCGCCGACCAGGGTGTGGGCTTCGTCGATGAACAGGATGATGGGCTTGGGCGAGGCCTGGACATCCTCGATGACCTGGCGCAGGCGCTGTTCGAACTCGCCCTTCATGCTCGCGCCGGCCTGCAGCAGGCCGACGTCCAGGGCGCGCAGCTCGACGTCCTTGAGCGCCGGCGGGACGTCGCCGGCGACGATGCGCAGGGCGAAGCCTTCGACCACCGCGGTCTTGCCCACCCCCGCCTCGCCGGTGAGGATCGGGTTGTTCTGCCGGCGGCGCATGAGGATGTCCACCAGTTGGCGGATCTCTTCGTCGCGGCCGACGATGGGGTCGATCTCGCCGTTGCGCGCCTGCTCGGTGAGGTCGACGGTGAAGCGCTTGAGCGCCTCCAGCTTGCCCAGCGCGCTGGGCGCCAGGGCGCCGCTGGATTCGCCCGGTGTGGCGCCGGCATTGAAGCCATCGCTGGCGGCCTGGCCGTTTTCCGGCGAGTCGCCCATGTACTCGTCGAAGCGCTCGGTGAGCGTGTCTACCTTGACCTTCTCGAACTCGCGCGACACCGCCAGCAGCGCGTGCCGCAGGCTCGGCGTCTTGAGCAGGCCGATGACCAGGAAGCCGCTGCGCACCTGGCTCTGGCCGAACATCAGGCTGCCATAGACCCACCCGCGCTCCACGGCTTCTTCGACGTGGGCGGACAGGTCGGTGATGGAGGTCGAACCGCGCGGCAGGCGGTCGAGTGCTTCGGTCACGTCACGCGCCAGGCGCGCCGGCTCGAGGCTGAACTGGCGCACCACGCGATGCAGGTCCGAATCGGGCAACTGCAGCAGCTGGTGCAGCCAGTGCACCAGTTCCACGTAGGGATTGCCGCGTAGCTTGCAGAACACGGTGGCGGCCTCGATGGCCTTGTAGGCGGTGGGGTTGAGCTTGCCGAACAGCGCGGCGCGACTGATTTCACCCATGGTGTTGCTCCTTGTCTAGTGTGCCGGCGCGCTCGGCGCGGCGTGGTGCCGGGACAGCACCAGGTCCTTCGGGTCGTGTTCGGGGCGGCCCAGCCAGGTCGTGTAGCCCAGGCGCAGCCCATGATCCAGGCGCAGCGCGGGGGCTTCCTCGCGGCGCAGCTGCAGTGTCAGTTGCCAGTCCAGTTCTTCGCCCAGGTATTCGCCCACCCAGGCCGCCAGCTCGGCGAAGGCGCGGCCGTCGGGCAGCAGCGCCTGGTACTGCGCCAGGCTCAGCGGGCCCAGGCAGATGCCGAAGCAATGCTGGCGATCCCACACCTGGCCGCCCAGGCAGAAGTCCTCGCCCAGGCGGGTGCAGGCCACGCCCAGGCGCGTGCGCTCGGGTAGCTGCAGCCATTGTCCGGCGTACTCCTCGATGCGCACCGGCACACCGAAGTAGTCCTGCAGGATGGCCTTGAGCCCATCCGGGTAGCGTGTCTGGGCGGACAGGTGACCGGTGAAATGCAGCACTGCGTCGCCGTCTATCAGCCCCTTGCCGCGCAGGGCGGGCTGGCCGCGTCCACTGAAGGCGGCCAGGCGCTCGGACCAGTAATCGTCCTCCGGACGGTCGTGGCTCACGGTTGGGCGCGCCTCGGCCCAGGCGCGGTAGAACAGGCTCAGCAGGCGATGGTGGAAGACGTCGAAGAACTGCTTGCTGGTGCTGTCGCCATGGTTGCGCTGGCGGTCGCGCACGTACTCGGTGATGTGCAGCGGCAGCGGTCCGTTGGGCCCGCCCAGGCCGAAGAAGAACTGCTCCAGGCGCCACGGCGCGCTGCCCTCGGGCGGGCGCACGGCTGCCAGGGTCGATGGGGCGAAGCTGCCTTCTGGCTGCTGGCCCAGGCGCAACGGGTCGTCCGCCAGGCGCCGCGAATGGCCCAGGCGGGGCAGCCCGGGGTGCTCGCACTGGATGCGCCGCAGGGCCTGGAAGAAGTCGAACTCCCAGGGCTCGGCCTGCATCGCCTGCAGGGCGCTCAGAGGTTCGGTCGACGTCCGGGTCGGGCTTTCCATCGCATGATCTCGCCACGTTCGGTGCTGCGAAGCACGGTTTCGGTAAAGCTGTTCAGGGACACGTAGCGCGCCAGGAAACGCTCGAACACCGCCCCCAGAAGAAACACGCCGGTGCCGCGGAAGGCGTTCTCGTCGAACTCCAGGGTGATCTCCAGCCCACGGCCGAACACGATCGGGCCGGGCATCGGCAGGCGTCGGGTAATGGGGCGGCTGCTGACCTCGCGCAGGCCTTCGATCTGCAGCGGCAGGGCCGGGTCCTGGTTGTCGGCGTAGAGCCGCAGCAGTTCGCGCAGGGCGGCGGCGCCCTGGCCGTTCTCGGCCAGTGACAGGTAGTTCAGCGACAGCTGGCTGATCAGCCGCCAGGCCTCGCGGTCATGGGCGCGGCTGGGGCGCGGCCGGCTGGGGCCGGTGAGGCAGCGCACCGCTTGTACCGGGGCGCTGTCGGCGAGGGTGAAGTCGCTGCCGGCGCTGCCGGGGTTCATGAACAGCGGCAGGTCGCGGTTGGTGCACAGTGCGCCCAGGCCCAGCTGGCGCAGGTCGTGGCGATAGGGTGCCTGCTGGCTGTCCACCAGGCTGATGAAGGTTTCGCTGCCCACGTAGCTGGAGCGGGCGCCGCTGCGGCGCTGTTCGCTGGAGAGCACGCGCTGCTCGCGGCGCAGGATGTAATAGGCCTTTTCCTGCCCATAGCGCGACGGATCGCGCACGGCATAGAAGGGCAGGAAGGCCTGGTCCGCGCCGGTGCCGTGGCCGGTGACCGAGGTCAGCGAGTGGATCTCGAAATCCATCGGCCGGGTACGGTCGGCGATGGCGTGGTGCTCGTGGACGCGCTCGCTCAGATGGATGCGGTCCAGGCGCCGGGGAAACAGATTGATCGCCGGCGTGCAGAAGGGCACGAACTGCTCGGCGCCGACCTGGCCCTGCAACTGCTTGTCGAGACGGTCGAAGAGCACGATCAGCTGCAGCTCCTCCCCGTCGCAGCGGCGCACTGCGCGCTGCAGCCCGGTGACGTCGACGAAGAGGTAGCGCTGCGGCAGGGCGAAGTATTCCTGCAACAGCCGGTAGCCCTGGAACGCCTGCGGCACCACCGGCAGGGCCGCGTCTTCGTCATCGAAACCGCAGGGGCGCAGGGCGTCGACGGGCAGACGCTCGACCCAGTCGCGGCCGTTCTGGCAGGCGTAGACCGCGCAGGCGTTGCCGAGCAGCTGCTCGTACAGGCGTACCGGCACTTCCTCGACGCCATTGAGGTAGAGCGGCAGGTGCTCCAGCGCCAGGCTGTTGAACGGGACTTCGACGCCGCTGCGCAGGGTCAGGCGCAGCGCGGCCTTGGCGCGTGGTTCGGCAGCGGCCAGGCGGCCGAGTTCGGCGGCCGGGTTGGCGATGTATTCGGCCTGGGCCACGCGCAGTGGCCACAGGGTCACCTCATGGGCGGTGCGGAATTCGCAGGGCGTCTGGCCTTCCTTGCCCAGCGGGGCGCGCAGCACGCTTTGCCGGGGCAGGCGGAAGCCATCGTTGAGGGAGCCGTCGTCGGGGTTGGTCTGCATCTGCACCACGCACATCGACGGGGTCGGGGCGAGGTAGTGCGGGTAGGCGACTTCCAGCAGGTTGTGGGTGAAGGTCGGGTACTCGGCATCGAGCTTGAGCTGCACCCGCGCGGTGAGCCAGGCGAAGCCTTCGAGCAGCCGCTCGACGTAGGGATCGGCGCACTCCATGCCGGCCAGGCTCAGGCGGCTGGCGATCTTCGGGTAGTCGCGGGCGAACTCTGCGGCGCCCTCGCGGATGTGCTGCAACTCCTGGTTGTACAGCTCCAGCAGACGCGGATTCATGGGCGCCTCCGCTGTTGTGCGGGCACCACGGAGACGTGGCCGGATTCCAGGTCCAGCTCGGTGCGCAGCAGCAGGGGCAGGGGCACGGGCTGTGCCCACAGGTCGCCCTCGATCTCGAAGCTCAAGGCATTGTGATTCATCTCGCCGGCGGCCTTGTGCGCGCGCACGCGCAGGGTGTGGCGCAGGATACGCGGCTCGAAGGTGGCGATGGCCTGGTGGATGAGGCCCTCCAGGGCCAGTACGTCGATGCTCGAGGCGCTGTTGCCGGCCAGTGGCGGCAGGCCGTAGTTCAGCACCGAGGTGCCGGCGGGCGTCTGGCGGCTGCGTTCGGGGTCGAGCAGGGCGGTGGAGTTGAGCAGCCACGCGAGGTCGCGCAGCACCGCCGCGCGCAGCTCATTGTGCGAGAAGGCGCGACGACCCGGCGCATCGAGCGGGGTGCCGGGGGCATCATCGGTGAGTCGGTCGAGCAGCGATGGCTGCAGGCGCTCGCGGGAAGTCAGGTCGGCTACCAACACAGGAGTCCTGTACGCAGTGGCGGGGAGGGGGCTTGCGGCCCCCGGTGCCCGCAGGCAAGCCCCCGGCGCTCAGGCGACGGGGGCATGCAGGCTTACTTCTTGACGTTCTGGCGGATGTTCCAGCCGTACTTGATCGGGCCGCCGTCCTTGCCGCCGTCGGCTTTCTGCGGCTGGTAGTCCACCGAGACCTGGCCGAAGTTCAGCGAGACGGTCTCGGTGATGCGGTCGTCGCCGCCCGAGCCACCGGTGTGCAGCGAGGTGACCAGCACTTCCTGCAGGGTGATGATCAGGTACTCGACCTGATTCTCGCCGCCCGCCTTGCGTACGGTCAGCACGGCCTTGTCGATGTGCTTGCCGCTGGAGCAGTGCATCATCAGGTTCGGGGTGGCCTTGTCGACGTACTTGGTCAGGGTCAGGTCCTGGATGGATACCTTGCCCGCGCCACCGCCACCGCCGACGTGCATGTTGCCGGATTGGGTCATGCCCCAGCTCCAGTTCAGTACGTCGATTTCGTCCTTGTGAGTCTTGTCCATCGACTCGCCCTTGATGTCGCCGATCTTGATGAAGATATCGACAGCCATGTTTTCTCCTGTGGTGCAGTGACCGAATGGAAGGTGTCAGGGACGGCGCCGTTCCGACGGCGCCGCTTTGCAGAACCCGCGTCGCGCCGATCAGGCGCCCTTGGCCGACGGCAGTTTGGAAACCAGCCGCAGCGACACTGTCAGCCCTTCGAGCTGATAGTGCGGACGCAGGAAGAACTTGGAGTTGTAGTAGCCGGGGTTGCCCTCGACTTCCTCGACCACCACTTCGGCGGCGGCCAGCGGGTGCTGGGCCTTGGTGGTCTCGGTGGAGTGCGCCGGGTCGCCATCGACGTAGTTGAGGATCCAGTCCTGCAACCAGCGCTGCATCTCGTCCTTCTCCTTGAAGGAGCCGATCTTGTCGCGAACGATGCACTTGAGGTAATGCGCGAAGCGGCAGGTGGCGAACAGGTAGGGCAGGCGCGCGGCCAGGTTGGCGTTGGCGGTGGCGTCCGGGTCGTCGTACTCGGCCGGCTTCTGCAGGGACTGCGCGCCGATGAAGGCGGCGAAGTCGGTGTTCTTCTTGTGCAGCAGCGGCATGAAGCCGTTCTTCGCCAGCTCCGCCTCGCGGCGGTCGGAAATGGCGATTTCGGTCGGGCACTTCATGTCCACGCCACCGTCGTCGGTGGGGAAGGTGTGCGCCGGCAGGTTCGGCACTTCGCCGCCCGATTCCACGCCGCGGATGCGCGAGCACCAGCCGTAGTGCTTGAACGAGCGGTTGATGTTCACCGCCATGGCGTAGGCGGCGTTGGCCCAAGTGTACTTGCTGCTGTCGGCGCCGTCGGTGTTTTCCTCGAAGGCGAAGGCTTCCACCGGGTCGGTCTTCGCGCCGTAGGGCAGGCGCGCCAGGAAGCGCGGCATGGTCAGGCCGATGTAGCGCGAATCCTCGGACTCGCGCAGCGAGCGCCAACCGGCGTATTCGGGGGTGGTGAAGATCTTGGTCAGGTCGCGCGGGTTCGACAGCTCCTGCCAGGAGCCCATGCCCAGCACGGTGGGCGAGGCGGCGGAGATGAACGGCGCGTGCATCGCCGCGCAGACCTTGGACAGTTCGCCGAGCAGCTCGACGTCCGGCGGCGACTGGTCGAAGTAGTAGTCGCCCACCAGGCAGCCGTAGGGCTCGCCGCCGAACTGGCCGTATTCTTCCTCGTACAGCTTCTTGAACACCGGGCTCTGGTCCCACGCGGTGCCCTTGAATTTCTTCAGGGTCTTGTGCAACTCGGGCTTGGCGATGTTGAGCACGCGGATCTTCAGCTGCTCGTCGCTCTCGGTGTTGTTCACCAGGTAATGCAGGCCGCGCCAGGCGCTTTCCACCTGCTGGAAGTCGGCGTGGTGGATGATCTGGTTGACCTGGGCGGTGAGCTTGGCATCGATGGCGGCGATGATCGACTCGATGGACTTGATCGCATCGTTGGAGATCAGGTCGGTCTGCGCCAGGGCCTGTTCGGCCAGGGTGCGCACGGCGGTTTCCACCGCTTCGCGGGCACGCTCGGTCTTGGGTTTGAACTCCTGCATCAGCAGGCTGGCGAATTCGCTGGTCTGCTCGCCGGCCGCCTGGATGGCCTGCTCTTCACGCATCATCTCGCTCATGGTGATCCTCCTCTGATCAGGCCTGGGGCTCGTTGTCCTGGGGTTTCGGCGCGCTGGCCAGGGCCTGCAGCAGGGCAGGGTCCTGGATGGCCTTCATGATGATTTCCTCGGCGCCGGTCTTGCCGTCCATGTAGGTCAGCAGGTTGGCCAGCTGGGTGCGTGCCTCCAGCAGTTGCTTGAGCGAGTCCACCTGGCGCGCCACGGCCGCCGGGCTGAAGTCGTCCATGCTCTGGAACGTGATATCGACGCTCAGGTTGCCTTCGCCGGTCAGCTCGTTGGGAACGTTGAACGCCACGCGCGGCTTCATGGCCTTGAGGCGCGAGTCGAAGTTGTCGACGTCGATCTCCAGGAACTTGCGCTCGGCCACCGGAGCCAGGGGCTCGGCCGGCTTGCCGGTGAGGTCGGCCATCACGCCCATGACGAAGGGCAGCTGGACCTTCTTCTCGGCGCCATAGAGCTCGACGTCGTATTCGATCTGTACCCGCGGGGCACGATTGCGTGCGATGAACTTCTGGGAACTGCTGTTGCTGGACATGGCTTCTCTCCTGGTCGCCTGACGCGACGCTGCGTGTCGGCCCGCGGGCCGTCATCGATTACGCGTGATCCCGTTTCCTGGCCGGTCAGGCCTGGTCCGCGTCGGGGCCGCGCAGGTTTTCGAACTGACTGATGCCGTCGGGAATCAGGTTGCGCACGATGCTGGCGAAGTCCGCATCGACCAGCGTCCGCGCCCGATTGAGCAGCACGGGCAGGGGGCTGGAGGGCTCGTGGCGGGCGTAGTACTCCAGCAGCCGGTCAAGGCTGCGACGCACATCGTCGCGGTTGCGGATTTCGCCGCTGGCGGGGGGCGCGCTGGGCGCGGCAGCCGCGGTGTCGGCATGGGGTTGCTGCGGCGCCGCCTCGTCGATGCCGTCAGCTGTGGGCTGAGTGCTGTCGCCGAGCACCTGCAGGGCCAGTTTCAGCGGCTGGCGCAGGGGCTGCAGGTCGACGCCGCGATCGGAACCGACCTGCTCGGCGACCTGGCGTTCGATGGCCTGGGCGGCCTCCAGCGCGCTCTGGATCGCCGAGCGCGTGGCTTCGAGTCCTGCCGGGTCGCTGTCGCGCAGGGCGCCATTGAGCTCATCGGCGCTCAGGGCTTCGTCGCTGGCCGGCAGCAGGCCGGCGGCATTGAGCGCGGCGCGCAGCGTCACCGTGCCGAACACGCGCGAGCGCAGCAGCACGGCATTGCGCAGCAAGGCGAGGTTGGTGTCGCAGGTCAGGCCGGCGAGGGTGTTGACCCGCACGGTGGGGTCGTTGTCATCGTCGGCGTCCAGGCGCGGATAGAGTTCGGCCCAGTAGCGCGAGAGCAGTTCGCTGACCAGCGTCAGGCGAGCCGCGAGGCCTTCGAGACCTTCCAGCGCCAGGCTGCTCTGCACGAGAAAATGGGTGATGCGCAGGTCCTTGCTGCGTTGCAGCAGGCTGCTGCTGGCCTGCTCGATGGCGCGCCAGTCCGGCGGCTCGGCGGCCTGAACCACGTCACCCATGCTGCGCTCGGGGCGCCCCTGGGCATCGCGTTCGAGTTGCAGGAATTCGCTGTCGTATTCCAGGTCAACGCCACAGGGCGCGTTCTCCGAAATCGAGGCGAGCAAAAGCGATCCATCCACAGTAGTCGATCTCCCTATCGGTGTGGATTTGGCCGACAAAGTCCCCAGAAGTTTCCATATTATTTCTGTGGGAAGTTGCCCTCAGTTAATATCACTGAGCCATCACATATTTGCGATGAAGTAGCCATTTTTGGTTTAGTAGTTGCTGTTGTCAAGGTAAGCTATTTACTCGTTACTGCAGTTGTGACCCGTACCAAAGAGTCGAGAAGTTCCTCGGCGATTCGTGTTTGCCGGCCACGGGAAGCAAGGATAAGATCGCGCGGTTTCCGCCGTCAGTCCTTCAGAATCAAGGGTTCGCGCTTGTAGGAAAAAAGTGTGGAACCCGCATGAGGGTTGGGTTGTCCCTGGATGGGACGACGGGAAGCGAAGCAGGCAGGGAGGCTACATGGCGCTGCGTTTGACCATCACCAGTTATCACAAGATCACCCCCGGCCAATGTCCCGAAATGACCTTGGATACCGGCGTGATGGCAATTGGCCGTAATTCCGATAACGACTGGGTATTGCCGGACCCTGCGCGCCTGGTTTCTTCGCGACATTGCCTCATTCAATATAAAGATGGGCGCTACTTCCTTACCGATAACAGCACGAACGGTGTCGAACTGGTCAATGCCGGAGTTCGCATGCGCCGTGGCAGCAGTGAACTTCTGGAAGATGGCGAAGTTATCCGTATCGGTGACTACGAGATCCAGGCGCGCATCGAGGCCGGCCTGACGCAAGGCGCTTCGCCCTTTGCCGCGGCGGACTCGGCGAACAGCTTCGAGGCGCTGATGGCCGCCCACCAGTCGACCCCCACACCGATCCCGGATACCCCTTTCAGCCCATCGGCATCGGCGCATCTGCAGGGCGTTTCCCCGCAGGAAACCCTGCCCGACCTGTTCGATTTTCTCGCCCCCTCGACGCCGAGCCCTGCGCCGGTATCCGACCATGTGCCGGCGGAGCGCCACGATTTCCGTCCGCCCGCGGCAACCCTGCCGCCGCCCCCGGCCATGCCCACGCCAGCGCCCGGCGTACCCCAACTGGCGGGCGCGGGTGGCGGCCTGATCCCCGAGGACTGGGACCTGCTGGGCGACACACCCGCAGCAGGCAATCCCTTTGCTACCTTCGAGCCGGCGTCACCATTGGGCGTGCCCATTCCTGAACCATTGCAATCCGCTGTCGTGCCGCCGGTCGAGCGACCTGCCGCGCCGGTTGCGCAGACCGAGCAAGCCCCCCTCGCGACAAGCTCCGCCCCGGCGGAAAACCACGACGAACTGCTGCAGGCCTTCCTGCGCGGCGCCGGCCTCGAGCGCCTGCGCCTGGACAAGCGGCAGGCCGCGGCGCAGATGGAAGCCATCGGGCGCAGCTACCGGCTGATGGTGGAGGGGCTGATCGACGTATTGCGTGCGCGCAGCAGCCTGAAGGGCGAGTTCCGCATGCAGCAGACCCTGGTGCGCCCGATTGAGAACAACCCGCTGAAGTTCGCGCCCAATGCCGACGAGGCGCTGCTCCTGCTGCTGCGCGGCGGCAGCCCGGCGTTCATGCCGGCCGACCAGGCGGTTCGCGATGGTTTCGACGATCTGCGTGCGCACCAACTGGCAGTGATGGCCGGGGTCGAGGCTGCGATCAAGCACCTGCTGGCCCGCTTCGAACCTCGCGCCCTGGAGGCGCGAATGGGCAAGGGCGGCGGGCTGTCGAGCCTGTTGCCGGGCGCCCGCCAGGCGCAGAGCTGGCAGCAGTTCGTCGAGTTGTACGCGACCCTGTCACGGGAAGCCGAAGACGATTTCCAGGATCTGTTCGGCCGTGAATTCGGCCGCGCCTACGAGCAACACATCGCCCGCCTGCGCCACCCCTAGGCCGGTCGATCAGGGAAGAAACAAGCGCGTTACCGAGGAACAAGGATGATTCGAAAGGTTTTACTGGCAGCGGGCCTGGCCCTGCTGTGCAGTGGCTGTTCCAGCGATACGCCCAGCGTGTCGCCGGCGCCCGAGGAGGGCACCCGCCTGACACTGCTGGTGCAGGCCGACAGCCGCCTCAACCCAACCCCTGACGGCCAGAGTGCCCCGGTGCGTGTGCGCCTGCTGGAGCTGCGCAGTGCCGCGCACTTCGAACGCGCCGACTATTTCAGCCTCGCCGAACAGGCCGCCAGCGTCCTGGGCGCTGATCTCGTTGCCCAGGACGACTGGCTGCTGCAGCCGGGCGAACAGCGCGAGCTGACCCGCCGCCTGGAACCCGCCACCCGCCAGGTGGCGCTGATGGTCGGTTACCGCGACCTCGACCGCGCGCAATGGCGCAGCGTGCTCCAGCCCCTTGCCGGGCAAGCGAGCCGCTACCGCGTCGAGCTGGGCGCCAACGCCGTTCGTGTGGTGGCCCTCGAACAACCTTCCCGTCCCGACACTCGCTAAACGGAGCCCCTATGTCCTGGAACAACCGCGTGATCTGGTCGGAAGGCATGTTCATCGGCACCCAGCATTTCCAGCAGCACGACCGCTACCTGGAAAGCCTCATCGACGCCCGCAGCCGGCCGTTGTCCGCCGCCGGCTGGGGCTTTTCGGAGCTCCAGCTCGACGCCGGCCTGCTGGCCCAGGGCAAGCTGGCCATCGTCACGGCCCGCGGCCTGCTGCCTGACGGCACGCCGTTCAACATTCCCCAGGAAGACGTCGCTCCCGAACCGCTGGACATCGAGGACGGCCTGCGCGACGGGGTGATCTACCTCACCCTGCCGCTGCGCCGCTCCGGCGTGCGCGACACGGTGGAGGCGGGCGAGCCCGCCGGTGGTGCGCGCTACCGCAGCCAGGTGCGCGAGGTGCGCGACGACAACGCCGCCTTCGAGAGCCGCATTCCGGTCGCGGTGGGCGAGCGCGCGCTGCGCCTGCTCACCACCGCGGACGGCCTGCACGACTACGCCGCGCTGGGTGTGGCACGGGTTCAGGAGAAACGCGCCGATCGTTCCCTGGTGCTGGACGAGCAGTACATACCGCCGCTGCTGGACGTCAGCGTGAGCAAGCCGCTGGCTGCTTTTCGCAGCGAGCTGCTGGGCCTGCTCCATCAGCGCGGTGAAGCGCTGGCCGGCCGGGTGGTTGCCTCCAGCGCCGGTGGCGCTTCGGAAATCGCCGACTTCATGTTGCTGCAACTGGTCAACCGCGCCGAACCGCTGGTGGCGCACCTGGCGCGCATCACGCCGCTGCATCCGGAGCGCCTGTTCAGCGAACTGCTGGCCCTGGCCGGCGAGTTCGCCACTTTTTCCAGCGCCGAGCGCCGCCCGGCGCAGTTCCCGGTGTACCAGCACGACGACCTGGTGATGAGCTTCACCCCGGTCATGCAGGCCCTGCGCGAGGCGCTGTCGATGCTCATCGACAGCAAGGCGGTGCCTATCCCGCTGGTCGAAAAGGCCTACGGCATCCACGTCGGCCTGCTCGCCGACCGCAGCCTGCTGGACACGGCGAGTTTCGTCCTCGTGGTGCGCGCCGACATGCCCGCGGAAACCCTGCGCGGCCGGTTCGGCCAGCAGAGCAAGATCGGCTCGGTGGAGCACATCCGCGACCTGGTCAACCTGCAGCTCCCCGGCATCGGCCTGCTGCCGTTGCCGGTAGCCCCGCGGCAGATCCCCTTCCACGCCGGCTCCACCTACTACGAGCTCGACCGTGGCAGCGAGCACTGGAAGCAACTGGCGCAATCCGGTGGCTTCGCCTTCCATGTCGCCGGTGACTTCCCCGGCCTGAACCTGGCCTTCTGGGCGATCCGGGGATAAGCGATGAGCGTCAACAACGACGATTGGCCGAGCAGCAACGCCAGCCCCAATCCGCTGGGCAACGACCGCACCCAGTTCATGCCGCGACCCGGCGGCCGCGCGCCGCAGCCCGCCGCACCATCACCTGCCGCGCCGCTGCCGGTAGCGGCTGCGCCCTTGCCGGCGGGGCAGGCCCAGGGCATGAACCCGCTGGAACAGGCCGCCGGGTCGCTGCTCAGCCTGCTGACCCGCCTGCGCAGCACCCTGGCGCACCCGGCGCCGGCCAGCCTGCGCGCGCAACTGCTCGGCTACCTGCGCCAGTTCGAACAGCGCGCCGAGGCCGCCGGCGTCGCCCGCAACGAAGTGTTGCTGGCTCGTTACGCGCTGTGCACCGCGCTGGACGAGGCGGTGCTCAGCACGCCCTGGGGCAGCGCGAGCGAGTGGGGCAAGCAGAGCCTGCTGATCACCGTGCACAACGAGGCCTGGGGCGGCGAAAAGGTGTTCCAGCTGCTGGAGCATTGCCTGCAGAGCCCGCGCGAGCGCATCGATCTGCTGGAGCTCCTGTACCTCTGCATGAGCCTGGGCTTCGAAGGCCGCTACCGGGTGATGCACGACGGCCGCAGCCAGCTCGAAGCGCTGCGCGAGCGCACCGCGGCGACCCTGCGGAGCGTGCGCGGCGAGCGTGAGCGCGAGTTGTCGCCGCACTGGCACGGCGTGCAGGTCATGCCCGATCGCCTGTCGCGCCTGGTGCCGCCGTGGGTCGGCCTGGCCGTGGCGCTGGCGTTGCTGTTGCTGCTGCTGTTCGGCCTTCGCCTTAAGCTCGCCGCCGACGCCGAGCCGGTGTTCCGGCAGATCCACGCACTGGGTGAAGTACCGGTGCAGAGCATCGAACCCGCGGTAGTCAAGCCGCGCGTGGTGGAGCGTCCGCGCCTGGCGACCTTCCTGGCCGAGGATATCCGTGCCAACCGCGTGGCCGTGCAGGACGGTGTCGATCGCTCGGTGGTGACCATCCGCGGCGACGAACTGTTCGCCTCCGGCAGCGCCAGCATCAAGGACGATTTCCAGCCGCTGATGGGGCGCATCGCCGACGCCATCGGCAGGATCAACGGCCAGGTGCGCATTACCGGCCATAGCGACAACCGTCCCATCGCCACCCTGCGCTTCCCGTCGAACTGGGCACTCTCGCGGGCGCGTGCCGAGGAGGTGCTGCAGATCCTCGCGGCGCGCACCGGCCAGCCGCAACGCTTCAGCGCCGAGGGCCTGAGCGACACCGAGCCGGTGGCCTCCAATGCCACCGCCGAGGGACGGGCGAAGAACCGTCGGGTTGAAATCACGGTACTGGCGGAGGGCGTGGAGTGAAGTCGTTGTTCGGATTCGTCACCCGCTGGGTGATTCCCGTGCTCGGGCTGGTCGCCCTGAGCCTGATCATCTGGTTCATCGGCCCGCTGCTGACCGCCCTGGTGCCGGCCTGGCGCCGCTGGACGCTGATCGTCCTGCTGTTCGGCCTGTGGCTCGGCTGGCGCCTCTGGCGCCTGTTGCAGGCGCGCCGGCAGGAGCGACGCATGCTCGCCAGCCTGGCGGCCGAGACCTCGCCGGATGCGGCCAGCGTGGCCACCGCCGAGGAGCTGGCGACCTTGCGCCAGCGCATGGATGAGGCCCTGGCGCTGCTGAAAAAGGCGCGCCTGGGCGGCGCGGAGCGGCGCAACCTGTACCAGCTGCCGTGGTACGTGATCATCGGTCCGCCGGGCTCGGGCAAGACCACCGCGCTGGTCAATTCCGGCCTGAACTTCCCGCTCGCTGCGCAACTGGGCGCCGGCGCCATTCGCGGCGTGGGCGGCACCCGCCAGTGCGACTGGTGGTTCACCGATGAGGCCGTGCTGCTCGATACCGCCGGCCGCTACACCACCCAGGACAGTCATGCCCAGGTCGACAAGGCTGCCTGGCTTGGCTTCCTCGACCTGCTCAAGACCGAGCGCCCACGCCGACCCATCGATGGCGCGTTCATCGCCATCAGCCTGGCGGACCTGCTGCAGGCCAGCGAGCAGGAGCGCGCGGCCCACGTGGTGGCGATCCGCGCGCGGGTGCAGGAGCTGTATACCCAGCTGGGCGTGCGTTTCCCGGTCTACGTGATGCTGACCAAGTGTGACCTGGTGCCCGGATTCATGGAGTTCTTCGACGACCTGGATCGAGAGGCGCGCGCCCAGGTGTGGGGCTTCACCTTCGCCCTGGACGACGGCCAGCAGGCCGGCGGCCCGCTGCAGGCCTTCGGCAGCGAGTTCGCCGCGCTCGAGCAGCGCCTCAACCAGCGCCTGGTCGAGCGCCTGCAGCAGGAGCGCGACCCCGCACGGCGCGACCTGATCTACGGCTTCCCGCAGCAGTTCGCCGCGCTCAAGGCGATGCTCGAGGAGTTTCTCGGCGGGGTGTTCAAGCCCAATGCCTTTGAAGAGCGCGCGCTGTTGCGCGGCCTGTACTTCACCAGCGGCACCCAGGAAGGCAGCCCCATCGACCGCCTGATCGGCGCCATGGCCCAGAGCATGAATCTGGACCGGCAACACCTGGCACGGCAGAACGGCAGTGGGCGCAGCTATTTCCTCCATCGCCTGTTCACTGACGTCGCCTTCGCCGAGCGCGGCCTGGTTGGCGTCGACCCGAAGGTCGAGCGGCGGCGCAAATGGATGGCCATCGGCGCGCTGGCCGCCAGCGTGGCGCTGGTACTGGTGGTGGGCACGCTGTGGCTGCTCAGCTTCCGCGCCAACCAGGCCTACATCGCCCAGGTCGGACAGAAGACCGCGCCGCTGGAGCAGAGCGTACGCAACCTGAGCCCGGCCCAGCGAGACGTGCTGGCGGTACTGCCGCTGCTCGACGCGGTGCGCCATCTGGCCGGCGACCCGCCGGGCATGGCCGAAGGCCTGGGCCTGTACCAGGGCGACATGCTCGACGAGGAGGCCGGCAACGTGTACCGCCGCCTGCTGGTGGCGACCTTCGCCCCGCGCCTGGTCAGCCGCGTCGAGGAGCAACTGCGCAGCGGGGGCGGCTCGGACTACCTCTACGAAGGACTCAAGGCCTACCTGATGCTCGGCGACGGTTCGCACTACGACCCGGACTTCCTCAAGGCCTGGATCAGCCTGGACTGGGACCAGAGCCTGCCGCGCGACCTGCCGGTGGAGCAGCGCCAGGCGCTTAACACGCACCTGCAGGCCCTGTTCGAACGGCGCCCGCCGGATGCACGCCTGGACCAGCGCCTGATCGACGAGCTGCGCCAGCAACTGCAACGCCTGCCGGTGGCGCAGCGCGTGTATGACCGGGTCAAACGCCAGAAGCTGCCGGAGGGGGTTCAGGATTTCCGCCTCAGCGATGCCGCCGGCCGTGACGCCGCGCTGGTATTCGTGCGCAAGAGCGGCAAGCCGCTGGCTGAACCGCTGAGCGGCTTCTTCACCCTGCGCGGCTACCGCGAGGCCTTCCTGTTGGCCAGCGTCAACCAGGCCGGCGTGCTGGCCGAGGAACAGTGGGTGCTGGGCCATTCGCTGAACGACGCCGAGGATGCGCTGACCCTGGCCGCCGAAGTGCGCCAGCTGTATTTCCAGGACTACGTGCGGCAATGGGATGCGCTGCTGGCGGACATCGACTTCGTGCCCATCACCAGCGTGGCGCAGGCCGCCGACGTGCTGCGGGTGATCTCCGGGCCGACTTCGCCATTGAAGAAGCTGTTGCTGGCGGTGGCCCACGAAACCGACCTGCAGCAGGCTGACCCGGCCGTCGCGGCGCAGGTGAAGAAGGCCGACGCTGGCGTCGACCAGCTCAAGCAGAAACTCGGCTCGCTACTGGGCCAGGCGCCTGAGGGCGCGGGTCCCGCAGCGCAGCCCGCGGGCCAGGACCCGGTCAGCGCACACTTCGCCGACCTCACCGCGCTGGTCAGCCAGGAGGGTGGCTCGTCCATGGCGATCGATGCGCTGCTGGCGGACATGAACGCGCTCTACGTGCAGGTCAGCGCCATGGTCGGCGCCAGTGGCGACGCGCTGCTGGGCGAGGCGAAGAACCAGGCCAGCGCCGCCGCCGCGCGCGTCAGCCTGGCCGCCGAGCGCCAGCCGCCGGTGGTGCAGGGGCTGGTCAAGTCGGTGGTCAGCTCGACCACCAACACCATGATGGGCGGGGTGCGCAACCAGCTGAACGCTGCCTGGACCAGCGAGGTGGTGAACGTCTGGCGGCAGTCCCTCAGCGGCCGCTATCCCCTGGTGCCGGGCAGTTCCCGCGACGCCACCCTCGACGATTTCGGCCAGTTCTTCGGCGTCGGCGGGGTGATGGACAACTACTTCCGTCGCTACCTGCAACCCTACGTCGATACCTCCAGCCCCACCTGGCGCTGGCAGCCGGGCGCGGCGCAGAAGCTGGGTATCGCGCCGGGCGTGCTGCAGACGTTCCAGCGCGCGGCACTGATCCGCGACGTGTATTTCCGTGGCGGCGGCCTGCAACCCAGCGTGCGCTTCGAACTCAAGCCGGTGACCATGGACGCTTCGGTCAGCCAGTTCCTGCTCGACCTGGACGGCCAGCAGCTGAGCTACGACCACGGTCCCAGTCGCCCGGTGGCCATGCAGTGGCCCAACCCCAACAGCATCGGCGCCGTGCGCCTGTCGGTGTCGCCGCCGTCGACGGGCGGACGCTCGGCGCTGACCGTCGAAGGCCCGTGGGCCTGGTTCCGCCTGCTCGACCAGTCCGAGCTGGTGGGCGGCGGCTCGCCGGATCGCTTCAACCTGCGCCTGCGCGTGGACAGCGCGAGCATCGCCTACGAGCTGCGCGCCAACAGCGCCTTCAACCCCTTCAAGAGCCGCGCGGTAGCCGGCTTCAGCCTGCCGGAGCGGCTATGACGGCAGTGGGTTTCTACGGCAAGATCGCCAGCCGCGGCGACTTCGTGGGGCGCGGGTTGCCCGCCAGCTTCCAGCAACCCTGGGACGCCTGGCTCGCCGCCGGTCTGCAGGCAGGCCAGCGGCAACTGGGCGAGGCCTGGTTGCAGGCATACCTGGTCAGCCCGTTGTGGCGCTTCGTCCTGGCGCCGGGCGTCTGTGGCGGCGCTCCGGCGGCGGGGGTGCTGATGCCCAGCATCGACCGCGTCGGGCGCTACTTCCCCCTGACTGTCGCCATCGTGCTGCCTGCGCACCAGTCGCTGTCGGCGACCCAGGCCGCCGACGGCTGGTTCGATGCCGTCGAGACGGCGCTGTTGGCCACGCTGGAGGAGGGCGCGCGTTTCGAGGATTTCGAAGCCGCAGTGCAGGCATTGCCGGACCTGCCGCAACAGCCTGCCGCCGCTTGCGGATCGCTGTCGGCCGCGCAGCGCATGGCGGCGCTGGATGCACCGGCACGCCTGGCGGCCTTGGCCGAGCGCGCCTGCGACGGTGCCAGCCTGTGGTGGGGCAACGGCTCGGAGCAGGTCGCGCCGGGTCTGCTGCGCTGCGACGGGCTGCCGGCCGCCGAGCGCTTCGCGGCGCTCCTGCTGGGCCGGGAGGCGTCGTGCTGATGGCAATGCTCGACTACCGTTCGGCGGCGCACAGCCATGTCGGCCTGGTCCGCCAGATCAACGAGGACGCCTACCTGGATCGCCCCGAGGACGGGCTCTGGGTAGTTGCCGACGGCATGGGCGGGCACGCGGCGGGCGACTACGTCAGCAGCCTGATCGTCGACTCGCTGCGGCGCATCGCGCCGGCCGGGTCGCTGCAGGACTACGAGGCGGCGCTGCGCCAGGGCCTGGCCCAGGTGAACGACGCGGTGCGCGAAGAAACCCGCCAGCGCGGTGTGAGCATGATGGGCAGCACCGTCGTGCTGCTGGCCGTGCGCGCGGACCGTGGCCTGTGCCTGTGGGCTGGCGACAGCCGCCTGTATCGTCTGCGCGACGGCGAGCTGAGCCCGATATCCCGCGACCACAGCTACGTGCAGGAACTGCAGGACAGCGGCCTGCTCAGCGAGGCCGAGGCGCGGGTGCACCCGCGAGCGAACATCGTCACCCGCGCTATCGGCGTGCAGGACCCGCTCGAACTGTCCGCGCTGGAAGTGCAGATCCTCCCCGGCGACACCTGGCTGCTGTGCAGCGACGGGCTCACCCGTACCGCCGAGGACCATGAGATCCGTGAAGTGCTCGGACACGCCGACCCCTACCAGGTGGTGCGCAGCCTGGTGCACCTGGGCCTGACCCGCGGCGCCCCGGACAACATCACCGCCATCGTCATCAAGGCAAGCGAACCCCTGGCATGAACCTGAAGATCCCCGGTTTCGACATCGACAGCGTGATCGGCGAAGGCGCCATGGCCACCGTCTACCTGGCCGTGCAGCGCTCGCTGGAGCGCAAGGTGGCGCTGAAGATCATGGCGCCCGCGCTGGCCGCCGACGCCTCCTTCTGCGAGCGCTTCCTGCGCGAAGGCAAGACCCTGGCGCGCCTGTCGCACCCGCACATCGTCACCGTGCACGACATCGGCAACGCCGGCGAGCACTACTACATGGCCATGGAATACCTGCCCAACGGCACCCTGCGCGAACGCATCGCCGCAGGGCTCAGCCCCGAGCAGGGCCTGGCCTATGTCCGGCAGATCGCCTCGGCGCTGGGCTACGCCCACGCCCAGGGCCTGATCCACCGAGACGTGAAGCCGGCGAACATCCTGTTCCGCGCGGACGGCACCGCCGTGCTCTCGGACTTCGGCATCGCCAAATCGCTGGATGACCGCACCCAGTTCACCCAGGCCGGTTTCGCCGTCGGCACGCCCAACTACATGAGCACCGAGCAGGCGCGCGGCCTGGACATCGACGGACGCGCCGACCTGTATTCGCTGGGCGTGGTGCTCTACGAAATCCTCGTGGGCGAGCTGCCCTACCTGGGCACCGATGCCCTGTCCACCGCCCTGGCGCACCTGACCCAGCCGCTGCCGGAGCTGCCGTTGCACCACGGCCGTTACCAGCACCTGCTGCAGCGCCTGCTGGCCAAGGAGCCGAGCGAACGCTTCGCCAGCGCCGGCGAGCTGCTTGCCGCTCTCGATGCGCTGCCGGCGTCCGACCTGGACGCTACCGTGGTGCGCCCACTGCCAGTGGTCCCCATGATGGTCGCGGACCCGGTGCCGCTGGCCAAGCCGACGCCGACCGAGCTGGGTGGCCTGCAGGCGGTGTCGATCGAGATTCCCCAGTCCGCACCGGCGGCAAAAACTCCAGTTGTGCCGCCGCCGGCTGCCGTTGCGCGCTCGCCGCAGCAATCGTCCGCGCAAGCGTCATCGGGCCAACGCAAGGGCCCGGTACTGGCGCTGCTCGCCGTGGCCGTGGCGGCGGCACTGGGTGTCGGTGGCGCCGGCTACTGGTGGCTCGGCCGCACGGCCAAGGCGCCAGTGGCTATCGACCAGCAGAACGCCAGGGACAAGGCGCCGGGCCAGACGCTCGCCAGTGCCACGCCGCAGACGTCCGGCCTGCCAAGCCATGCCCGGGCGGCCGACGAGTCGCTGGCCGGCGAGCACCCGCTGCTGATCCCCGGCAAGAAGACGCTGTACCAGCGCGTGCTGGCCAAGCCTGGCGCGCAGCTGCACAGCGAGCCGGGGCAGGGCGCCAGCCAGCCGTTGCCGGCGTTCTCCGTGCTGTACGTGTATGCCCGGCGCAACGTCGCCGGCCAGGACTGGCTGCAGGTCAGCGCCGCCAGCGATGGCCGCGCGCTGGGCTGGCTGCCGGCGAGCGAAGGGGCCGACTGGAAGCAGAGCCTGGTGCTCAAGTTCACCGAACGCTCCGGCCGGGCGCCGGTGATGTTCCTGCGCCAGGACAGCCTGCTGGAGCAACTGATCGCCGACCCCAACGCGGCCCGCAGCCTGCTGCGCAAGGCCCAGGCCGACGCCAGCGACAACAGCCAGGTACTGGCGCTGGAGCCGGCCACCCGCGCGGTGGCGCAGGACCGCTTCTACCTGCTGCCGATCTTCGAGTCGCGCGAGAGCATGGATGAGAACGGGCAGATCGTGCAGATGCTCAAGGTCGCCTCCATCGACCCCGGCAGCCAGGCGGCCAGCACACTGGAGGGCAAGCCGCTGAAGGCTGCCGCCGCCGACGCGTTCCGCACCGGCATCGTGCTGGTGGTGGACACCTCGGTGTCGATGCAGCCCTATATCGATCAGATCCGCGAGGTGGTGCGCAGCCTGCAGGGCAAGCTCGCCGAGCGCGGCGAACTCGACAGCGTGAGCTTCGGCCTGGTGGGCTTCCGCAACAACACGCAGAAGACGCCGGGCCTGGAGTACCTGAGCAAGACCCTGATCCCGCTGGAGGAAGGCCGCGATCCCGCGCGCTTCCTGCAACTGGCCGGGCAGATCAAGGCCACCACGGTGTCCAGCCACTCGTTCAACGAAGACGCCTTCGCCGGCATCATGCAGGCGGTGGACGGCATGGACTGGAGTGGCTACGGCGGCCGGGTGGTGCTGGTGGTCAGCGACGCCGGCGCGCTGCGCAAGAGCGACCCCTACAGTTCGACGCGCATGAACGAGGCCGAAGTCCGCCAGGCCGCGCTGAACAAGCAGATCCACCTGTATGCCCTGCACCTGCTGACGCCGGCCGGGGCGAACAACCATGCGGCGGCCGAGCAGCAGTACCGCACGCTGACCGCCGACGCCAACCCGCGCATCGGCGACCTCTACGTGCCGGTGCCGGGCGGCGATGTGCAGCGCTTCGGCCAGCGCCTGGACGAAATCGGCAGCGTGTTCGCCGACCTCGTCCACCAGGTGCGAGGGAACACTCCCGGCGCTGCGCCGCAACTGGACGGCGCGCCGAGTCTTGCGCAGAAGTCGGCGGCCATCGGCTACGCCATGCACATGGACTTCCTCGGCCGCAAGACCCAGGCACAGAGCCCGCAGCTGGTCAGCGCCTGGACCGCCGACCGCGACCTGAGCAACCCGGCGCTGCCGGCCTTCCAGGTGTGCGCGCTGCTGACCCGCCTGCAACTCAACGAGCTGCAGCAGTCGCTCAAGCTGATCGTCGATGCGGCGCGCAAGACGCAGACCTCGCCCAAGGATTTCTTCCAGGAGATCGCCAGCGCCAGTGCCTACATGAGCCGCGACCCGTCGGCGTTGCGCCAGGGCGGCAACCTGGCCAAGGGCGGCCTGCTGGGCGAATACCTCGATGGCCTGCCGTACCGCAGCAAGGTCCTGGGCATGACCCAGGACCTCTGGCTGTCGCTGTCGGTGGCCGAGCAGCAGGACTTCATCGACGAACTGGAGTCGAAGATCCGCCTCTACGAAACCTTCCACAACGACACGGCCAACTGGGTCCGCTTCGGCGCCGCCGAACCGGGCGACGCCTTGTACCGTGTACCGCTGGCGACGCTGCCATGAGCCTGCTCAGCCTGCGTGACGTCAGCAGTATCCGGGGGCAGGGCGCGCAGCGTTTCCGCCTGGACGTGCCGTGCCTGGACCTCGCGCCCGGCCAGCGCCTGGCGTTGGTGGGGGCCAGCGGCAGCGGCAAGAGCACGCTGCTGGACCTGCTCTCCCTGGTGGCGCCGCCACAGCAGGCGGCGCGCTTCGACTGGCGGGCAGGGGCGGGCGTGTACGCCGTCGCCGACCTCTGGCGCACCGGCCAGCGCAGCACCCTGGCGGCGCTGCGCAGCCGCCACTGCGGCTACGTGCTGCAGACCGGCGGGCTGCTCGGTTATCTCAGCGTACGCGGCAATATCGAGCTGCCACGGCGCCTGCTGGGCCTGGCCGATGATGGCAGCGTCGAGCGCCTGGCGCGGCGCCTGGACATCCACGACCACCTGGAGAAAAAGCCTGCCGAACTGTCGGTCGGCCAGCGCCAGCGAGTCGGTTGCGCCCGCGCCCTGGCCCATCGCCCGGCGCTGCTGCTGGCCGACGAGCCGACCGCCGCGCTGGACCCGCTCAACGCCCGCCAGGTGCTCGCGCTGTTCCTCGACCAGGTGCGCGAACAGCAGGCCTGCTGCGTGATTGCAACCCACGACGAGGCGGCCGCGCGCGAGGCCGGGTTGCGCATCCTGCGCCTGGATTGCCGGCGCGAGCCTGATGGCGGCGTCTGCGCAACCCTGGAGGAACACGCCTGATGCGCCTGTTCCTGGTCGCCAGCCTGGCCTGGCAGGACTACCGCAGCGACTGGCGCCTGTCCGCCTGCGCGGTGCTCGCCCTGGTGGCGGTGCTGGTGCCGCTGCTGGTGCTGTTCGGCCTGAAGTTCGGCCTGGTCGGCAGCCTCACCGAGCGCCTGCAGCGCGACCCGGGCGTGCGCGAGATCATCCCGCTGGGCGGTGGGCGCTTCGATGCGGCCTACGTTGCCGCGCTGGCGGCACGCCCGGACGTGGCCTTCGCCGTGCCGCGCACCCGGCAGATCGCCGCCAGCGTGCAACTGTCGCAGCCCGGACGCGAGGCGCTGACCGCCGAGATGATCCCGACCGCCGCCGGCGACCCCCTGCTCGGCAGCCTGCCGGTGCCCGCGCAATTGACCCAGGTGCTGCTCAGCTACACCGCGGCGCAGAAGCTCGGCGTGCGCGCCGGCGACACATTGCAGGCGCTGCTGACCCGGCAGAACGCCGGCCGCGACAGTTCCCGTGCGATGGCCGTGCAGGTGATCGGCGTGCTGCCGCTGGGGGCCTTCGGCCGCGATGGGCTGTTCGCCGCGCCGGCGCTGCTGGAAGCCGCCGAGAATTTCCGCGATGGCCGCGCGGTGCAGGCCTTCGGCTGGCCCGGCGAGGCCACCGGCGATCCCGCGAAGCGTATCTACCCGGCGTTCCGGCTTTACGCTCGCAGCCTGGACGATGTCGAACCGCTGCGCCTGCATTTTGCCAAGCAGGGCGTGGAGGTCTTCACCCAGGCCGCCGCTATCGAGCGGGTGCGCTCGCTGTCGCGCAACCTGACGCTGGTCTTCTGGCTGATCGCCGCCCTGGCCCTGGCGGGCGCCTTCGCCGCTATCTGTGCCGGCGCGCTGGCTGCGGTGCAGCGCAAGCGCCGCGAGCTGGCGGTGCTGCGGCTGGTGGGTTTCGGCACCTCGGCGCTGCTCGCTTTCGTGGTGTTGCAGGCGCTCTACAGCTCAGCCTTCGCCACCTTGCTGTCGGCGCTGGTGTACCGCCTGGCGCAGGGCGGGTTGAACCACTTGTTCGTGGCGCAGCCGGGCGAGCATGCCGCGCAATTGCTGCCCGTTCACTACCTCATTGCCGTCCTCGCCGTGCTCGCGGCCAGCCTGCTGGCGGCGCTGCTCGGCGGGTGGCGCACCTGCCGAATCGATGCTGCTCAAGGAGTCAGAGATGTCTGAATGGCGCCGTGCTGTCCTGGCCTTGGCCCCCATTGCCCTTGCCGTCCAGTCCCTGCTGGCGGCGCCCTTCGTGCTGGCCGAGGAGGGCGACAAGCTGAACAATCCCAAGCCGCTGGCCGATGACGTGGCGCTGCCGCTGCCCTGTGGCGGCCAGATGGTGTTCCGTTACGTCTACGTACTGGCCAAGGGGGCGCTGGACGACCGCGAGGTCAACCTGGGCTATCCGTTCAGCGAGGGCGAACCCGGCTACAAGCAGTCGTTCATTTCCGGCTACCGCCGCGAGTACATCAACGGCCAGTTCAGCCTCGGCGACCTGCCGGCGGAATGGAGCAAGGCCATCGCCGGCCAGTTGCCCAAATCGGGCAAGGGCGAGCCGCTCAAGCCGATGTTCTATTTCCTCGGCAAGTACGAGGTGACCGCGCGCCAGTACGCCCAGGTGATGGCCCAGGCCCAGGCGCTGGCCGAGGGGCAGGATGCGCCCGCCTGCGAGACACTGAACCTGCCCGAAGGGGTTGCCGGGCGCCTGCCGAAGGTGAAGCTGTCGCGTTTCGAGGCCGAGCGCTTTTCCGCGGTGTACAGCGCCTGGCTGATGAAGTACCAGCGCGACCGTCTGCCGGTCAGCGGCCGCGGCAAGAGCGAGGAAGATGGCGGCTTCGGCTTCGTCCGTCTGCCCACCGAGGTCGAGTGGGAGTTCGCCGCACGCGGTGCCCAGGCGGTATCGCGGCAGGAATTGGAGGCGCGGCTGTTCCCGCGCCGGGTCGAGGGCAGTGACAACGACGGACCGCTCGCCGACTGGGCCGTGTTCAACCAGGTGGCCGGCGGCACCGGCCAGGCGGCGCGCCTCATGCCCATCGGTACCCGGCAGCCGAATCCGATCGGCCTGTTCGATGTGATCGGCAATGCCGCCGAGATGGTCCAGGAGTCCTTCCAACTGGTGCATGCCGGTCGCCTGCAGGGCACCTATGGCGGCTTCGTGGTCAAGGGCGGTAATTACCTGGAAGGCGAGGGCACGCTGTTCACCGGCATGCGTCGCGAGTACCCGCTGTTCGCCCCGGACGGCACCGAGCAGCGCAACGAGACCACCGGATTCCGCGTGGCCATTGGTGCGTTGTCGGCGCCGCGCTCGCGCTACCAGGAGCTCTTCGAGCAATGGAAGAAGGAAGGGCGCCTGGCCGGGCTGACCGATGCCATCGACGACACCCAGGACCCGACCCAGCGCCTGGACGGCATCATCGCCGCGACCACCGATACGCACCTGCAGGCCGAACTGGGCACGATCAACGAGGAACTCAAGCGCAACGTCGCGCTGATCGCCCGGCAGCGCGAAGAGGCCGCCGGCAACCTGATCCAGTCCTCGGCGCTGGTGGCTGAAACCATCAATAACTACAACATCCGCCTCACCAACCTGCGCAAGAGCCAGCAGCAGGCGGAGCAGGCCAAGGACGCCGCCAGCGCCAAGCTGTTCGGCCAGGCCATCGAGAACGGCAGCAGCGCGCTCAACGGCGCCGTAGCCATCTACATCGACAACCTGGCCACCGGCACGCGCTACACCGACGCGGTGATCCAGGCGCAGTTCCAGCGCATCAAGGAAGAACTCAATCGCAAGCCGGTGATCGGCAAGAGCCTGGTCACCCGCGCCACCCTGTTCGTCAGGCACGTCGGCCAGTACCGCCAGCAACAGCGCGCGGAACCGGAGGCGGTCCTGAAGGAATTGCTTGCATCGGCCGTACCGAAGCCATGACCACCGATGCCAGGCATGTACAGAAGGAACCCGGTCGGCGACCCGCCGTTCCGGGGTGGTCAAACCCCAGCAGAGAGCTCAGACATGCAATCGTTCGCTAATCCCGTCATCCTGCAACCGCGCCGCCGCGCGCTGTCGCTGGCCACCGCCAGCTTCACCTGTGTCGCTGTATTGCTCAGCGGCTGCTCCAGTTCGCCGGTCTCGCAGATCGGCAAGAGCACCAAGGTCGAGTACTACCCCAGCTGCTACGAGCCGGTGCAGCACCTGCGCGACACCGATTCCAACATGACCAAATCGGTCGCCACCGGCGCCGTGATCGGAGCTGTGGGTGGCGCGCTGACCGGCGCGCTGGTGGGCAACAGCGAAGACCGTGGTCGCAACGCTGCCATCGGCGCTGCCGGTGGTGCGCTGGTCGGCGGTGCCGCCGGTTACTACACCGAGAAGCAGAAGCAGATCACCGACGACCACCAGCGCCTGGGTTCCTATGCCGCCGACGCGGACAAGAGCGCCGCCGACATCGACCGCAGCGTGGCCTACGCCCAGGCCTCGCAGTCCTGCTACCAGCAGCAGTTCAGCGCCTTGCTGCAGCAGCGCAAGGCCGGCACCATCAAGGACGAAGAAGGCCGCAAGCGCCTGGCTGAAATCGTCGCCGGCCTCAAGGAGTCCAACGACCTGATCACCGCGGTCAGCGGCAAGGCCGGTGAAGACCTGAGCAACTACACCCAGGCCTACGAGAAGGACCTGCAGACCGTGGGCGTCAAGCGTGCCGACGTCGCCACCGTCGCCCAGGCCAGCAGCACCACCACTTCGCCCACCAAGGCCAAGACCAAGACCAAGACCAAGACCCAGCAGAAGAAGCTGCCGGTCGTTCCGGCCGAGGCGGTCACCACCGAGCGCGCCCTGGGCGACGCCCAGGCCAAGCAGGTGAAGAGCCAGCAGGTAGCGGCGGCGGGTACCAGCCAGGTCAACGGCATGTGCAAGAACCCGGATATCGGCGACTGGGCGCCGGTTCCCTGCCCGAACGCGTAAGCCAGGGCGTCCGGCTCCTGCCGGCCGCCGTTCTTCCCCCCGCCGGGCCTGGCCCGGCGGGGGCTGTCACTGAACAAGGATGAGTCCTCGCGATGTCTGAACCTTCCGTTTCCCGCCCCGCTGAAGTCATGGGCGGCCTGCTGTTCGGCGTGATCGGCCTGGTCTGCCTGGCGATCGTTGCCTACGAGGTGGTCGACCGCGTGCAGTTTCTGCGCAACGCCCGCGTTGCCGATGGCCAGGTCGAGAGCCTCAACGCCGGCGGTTCGCACCCGCAGGTGGCCTTCACCACGGACGGCGGCCAGCGGATTTCCTATCCGCAGAACGGGCTGATCTTCGGCTATCAGCAGGGCCAGAGCGTCCGTGTGCTGTACCTGCCCGAGCGTGCCCAGGCCAGCGCCATCGTCGATGATTTCGGCGCCCTGTGGGGCATGACGGCCCTGCTCGGTCTGCTGGGCGCCGCCTTCGCCGGTGTCGGCCTGCATTCGCTGCTCAAGCGCCGGTAGGGCGCGTGTATTCGTTCAAAGGAATCTGAACCATGGAAAACTCGATCATCCCCATCAGCCTGCGCTCCAGCGCCTGGGAATACGTCACCGGCAGTAGCGGCGGCGTCAGTTTCATGTTCCTGGCCGGCGGGGGCGGCCAGTTGGTGTTGAAGAACCCGCAGGGCCAGGAGGACAAGTTCTCCTTCGGCGGCGTGGGTGTGGGCGCGGGCTTCGGCGCTCGCCTGCCGAAGATCGGCAAGGTCAACCTGAACGTGCGCGGCAAGAGCGTGGGCGCTACCGGTGCCGCCGAGTCCTTCCCCAGCACGGGCCAGGTGTATGTCTCCGATGCGCTGCGTGACCGCGACCTGAGCCACGATGACATCACCGGCGCCTGCGCCTATATCGAGCTGGCAGGCGGCCTTGGCCTGGGCTACAGCGGTACGGCGGTGCTGTTCGGGCTGGACGCCAAGCTCCTGGCATTGTCCATGGCAATGGCGACCATGCCGGCGTCCCAGGTGTGGGGCGGCTTCAACGTCCAGCGGCAGTTGCTCCAGTCGGCGCGTGGCGCGCTGTTCATGCGTGGCGTGACCGCCGGTCTGCAGGCCGGCGGCGGTGCGGCGGTGTATATCGGCGGGCTGTTCTAGGCCTGCCGCGCGACGGTCGGGTGCAGTACCGGCGACAAAGCCCCGCCCGGGTGCTCGCCCGCCGCGCTGGAGCAGGCGGGCAGGGGCACGTTTCGTGCCCCTTCATCGGTTGACCCGCTACCCCGCAGCGGCCGGTGCCAGCATCACCGCGTATTTCCATCGCTTTGACGTGCAAGCATTGGGCGTGGCACACGTCGGCTATCCCGTCCATCAGTAAAGCGCGGGCTCGTCCGGTGCGAGCCGGGCGAGCTTGCTGTCAGTCCGCAGCGACCGCCGCCGCCGGGTGATCGCCGCCATTTTGATTTCGCCAGTGTGATTTCTGCTAATCGGCCTGCGTCAAGAATGCTGCCCCGTGCCGTCGTCTGGGGACTGATAACAGGGCCTTCCATGCAAACGCTGTTGAACGAGATACTCGAAGAAGTTCGTCCCTTGATCGGCAAGGGCAAAGTGGCCGACTACATTCCCGCGCTGGCTGACGTGCCGCCGCAGCAGTTGGGCATCGCGGTTTATGGCAACGATGGCAGCTATCACTGTGCGGGCGACGCGATGGTGCCGTTCTCGGTGCAGAGCATTTCCAAGGTGTTCAGCCTGGTTCAGGCGATCGGCCACTCCGGCGAAGCCATCTGGGACCGGCTCGGCCATGAGCCCTCCGGCCAGCCGTTCAACTCGCTGGTGCAGTTGGAGTTCGAGCGCGGGCGCCCGCGTAACCCCTTTATCAATGCGGGTGCGCTGGTGATCTGCGATATCAACCAGTCGCGCTTCGCAGCCCCCATTTTGTCCATGCGCGACTTCGTTCGACGCCTATCGGGCAATCCCCATGTAACGATGGATGCCCGTGTCGCCGATTCGGAGTACCAGTTCCGCGCGCGCAACGCGGCCATGGCCTACCTGATGCAGTCATTCGGCAACTTCCATAACGAGGTCGAGACGGTACTGCGCAGCTATTTCAGTTACTGCGCGCTGCAGATGAATTGTCTCGACCTGGCGCGAGCGTTCTGTTTCCTGGCCAACGATGGGTTCTGCAAGCACAGCGGTGAGCAGATCCTGACCCGGCGCCAGACCCAGCAGGTGAACTCGATCATGGCCACCAGCGGGCTGTATGACGAAGCGGGGAATTTCGCCTACCGCGTGGGATTGCCGGGCAAGAGTGGCGTGGGCGGCGGGATCGTGGCCATCGTGCCGGGCCGGTTCACCGTCTGTGTGTGGTCGCCGGAGCTGAATGCGGCGGGTAACTCCTACGCCGGAATGGCGGCGCTCGAGCTGCTGAGTTCGCGAATCGGCTGGTCGGTGTTCTGACCCACGGCCAGTCCCCCTCGCAGGAGCAGGGACGTCCATTACCCACGTCTCACTTCGGATCTCCGCCAGCCAGACGTTCCTGTCGTTCCCGCTGCTGCCAGTCAGCGAGGGCGGGGCGATAACCTCCAGATGCCGCCTGCCCTGGATCGTCAGGCGGGACGGCTCCTCGACCCATAGCTCTGATGGGCCGCCCAGCACGCGGCCTTTTTCGTACCTGCAGTGTTCCGCGATGTGGCGTCGTGTCCCGAAGCGATAAACTGGCGTCTATCGGCTGCGTACCGACTTCATTCCGTCTCGAATCGCAAGGACATCCATGACCGATATCGTCGACCTGTTCGACATCCAGTACTTCTGGAACCTGCTCGCCATCCTCTGGTTCCTTTTCTGCTGGATCGGCTACACCCGCTACGCCAAGACCAAGGCCCGCGACACGGCCTGCCTGGCCAGCGTGCTGCACCTCTACCGCCAGGACTGGATGCGCCGCGTGCTGCTGCGCGACAACCGCGTGGCGGACGCCAGCGTGATCGGCAATCTGGAGCGCAACGCCTCGTTCTTCGCGTCCAGCACCCTGATCATCCTGGCCGGTATCCTCACACTCCTGGGGTCGGCCGAGCGCACGATCTCGGTGCTGGCTGACCTGCCTTTCGTCACGGCGCCGACGCGTGGCCTCTCGGAGCTCAAGCTGCTGTGCCTGGCGGTGGTATTCGTCTATGCCTTCTTCACGTTCAGCTGGTGCATGCGCCAGTACAATTTCGCTGCGGTGCTGATCGGCTCGGCGCCCATGGTGGGGGAGCGCAATGTCGGCGAACTGGAGCGCAAGTCCTTCGCTGAACGCGCGGCGCGCGTGGTGTCGCTGGCGGCGCACCAGTTCAACCAGGGCCTGCGGACCTATTACTTCGGCCTGGCGATGCTGGCCTGGTTCATCAACCCCTGGATATTCATGCTGGTGACGGCGGGCGTGGTGGGCGTGCTGTACCAGCGCGAGTTCCACTCCAGCGTGCTGCATGTGATGGTCTATACGCCGACGCCGCAGGGCGATGCGCCACGGGACAACGACATTCCTCCCAGCGGCTGACAACCCAGACCCGGAAACGACAAGGCCCGCCATGAGCGGGCCTTGTTCTGTGCGGCAGAAAAGCGATTATTGCTTCTGCTCGCCGCCGGCGGGCTCCTGCGGCGCGGTAGCCGGGGCAGCCGGAGCAGCCGGGGAGGCTTCAGGCGCCGGCGGGGTGGTCGGCGCCGGGGTAGCCGGCTGCTCGGTCGCGGCGGGCGCGGCCGGGGCTTTGGGCTCTTCTTTCTTGTCGCAGGCGGCAAGGCCGAGGCCAGCGACGATCAGCAGAGCGAAGGGAAGGGTTTTTTTCATGCGGAGCCTCCATGTGTGGCTTTCCTGGTGTTAGCCCTTTGAGCCGAAGTAGTGTGAATTAGTTCAACGAATATTCCTGCGACCCACCATTGCATCACTGCAGGAGTGACAACGAGCGGGGTATCATGCGCCCCCGTGCAGTCAATCGGTCACCCCTCCCATGTCCGAAAACCCACTCCTTGAGCGCGCCCAGCGCTTCCTGTCGGCGCTGCGCCACTGCCAATTGCTGGGCATCAGCGCACACGCGGCGGATGCCTCCGGCCTGACTCTGCGGCTTCCCTACAGCCAAGCCATTGTCGGCAACCCGGAAACCGGTGTGATCCATGGCGGCGCCATCACCACGCTGATGGACACCACCTGCGGCATCTCCACAGTCTGCGTGCTGCCGCAGTTCGAGATCTGCCCGACCCTGGACCTGCGCATCGACTACATGCACCCGGCGCAGCCGCACAAGGACGTCTTCGGATTCGCCGAGTGCTATCGGGTCACCCCGAACATCATCTTCACCCGCGGCTACGCCTACCAGGACGACCCCTCGGAGCCCATCGCCCATGTGGTCGGCACCTTCATGCGCATGGGCAAGGCGGTTTCCGCCGGCGCCGTGAAGCGCGACGTCGAAGGGAGCCAAGGATGAGCACGGTGAATATCGAGGCCATGGTGCGCACGGCGCACGAGAGCAAGAACTACGATCCGCTGCTGGACATGATTCCCTACGCCCGCCTGCTCGGCATCCGCTGCCTGCGCCTGGGTGACGACGCGATCTTCCACCTGCCGGCCAACCCGGACAACATCGGCAACCCGACGCTGCCGGCCCTGCATGGCGGCGTGATCGCCGGCTTCATGGAGCAATCGGCCCTGCTGCACCTGCTGATGTTCATGGGCATCCCGCACATGCCCAAGATCATCGACTTTTCCATCGACTACCTGCGCGCCGGCCATTTCCGCGACACCTATGCGCAGTGCCAGGTGTGGCGACAGGGCCGGCGGGTTGCCAACGTCGCCATCACCGCCTGGCAGACCACGCGCACCGAGCCGATTGCCACCGCCCGCGCGCACTTCAAGGTCGACGGCGCCTGAATGGACACGCTGCTCATCCTGCTCGGCCTGCTGCTGATTCTCGCCGGGTACGTCTGGCTGATCGCCCGCGCGTTCGAGCGCAGCCTGTTCTGGGGGCTCGCCAGCCTGCTGCCGCCCCTGGCGCTGTTATTCATGCTGATTCACTGGCGCCACGCCCGCAGCGCCGTTGCCCTCGGTGGCCTGGGCTGCATTCCGCTGGTGGTCGGCCTCACCCTGCTGGCCAGCCAGGATAGCGCGCGCCTGCAGGCCATCCTCAGCCTGGAGTGGCTCAGATCCGAACCGGTCGTGCAGCCTGAACTGGCTATCGACCTGCGTGGCGAACTCAACGGCAAGCCCTTCGTACCCGAGCAGGCCGAATTCATCGATGGCGTGCTCAGTCTGCGCGAAGGGCAGGACTTCTATGCCCACCGCGAAATCCAGGTACGCCTGGCGGCGCCGGTCAGCGGGCCGATCCGGCTCGACGTGCTGCCTGACGACAACGGCCGCCTGCCGGAAATTGAACTCAGCTGGCTCGCGCCGGGCCAGGAGCTGCCCGAGGCGATACGCCTGCAGCGCGGCTACAGCCTGCATCTGGACCTGACGCCGAAGGCCCCCAATCGCATGGAGGGTGCCTTCCACCTGGTGCTGCCGGCGCAAATGCAGACCACGCTTTCGGGCCGTATCGAAGTCTTCACCGACCGCCTGCGCTACCACGACGGCGAGGTGGATACCCGCTTCGACTCCCGCGATACCCTGCGTTACGTGCTGCAGGACTATCTGCAGCGCCGCTTCGCCCGCCGCGATGTCGTCATCGGCAGGATGCCCGTGCTGGATATCCAGCGGGCCGCCCAGGAGGTGCCGTTGACGGTCGAGGTAGGGGGCCAGTCGCAAGCCCTTCAGGTCACGCTGGAGAAGACCCCGACGCGTGGCTGGGGCGTGCGTGGCGACCGCTATCCGCGCCTGAGGGCGGTGAGCGCCGCCGCGCCGCCGGCGCCGTCCACTGTCGCCGCGCAAGCGAGCGCTCCTGTGCCGCAGGCAGTGGAAAGCGGCCGCCTGTCCCTGGAGCGCCTGCTGTCCGCTCCGCAGCGCTACGTCAATCGCGGTATGCGCGTGACCACCGAGCGCGGGCGGATCGCCGAAGGAGTTTTCGTCGGCCTCGATGCCGACGGGCGCATCGTCATCCGCCAGGTCATCGACGGGCCGGGTGAGGCCAGCTACACGCTGCGCCCCAGCGAAATCACCGACATCGAGCTGTCGGCGCGCTGACCCTGCGCCGGCGGCCCTGGCCGAGGACGCGGCGAATTTTCGCCAACCCCTTGAATTGGTTCGGGAAGCCCCCATCTCGCTGACATCGGCCGCAAGACGCGGCATTTGTCACCTCGGAGCGAGAAACGATGAGCGCGGAGACTCAAAAAGAAACACTGGGCTTCCAGACTGAAGTGAAGCAACTGCTTCACCTGATGATTCACTCCCTGTATTCGAACAAGGAAATCTTCCTTCGCGAACTGATTTCCAATGCCTCCGACGCGGCCGACAAGCTGCGTTTCGAGGCGCTGGCCAAGCCTGAATTGCTCGAAGGCGGCGCCGAACTGAAGATCCGTGTGAGCTTCGACAAGGACGCCAAGACCGTCACTCTCGAAGACAACGGCATCGGCATGAGCCGCGAGGAAGTGATCGCGCACCTGGGCACCATCGCCAAGTCCGGCACCGCTGATTTCCTGAAGAATCTTTCGGGCGACCAGAAGAAGGACTCGCACCTGATCGGCCAGTTCGGCGTGGGCTTCTACAGCGCCTTCATCGTCGCCGACAAGGTGGACGTCTTCACCCGCCGTGCCGGCGCACCGGCCAGCGAAGGTGTGCATTGGTCCTCCAGGGGTGAAGGTGAGTTCGAAGTCGCGACCATCGACAAGGCCGAACGCGGCACCCGCATCGTCCTGCACCTGAAGGACGGCGAGGACGAGTTCGCCGACGGCTGGCGCCTGCGCAACATCGTCAAGAAATACTCCGACCACATCGCGCTGCCCATCGAGTTGCCGAAGGAGCACCACGGTGAGGACGCCGACAAGCCGGCGGAAACCGAGTGGGAAGTGGTCAACCGTGCCAGCGCCCTGTGGACCCGTCCGCGCACCGAGGTGAAGGACGAGGAATACCAGGAGTTCTACAAGCACATCGCCCACGACTTCGAGAACCCGCTGACCTGGAGCCACAACAAGGTCGAGGGCAAGCTCGAGTACACCTCGCTGCTGTACGTCCCGGCCCGCGCGCCGTTCGACCTTTACCACCGCGAGGCCCCGCGCGGCCTGAAGCTGTACGTGCAGCGCGTGTTCATCATGGACCAGGCCGACCAGTTCCTGCCGCTGTACCTGCGCTTCATCAAGGGCGTGGTGGACTCCAACGACCTGTCGCTGAACGTCTCCCGGGAGATCCTGCAGTCCGGCCCCATCGTCGATTCGATGAAATCGGCGCTGACCAAGCGCTCGCTGGACATGCTGGAGAAACTCGCGAGCAACGACGCCGAAGCCTACAAGGGCTTCTGGAAGAACTTCGGCCAGGTGCTGAAGGAAGGCCCGGCCGAGGACTTCGCCAACAAGGACAAGATCGCCGGCCTGCTGCGCTTCTCTTCCACCAGCGACGAGAGCGGAGAGCAGAGCGTTTCCCTGGCCGACTACATCGGTCGCCTGAAGGAAGGCCAGGACAAGATCTACTACCTCACCGGCGAGAGCTTCGCCCAGGTGAAGAACAGCCCGCACCTGGAAGTCTTCCGCAAGAAAGGCATCGAAGTGCTGCTGCTCACCGACCGTATCGACGAGTGGCTGATGAGCTACCTGCCCGAGTTCGACGGCAAGCAGTTCGTCGACGTCGCTCGTGGCGACCTGGACCTGGGCAAGCTGGATTCCGAAGAGGACAAGAAGGCCCAGGAAGAGATCGCCAAGGCGAAGGAAGGCCTGGCCGAGCGCCTGAAGGCCGCGCTGGGCGATGAAGTCGCCGAGGTGCGCGTGTCCCACCGCCTGACCGATTCGCCGGCGATCCTCGCCATCGGCGAGCAGGACCTGGGTCTGCAGATGCGTCAGATCCTCGAGGCCAGCGGGCAGAAGGTGCCGGAATCCAAGCCGATCTTCGAGTTCAACCCGGCCCACCCGCTGATCGAGAAGCTCGACGCGGAAGCCGACGAAGACCGCTTCGGCGAGCTGAGCCACATCCTCTTCGACCAGGCCGCGCTGGCCGCGGGGGACAGCCTGAAGGACCCGGCCGCCTACGTGCGCCGCCTGAACAAGCTGCTGGTGGAGCTTTCCGCCTGAGCGCTGTGAAGGCTTGAACAGACGCCACGATTTCAGTGCTGGGATCGTGGCGTTTTTCATTGAGCCTGGCTATGAACGATCCCGTGCAAGGAAGATCCACTGCTCGGAAAGCTGATTCTGTGCGGATGCAAGCATCTGCGCCGTAAAGGGAGAAGGGAATGACACAACCCGTCGGGAGAACCACCGGGGCCTTCGCAGGCTTCGATCTGGAAGGCTTCTGGGACGATGGCGACTACTCGGCCAGCCATTACACCGAGCCAGCCCCCAGCGATGAACTGATTGCGCAGATCGAGGCCGAGTGCGGCTACCGCTTGCCGGACGCCTACGTGGAGCTGGCACGTCTGCGCAATGGTGGCGCTGTCGAGCGCTGCTGCTACCCGATGGATGAGCCGACCGGCTGGGCCGAGGACCACATCGCCATCACCGGCCTCTACGCCATCGGGCGCACGGCAATCTATTCGCTGTGTGGCGACCTCGGGTCGGCCTTCATGTGTGCCGAATGGGGCTATCCGGACATCGGCATCGCCATTGCCAATACCCCCAGCGCCGGGCACGAAATGATCATGCTCGACTACCGCCAGTGCGGGCCGCAGGGGGAGCCACGGGTCGTGCATGTCGACCAGGAAGCCGACTTTGCGATTACCGAGGTCGCGCCGGACTTCGCGACCTTCATCCGCGGGTTGGTCAGCGAGGACGAGTTCAACGACGACGCGAAAACGCTCGAGGCCGACCTCGCCACGGTGCAGCGCGGCACGCTGTCGCCCATTCTGCGCCGCGCGCTGGATGCCGCGGCGGATGAGCTGCCCGATGGCGAGCGGTACATTCGCCGCCTGGCCGAGCGGATCGTACGCGCCAAGGGCTTTTTCGCCCTGCATGCCGACGCGGATTCGCAACTGATGTACGACGCCATGTTCTGGCTGTTCTCCCAGCTCAAGCTCGCCGAATCTTATGAAGACTTCCATGACTGCTCCCGGGAGCAGAGCGATTACCGGCGCCCCTGCTACACGCTGATGCTGACCACCCGCTATGTGGCCGACCCTTACGGGTTCTGCACGGGCGGCTATGCCCCCGGCTTCCTGAGTGACTGGTGGGAGGCGCGGCTCGCCGCCGGCAGCATCGTTCACAGCGAGGGCGGCTACCGTTTCGAGGCGGACTATGCGGCCCGGTTGGTTGGCACATTGCTGGCGATAGACGCGCCGTCCTGACAGCCGCCCGTGCAGGAATCACCTGCCGCTCCCTGGATTGTTGAATAAGGTCGATCCCGGTTCGCTATATTTCTCCGGCATTCACAAGAGGACTACCCCAATGAGTCAGATCAGCGTGCAACCGGTTGCCTACAGTCAGGACGGCGTGTCCTTCGAGGGCCAGCTGGTATTCGATGCTGCCAGCAAGGCGCCGCGCCCCGGCCTGCTGATGGCGCCCAACTGGATGGGCGTCAGCCAGGGCGCCGTGGATATCGCGCAGAAAGTCGCCGAGCGCGGCTACGTAGTGCTGGTGGCCGACCTCTATGGCAAGGACATCCGCCCCAATGGCACGGAGCAGGCGGCGGCCGCCATGATGCCACTGAAGAATGACCGCGCGTTGCTGCGCAAGCGTATGCAGCTTTCGCTCGCCACCCTGCTGGAGCAGGCCGGCAAGGCGCCGCTGGATACCAGCCGGCTGGCCACCTTCGGCTTCTGCTTCGGCGGTTGTTGCGCGCTGGAACTGGCTCGCGATGGCGCGCCGCTGGCGGCTGCCGTGTCCTTCCACGGTACCCTGGACACGCCGAACCCGGCCGACGCGAAGAACATCAAAGGCTCGGTGCTGGTCCTCGACGGCGCCATCGACCCCTTCGTGCCGCGTGAGCAACTGGCCGACTTCGCCAGGGAAATGATCGATGCCCAGGTCGACTGGGCCCTGACCAGCTACGGCGGTGCCGCGCATTCCTTCACCGATCCACATGCGCAGATCCCCGGCAAGATGCAGTACGACGCCAAGGTGGCACGCCGGGCCTTCGCCGCCATGTTCGACCTGCTGGACGAGCGCTTCGGCGCCTGACCCGATCGGGGAGGGCGTTGCGCCGCTCCCCGTGCCGGCCTCAACGCAGCCTGGCGGCCTTGAACTCGAGGTCCGGCCAGGCGGGCAGGCCGGCGAAATCCTCCCGCAGATAGCGTGCCAGCGCGATGAGCTGCTCGTTGTTCAGGCTGTTGCGGAACGCCGGCATGTACCCCAGCCCAGGGCGGGCGGGATCGCCAATGCCGTCCAGGATCACTTTCAGCAGGTTGTCCGGCGTGGCTGCGTACACCTTGCTGCTCACCGCCAGCGAGGGCCTGACGCCATTGAGCCGCGGGCTGTCGCCGTCGTGGTGGCAAGCCATGCAGGCACCGTTGAACAGACGTCCTCCGCTGCCACTGACGGGCTGCAGGGTGCCGTAGGTACGCTGCTCCAGTTCGATGGCCTGCTGCTCTGGCGAGAAGTTTCCCGCCTGCTCCGGCAGGAAGGTCGCCAGGTAGCGCGCCATTGCCTGCAGGTCGGCGTCCGGCTGCTGGGTGAGCCCGGCGGCCACCGGCGCCATGGGGCCGGCAGCGGCTCCGTGATAGCGCGAGAAGCCGTTGCGCAGGTAGTCGTACAGGGTGGCCTGGGTCCAGGCAATGGCAGGCTTGCTGGCGCCGTTCAGCGGCGGGGCCTGCCAGCCATCCACTGTCGCGCCGGCGAAGCGACTCTTGCCGGTGCGCTCGGCGCCCAGCGAGTTACGAGGCGAGTGGCAGGCGCTGCAATGGCCCATTCCTTCCACCAGGTAGGCGCCGCGATTCCAGGCTGCGTCGCGATGAGGTTGCGGCTGGAAGGGCCCCTTTTCGAAGAACAGGAGATTCCAGCCCGCCAGGATCCGACGCTGGCTGTAAGGGAAGGGCAGGCGATTATCCGGCGGTTCCGCTGACACCGCCGGGCGGCTCATCAGGTAGGCGTAGAGGTCGCGCAGGTCTTCGTCGCCGACGCGGGTGAAGGCGGTGTAGGGGAAGGCCGGGTAGAGGTAGTCTCCCTCGCGCGAGATGCCTTCGCGCATGGCCCGCTTGAAGGCGTCGAAGGACCAGACGCCGATGCCGGTGTTGCGATCCGGGGTGAGGTTGGAGGAATAGAGCGTGCCGAACGGCGTGGCCATGGCGCGGCCCCCCGCCAGCGGAGCGCCGCCGTCGCGGGTGTGACACACCGCGCAGTTGCCAAGCGCCGCCAGTTGCTGCCCTCGAGCGATGGCTTCAGCGCTGAAGCTGGCCGGCTCGGGTGGGGCGATGGGCGCGATGCTTGGCCGCCAACTGAGGAACAGGCCTGCCGCGACAAGGCCGACAAGCCCGCCGATGACGGCCAGTGTGGCGTTTTTCATGATGGTTGCTTCTCCTGCAGTGCGGCGCGAACCCGCTCAGGGGTGAACGGCGGGCGGGGGAAGCGCACGCCGGTGGCATCGTGCAGGGCATTGGCGATGGCGGCGGCGCTGGGCACGGAAGTGGATTCCCCGGCCCCCAGCGGCGGCGTGCCGGGGCGGTCGAGCAGCAGCGCGGTGATCCTCGGGACCTGGTGGAAGCCGAGGATCGGGTATCCACCCCATTCCAGGCTGGTGACACCGCGGCGGTCGAACGTGGCGTACTCCATCAACGCGCGGCTGGTGGCCTGGATCACGTTGCCATGGACCTGATGGCGCACTCCATCGGGATTGACCATCTGCCCGCAATCCTGGGCGACATGCACGTCCGTCACTCGGACGGCACCGGTGTGCGGCTCGACCTCGACGTCCACTATCCAGGCTGCCCAGGCCGAACCGACCCCCGGGAAGGCGCTGTGGAAGTAGCGTGCATAGGCGAAACCGCACCCGACCAGCAGGTTGCCCTGGCGCGCCTGCGGGTTGGGCGAAACACGCGGCTGCCAGTGGGCGGAGGTGGCCAGGGCGTTGATCAGCGCCACCGCGCGTTCGTCGTGCAGGTAGCGCAGGCGGAACTCGATGGGATCGGCGCCGGCCATCTGCGCCAGCTCGTCGATGTAGGATTCGTGGGCGAAAACGTTGGGTAGTGCGGAGACGCCGCGCATCCACGACGCGCGGACGATGGGCGCGGCGTCATTGCAGACCACCCGAAGGTGTGGGTAGGCGTATTGCGGGACGGCGGTGCGGTCGCCCATCTGCGTCACCTGGGGCTTCATGTCCACCCGCGAGGTGAGCAGCAGCGCCAGGTTGATGCCGTTGTTGGAGGGGTAGCAGGTGGCGAAGTCGTAGGCGGCCACGTTGCCATCCTTGTCCAGCCCCCCGCGTACTTCGATCAGTTGCGCCGACCCCTTGGGCTCCCAGCCATGTTCCTGTTCGCGCATCAGCTGCACGCGCACCGGCCGGCCTACCGCCATGGCGAGCAGGGCGGCGTCGGCGGCGACGTCATCGGCGCAGTTGCGCCCATAGCAGCCGGACGCCTCCATCCGTATGACTTCGACCTGCTCGGGCGGCATGCCCAACAGTGTCGCCAGGTCGGCTCGCAGGTCGTGGGGGTTCTGGCTGCCGGACCAGACCTTCATGACGCCGTCCTCGAAATTCGCCAGCGCACAGGACGGGCCGATGGAGGCGTGCTGGTGGTAGGGCCAGACGTAGGTGCGTTGCAGTGGGCGCTCGACCTGCCTGAGCACCGCTTCCATCTGCGCATCGTCCTGCAACAGGCGAGGCTGCCTGGGATGGGCGCGCAGGGTTGCTTCCAGGTCATCGAGGCCGAGCGGCGGCAGGTCGCTCCAGCTCTTCCAGCGCACCTTCAGCGCCCGCGCAATGCGGATCGCCTGTTCCTCGCGCTCGGCCACCACGCCGATGAAGTCGCCTACCACCACGAGGCGGACGAAACCCGGCAGGTGAGCCACGGATTGTTCGTCCACCTCCACCAGGCTCCTGCCCAGCGGTGCGTTGACGTCGGCGCCGGTATAGGGCGGGCGTACCACGCGGCCATGGAGCATCCCCGGCAGGCGCATGTCGTGCACGTAAGTCAGCTCGCCGGTGACCTTGGGCGGAATATCCAGGCGCGGCACCGAATGGCCGACCACCCGGTACTCGCTATAGGACTTGAGTGGCGCGCTGGCATCGATCTTCAGCTCGAATCGCTCGCCACGCAGCAGTTCGCCGTAACCGATACGCCGGGTCGGTTTGCGCTGGACGAAGATTTCCCCGTCCTCGCAGCCAAGCTGGCGGATGTCGGTCTTCAGGTACTGGGCCGCGCGTTGCATGAGGAATTCCCGCGCCTCGGCCGCCGCACGGCGCAGCGGAATGGCGCTGACCTGCAGGCTGGAACTGGCAATGGTCGGGCCCTGGTCGGGGGTATAGCGGGTGTCGCCCAGCAGCAGGCTCACCTGCCTGACGTCGACGTTCAGCTCTTCTGCAACTATCTGGCTCAATGCAGTGCGGATGCCGGTACCGAGGTCGACATGGCCGCAGGCGGCGGTAATGGTGCCGTTGCCGGCGATGGCGATGAAGCTGTCGACCTGGTCCAGCGGCAGGGAAAGTGCGCGGGTGGGCTGTGCCAGCAGCGGGCGCGGCAACTGCACGCTGACCAGCAACACGCCGCCCGCTTTGAGAAAACCGCGACGACTCAAGGGATTCATGCCGGATACTCCTGCCCGTCGTCGCCAGCGCGGCCGGCGGCACGCCGCACGGCGTTGAGGATTTCCACATGGGTACCGCAGCGGCACAGGTTGTAGGCCAGCTCCTGGCGAATCTGGTCGTCGCTCGGGTTGGGATTGCGGGCAAGCAGGGCGGCGCTGGTCATGATCATGCCGTTGGTGCAGTAGCCGCACTGCGCGGCCTGTTCGGCGATGAAGGCCTGCTGGACCCGGTGCGGGGCTTCGCGCGTGCCCAGGCCTTCCAGCGTGGTGACCTGCCGGCCCACGGCCGCACTGACCGGCGTGATGCAGGAGCGGGTGGCGACGCCGTCGAGGTGGACGGTGCAGGCGCCGCACTCGCCCAGGCCGCAGCCGAACTTGGGCCCGTTGAGCTGCAGGTCGTTGCGCAGCACGTACAGCAGGGGCGTGTCGGCCGCCACGGTAAGCTGCCGGGTCTGGCCGTTGACGACCAGCGAGAGGGGATCAGCCACGGGGTGGGTTCCTTCCTGAAAGAGTCTGACCGACACCGCGACCAAGGCCGATGGTGCAGGGAAAAGGAAGGAAGTCTTTGGGAGCGGCCTGACGTGAGCTAGGGCGTGCAGGCCGAAAGGACTGTAGGAATCAGGTGATAGGGGCGCAAGCGCTGCGCCCCGTCAAGCGTCTTCAGGCGTGGCCAGCGGGGGCCGCGGAAGGCAGGTCGGCGCGGTAACCGCGTGCTCCGAACCAGACGATGTACAGGTAGCAGACCAACGGGACGGCGAAGGAGGGCAACAGGCCGATACGGTCGGCGAAGAAGGCTTGCACCAGTGGCATCACGGCGCCGCCGACTATGGCCATGCAGAGCAGGCCCGAACCTTTGCTGGTGAGGTTGCCCAGGCCCTCCAGCGCCAGGGAGAAGATGGTCGGGAACATGATCGAGTTGAACAGGCCGATCAGGATCAGCGCCCACATCGCCAGATGCCCGCCCACGCTCAGCGCGATGCCGATCAGCACGGCGATGGCCACGGCATTGAATGCCAGCAGGCGGTTCGGCGCGATGCTGCGCATCAGCGCGCTGCCGATGAAGCGCCCGACCATGGCGCCGCCCCAGTAGAACGACAGGTATTTGCCGGCCTGCTCGGCGGGCAGCCCGGCGATGTCCGGCTGGCCCATCAGACTGACGAGGTAGCTGCCGATGGAAACCTCGGCGCCGACGTAGCAGAAGATCGCGATGACCCCGAACACCAGGTGCCGATGGGCGAAGATCGACTGGCGAGAGGCCACGCCGTCAGTGGGCTCGCCGTGATGGATCCGCGGCAGTCGGAACAGGGCGATCAGCACGGCAATGATAAACAGCAGGCCGGCCAGCACCAGGTAGGGCGTCTTCACCGAGTCCGCTTCGCTGGCGGCGGAGCTGCCGATCTGCGAGGCGGCTCCTGCACCGATGGCGAGGATGGTCAGCGAGCCGACCAGCGGGCCGACCGTGGTGCCCAGGGAGTTGAACGCCTGGGTGAGGTTCAGCCGGCTGGCTGCGGTGGATGCCGGGCCCAGCACGTTGACATAGGGGTTGGCGGCAACCTGCAGCAGGGTGATGCCCGAAGCGAGGATGAACAGCGCGGCGAGGAAGAATGGGTAGGACTGCGCGCTGGCCGCCGGGTAGAACAGCAGGCAGCCGACGCCAGCGGTGGCCAGGCCGACGATGATCCCGCGCTTGTAGCCGACCATTTCCACCAGCCGCCCGGAGGGGAAGGACATGACGAAATAGGCGCCGAAGAAGCAGAACTGGATCAGCGAAGCCTGAACATAGGACAGGGTAAAGACCGCCTTGAGGTGCGGCACGAGGATATCGTTCAGCGAAGTGATCAGGCCCCACATGAAGAACAGCAGGGTCAACACGGTGAGGGCGCTGGTGTGGCGGTTGGCGGTCGACTGGTCCATCACGGACTCCTTGGGCCAGATGTAGCGGGCTTGCCGTCGGCAAGGGTTCGGGGCGCGATGCTGCGGCAAGCCACTGCGCGAGTCCTCAAGCATTCGCCGCTTTCGATGGCAAGGCGGCGATTTCTGATCGATTTCTCTGTATGGCTAGCGCGGCAATTCGATGCGTTCCGACTCGCCCGGCACCCTCGGCCAGTCGTGGGCAGCCCAGCGGGCGCGGGCGCTGTCGATCCGCTCGGGATCGCTGGCGACGAAGTTCCAGTTCATCCGCCTCGGCCCGTCCAACGGGTCGCCGCCGATGATCACCGCGTGGCAGTCGCCACAGGCACAGAGGGTGAAGGTCTCGCCCTCGGGCAGCACCACCAGTTCGTGCAGCGGCAGCGGGTCATCGTCAAGCAGCGCTTCGCCTTCGATCAGGTATAGCGCGCGCTCGGGATGTTCGTCGGGGATCGCCAGGGTCGCCCCGGCGCTGAGCTGCAGCTCGGCATAGAGCGTCTTGGAGCGTACCGGCACCGGCGACTCCAGGCAGAAGCCTGTGCCTGCGATCATGCGGATGCGCACGCCCAGGCTGTCGCTCTCCGGCAGGCTGGCGCTGGCGTGGTGGCTGTAGCTGGGCTCACAGTCCTCCAGCTCGCGTGGCAGGGCCAGCCAGACCTGCAGGCCGTGCAGGCGCGAGCCACGGTGCAGCAGGTCGGCCGGGGTCCGCTCGATGTGGGCGACACCGCGCCCGGCGGTCATCCAGCTGACGTCGCCGGGCAGCACCAGCTGGTCCGAGCCGAGGCTGTCCTTGTGCTGCACCTGGCCCTCGAACAGGTAGGTGAGGGTGGACAGGCCGATATGCGGATGCTGGCGGATGTCCATGCCGTGTTCGGGCTCGAAGCGGCTCTCTAGCATATGGTCGAAGAACACGAAGGGGCCGACATTGCGGCGCTGGGCCGAGGGCAGGGGGCGCAGGATGGGCATGCCTTCGACGTCTTCGGCGCGGGGGCGGATGGTTAGCAGATTGTCGCTCATGATGCTGTCCAGTGGTCCGATTCACGCATGATAGCCGCTTGGCACGGCGCCGAGCGGCCTCGCTTCAAGCTGTCATCAACCTGTCACGCCCATGTCATAGCCTCGCGCGGACCCCAACAAGGAGCGCGACATGTCCATTTCCCGCCTGCCAGCAGTCCTGGCTCTCTCCCTGGCTTGTACCTTTGCCTCCTCGGCTTTCGCCGAAGTGCGCGTCAACGGCCCGGTGGAGTACGGCGTCTTCGTCAGCCAGTACAAGGATTACCAGCCGGGCGAGCGTGTGCTCAGCCGCAGCGAGCAGGAGATCGAAGCCACTACCCGCGTGCCCGCCAAGCTGGGCACCAAGTTCGGCATGCGCTACCAGCTCAGCGGCAAGCAGGAAGGCGATACCCCGCTCACCCTGCTGTACTTCACCCCCGGCGTGGTGACTCCGGACGGCCAGCGTCACGACAAGCTCGAAGTCGTACAGAAGCTGGTGGTGGGCGCGCCCACCGACGTGATGGCCTACCAGTTCACTGAGAATCATGAAGTCGTGCAGGGCCAGTGGCGCTTCATGGTCTTCCAGGGCGACCGGCTGCTGGCGGAAAAGACCTTCACCGTGGAGTAAGTCTCGAAGTACGGTCGCTCGGTCGTAACTTCTGTGTGAAAAAAGCCCGGCTATTTGCCGGGCTTTTCTTTGCTTACTGAATGACGCGGATGACATCTGCGGATTGGCAGCAGGGAAACAGTTTGTTACTTTGCCTGCACGATAGTCCCAAATCCCGCGTGCGAGTCAGAAGAGGAGAGGGGGCCAAAGCGTCCGCGAGCGCTCTGGCAGGAGTGTTACTGCACGATGGCCCGGCTTGTCCGGAGCCGTCGGCAGCCGAGAAACGAATAAGAACAGCGCCGGCCGCAATGACCGGGGCGATAAATCTTGGCCATGGAGGTAATGCTGTCTATGAACAGTCGATTGGGTGCGCGCTCGTCCATTTTCTGGGCGCCGCGCAAAGCGGGGGCGGTGATGGGACTCTTGCCGCTGCTGGTGGCGGGGTCGGCCCAGGCCCTGGAGTTCAAGCTGGCCGAGAACGAGATCACCGGCTCGCTGGACAGCACGCTGTCCTACGGCGCGATGTGGCGCGTGCAGGGCCGCGAGAAGAGCAACATCACCGATATCAATGCCGACGACGGCAACCGCAACTTCGATACCGGGCTGGTTTCCCAGGTCTTCAAGCTCACCTCCGACCTCTCGGCCAAGTACCAGAACTACGGCCTGTTCATGCGCGGCACTGCCTACTACGACACGCAGATCATGGACAAGCGCAACGACTACTACGACACCACCAATGGCGTGGAACGTCCCAGCCAGTCGTTCCCGCAGGACGATCACTTCACCGATGACACCCGCCACATCGCCGGGCGCAAGGCCGAGCTGCTGGATGCCTACCTGTCCGGCAGCTGGGACGTCGCCGAGCATCCGCTGACCGGCCGCGTCGGCCGCCAGGTGCTGAACTGGGGCGAGGGCGTGTTCTACCGGGGCGGCATCAACACCATCAACCCGGTGGACGCCGCGCGCTTCCACCTGCCGGGCTCCGAGCTCAAGGAAGTGCTGGTGCCGACCGAGGCGCTGAGCCTCAACTTCGGCCTGACCGACGACCTGTCCATGGAGACCTTCTACCAGTGGAAGTGGAAGGAAACCCGCCTGGACTCGGTGGGTACCTACTTCTCCGACACCGACCTGTTCAGCGACGGCGGCAACACCGCCTACACCACGGAAGACAACCCGCTGATCAAGGAACTGCTGGCCGGTTATCCCACGGTTGCCTCCCTCGGGCTGCTGGGCAACGGGCCGCACGGGCCGAACGCCTACCTGAACCCCAATACCGGGACCTTCAAGGTGGCCAATGTCGGCAAGGACATCGAGGCCCGTGACAACGGCCAGTTCGGCGTCGCCTTCCGCTACATCGCCGAGGAACTCAACTCCACCGAGTTCGGCTTCTACTTCGTCAATTACCACGCCAAGGAGCCGCAGATCGCGGTGGACCTGCGCGGCTACCAGGGCGTCGACGTCGACGCGCTGAACTCGCTGCTCGGCTCGCTCGGCCTCGGCGAGGCCGTGCCGGGCCTGGCGACGCTGGACATGGCGAGCAACGCCGAGGCCCGTCGCGACTACGTCGAAGACATCCGCATGTACGGCTTCAGCTTCAACACCACCCTGGGCGATGCCTCGGTGTCCGGCGAGATCGCCTACCGGCCGAACATGCCGATCAGCATCTCCGCCACCGACGACCTGCTGGGCGACCTGCTGACCCAGGGCGTACTCGGCCAGACCAACCTGTTCGATGCCAACACGCCGGCCGGCCAGGCCTGCGCACCGGTGGCCGGCAAGCAGCTGTGCCGTGGCGAGCTGTTCGAGAACTACGAGCGCGCCGAGACCTACAACATCTCGCTGTCGACCATCTACAACTTCGGCCCGCACCTGAGCTTCGATTCCATGACCGGCGTCGCCGAACTGGCCTCGGAACACATTCGAGGCAGCAGCCTGAAATACACCGCCTGGGATGGCAGCGAGCGCAAGTTCGTCGGCGCCCAGGACAAGGCCTACGTCGGTGGCAATGGCGACGACGTGCAGATCAGCCGCGACAGCTACGGCTACACCCTGTTGCTCACCGGCAGCTGGAACGACGTCTACGCTGGCGTGAAGCTGTCGCCCTACGCCGTCTACCAGGAGGACTTCAGCGGCAACTCCGACCGCACCGGCAACTTCATTGAGGGTCGCAAGGCCTACACCCTCGGTATCGACGCCAGCTACCTGAACACCTTCGAGGTCGGCACCCAGTACACCAACTACTACGGCGCCGGCTCCAGCAACTCCATGCGCGACCGCGACAACGTCTCGATCACCGCGAAATACTCGTTCTGATCCGGAGAGAACCATGTACAAGAAGAGTTCCCTGATCGTCCTTGCCGCGCTGACTGCCCTGGCCGTCACTGATGCGCGTGCCGCCGTCCCGGCCGACCAGGCCGCCCAGTTGAAAAGCAGCCTGACCCCCATGGGCGCGGAGAAGGCCGGCAACGCCGCCGGCAGCATTCCCGCCTGGAGCGGTGGCCTGACTTCGGCGCCCGCCGGCTACAAGGGACCCGGGGCGCACCATGTCGACCCGTTCGCTGGCGAGAAGCCCAAGTTCGTCATCACCAAGGCCAACCTCGACCAGTACAAGGCGAACCTGACGCCGGGTCAGATCGCGCTGTTCAACGCCTACCCGGACACCTACCAGATGCCGGTCTACCAGACCCACCGCACCGGCTCGGCGCCGCAGTGGATCTACGACAACATCTACAAGAACGCCACCAGCGCCAAGCTGGTCGAAGGCGGCAACGGCTTCTCCGATGCCTACGGTGGCGTGCCGTTCCCGATCCCGCAGAGCGGCGTGGAAGCGGTGTGGAACCACATTGCCCGCTATCGCGGCACCTACATCGTGCGCCGTTCCTCCCAGGCCGGCGTGCAGCGCAACGGCGCCTATGCGCTGGTGACCTCGCAGGACGAAGCACTGTTCCGCTTCTACGACCCCAAGGGCAGCTTCGAGAAGCTCGGCAACACCCTGTTCTACTACATGACCTTCACCACCGCCCCGGCCCGCCTGGCCGGTAATGGCGCGCTGGTGCAGGAGACCCTCGACCAGGTCAAGGAGCCGCGCCAGGCCTGGGGTTACAACCCTGGCCAGCGCCGCGTGCGCCGCGCCCCGACGCTGGCCTACGACACCCCCATCGAAGATTCCGATGGCCTGCGCACCGCCGACGACACCGACATGTACAACGGCGCGCCGGACCGCTACGACTGGACCCTGGTAGGCAAGAAGGAAATCTACATCCCCTACAACAACTACCAGATCACCAGCCCGGAGGTTAAGTACAAGGACCTGCTCACCCCCGGCCACGTCAATCCCAAGTACACCCGCTACGAGTTGCACCGCGTGTGGGTGGTGGACGGCAAGCTGAAGCCCGGTGCGCGGCACATCTACTCGCGCCGTACCCTGTACCTCGACGAGGACAGCTGGGGCGCCGCCGTGGTCGACCAGTATGACGGCCGCGGCGAGCTGTGGCGTGTGTCGCTGGCCTACCTGAAGAGTTTCTACGAGCAGCCGATGGTGTGGACCGCACTGGACACCTTCCATGACCTCCAGGCGCACCGCTACAGCATCCAGTGGCTGGACAACGAGGAGCCCGGCACCGCCGATTTCAGCCAGCCGGCGCCGGACGATTCGAACTTCAGTCCTTCGGCGCTGCGCCGCAAGGCATCGCGCTAAGCACCTGAACGACAAAGGCCCCGCAAGGGGCCTTTCTCTTCTGTCGTGGATTCGCTAGATCAAGAGCCCCTCTCTCTAACCCTCTCCCTTCAGGGAGAGGGCGGGAGGAGAGGGAAAAGGTGCCCGCACGGACTCTCAGGAAAAAGCCACTCCGAAGCCGCGCGAAAACACCTCGTCTAACAACGATGCTCACGCCATCGGCGGCAAGCGCCGCTTCACCGGGCTCTTCTTGACGATGGCCGTGTTGGTCTCGGCAAACCCGTTGAGGTGATCCAGGATCTCGTCCAGTTGCTCCATGGAGCGCACGCACATCCGCGCGTAGAAGCAATCCTCACCGGTGACCTTGTCGCACTCGGTGAACTCGGGAATCGCCAGGATCTGTTTCTCTACTTCCTGCAGTTTTCCCGGCAGCGGGCGCACCCGGACGATGGCTTGCAGGTGGTAGCCGAAGGCGCGTGGATCGACGTTCACCGTGTAGCCGGTGATCACCTGGCGCTCCTCCAGCTTGCGCAGGCGCTCGGCAACGCTGGGGGAACTCAGGCCACTGACCTGGGCCAGGGCCTTGAGGGATAGGCGCGAGTCTTCCATCAGCGCGGCGATCAACAACTGGTCGATGTCGTCGGTCATCTTGGTCTCGAAAGGTGAAGTTGGCTACTTGCCTTGATAGTAAAGGTAAACATCAGGATTTGCCTGCATCAGGCGATGGAGTGCACGAATCCACCCGTTCATACTGGTCACCAACAAGCGGAGGTGAACCATGAACGAAGGAATCAGGCGCGGCACCCTGGAAATGATCAGCGCCATGCTGATCTGCGGCACCATCGGCTGGCTGGTGGTGATTTCCGGCCAACCGGTGCTGGATGTGGTGTTCTGGCGCTGCGTGTTCGGCGCCGCGACGCTCCTGGTGATCTGTGCGGCCATGGGCTTCCTGCGGCCCGGCGTCCTCACCCGCGTCACTTTCGGCCTGGCGCTGCTCAGCGGCGCGGCGATCGTCGGCAACTGGGTGCTGCTGTTCGGCTCCTACTCGCGGGCATCGATCGCCATCGGCACGGCGGTCTATAACGTGCAGCCATTCCTGCTGGTGTTGCTCGGCGCGCTGTTCCTCGGCGAGAAGGTGACCGCGCAAAAGCTCGCCTGGCTTGGCCTTTCCTTCGTCGGCATGCTCGCCATCGTCAGCGCGCACGGCGAAGCGGGGCAGGTGGGTAGCGACTATCTGGGCGGCATCGCCCTGGCCCTCGGTGCGGCGGCCCTGTATGCAGTGGCGGCGTTGATCATCAAGCGCTTGACCGGCGTACCGCCGCACCTGATCGCGCTGATCCAGGCGGTGACCGGCGTCCTGCTGCTGGCGCCCTGGGCGAACCTCTCCCCACTGCCGCAGGCCACCACAGCCTGGGCCAGCCTGGCGACCCTGGGCATCGTGCACACCGGCATCATGTACGTGCTGCTCTATGGCGCGATCCAGAAACTGCCCACGGCGCTGACCGGCGCACTCTCGTTCATTTACCCGATCGCCGCGATCTTCGTCGACTGGTTCGCCTTCGGCCACCGCCTGACTCCGTTGCAATGGCTGGGCGTGGTCGCCATCCTGTTGGCTGCGGCCGGCATGCAACGCGGCTGGAGCCTGAACCTGCGACGCCTGGCCTGGCGCTGAAATCCATGCTTGCCTGACAATGCCGGGGAACCTGTGCCGACGGGCGCAGGTCCTGTAGGCGGCGGAAATCAAGCAAGGAACGGACTATGACTGCGGCTGCCCTGACGGCAGATTCATCCAGCCTGAAAAGGCCTTCACCACGATTCATGCACCTGTTGGGCCTGGCCGCGCTGCTGGCGCTGGCCGGCTGCGGCACTCGCGCACCCAGCGTGCCGGAGCCCACCCCGGAAGAGGTACGCGGCACATTGGCGAGGCTGATTCCGGCTGGCGCGTCCGACCGCCAGGGCTGGGCGAAGGACATCCAGGTCGCGTTCACCACCCAGCGCATTCCGGCAACCACCGAAAACCTTTGCTCGGTGGTCGCGATCACCGAGCAGGAGTCCAATTTCAAGGCCGACCCGCCGGTACCGGGCCTGGGCAAGATCGCCCGCGCCGAGATCGACCGGCGTGCGAGCAAGGTGCATGTGCCGGGTTTTCTCATCGATACCGCTCTGGCGCTGAAATCGCCGAATGGCCGCACCTACAGCCAGCGCCTGGCGAGCGCGAAAACCGAGCGGGAGCTGAGCGCGATCTTCGATGACTTCATCGGCGGCGTACCCCTGGGCCAGCAACTGTTCGGCCGCTTCAACCCGGTGCATACCGGCGGACCGATGCAGGTCAGCATCGAGTTCGCCCAGGCCCACGCCGACGGCTATCCGTACCCGGTGGACGGCAGTATCCGCCGCGAGGTGTTCACTCGTCGCGGCGGCATGTACTTCGGAGTCGCCCACCTGCTCGGTTACCCGGTGAACTACCCGCGCCAGCTGTACCGATTCGCCGACTTCAACGCCGGCTGGTACGCCAGCCGCAACGCCGCGTTCCAGCGTGTGGTGTCAGACCTGACCGGCATCAGCCTGGCACTGGATGGCGACCTGATCCTCTACGGCAGCTATGACGCCGGTAGCACCGAGAAGGCGGTGCGCACCCTGACGCCGAAACTGGGCATGAGCGAGCGGGAAATCCGCCGCGACCTGGAGCTGGGCGACAAGCCGGAGTTTACGAAATCGGAGCTCTACACCAAGGTCTTCGCGCTGGCCGAACGCTCCGCTGGCAAGCCGATGCCGCGGGCGATGCTGCCGGGCATCACGCTGCACAGCCCGAAGATCACCCGCCAGCTCACCACTGCCTGGTTCGCCCAGCGCGTGGACGAGCGCTACCAGCGTTGCCTGGGGCGCGCGCCGAAGAACTGAATCAGTCGCCCTCGGCAGGCTGACAGATACCGTTGGCGCCCTTCTTGCCGGTGTAGGAAACCGAGGCTGTGCCATCGGGGTTGATGCTGATGGATATCGTCACCCCCGAGCCCTTGGCTTCGTAGTAGTTGTCGTTGACCACCTTGAGCCTGGCTTCCTGGCCATTGATGTAGACCGGTCCTCCCTCGTCGGAGTGGACCTGGATGTTCATCGGGCAGTCGTAATTGAGCATGGGGATGGCGGCAAAGACGGGCTGCACGACGATCAGCGACAGCGTGGCGATCAGTAGCGATTTCATGGCGTCTCCCGGATGAATGCATGCATGGCGCGGGGCCCTGCGGACATTCTCAGCTTAGTGCAGGCGTCGCCCGGCGCTACAACGCCAGCCGGTCTCGCTGGCGCTTGGCCATTTATCTGCCATTGGATTGAACCTGCCCCAGGGTGGATATGTCAGAGCCAGTCTGAAACCTGGGAAGGGGCTGAAATGCTGTTCGTAGTCATGCTGGGGGGACGCCATCCGCGCGCGCGGATCGAAGTCCATGACGTGGCCTTCGTCATTGGCGACAACCTGAAATCCACCTATCCGCAATTGCGCGAGGCCTGGTTCGGCAGCCCGGATGGCCTGCATATCGACTCCTGGCTGGAGGTGGACGGCGTCGAGGCGTACCGCGTCGAGTTCAGCGCGGCGATGCCGGCGCCGGGCGAACTGCGATTGTTCTTCGTAAACCTGGGTGGCTACGAACTGGGGAGTTTCGGCGAGGCGCACCAGTACGTGCTGGTGGCTGCGCGCGACGCGGCTGACGCCAAGGTGCGCGCCAAGCGGCGCATGCCGCGCAGCTGGGACAAGGCGCATACCGACGCGGTGATCGACGTCGACGACTGCATCGCCATCGACCAGGTCGGCGGGCGCTACGTACACCTCGTGGAGGGCGAGAGCCGCGGCATCGTGCAGCGCAGCGACTACATCGTGTTGTGAGCCTTCATGGTGCTGACACGGCCCTGTCATAAAACCTGACGTATAAGGGGCGCATAGCCGACCCCGTGCCGAGGTAACAATGACCGAGAAACGCCGAGTCCTGTTCGTCTGCGTCGCCAACGATGCCCGCTCGCCGATGGCCGAGGCGCTGTTGCGGCATACCGATGGCGAGCACTTCGAAGCCTTCAGCGCGGGCATCCACCAGACCGCCATCGACCCGCGTGCGCGCAATGTGCTGGAGCACGCAGGTATCTCCGCCGAAGGCCTGCGCAGCAAGTCGATAGATGAATTCCGTGGCCAGCACTTCGATTACCTGATCGACTTGTGCGACAAGTCCACCGACGAGGGCGACGAGCTGCCAAGTTCCAGCAAGGTGATCGTGTGGAACTTCAGCGACCCGGCCCATAGCGAACAGCACGACCCGTTCCGCCACACCCTGCAGGAAATCAGTGATCGCCTGAAGCTCTTCGAAATGGTGAAGAACCGCGACTGAAGCCTCCGGCGATGACAAAGCAAAAAGCCCGGGCGGATGCGGGCTTTTTGCTTCGTAGGCCACAGGATCTCGCCGTTGCCCGGGGAGGATGATCGGCGGATTCCCGTAGAGATGGGGCGCTGGTCCTTCAGCGCAAGTGCATTCTGGCTGCCCGGCATGACAGGGTGGTGACCATCCCGTGAACGCTCCATGGCAATGCGCTGTCACTGCTGTATCACTCGCCGGCATGAGCACTATCAATCCCGACAAGTGGCCAGGCGCCGGGTGCGTCGATAGAGTCACGGTCAAAGTCATGTCCGCGGCGTTGCTCGCAGGCGTCCGCGTGACCCGAATCGGAGTGTTTATGAAGTCCCTGTCAGATATTGCCTTCTCCATGCTCGACCTGGTGCCCGTGCGTGACCAGGGCACCGCTGCCGAGGCGCTGCACAATGCCGTCGAGGTTGCCCGTCACGTCGAGCGCCTGGGCTTTACCCGCTACTGGCTGGCGGAGCACCACAACATGGACGGCATCGCCAGTTCGGCCACTGCGGTGCTGATTGGCCACATTGCCGGCAAGACCGAGCGCATCCGCGTCGGCTCAGGCGGGGTGATGCTGCCCAACCACCCGCCGCTGGTGGTGGCGGAGAATTTCGGCACCCTGGAGACCCTCTATCCCGGTCGTATCGACCTGGGGCTGGGCCGAGCGCCCGGTGCCGACCAGGCGACCATGCGCGCGCTGCGCCGCGATCGCCTGGGCGATGGCGCGGACTTCCCCGAGCAGGTTGCCGAACTGGAAATGCTCCTCGGCCCGCGCCGCTCCCAGCAGTCACTGCTGGCGATTCCGGGGGAGGGCACCCACGTGCCGATCTGGCTGCTGGGCTCCAGCCTGTTCAGCGCCCATCTGGCCGCGCAGAAAGGCCTGCCCTATGCCTTCGCTTCGCACTTCGCGCCGCGCTACCTGCATGACGCGCTGCGCATTTACCGCGAGAACTTCCAGCCCTCGGCGGTGCTCGACAAGCCCTATGCCATGATCGGCGTACCGCTGGTGGCCGCGCCGACCGACGAGGAAGCCGAATACCTGGCGACCACGGCCTTCCAGCGGGTACTGGCGCTGATCCGTGGCGACAGCCTGAAGCAGAAGCCGCCGGTGAAAAGCATGGCCGGCCTGTGGCTGCCCCACGAGCAGGACGCGGTGGGCAATTTCTTCGGCCTGGCGGTGATCGGCGGGCCGGAGAAGGTGCGTAGCCGCCTGGAGATTCTGCTGGAGCAGACCGGCGTGGACGAAATCATCTTCACCAGCGACATCTACGACCACGAACTGCGCCTGCGCTCGCTGGAGATCGTTGCCGGCCTCAAGTAGTGGAAGCTGTTGCGGGAGCGAGGGTGCTTGCGAATGGCCTCCCGACGGTGCTGGGTTCGCGAGCAAGTTCGCTCCTACAGGAGGGTGCCGAGCCTCGACTGTAGGAGCGGACCTTGTCCGCGAATCCTGACCTGGCACGCCGGATGTTCCGGCAGTAAGCGAAGCTCTTCGCGGATAAGATCCGCTCCTACGGGGCTGGGCGGTTTTCTCAGGACTCGCCGTCGTCCTTCTTCTTCAGCAGGTCCGCCAGCCCGGCCAGCCCCTTGTGGGTGACCTTCGGCCCCTTGGCGCCGGCGTCGTTGCTGTTCTGGTAGTGCAGGTCCACCTGCCGCTGGTGCTCGTTGTCGTGGCAATAGAGGCACAGCAGCTCCCAATTGGAGCCATCCTCGGGGTTGTTGTCGTGGTTGTGGTCGCGGTGATGCACGGTCAGTTCGCGCAGGCGCACGCCGCTGAATTCACGGCCGCAGCGACCGCAGATCCAGGGGTACATCTTCAGGGCTTTTTCGCGGTAGCTGCTTTCGCGGCGGCGCTGGGCTTCGGCGAGGACGGCGTCGACTTTGCTGGTGGGCTGGTTCATGGCTCGTGGCGGCTGTACGGATCGGACCTCCAGCATAAATCCGGCCTGGCGCCCTGACTACGCCCTGGGCGTGTCGGGGCGCGACCAGATCCACAGATTGCCAACCGCCATGCCGAGGATCACCGCGTACAGCCAGAGACCGTGGGGCAGGGTGATCAGCATGAGCGCAAGCGCCGCGAGCATCGCCAGGCTGGCGCTGATCTTGGCGCGGCGGGCGACGGCGCGGCCGTTGCGCCAGTTGTGCAGGATCGGGCCGAACAGCCGGTGGTTCTCCAGCCAGGCGGACAGCCGCGGCGAACTCTTCGACGCGGCCCAGGCGGCAAGCAGGACGAACTCGGTGGTCGGCAAGCCTGGCACCACCAATCCCAGCATGCCCACGCCGAGGCTGGTGTACGCCAGCAACGCAAATGCCAGTCGAGCCAGCCGTGAGCGGGCCGGACCGAAGGCATTGGCGCGCGCCGCATCAGCCGGCGCGCGCTCCAGGGCGTCAGACGGTGGCGGGAGCACTGTCGTAGCTGTGTTGCAGCAGTTGGGAGAAGCGCTCGAAGGCGGCCACGGCACCGGCTTCAGCTTCGCGCTCTTCGGCCTCGCTCAGCTCCAGGCCATCGAGGGTGCGGGTGAAGCGCTTCCAGCCTTCGGCACGGCCGCCTTCGGGCTCGCCCAGGTGGCGCGCGCCGGTGTTCTCGTCCAGGCCCAGCGCGGCGACGCGCTTGATCAGGAAGGCCGCGCCGAGCTTGGAGCCTTCGGAGACGAACAACCAGCCCAGGGCGTGGGCCCGGGTCGGGTTGCTGATGGCGCCGACGACCGGGCCGGGGACTTCGGTATCGAGGTCGGCCAGGTCCAGGCGGGCCTGTTCGGCGCGGCAGCGTTGTGGCAGGTCGGGGAAGACCTTGCCCAGCTCAGCATCCTGGTACAGGGCCTGCAGCTCGGACTGGAACAGGTACTGGGCGACCACGAAGCGGGCGAAACGCTCGCGGCTGGAGAAGGGCTCGCGGGCTTTGACGGCGCGGTCGAGCCGCTCGTGGGGAGCATGGGTCAGCGCGTTCAGGCGCTGCGAGCGCAGGGCGGGAAGTTCCACGGTGGTCATGTCCAATTCCTTGAAATTACACGGCTTTGTAGACGAGACGAATCAGCGTTGGGAAAGCGTAAAGATTGTCGGTTTGTTCACTGTGTGGGGCAGCTTTTGTAGGGCGCATAACGCGTCAGCGTTATCCGCCCCACGCTCAACCTGGGCGCTGGTGCATCAGATGTCCCACACCAGATTGATCGCGAAGTTGCGGCCCGGCTGGGTCAGGCGGTCGAGGTTGGCCGGGGCCAGTACCGAGGCTTCGCCGACGCCGTCGTAGCCGCGCACGTCATCCCACAGCCAGTACTTCTTGTCGGTGAGGTTGTACAGGCCGGCGTTGAGGGTCAGTTCGTCGGTCAGCTTGTAGTAGCCGGTCAGGTCGAGGATGCCGAAGCCCGGGGTCTTGAACTGGCTGCTGGTGCCGTCCGGGGCGTTGAACTGGCTGTCATCCACGCGATCCTTGCGCTTGACCAGGGTCCAGTCGAGCAGGGCGCCGTAGCGGCCAGCCTGTTCGTCGTAGCCCAGGCCGAACACCCCGGTGAGCGGGTTGACGCTGTTGATCGGCTCGCTGGTGTCCTTGTTGCGGCCGTAGGCGTAGGCCACCGATCCCTTGGTGTAGAGGCCCTGCGGTGCGCCGAACGCGCCCAGTTCCAGACGGCCCTTCATTTCCACGCCCTTGATGATCGCGTGCTTGATGTTGTTGCTGGTGAAGGTCGGTTCGTCGTAGCCGGGGGTAATGGCGTCTTCGTTGATGAAGTCGCGGTACTTGTTGTAGAAGACCGCCACGTCGAACGAGCCTTCCTCGAAGTTGCCGCGCAGGCCGGTCTCGTAGCTCTGGCTGCGTTCCGGGTCCAGGTCCGGGTTGGGCTCCACGCGGTAGCCGCTGGTGGGGTTGTCGAAGCGGCCGTACAGCGCCTTGGCGGTCGGGGTACGGAAGCCCTGGGCGTACTGGCCGTACCACAGGTAGTTGTCGTTGAACGCGTAGGTTACGCCTAGCTTGGGCGAGAGCTGGTGCCAGCTCTTGCTCTCGCTGCTGACGTCGCCTTCGCCGCTCTGGTCGACCGTGCGCAGGAACTCCTCGGTGATGTGCGGTTTCAGGCGGGTGTGGTCGTAACGCAGGCCGGGCAGGAAGGTCCAGTCGTTCCAGCGGATTTCGTCCTGGGCGAAGAGGGCATAGGTGTCGATGGTCGGATCGGGGAAATCGCTGCTGCGGGCCAGTCGGTCGGAAGCGACCGAACTCGGGCCGCCGATGGTGGTGCAGGTACGGCTGACAGCCAGGCAGGTGGCATCGCCTTCGCGGTAGCCGGTGACCTTCTGGCGCTTGAGGGTGGTGCCGTAGGTCAACAGGTGGTCGGTGTCGCCCAGGGCGAAGGCCTTGTCCATCTGCAGGTCCAGCACCCACTGGCGCTCCTTGTACTGGGTCTCGCGGGTACGCAGCACCTGGCGGGTGATGGGGTAGTAGAACTCGTCGGTGCTCTGGTCGGTCTTGGCGATCTGGTAGTTGAAGGTCCACTTCAGGTGATCGGCCACCGCGCTGTCCAGCAGCATCTGGTGTTCCAGGCCGTAGCGCTCGCGGGTGATGGTGTCGTTGCCGGTGCGCCACTGGTACATACCGCCGGGCAGAACGGAGTGCGGGATGGTCGGCGCACCGTTGAAGTACGGGCCGCCGTAGGCGCTCTTCTGGTCGGTGTCGACGTCGTCCTTGTACTTCTCGTAGACCAGGCCGAAGCGGCTGCCTTCGGCGTAGTTCCAGCCGAGCTTCGCCAGCACGTTGGTGGTGCGCACGTCTTCCGGGTTGGCTTCGGTGCGCGACAGGCCGGTGCCGCCGGTGCTGCCGTAGGACTCGGTCTCGTGGCCGTTGCGTTGGCTCAGGTGCAGCAGGCCGTCGAAGGTGTCGAGGCGGCCGGCGACGGTGGCGGAGGTCAGCCAGCTGTCATCGGCGGAGCTGTAGCCGGTCTTCAGGCGCGCGCCGATGTCCTTGCCTTCCTTGATGATGTCGTCCGGGTCGAGGGTGAAGTAGCTCACCGCGCCACCGATGGCGTTGCTGCCGTACAGGGCCGAGGCCGGGCCACGGAGGATTTCCACACGCTTGACGATCTCCGGGTCGACGTAGTTGCGCTCGGTCTGCGCATAGGGGCCGTTGAAGAAGCTGTTGGGGATTTCGACGCCATCGACCTGCGTCAGCACGCGGTCGCCGTCGATGCCACGGATGTTGTAGCCGGTGATGCCGGCGCGGTTGCCGGTGCCGCCGACGGAGACGCCGGGCATGTCGCGCACCAGCTCCTTGATGCTGTTGACGTTCTTGCGGTCCAGCTCCTCACGGCCGACGACATTCACCGTGGAGGGCACCGAGGTGACGCTCTGCGCCTGGCGGGTGGCGGTGACGGTGAGCGGCTGCATCTCGGCGATGGAGGACAGGTTTCGCTCCAGCACCACGTTGCGCGGGCCGAGCTGGCGTACGGTGAGGCCGGTGCCGCCGAGCAGAGACTTCAGCGCGCGCTCCGCCGGCAGGCGGCCGCTGACGCCCGGGGATACCACGCCATCGGCCAGGTCGCCGGCAACGCCCACCTGCCAGCCGGTCACCGCGCTGAACTGGTTCAGTGCCTGGGGCAGCGGCTGACGGGCGATGTCGAAGCTGTAGCCGGCCTGCGTCTGGCTGGCTTCGGCTGCCAGGGCGGAAGTGGCCGGCAGGCTGGCGAGTCCGATGGACAGGGCGAGCAGCGAGATGCTGGCCGGGGCGGAAAGCCGGCGCAGAGGGGCACGCGAAGAAGCAATGGTCATCGAAGGGCTCTCTTAGTCAGTCTTTGTTCGCATTCGTAAATGCGAATCTATTGCATTGGCTTCTGACTAAACGAACGAGCCTTTCGGATCGCGTAAAAATACTTTTATCGGGTGCGGGCTATCAGTTGAGGATCAGCAGTTTCGGGTATTCGTGCAGCTCGGCGGAGGTGATCTGCGCCAGCGAGCGGGCCACGCCCAGCGGGTCGTCCAGGCGCCAGTTGCCAGTGACGCTGAGGTTCTCCAGGCGCTCGTTGGTAGTGACGATCCAGCCGGGGTAATAACGGCGCAGCTCGGCCAGCACCTGGCTGAGCGGGCAGTTCTCGAACACCATGCGGCCCTTCACCCAGGCCAGCTGGGATTGGGCCTCGGTGCCGTGCTGGCGTTCGCCGAAGCCCTGCGGGCCGACGCGGATACTGTCGCCAGCGCCGAGGCTGACGCGGGCGTCGTCCTGGCGTGTGCGCAGGTCCACTTCGCCGCGCTGCACGCTGACTTCCGCCTCGTTGCCCAGGTAGCGCACGGCGAATGCGGTGCCACGCACGGTGACCTGCACCGGCCCGGCTTCCACCTCGAAGGGGCGACTGCGGTCATGGGCGATGTCGAAGAAGGCTTCGCCGCGGTAAAGGCGGGCGATGCGCTGCTGGTCATCGACCTTGCTGGAGAGCGCGGTATCGGTGTTGAGCAGCACATTGGAGCCGTCGGCCAGCTGGACTTTCTGGCGTTCGCCGACCGCGGTGAGGTGGTCCGCGCGCAGGCGTGTCAGCAGATCGCCCTGGACCACGACGCCGATGGCGAGCATCACTGCGGCTGCCGTGACGAGGGGTTTCCAGAAACGGCGCGGGCGATGGACCGGTCGCGACTTTTCCTGCACCAGCCTGCGCTCCAGGCGCGCGGCGACGACCGGCAGCAACGGCGACTGCCACGCATCGCGCACGCGCTGGTATGCGCGCGCGTTGTCTTCGCTGGCGGCGAGCCAGGCATCGAAGCGCGCGCGGCTGGCGGTGTCCATGTCGTCCTGGAGGACAAGCCAGTCGAGGGCTTCGGCCACCGCCTGCTCGTCTGGCTGTGGGAAGTCGGGCAAGGAGCGATCCTCGGGGCAGTGCCGGGGTGGTGAGCCGCGCATTGTTGTCGAATCGAGCGGCGAACGGTAGTCCGTCATACCGTTTCCTCGAGGCGGCTGACCAGTCCGACGCAGATCGCCATGATCAGTTTGAGCTCCTTCTGCACCGTGCTGGGCGAGATGTCGAGCTGCTCGGCGATCTCCGCGTAGCCGCAGCCGTGCAGGCGGCTGAGGATGAAGATGCGCTGCTGGCGCCCGCTGAGTTGCTCGAGTGTGGCGCCCAGTCGTTCCAGCAGCTTCTGCGCGTGCAATTGATCCTCGGCGCTGGAACCGGGCGCTGGCACGGCCTGCAACACGTCGAAAGGCACGTCCTCGAGCAGGGTCCGCGACTGCATGCGCCGGTGGCGCAGGTGGTCCAGGGCAAGGTTACGGCCAGTCTGGAAAAGGAAGGGTTCCAGGTGATCGATGCGGCGTTCGAGCAGGGTGCGGGCGACGCGCAGGTAGGTTTCCTGCACCAGGTCTTCGGCGATGCTCGGGTTCTTCACCATCCGTACGAGCGTGCGCAGCAAGGGCAGGCGCTGGGCCAGGAAGACCGCGTCGAGGTTGGAAGTGCTCACAAGGGCGTCCAGCAGGAATAATTATCAAATGATAATTAATACTATTGAGCTGTGGCGGATGGCACAAGCCCGCGCCCGGTTCCGGAGGTGTGCGGCCCAACGAAAAAAGGGCGAGGCGCGCGGGGCGCCTCGCCCATCCCTCAGCCGGCCGGTGAGGGGGAAGCGGGACTCAGGAACGCACCGGGCGTGCGTTCAGACGGGAGTTGTCGCTGGCGGGCCGCACCGGGACGGCCGCTTCCGGACGGCTGTTCCAGTGCGGGATCAGGATGCCGGCGGCGATCAGCGCGGTGACGGTGAAGCCGATAAACACGGTGTAGGTGTCGAAGTAGCCGGGCAGCAGGCCGCCGAGAATCGCGCCGATGGAGCCGCAGCCGTTGACGAAGCCCGCCGCAGTGCCGGCCGCTTCGCCGGTGCCGAAGTCCACCGCGGCTGCGCCGCTGATCATCGAGTCCGGCCCGTACAGGGTCAGGCCCATCATGAACAGCAGGGCCAGCACGACCAGACTGCTGCCGGTCTGCATGGCGGGGACGAACAGGGCGAGGCAAGCGGTGAGGGCGAGCAGGCTTATCACGCAGGCTGGCATGCGCCGTGCGCCGAATATGCGGTCGGAGGCGTAGCCGATCAGGATCGGTCCGAGCAGCCCGGCGACCTCGAAGGCCGACGGCAGGATCGCCGCGCCCACCTTGCCCAGCCCCGGCATGCGCTCGTAGACGATCACCGGGCCCCACAGCAGGATTGCGTAGCGCGCCGGCTTGAGCAGGAAATAGGCCAGGCCCAGGGTCAGCACGGTGCGATTGCGCAGCACCTTGCCAAGGATGCGCAGGGATTTGCCGTTCTCGCCCTCGTGCTTGAAGCCGGCGTAGTTCACCGCCTCGGGCTGCTGCACGTCGGCTTCCACCGGCGGCAGGCCGACATCCTGCGGGCGATTGCGTTGCAGCAGGAGGAACAGGATGGCCACTGCTCCGACCACGGCGGCGGTGGAGTAGAAGGCCGCGTGCCAGGTGCCGAATACTTCATAGGCCCACCAGCCTGCGAAAGGCGAGGCGACCAGCCCGCCGAAGGCATAGCAGGTGCTCCACAGCCCGAGCACGCGCCCGCGCTCATGGGTGGCGAAGAAACTGCCGATGTTCTTGCAAAGTCCTGACCAGCCGGTGGATTGCGCCAGCCCTTGCACCACCATGCAGGTGGCGAAGACCGGCAGCGTGGCGAAGCTGCCCATCACCAGCGCGGCGGAGGCGGAGATCAGCAGGCCGCCGAACACCACGACGCGCGGGCCATAGCGGTCGGCGAAAACGCCCCAGGTGAACTGGCCCACCGCGTAGGCGGTGAGGTAGATGGCGTCGAGGTTGGCCATCGCGATCTTGTCGAGATGGAAGCTGGGGTCTTCGGCGATGCCGAGCTTGGCCACCGAGAAGGCTTTACGGGTGAAATAGAAGGCTGCATAGGCCAGCCAGGTGATGGCGAAGATCTGCCATTTCCAGCGCGCCAGGGAAGCGCGCGGCGAAGCGGTGCCGTGAGGGTTGAGCATGATCTGACCTCTTTGTTGTTGTGCTGTGCCGGCAGTCAGTGGGTAACGCCTTTTTTATTTTTGTTTTCGAAGCACGTCGCACCGTCTTCGCGGTGCGGGTCAGAAGCGCTGCAGCTGTTCTGTACCGCTTGCTGAACCCATCAGGTTCGGCGGCGGTGGAGGGATGGAAACAATTTCGAATAAATAACTGAAATCGATTTATCAGATTTCAAAAATAAGCCGAGCTTGTATGACAGTGCGCCATGACGCTAGTGTTCTGCGCGAATGACCTCGTAGTCGCTTTCCGTCTGCCGCTGGAAAGACGGTCAGAACCTCCCTGCAGAGACCCGCCCATGTCCGTTTCCCACGCTCAGCTCAAGGCCTTCCATGCCGTTGCCGTGCACGGCAGCTTTACCCGCGCTGCCGAACGACTGTTCCTCACCCAGCCGGCGATTTCCGACCAGGTGCGCAAGCTGGAAGAGCGCTACGGCGTGCTGCTGTTCCACCGCAACAAGCGTTCGGTGCGTCTGACCGAACTGGGTGAGCGCCTGTTGGCGGTGACCCAGCGCTTGTTCGTGATCGAGGCCGAAGCGCAGGAGCTGCTGCAGGAGTCCAGCGCGCTGCAGACCGGCAGCCTGACCCTGGCGGTGGATGCGCCGGTGCATGTGCTGCCGCAGATCGCGCGCTTCTGCCAGCGCCATCCGGGCATCCGGGTGAAGCTGGAGACGGGCAACACCGATGAGTCGCTGCAGCGGCTGTTCGATTACCAGGCGGACCTGGCGCTGCTGGGGCGCGAGGTGCAGGACGAGCGCTTGCTGACCTTCACCCTGCGCAGTGACCCCATAGTCGCTTTCGTGGGCCGCAGCCATCCCTGGGCCGGGCGCGAGTCCATCGAACTGGCTGACCTCGACGACACGCCGCTGGTCGTGCGCGAGCAGGGCTCGGTGACCCGGCAGATGCTGGAAGTGGAAATGGCCCGCGCCGGCCTGCGCATCCGCCCGGCGATCGAAGTGGAAGGTCGCGAGGCCTCGCTGGAAGCGGTGGCGGTGGGGATTGGCGTCGGCGTGGTGTCCGCCGCCGAACTGGGCGCGGATGCCCGCGTGCATGCGCTGCCGATCCTCGATTGCCAGTGGCGGATGAGCGAGACCCTGGTGTGCCTGCGCGAGCAGAGCACCCGGCGGATCGTGGCGACCTTTCTTGATCTGGTGAAGGAAGATTTGCCTGTCTGAGGGGAAGGTATGCTCAACGACCTATTCGCGGCATCAAGCTGCACGGATACCCCCTCTCCCTTCAGGGAGAGGGCTGAGGAGAGGGGCCGATGCTTCCCCGCAGCTCCTCTAGAGTGCTTGACTCCTTTCCCCCTCCCTAACCCTCCCCCGCAAGCGGGAGAGGGGACCGTTCGGCAGGCGCGGCTGCGCTGGCGTTAGCCGGAAGAGGTGTTGGCTTACCAGGTTCAACCCTCCGCCAACTCCAGAAACGCGCTCACCACCCGCAGTCCCCGGCGCCGTTCCAGACAGCCGATGGCATGGCGGTTGAGCAGGCCGTCCCCACCCAGCGGGATCGCCTTCACGCGCGGGTCCGGGCTGATCTCCAGCGACGACACGATGCCGATCCCCAGTTCCGCCGCCACCGCCTCGGTCACCGCCTCGCGGCTGTCAAGCTCCAGCAGCACGCGTGGCTCCACCGACGCCGCCGAGCAGGCCGCATCGAAGGTGCGCCGGGTGATGGAGTCGGGCTCGCGCAGCACCATGATCTGCTGGTCCAGCTCACCCAGCGGCAGCTCGCCGTCGCGCTCGCTCCAGGCATGACTGGCAGGGACCAGGGCGCAGATGCGCGATTCCACCAGTTCACGCAGGAACAGCCCGGGACGCGGTTCGATTTCCGTCAGTACGGCGATATCGACATGTTCGTCCATCAGCGCCGCGAGAGTTTCCTGCGCGTTGCCCAGGCGCAGGTTGACGGTGATGCCGGGGTAGCTTGCGCGCAGCCGGGCGAGCATCGGCATCACCAGGTGCGGCCCGTCGGCAGCGACCTCGATGCGTCCGGTCACCAGTTCGCGGCTGGCGTCGAGCATGGCCTCGGCTTCCTCTTCCAGGGCGAACAGCGTGCGACTGATCGCCGACAGCCGTACGCCATCTTCTGTCAGCTCAACACCCCGCGCGGTGCGGCGGAACAGATTGACCTGGTAGTGCTCCTCCAGCGCCTTGACGTGCCCTGTCACTGCCGGCTGGCTGATGAACAGGCGCTCGGCGGCGCGGGTGAAGCTGCGTTCGCGGGCGACGGCGTCGAAGGCGCGGAGCTGGAAGAGATTCATGAGGTATATGTCCGGCTTATGTGGTGCATCGTGATAAACAATTTGAACGATATCTACCCGGCCGGCAAGTTATGCCCAGGCCGCCGCGAACCCGCCCGGCCCAACCGAATTCAGCCCTGACGACGTTCCCAACACAGAGGAATCGAGCATGAGCACTGCCGAGCGAGCCCCCATCCTGCTGACTCCCGGTCCGCTGACCACGTCCCCCCGCACCCGCCGCGCCATGATGGTCGACTGGGGATCGTGGGACCGCGACTTCAACGACCTGACGGCAGATGTCTGCAAGCGCCTGCTGGCGATCATCCACGGCGAGGCGACCCACACCTGCGTGCCCCTGCAGGGCAGCGGCACCTTCTCCGTGGAGGCCGCCGTTGGGACCCTGGTGCCGCGCGACGGCAAGGTGCTGGTGCTGATCAACGGCGCCTACGGCAAGCGCCTGGCGAAGATCTGCCAGGTGATCGGCCGCGAGTTCAGCACCTTCGAAACCGAAGAAGACGTGCCGACCACTGCCGCCGACGTCGACCGTCTGCTCAGCGCGGACCCCAGCGTCACCCACGTCGCACTGATCCACTGCGAGACCAGCACCGGCATCCTCAACCCGTTGCAGGACATCGCCAAGGTCATCGAGTCCCACGGCAAGCGGCTGATCATCGATGCCATGAGCTCCTTCGGCGCGCTGGACATCGACGCCCGGCAGATTCCCTTCGATGCGCTGATCGCCGCGTCCGGCAAATGCCTGGAAGGTGTGCCGGGCATGGGCTTCGTCTTCGCCCGCAGCACCGCCCTGAATGCCAGTGCCGGCAACTGCCACTCGCTGTCCATGGACCTGCAGGACCAGCACGCCTACATGGCCAAGACCGGCCAGTGGCGCTTCACCCCGCCAACCCACGTGGTGGCCGCGCTGCACGAAGCGCTGAGCCAGTACGAGGAGGAGGGCGGTCTCGCCGCCCGTCATCAGCGTTACGCAAACAATTGCCAGACTCTGCTGGCGGAGATGGCCGAGCTCGGGTTCCGCAGCTTCCTGCCGGCCGAGATCCAGGCGCCGATCATCGTCACCTTCCATGCCCCGCGCGACGCCCGTTACAGCTTTTCCGAGTTCTACAACCGGGTGCGCGAGAAGGGCTTCATCCTCTACCCGGGCAAGCTGACCCAGGTGGAAACCTTCCGCGTCGGTTGCATCGGCCAGGTCGACGCCAGCGGCATGCGCGCCGCCGTAGCGGCCATCGCCGAGACGCTGAAGGAAATGGAAGTCTTCGAAATCTGACGCCCGCCCGAATTCTCACAGGATTGAACGCCATGAATTACCAGCAACCCCAGCAACTGCAAGCCGTCATCCTCGACTGGGCCGGCACCGTGGTCGACTTCGGCTCCTTCGCGCCGACCCAGATCTTCGTCGAAGCCTTCGCCGAGTTCGGCGTGCAGGTCAGCCTGGAAGAAGCCCGTGGCCCGATGGGCATGGGCAAGTGGGACCACATCCGCACCCTGTGCGATATCCCGGCCATCGCCGAGCGCTACAAGGCCAGGTTCGGCCGCGTGCCGAGCGACGATGACGTCACCGCCATCTACGAGCGCTTCATGCCGCTGCAGATCGAGAAGATCGCCGAGCATTCGGCGCTGATTCCCGGCGCGCTGGACGCCATCGCTGCCGTGCGCCAAGGCGGGCTGAAGGTCGGTTCCTGCTCCGGTTATCCGGCTGTGGTGATGGAAAAGGTCGTCGCCCTGGCGAAGACCAACGGCTACGTCGCTGACCACGTGGTCGCCACCGATGAAGTGCCCAACGGCCGCCCGCACCCGGCGCAGGCGCTGGCCAACGTGATTGCCCTGGGCATCAACGACGTAGCGGCCTGCGTGAAGGTCGACGACACCTGGCCGGGCATACTTGAGGGCCGCAGCGCCGGCATGTGGACCGTGGCGCTGACCTGCTCGGGCAACGCGCTGGGCCTGACCTACGAGCAGTACAAGGCGCTGCCGGCGGACAAGCTGGAGCAGGAGCGCCGCCGCATCGGGCAGATGTTCGAGGGCTCGCGGCCGCATTACCTGATCGACACCATTGTCGATCTGCCGGCTGTGATCGCCGATATCAATGCGCGCCTGGCGCGGGGGGAGATGCCGCAAAGCAGCTGACGCTCGATATGAATGAAAAGGCCCGCTTAGTGCGGGCCTTTCTTGTGTTGGGGTCGGGTGTTTCTGCGTCGCTTTGGAGCGGGCTGATGTCTTCGGTTTCGCCCCCTCGGGCGAGTTACTTTGGCAAACGCCCCAAAGTAACCAAAGGTCTTGCCTCGGACATCCGGTTTTTCGCTTGGGCGAAAAATTCCCTCGTTGAAGCGGAGTTTCAGGGGCACGCGGCGAAGGGCCATCCCTGGCCCATCGCCGCTGTCGCGACATCCCTGTCGCTCAACCCCTGAAACTGCGCTTCAACGAGGCCTCCTGAACGGGGCATTCGGCGCGCGGACATTGCTCTGGAAGTCTTCAAAGCCAAAGCCAAAGCTAAAGCGAGCACGAATAGCTCCCTCTCCCTTCAGGGAGAGGGCGGGGGAGAGGGTTGGAGAGAGGGTGGTTCAGCATTCTTCCAGATCGTTCGCGAGCACGCGCACTCCTGCAGATCAACGCCGCTGCTTCCCCTGACCCAGGAGCGGGCTTCGTTCGCGATTGGCTCGCCGTTCTGCGGGGGCGGCCTGTCAGCGAAATTCAATTCACCACGTTCCGCACAAACCGCAGCAACACATCCCCATGGTTCTGATAGGAAAACGGCTGGTTGCTCTTGAACACATGGAATCCCCCGGCCTCGACTTGCACCGTCTCTTCGGCCAATACGATGGTCAGCCGTCCTTCGATGACATAGGCCATGTCGTACCATCCCTCGGCATCCGGTTCTGCGTTGTAGGTGTCGCCGGGGGCCAGGGTCCAGTGCCAGAGTTCGGCCTGGCGCGAAGCAGGGGTGCTGGCGAGGAGGGTGCCCCGGCTGTCGGGCTGCTTGCCGCCCCAGGCGACGGCGTCGACGCGGGTCAGGCCGCCGGTGGATGGCGGCCGCACCAGGTCGGCAAAGGTGACTTTCAAGGCCGCGGCGATACGGTCAAGGGTGGCGAGGCTGACGTTGGTGTCGCCGCCTTCGATGCCAACCAGCATCCGCCGGCTGACGCCCGAGGCCTTCGCCAGGGCATCCTGGCTGAGGCCGGCGTCGCGGCGGTGGGTCTTCACGTTATCGGCAACGTGCACCAGCACGCTGGGGCGGTCGGAAGATGTGGGCAGTATATTGCTCATTCTGGCCTTTTTGCGCATTATGTTGCGCATAACAGTCAATCAAGATTTCCCCATCGTTGCAACGCCTGATCAGGTCCGCATCATGCCTCGCTCCCGCCTTCTTTCTACTGTCTTCCCCATCGCCATCCTGATCGTCTCGATGGCTTCGATCCAGACCGGCGCCTCCGTGGCCAAAAGCCTGTTCCCGGTCCTCGGCGCGGAGGGGGTCACCTCCATGCGACTTATCTTCGCCGCGATCATCCTGTTGGCGATCCTGCGTCCGTGGCGCACTTCGTTGCGCGGCAAACCGCTCAAGCCGCTGTTCATCTACGGCCTCAACCTGGGCCTGATGAACCTGATGTTCTATATGGCGCTGCAGAGCATTCCGCTGGGCGTCGCCGTAGCGCTGGAGTTCACCGGGCCGCTGGCGGTGGCGCTGTTCTACTCGCGCAAGCCGCTGGACTTCCTCTGGATCGCCCTGGCCGTGGTGGGCCTGGGGCTGTTGCTGCCGATTGCCGACTTCGGTGCCGGTATCGATCCCAAGGGTGCCGCGCTGGCGCTGGGGGCGGGCGTGTGCTGGGGGCTGTACATCATCTTCGGCCAGCGCGCCGGCAGTGACCTGGGCGCGCAGGGCGCGGCGCTGGGCATCACCATCGCCGCCGTCTGCATGGCGCCCATCGGCTTCGCCCACAGCGGCACGGCGCTGCTGGATCTCAGCCTGTTCCCCGCGCTCCTGGGGGTGGCGGTCCTCTCCAGCGCTTTGCCCTATACCCTGGAGATGATTGCGCTGACCCGCCTCCCTGCGCGTACGTTTGGCACGCTGATGAGCATCGAGCCGGCGTTCGGGGCGTTATCCGGGTTGTTCTTCCTGGGCGAACAACTGACCTCGCACCAGTGGATCGCCATCGGCGCCATCATCGTCGCCTCGGTGGGCACGACGCTGAGCAGCCGGCCGAGACCTGCGCTGGTGGCTGACTGAGTGTCGCGATAGCAGATGAAAAGGCCGCCTTCGGGCGGCTTTTCGCGTGATGGGTGTTCAACCGGCAGTTCGCCGCTCGTTGAGCACGATCTGCCGCCTGGCGCTGCGTGACAGGCGGATGCACAGCATCACCGCCGCGCAGGTCAGGCCGACGATCAGGCCCTCCCACAGGCCGCGCGGGCCGGTGGGTTCCTGCAGCCAGTGGGCGAGGCCCAGGCTGTAGCCCACCGGCAGGCCGATGCCCCAGTAGGCGAACAGGGTCATGATCATGGTCGCGCGGGTGTCCTGGTAGCCGCGCAGTGCACCGGCGGCGGTGACCTGCACGGCGTCGGAGAACTGGAACAGCGCCGAGAACACCAGCAGAGTGGCGGCCAGCGCCAGGACCTCAGGGTCCTGGGTGTAGAGCCCCGCGATGTGCTCACGCATCAGCAGCATACCGCTGGCGGAAACGCAGGCGTACGCCAGCGCCGCTCCCATGCCCACACCCGCAGCGAAGCGTGCATCGCGCGGTGCGCCGGCGCCCAGGGACTGCCCCACGCGTACGGTCACGGCCATGGCCAGCGAGTAGGGAATCATGAACACCAGCGCACTGAAGTTCAGTGCCACCTGGTGGCCCGCCACGACCTTTTCGCCGAGTTCGCCGATCAGCAGGGCGATCACCGAGAAGATGCTGGACTCGGCGAACACCGCGATGCCGATCGGCAGGCCGACCGCCACCAGGCTGCCGATTACCTTGGGCCGCGGCAGTTCCCAATGGCTGAACAGTTGGCTCGGCTTGTATACCTTGGCCCCGTTCACCCACACCAGCATGCCCAGCAGCATGAACCACATCACCGAGCCGGTGGCCCAGCCGCAGCCGGGGCCGCCCAGGGCCGGGAAGCCAAGATGGCCGTAGATCAGTACGTAGTTGATCGGGATGTTCAGCATCAGCCCGCAGATGCCCAGCACCATGCTCGGCCGGGTGCGCCCCAGGCCGTCGCTGAAGCAGCGCAGCACGTGGTACAGCGCCACCGCCGGCAGGCCGCAGGCGATGCCGCGCAGGTAGAAGCAGCTCGGCTCGATCAGCGCTTGCTCGACCTTCATCGCCCGCAGGACCGGTTCGGACAGCAACCACAGCGTCGCCCCTGCCAGCGGGCCGACCAGCAGTGCCAGCCACAGCGCCTGGCGCACCAGCGGGCCGGTGCCGGCCTGGTCGCCCGCGCCGTAGCGCTGGGCCACCTTGGCGGTGGTGGCGAGCAGGGTGCCGGTCATCAGCAGGAAGACCGGAATCCAGATCGAATTGCCCAGCGCCACCGCGGCCAGGTCGCGCGGCCCCACGCTGCCAGCCATCACCGCGTCGACGAAGCCCATGGCGGTGGTCGCCAGCTGGGCGATCATGATGGGCGCTGCGAGGGTCAGCAGTTCCTTGAGTTCGGTGGCGGTGCGCCGTCCGCGGGAGACGGGCTGGGTGAGGCTGGTCACGGCTTTCCTTGGCAGAGAAATGGACAGGAAGCCGGCCAGTTTACGGGTTGTCCGGGTGGTCAGCAAAGCGTGGCATTGACCCTTCGTGCTTCGCGCTTACCGTTGTCGGTACAGCCGAAAGTTCTTCTGCGGGGCCGTGCCGGTGCATGCCCCCACCCCAATCCTTTCCCGGAGGGAGAGGGGGAAGATAGTGCCGACTGACGCCATGGCTTCATCCTGCGCCGTTCGTCCCCTCTCCCTCTGGGAGAGCGCTAGGGTGATGGTTGCCCGAAGCGCAGCAGCTCAATTGCAGGTTCAGGCCGCGCTCGCGATCGCACCCACAGGCCGTACCTATAGATGGGTGCGAGTGCCTCCGTCGCCCGTCTCACTGGTAAAGTACCCGGTGCCGATTTCTGGAGTCAGCCCATGCGTATCCTTGCCGATGAAAATATTCCCCTGGTCGAAGCCTTCTTCGGGGCCCATGGCGACATCCGTCGCCTGCCCGGGCGCGGCATCGATCGTGCCGCCCTGGGCGACGCCGAAGTCCTGCTGGTTCGCTCGGTGACCGATGTCAGCCGCGAGCTGCTCGAGGGTAGCCAGGTGAAGTTCGTCGGCACCTGCACCATCGGCACTGATCACCTGGACCTCGATTACTTCGCCGAGGCCGGCATCGCCTGGTCCAGCGCGCCGGGCTGCAATGCCCGCGGCGTGGTGGACTGGGTGCTGGGCAGCCTGCTGGCCCTGGCCGAAGTGCATGGCGCCAGGCTTGCCGAACGCCGCTATGGCGTGATCGGCGCGGGGCAGGTGGGGGGGCGCCTGGTGGATGTGCTGCGCGGGCTGGGCTGGGATGTGCGTGTCTGCGACCCGCCGCGCGCCGCCGCCGAAGGTGGCGACTTCCACAGTCTGGAGGAGGTGCTGCGCGAGTGCGACGTGATCAGCCTGCACACGCCGCTGACCCGCGACGGGGAAAACCCGACGCGCCACCTGATCGACGCCGCTCGCCTAACGACGCTGCGCCCCGGCACCTGGCTGATCAACGCCAGCCGGGGTGGGGTGATCGACAATACGGCGCTGCGCATTCACCTGGAGTCCGGCGCCGATATCGACGTGGCGCTGGACGTCTGGGAGGGCGAGCCGGAAGTGAACGTGCAGCTGGCCCAACACTGCCGCATCGCCACTCCGCACATCGCCGGCTACAGCCTGGACGGCAAGCTGCGCGGCACCGCGCAGATCTACGAGGCATTCTGCGCCTGGCAGCGCTGCGAGCCGGCCGTCGTCCTCGACGACCTGTTGCCCGCGCAATGGCTGGCCGAACTGAGCCTGAAGGAAGAATGCGACCCGGACTGGGCGCTGGCGATGCTCTGCCGCGCGGTGTACGACCCGCGCAGCGATGACGCCAATTTCCGCCGCAGCCTGCAGGGGGACACCCAGACTCGGCGGGCGGCCTTCGACGCGCTGCGCAAGCACTACCCGCCGCGCCGGGAGATCACCGGGTTGTGGGTGGACATCCAGGGCGATTCGCCGCGCCTGGAAAGCCTGCTGACCGCGCTGGGCGCCAACCGGGTCGGGGAATAGGGCAGACGCGCCTGGTCAGCGGCGCGGTGGCTCGCAGGTCTTGTCCAGCTCCTGGCAGGCGCGCTGGATCATGTCTTCGGTGATGGGCACTTCGCGGCCCTGGGCATCAATGATCGAACCGCCAACCGGCTGCTGCGGATGACGCGGGGTGGGACGGGGAGTGGTTTCACGTTGGGTTTGCAGGCTCATGGCCAATCTCCTCTACATCAGGTGCATTGCAGTCTAGGCAGATCAGATGAAAGCCCGGTGACAGAGGCTGCCCAGGGCAGCGCCGGAGAATCGTCACCGAAGACAGACGACGGGTTGCCTCGCAGATTGCGTGCCAATCACGAGGTCCCCGGTCACCTGCTTGTCGTTATAGTTCGTGGAGTTGCCGTTTCCCTGGTCCGACCCGGCCTTGCGCCGGTAGTTCGAAGAAGTTTCCCTCGAGGTTGAGTATGGACAGGATTCGCATAGGGCTGATCATCAATCCGCTGGCCGGTATCGGCGGCCCGACCGCGCTCAAGGGCAGTGACGGCGTCGTCGAGCTGGCTCTGGCGCGAGGCGCCGAACGAAGGGCGGCAGAGCGCACGCGTGTAGCCCTGGAGCACCTGCTGCCGGTGCGCGAGCGCCTGCAGTTCCTCACCTTCCCCGGCCCGATGGGCGCCGACCTGCTGGCGGACATGGGCTTTGCCCATCGCCTGGTGGGGGCCCTGGAGCAGGCGCAGAGCAGCGCGGCTGATACCCGTCACGCCGTGCAGGCGCTGCAGGAGGCCGGTGTGGCGCTGATCCTCTTCGCCGGCGGCGACGGCACCGCACGCGACGTGGCCGAGGTCGCCCGCGAAGGCCAGCCGGTGCTGGGCATTCCCGCCGGGGTGAAGATCCATTCCGGGGTCTACGCCATCAGCCCGCGCGCCGCCGGGGAACTGGCGCGGCGCCTCGTGGATGGCGGGCTGGTGCGCCTGACCCAGGGCGAAGTGCGCGACCTCGACGAGGCCGCGCTGCGCGAGGGGCGCGTCGCCGCGCGCTGGTATGCCGAGCTGACGGTGCCCGAGGAAGGCCACTTCATGCAGCACGTGAAGCAGGCCGGCATGGAGACCGAGGAGCTGGTGCTGGCCGACCTCGCCGCCTGGCTGGAGGACAGCTGGGAGGACGACGTGCGCTACGTCTTCGGTCCCGGCTCGACGCTGCACGGGCTGGCCACCGACCTGCACCTGGAGACCACGCTGCTGGGCGTCGACGTGATCGAGAACGGTCAGGTAATCGCCCGCGATGTGACCGAGGCGCAGCTGTTCGAACTGGTGGACGGCCACCCGGCCTTTGTGCTGGTGACGGCCATCGGTGGGCAGGGGCACATCCTGGGGCGCGGCAACCAGCAGATCAGCCCGCGGGTGCTGCGCGCCGTCGGTATCGAGCGGCTGCGGGTGATCGCCACCAAGCGCAAGCTTGCCACCCTCGAAGGCCGGCCGCTGCTGGTGGACAGCGGTGACGCCGAGCTGGACGCGAGCCTCCCCGCCGCGGTGCGGGTGTGGGCCGGCTACAAGGAAGAACTGCTCTATCCGCTGGGGTGGGAAAGTGAAGCCTGACGAGAGGGTTGTGCCCTACGGGGCTGGCACGCTCGGCTCACTCTGCCGTTGGGACAGGGCTGGGGGAGGGAGAGTGTGGAACGGATTTCCCCAGGGAAAAGACAGTGGCTCCTGCGCACGGTGGTGCATGCCGGCGAGGCTGATCTAGACTTCCTCGCTTCGTGAATATGGGCGGGAGAGCGAGTCATGCATAGGGGCGGTTGTCTGTGCGGTGCGGTGCGCTACGAAATCAGCGGCGAGCTGGCACCCATCCAGGTCTGCCATTGCAGCCAGTGCCGCAAGGCGCAGGGCGGGCCATTCGCCACCAACCTCCCGGTGGACCGCGCGGCGTTCCGCCTGCTCAGCGGCGAGTCGGAACTGGCCGGGTATCGTGCGACGCCGGAAAAACTACGGGTGTTCTGCCGCCTCTGTGGCTCGCCAATCTACAGCGCCCGCGATGCGCTGCCGAAAACTTTGCGGGTGCGTGCGGGAACCCTCGACGAGCCGGTGCGGACAAAGCTCGAAGCACATTACTACGTCGACTCCCGCGCCAGTTGGTGGCCGCTGGAGGACAATCTGCCCCGCCACGGCGGTGCAAAGCCGGGTTGAAGGAGCTGGCGCCGCCAGCAGTCAGGGAGTAACAGGTTCAGTGGGAATGGAACGGACATTTCGCGTGCTGGTGTTGGGCGGTTACGGCAACTTCGGCAGCCTGATCGTGCGCCGCCTGAGCGGCATCGGAGGCATCCGCGTGCTGGTGGGGGGGCGCGACCAGCGCCGCGCCACTGAACTGGCGGTGCAGGTAGGCGGCGAGGCGGTGTGCCTGGACATGAACCAGCCGACGCTGGCCGGTCGCCTCAACGAACTGAAGGTCGACCTGGTGATTTCCACTGCCGGACCGTTCCAGGGCCAGGACTACCGCGTCGCCCGCGCCGCCATCGGCGCCCGCGCGCATTACGTCGACCTGGCCGATGCCCGCCAGTTCGTCTGCGGCATCCACGAACTCGACCGTGCCGCGCGCAGCGCCGGGGTGCTGGTGTGCAGTGGCGCCAGTTCGGTGCCCGCCCTGGCCGCCTCGGTGATCGACGACCTGCTGCCACGTTTCCAGCGCCTGGACAGCATCCACCATGGCATCAGCTCGTCGGCCAAGATTCCCGGGCAGGCCACGGTATCCGCGGTGCTGGGCTACTGCGGCAAGCCGCTGCGGCAATGGCGCCAGGGCCGCTGGCAGGACGTCCACGGTTGGCAGGGGCTCAATCGCCATTGTTTTCCCGCGCCGCTGGGCGCGCGCTGGCTGGCCCACTGCGACGTGCCGGACCTCGACCTCTTCCCACAGCGTTATCCCGGCGTGCAGGACGTGCGCTTCTCCGCGGGCCTTGGCCTGAGCCTCACCCAGTTCGGCACCTGGGGCCTTTCCTGGCTGGTGCGCGCCGGCCTGGTGAAGAATGCGGCACGCCTGGGCGCCGGCCTGCACCGCCTGGCCGTGGCGATGGAGCCCTTGGGCGACGGGCTCAGCGGCATGTTCGTCCACCTGCAGGGCGTCGATGGCGACGGCAAGCCGCTGGGATTGTGCTGGGAGATGCTGGCGCAGCAAGACCACGGCCCGAACATTCCCTGCATGGCGGCGGTGGCGCTGGCGCGCAAGCTCGCCGCCGGGCAACTGCGTCAGCGCGGAGCGACGCCCTGTGTCGGCCTGCTCACCACGGACGAATACGTGGCCGAGCTCGAAGGGTTGGATATCTCCCACGGCTTGCGCGAGTTGGTCGTGCACTGATGGCGAAGTGTTTCCCAGGCAACAGTCGATCAGCAGCGCTGTTGCCTGGGTGACACGGAACATCCGCCAGAACGGGCTGAAGTGCCCGAAAATCATACATTTCCCTGTTGGTACGGCCCTTGCTCAAGGCTTCTGTACCTAGCGCAACAGTCAACAGGGAAAACCCATGACCAGCCCCATCAAAGTGGTCGCCGTCTCCGGCGGCACCTATCGTCCCTCGCGCACCCTGGTGCTCACCCAGGCCGTGCTGGACGCCCTCGGCGAACGCTTGCCGGTAGACACCCGGCTCATCGAACTGGCCGACATCGCCCGCCCGCTGGGTGCCGCATTGTCCCGCCAGGAGCTCTCCGCCGAGCTGGAAGCCACGCTACGCGAGATCGAGACCGCCGATCTGCTGGTAGTCGCCTCTCCGGTCTACCGTGGCTCCTATCCGGGCCTGCTCAAGCACCTGTTCGACCTGGTGGACATGAACGCCCTGATCGACACCCCGGTGCTGCTCGCCGCCACCGGCGGCAGCGAGCGTCACGCCCTTGTCCTCGACCACCAGCTGCGCCCGCTGTTCAGCTTCTTCCAGTCGATCACGCTACCCATCGGCGTGTACGCCAGCGAAGGGGACTTCGCCAACTACCAGATCATCAGCGACACCCTGCGCGCGCGCATCCAGCTGGCCGCCGAGCGCGCCGCGCCGCTGTTCGCCCGCCCGCAACTGCGCAAGACTGCCTGAGGAGCCCGCGATGAACGTGTTCTGGTTCCTGCCCACCCACGGCGACGGCCACTTCCTCGGCACCAGCGAGGGTGCGCGCCCGGTGTCGCTGCCGTATCTCAAACAGATCGCCCAGGCCGCCGATTCCCTCGGCTATTACGGCGTGCTGATTCCCACCGGCCGCTCCTGCGAGGATTCCTGGGTGGTCGCCTCGGCCCTGGCGCCGCTCACCGAGCGCCTGCGTTACCTGGTGGCGATCCGTCCGGGGATCATCTCGCCCACCGTGTCCGCGCGCATGGCCGCGACCCTGGACCGGCTGTCCGGCGGCCGCCTGCTGATCAACGTGGTCACCGGCGGCGACCCGGATGAAAACCGTGGCGACGGCATCCACCTCAGCCACGCCGAGCGCTATGAAGTCACCGATGAATTCCTGCGTATCTGGCGCCGCGTGCTGCAGGGCGAATCCGTGGACTTCAAGGGCAAGCACCTGCAGGTGGAGAACGCCAAGGCGCTCTATCCGCCGATCCAGAAGCCGTATCCGCCGCTGTACTTCGGCGGCTCCTCCGCCGAGGCCCACGACCTGGCCGCCGAGCAGGTGGACGTCTACCTGACCTGGGGCGAGCCGCCGCAAGCGGTCGCGCAGAAGCTTGCCGATGTGCGCGAGAAAGCCGCGAAGCAGGGGCGCACCGTCAAGTTCGGCATTCGCCTGCACGTGATCGTCCGCGAGACCGCCGAGGAGGCCTGGCAGGCCGCCGACAAGCTGATCGGCAACATCTCCGACGAGACCATCGCCAACGCGCAGAAATCCTTCGCCCGCTTCGACTCCGAAGGCCAGCGGCGCATGGCCGCGCTGCACGGCGGCCGCCGTGACCAGCTGGAGATCTACCCCAACCTCTGGGCCGGCGTCGGCCTGGTGCGTGGCGGCGCCGGTACCGCGCTGGTGGGCGACCCGCAGCAGGTCGCCGAGCGCATCAAGGAGTATGCGGACCTAGGGATCGACAGCTTCATCTTCTCCGGCTACCCGCACCTGGAAGAGGCCTACCGTTTCGCCGAACTGGTCTTCCCGCTGCTGCCCGAGCCCTATGCGAGCCTCGCCGGCCGCGGCGTGACCAACCTCACCGGGCCCTTCGGCGAGATGATCGCCAACGATGTGCTGCCTGGGCGCAAGGCCGGCTGAGTTCTCCTGGTGTGCCGGGCAGGGGCCTGGCACATCCCGAATCGATAGAAGAGGAAGCGAGCGTGAACGCCAATACGCGGCTCGACGTACAGACACCCGGGCAAATAGCCCAACGCCTGGCCGCCGGTTTCGCCGAAACCGCCGCCGAGCGCGACATCCGTGGCGGCACGCCGAAGGCCGAGCGCGATGCGCTGCGCCAGAGCGGCCTGCTGTCGCTGATCATCCCCACCGAGTACGGTGGCCTGGGCGCCGACTGGAGCACAACGCTGGACGTCGTGCGCCAGTTTGCCGTGGTCGATAGCTCCATCGCCCACGTGTTCGGCTTCCAGCACCTGATGCTGGCCACCGTGCGGCTGTTCTCCCGCCCCGAGCAGTGGCAGCCGTGGTACGAACTGACCGCGCGCAACCAATGGTTCTGGGGCAACGCCCTGAACCCGCTGGACACCCGCACCGTGTCGCGTAACTTCGCCGGCTGGCGGGAATTCTCCGGGCGCAAGAGCTTCTGCTCCGGCGCGCTGGATTCGCAGATGCTCATTGCCTCGGCGCTGGACGGCGAGGGCGGCAAGCTGCTGATCGCCGCCATTCCCACCGCCCGCAGCGGCATCAGCCTCGCCCACGACTGGGACAACATGGGCCAGCGCCAGACCGACAGCGGCAGCGCCACCTTTGAGCGGGTGCGGGTGGAGGAGAGCGAGCTGCTGCTCGATCCGGGCCCGCTGAGCACGCCGTTCGCCTGCCTGCGCCCGCTGATTGCCCAACTGATCTTTACCCATGTATTCCTCGGCATTGCCGAGGGCGCGTTCGAAGAGGCGCGGCAGTACACGCTCAAGGAGGCCCGTCCGTGGTTCCGTTCCAACGCCGCCACAGTGGGTGAGGACCCTTACGTGCTTGGGCATTACGGCGAGTTCTGGGTCGGCCTGGAAAGCACCCGCCTGCTGGTGCGCCGCGCCGCCCAATTGCTCGACGAAGCCTGGAGCAGAGGCGCCGCCCTGGACGCCGAGGAGCGCGGCCGGCTGGCCGTGGCCATCGCCACCGCCAAGGTCGCGGCGACCCGCAACGGCCTGGACATCTGCAACCGCCTGTTCGAAGTCACCGGTGCGCGCTCCACCCACGCCGCGCTGCGCATCGACCGCTACTGGCGCAATCTGCGCACCCAGACCCTGCACGACCCGGTGGACTACAAGGTTCGCGAACTGGGCGACTGGGCGCTGAACCAGCAACTGCCGCAACCGACTTTCTACTCATGAACGCGACCACACCCGAAGGGCTGCTGACGCTGCCCAAGTCTCCCGCGCTGGCCACCTCCATCCGCGCCACCGCCCAGGTCTTCGAAGACCCGAAATCCCAGGCGCTGCTCGATCACCTGCAGCAGGTCGCGCCCAGCGAGGCCAGCGTGCTGATCATCGGCGAGACCGGCACGGGCAAGGAACTGGTGGCGCGGCACATCCACAACCTCAGCGCGCGCCGAGGCGGGCCCTTCGTGGCGGTGAACTGCGGGGCCTTCTCCGAATCCCTGGTGGAAGCCGAGCTGTTCGGTCACGAGAAGGGCGCCTTCACCGGCGCGCTGGCGGCCAAGGCCGGCTGGTTCGAGGAAGCCAATGGCGGCACGCTGTTCCTCGACGAGATCGGCGACCTGCCGATGCCCATCCAGGTCAAGCTGCTGCGCGTATTGCAGGAGCGCGAGGTGGTGCGCCTGGGCTCGCGCAAGAGCATCCCGATCAACGTACGGGTGCTGGCGGCCACCAACGTGCAACTGGAGAAAGCGATCAACGCCGGGCATTTCCGCGAGGACCTGTACTACCGCCTCAACGTGGTCAGTCTGGAACTGTCGCCGCTGCGCGAGCGGCCCGGTGACATCCTCCCGCTGACCCGCCACTTCATTGCCGAGTACAGCCGGCGCCTGGGCTACGGGCAGAGCCAGCTGAGCGCCGAGGCCGCGCAGAAGCTGCGCAGCTATTCGTGGCCGGGGAACATTCGCGAGCTGGAAAATGTCATCCACCACACCCTGCTGATCTGCCGCGACGGCGTGGTGCGTGCAGAGGACCTGCACCTGTCCAACCTGCGCATCGAGCGCAGCGAGGAGCCAAGGCTGGAATCCCTGGGCGCCGAGCAGATTCTCCAGCAGGCCTTCCAGCGGCTGTTCGAGGAGCAGGGCGGCAACCTGCATGCGCGGGTGGAAGATGCGTTGCTGCGCGCGGCCTATCGCTTCTGCCATTGCAACCAGGTGCATACCGCCAACCTGCTCGGTCTGAGCCGCAACGTCACGCGCACGCGGCTGATCGAGATTGGCGAGCTGGTGGTGAACAAGCGCCGGGGCGCGACGGTGATCGACCCGCAGAGGGGCGTGCGGCTGTCCATCTAGCTCGCTCGGGTCGGGCCCGTCTATTTGGAGGTATTCGCCGTGGGCCACTGATCCACGGCAACGAAACGGGCCAGTGGCCAGCCTAGACTCCGGGACCGCCCATCCCTCGCCAAAGGAGTCACCCATGCACGTGGACATCGCCATCGTCGGCGCCGGCCCCGCCGGGCTTTGCCTGGCCCGCTCGCTGTCGGGCAACGGCCTGTCGATCCTGCTGATCGACCGTCAGCCGCTGGCCGCGGTGTCCGACCCCGCCGAGGACGGCCGCGAGATCGCGCTGACCCACGCCTCCCGCGCCGAACTGCAGCGGCTGGGCATGTGGTCGCGGATCGACCCCGAGGACGTCTCGCCGCTGCGCGATGCCCAGGTGCTCAATGGCCCTTCGCTGTTCACCCTGCGCATCGAGGCCGAGCAGGCTGGTGCGGAACAGCTGGGGTATTTCGTCTCCAACCAGATGATCCGCCGCGCTGCCTTCGACGCGGTGCACGAGTGTGCCGACGTCTCGCTGGTCTGCGGCCGCGCCTTGCGTTCGCTGCAGGTCCGGCAGGACGGCGTGGCGCTGACCCTGGACGACGACAGCCGCGTCCATGCGCGCCTGCTGGTCGCTGCCGACAGCCGCTTCTCCGAGACCCGCCGCATGCTGGGTATCGGCGCGAGCATGGAGGACTTCGGCAAGACCATGATGGTCTGCCGCATGGCCCATGAGAAACCGCACCACAACGTGGCCTGGGAATGGTTCGGCTACGGGCAGACCCTGGCGTTGCTGCCGATCAATGGCGACCGCTCTTCCGTCGTGCTGACCTTGCCGCAGCGCGAGATGGCGCCGCTGCTGGAGCTGGACGAGCAGGCCTTCGCCCGCGAGGTGGAGCGCCGTTTCGACCGTCGTCTGGGCGGCATGGAGTTGCTCGGCGCGCGTCACAGCTATCCGCTGGTGGGGGTGTACTCGGACCGTTTCGTCGGCCCGCGCAGCGCGCTGATCGGCGATGCCGCCGTCGGCATGCACCCGGTCACCGCCCACGGCTTCAACTTCGGCCTGCAGAGCCAGCGCCGGCTGGCCAATGAAATCCTCGCGACCCATCGCCGGGGCGGCGATATCGGCGGCACCTGGCCGCTGCGCCGCTACGCCATGGCTCACCGCCTGGCGACCTGGCCGCTGTACCAGGCCACGCGGCTGATCGTCGGCATGTACACCGACCCGCGCCCGCCAGTTCGTCTGCTGCGCAACGCCGGCCTGCGCCTGGCGCAGAACCTGCCGCCGCTGCGCACGGCGATTGCAAAACACCTGACGCAGGGCGCCTGAGGGCGTTCGCGAGCAAGCTCGCTCCTACAACAGCACGCCGGTGCTTCCGGTGACTAGGAGCGAGCTTGCTCGCGAACCCAGGCCTGCCCGTGATGCGGCCTGGAAACGATCGCGGACGGAGTCCGCTCCTACGTCATCGGTGAGCCCGGCGTAGGAGCGGACTGTGTCCGCGATGGCTATCCGCGCACGCGGACGGTCGGTGATCAAGCCGCCTCGGTCCGTCGCGCCTTCTTCTGCTCCAGTTCGCGCACCCGCGGCAGTACCTTTTCACCGAAGTAGCGCACCTCTTCCTGGAAATGCAGGAAGCCCGCCAGCACCAGGTCCACACCCACTGCCTTGAGCGCGACGATGCGCTCGGCGATCTGCTGGGGCGTGCCGATCAGGTTAGTCTTGAAGCCGTCGTTGTACTGCACCAGGTCCTCGAAGGTGGATTTCGCCCAGTTTCCTTCGCCCTCCGGTGACGCTGCACCGGCTTGTTTCGCCGCGTGGCCGAAGGCGTTCACCGCTTCCGGGTCGGCCTTGTCGATGATCTCGGCGAGCACCGCGCGGGCCTCTTGCTCGGTGTCGCGGGCGATGACGAAAGCGTTCACGCCGATCTTCACCGAATGTCCGTTGGCTGCGGCTTTTTCGCGGATGTCGTCCACCTGGGCCTTGATGCCTTCCACGCTGTTGCCGTTGGTGAAGTACCAGTCGGAAACGCGCGAAGCCATGTCCCGCGCGGCTCGCGAGCTGCCGCCCTGGAAGATCTCCGGGTGCGGACGCTGGATGGGTTTGGGCTTGAGGTTGTAATCGTGGAAGCGGTAGAAGTCGCCCGTGAAAGTGAAGTTGTCCTGGGTCCAGATGCCCTTCAGGGCGCGGATGAATTCCTCCGAGCGACGGTAGCGTTCGTCGTGTTCCAGCCAGGGCTCGCCGATGGCCTGGAATTCACCCTTGAACCAGCCGCTGACGATGTTTACCGCAATACGCCCGGCAGTGAGCTGGTCGATGGTGGCCAGTTGCTTGGCGGCCAGCGCGGGCGTCCAGGGGCCGGGGAGGATGGCGGCGATCACCTTGAGTTTCTCGGTGGCGCCCAGCAGGGCATGGCTGAATGCCACCGACTCGTGCTGGTTCTCGGCGCCGTAGCCGGCGGTGAAGCGGATCTGCGTCAGCGCGTAGTCGAATCCGGCGTTCTCGGCAATGCGCGCGAGCTCGCGGTTGTAGTCGATGTCCCAGTGGGTGCGCTGCTCAATCTTGCTGACCACCAGGCCGCCACTGACGTTGGGAACCCAGTAGGCAAAACGGATCGCTTGTTGGCTCACGGCTCGGCTCCTCGATGCTGCACTGCGGCGAAGGTGCCGCAGGATGTACAGAGCGAAAGCCGTGCCACGGGAGGAATTCCCGGCGGATCAGACACTTGGTCATTAGCCGGGACAACGGCTGCTGTTCCGTCTGGCCCAACGTTGCTGGCAAACTGTTGCTCAGGCAACAGCGCCGGGTGCGACAACCCGCCCCTGAGCAGGCGCCGGCAAGGCTGTCAAAATCCGACGTTCACCCGCTCACAGAAGCGGGAACCTCCTGCGTGCGAATCCATAACAGGAAAAATCCAGGGGGCACTACCATGGCCATCACTTCCAGCGATATCTGCAATGCCGCCGACGGGCTGTCCGGGTTCGTCGGCTTCAACCTCAAGACTGGCAAGTACATCGTGCGCTTCAGCGAGGATTCTTTCGGCATGGACGTGGCCGAGGACAGCATTCGCCCGGCCTGCGAATTCGTCTGGGCGCAGAAGCACGGCGCGGTGATGACCCTGAGCCGCGAGTGCCTGCAGATCCTCGCCGAACAGAACATCCATGATCGCCTGAACCTCAACGAGGCCTTGCTCACCTACCTGCGCCGCACCGACCTGCCGGAGATCGCCGCCGAGCGCCGCCTGAAGTAATCGCCACGCCCGGCGTCGGGCGTTGCAGGGGCGGGGACGCCGACAATCGCGAAGCCGGGGAGGGATTCGCGGGCCCGCTCCTGCGGGGCACGGAGGTACAGGATCGATACGGGCGGGCTCCGTCCGCGATGGTCACCGGTGCGATGCGGGCCAATCGCGGTCGGAGTCCGCCGGTACGCTCGGGTTATGCCGTCCTGCGGCTCAGAGGAACATCCCGCCCGAAGCCTCCACGCGCTGGCCATTGATCCAGCGGCCGCCCTCGGAGAGCAGGGTGGTGATGGCGCCGCCTATGTCGTCCGGCAGGCCGACACGGCCCAGAGCGGTGTTGGCGGCGATCTGCTGGTTCAACTGGGCGTTGTCGCGCACCTGGCCGCCGCCGAAATCGGTCTCGATGGCGCCGGGGGCCAGGATGTTCACGGCGATGCCGCGCGCGCCCAGTTCTTTCGCCTGGTACTTGGTCAAGGTTTCCATGGCGCCCTTCATGGTCGCGTAGGCCGCGTAGCCAGGCAGCGAGAAGCGTGTCAGGCCGCTGGATACGTTGAGGATGCGTCCACCGTCGGCGATCAGCGGCAGCAGCTTCTGGGTCAGGAAGAACGGGCCCTTGAGCTGGATGTTCATCAACTGGTCAAACATCTCCTCGCTGGTCTCGGCGAAGCTGGCGTTAAGGCCGATGCCGGCGTTGTTCACCAGGAAGTCGAAGCTGTCGCGACCGAAAGTCTCGCCCAGCGCGGCGCGCACCTGCTCGGCGAAGGCGGCGAATGCGCTGCTGTCGCCCACGTCCAGTTGCAGCATCAGCGCGCGGCCGCCGTGCTGCTGGATTTCTGCGGCGACGGCCTGGGCTTCGTCGGCCTGGCTGCGGTAGGTGCCGATGATGTCGATGCCGGCGGCGGCGAGGTGCAGGGCGGCGTTGCGGCCAAGGCCACGGCTGGCGCCGGTGATGAGTGCGATCTTGCGGGTCATGGCGAAGCTCCTTTCCTGAGAGGGAGGGCGGGTGGGGTTGAAAAGAAGCTTATTGTTCGGTCGGGTTGTGATAAATAGCGTGAAAACGGAAATAATGGTCGGATATTCCGAACAATTGCCCCGTCGGCCCCTCCCGTGAGGACCACCCATGATCCGACCTGACCTCCTGCGTACTTTCGTGCGCGTCACTGAGCTGGCCAGTTTCACCCAGGCTGGCGAGCAGCTCGGCCTGCCGCGTTCCACGGTTTCGGAGCACATCCAGGCGTTGGAGGAGCTGCTCGGCACGCGGCTGCTGCAACGCACCACGCGCCGCGTCACCGCGACCCAGGACGGCCTGGTGCTCTATGAGCGCAGCAAGGACATGCTCGCCCAGCTCGACGAACTCCAGAGCCTGTTCCAGCAGAACGATGAATCCCTGGGAGGGCGCCTGCGCGTGGACATGCCGACGGTGATGGCGCGCAAGCTGGTGATGCCGCGCCTGGGCGAATTCCTCGCGCGGCACCCGGCGCTGGAGCTGGAAGTGAGCTGCACGGACCGACGCGTCGACCTGGTGCGCGAGGGCTTCGATTGTGTGGTGCGGGTTGGCGCGGTGAACGACCCGTCGGTGGTGGCGCGCACCCTCGGACAGTTTCCGCAGGTGAGCTGCGCCAGCCCGTCATATCTCGCCGAGCACGGTACGCCGCAATCGCTGGAAGACCTCGCCGAACACCAACTGATCCACTACGTGACGGTGCTGGGCGCGCGGCCGCCGGGCTTCGAGTATTTGCACAACAACGAGGTACGTTACCTGCCGATGGGCGGAGCGTTGTCGGTGAACAATGCCGAGGCCTACGAAAGCGCGGCAATGGGCGGGCTGGGGATCATCCAGGTGCCGATCCATGGTGTGCTCGATGACCTGGAGGCGGGGCGGCTGGTGCAGATACTGAGGGACGTGCCGCTGCCTCCCATGGAAATCTCCCTGCTTTATGCCCACCGCCGCCTGCCGCAGCGGGTGCGGGTGTTCATGCAATGGCTGGCACGGCTGCTGGGCGAGCCGGGTGTATTGGGCGCGCCCGTGAACGCCCGGTCCTAGCTCGCCCAGTCGGAATTCAGGATCACCTCGCAGACGTCGACGCGCACGAGGTCCGCATCGTTCATCGCAGCACGTCGGTCTTGACATTGAAGGTCCGGCTTCATGTGCTGCGGGACACCGGCCATGGTGTACAGCGCGATGGTGGTCGACATCGCTCTCGGCGATGCCGTAGCTGCGCAGGAGCTGTGCCGCGTAATCGGCGCCGTCCACTTCGACGCGCTCGCACTGGCTGCAGCGCGGCTTCAGGCTTATGTCGTGGGACATCGCGCCGGCGTAGAGCAACTCGGCATCCAGCTTCAGTGGCCTAGGGTCCTGAATGGGGTGCCGGGCGGTTCGCGAGCAAGCGCGTTCCTGCAGGAACTCCGGACCCGGGACTAGACGAACTGCGCCGCCGCGTAGCCCGAGGCCCAGGCCCACTGGAAGTTGAAGCCGCCCAGGTGGCCGGTGACGTCGAGCACTTCGCCGACGAAGTACAGGCCAGGGGATTTCAGCGACTCCAGGGTCTTGGACGACACCTCGCGGGTATCCACGCCCCCCAGGGTGACTTCCGCCGTGCGATAGCCCTCGGTGCCGGCGGGCACCAGTTGCCAGTCGCCCAGGCGCTCGGCGATGGCCTTCAGCTCGCCCGGCGTGTACTGCTTCATCGGCTTGGAGACGAACCACTGCTCGGCCAGCAGGCCGGCCATCTTCTTGGTGAACAGCTCGCCCAGCAGCGTCTTCAGCTCGCTGTTGGGTCGCTCGCGCTGCTGCTGGGCCAGCCAGACGGGCAGGTCGATACGGGGCAGCAGGTCGATGCTGAGGGTGTCGCCAGGCTGCCAGTACGAGGAGATCTGCAGGATCGCCGGGCCACTGAGGCCACGGTGGGTGAACAGGATGTTCTCGACGAAGCTCTGGCCGTTGCAGCTGACCCGGCAGTCCTCCACCGAGGTGCCGGACAGCTCGGTGCACAGCGCCTTGAGCTGCGGATCGGTGATGGTGAAGGGCACCAGGCCTGCGCGGGTCGACAACACGTTGTGGCCGAACTGGCGGGCGACCTGGTAGCCGAAGCCGGTGGCGCCCAGGGTCGGGATGGACAAGCCGCCGGTGGCGATCACCAGGGATTCGCAGCGGGCGGCTCCGAGGCTGGTCTGCAGCTGGTAGCCGCCTTCGTCGAGGCGGGCGATCTCGCTCACCGAGGTATCCAGGCGCAGGTCGACGCCGACCTGTTCGCACTCGTCCAGTAGTAGCCCGAGGATGTCGCTGGACTTGTTATCGCAGAACAGCTGGCCGAGCTTCTTCTCGTGGTAGGGCACGCCGTGCTTGGCCACCAGGGCGATGAAGTCCCACTGGGTGAAGCGCGCCAGGGCGGACTTGCAGAAGTGCGGGTTCTGCGACAGGAAGTTGCCCGGCTCGCAGTACATATTGGTGAAGTTGCAACGGCCGCCGCCGGACATGAGGATCTTCTTGCCGGCCTTGTTGGCGTGATCGATCAAGAGGACCTGCCGGCCGCGCGCGGCGGCGCTCATGGCGCACATCAGTCCCGCGGCGCCGGCGCCGATGATGATGACCTGGGGTCTGAGCACGGTGGATTCCTCGTGGACGAGCGCCTGGGCGGCGCAAAGCCGCGCATCTTACCCCAAGGGCGGCGGCGCGGGCTGCCCGTGTCCGACCGTGTGTCGATTGCCATCCAGCGCATGCGCAGGCTTCCCGACCGGTGCCGGGCAGGTCGGGATATCCCCGGGGCGTGTTTGTCCGGATAATGCCGGCCCGTTCGCTTTCTACTTTTTCGTGGTAATGCCCGCATGGAAATCAAGGTCAATTTTCTCGACAACCTCCGACTCGAAGCCAAGTTCGACGACTTCACGGTGATTGCCGACCAGCCCATCCGCTACAAGGGCGACGGTTCGGCGCCGGGACCGTTCGACTATTTCCTGGCGTCCTCGGCGCTGTGCGCGGCTTACTTCGTCAAGCTCTACTGCCAGACCCGGGACATCCCCACGGAGAATATCCGCCTGTCGCAGAACAACATCGTCGACCCGGAGAATCGCTACAAGCAGATCTTCAAGATCCAGGTGGAACTGCCGGCGGACATCTCCGAGAAGGACCGCCAGGGCATCCTGCGCTCCATCGACCGCTGCACGGTGAAGAAGGTGGTGCAGACCGGCCCGGACTTCGTCATCGAGGAAGTGGAAAACCTCGATGCCGACGCCCAGGCGCTGCTGATGCCCAGCACCGGCGAGGGTGCCAGCACCTATATCCAGGGCAAGGACCTGCCGCTGGAGCAGACCATCGCCAACATGTCGGAAATCCTCGCCGGCCTGGGAATGAAGATCGAGATCGCCTCCTGGCGTAACATCGTGCCCAACGTCTGGTCGCTGCATATCCGCGACGCGCAGTCGCCGATGTGCTTCACCAACGGCAAGGGCGCCACCAAGGAAAGCGCGCTGGCTTCGGCGCTGGGCGAGTTCATCGAACGGCTGAACTGCAATTTCTTCTACAACGACCAGTTCTGGGGCGAGGAGATCGCCAACGCGCCGTTCGTGCATTACCCCGACGAGCGCTGGTTCAAGCCCGGTGCCAAGGATGCACTGCCGGAGGAAATCCTCGACCAGTACTGCCTGGCGATCTACAACCCCGACGGCGAACTGCGCGGCTCGCACCTCTATGACACCAACTCGGGCAACACCGAGCGCGGCATCTGCTCGCTGCCGTTCGTGCGCCAGTCCGATGGCGAGACGGTGTACTTCCCGTCCAACCTGATCGAGAACCTCTACCTCTCCAACGGCATGAGCGCCGGCAACACCCTGGCCGAGGCGCAGGTGCAGTGCCTGTCGGAAATCTTCGAGCGCGCGGTGAAGCGTGAAATCCTCGAAGGCGAACTGGCGCTGCCGGACGTGCCGCAGGACGTGCTGGCCAAATACCCGGGCATCGTCGCCGGCATCAAGGGTCTGGAGGAGCAGGGCTTCCCGGTGCTGGTCAAGGATGCATCGCTGGGCGGCGAGTTCCCGGTGATGTGCGTGACCCTGATGAACCCGCGCACCGGCGGCGTGTTCGCCTCCTTCGGCGCCCACCCAAGCTTTGAAGTGGCGCTGGAGCGCAGCCTGACCGAGCTGCTCCAGGGCCGCAGCTTCGAGGGCCTGAACGACCTGCCGCGGCCGACCTTCGAAAGCCAGGCGGTGACCGAGCCGAACAACTTCGTCGAGCACTTCATCGACTCCAGCGGTGTGGTGTCGTGGCGCTTCTTCAGTGCCAAGGCCGACTTCGAATTCGTCGAGTGGGACTTCTCCGGACACGGCGACGACTCCAACGTGCAGGAAGCGCAGACCCTGTTCGGCATCCTCGAAGAGCAGGGCAGGGAGGTCTACATGGCCGTGTACGAGCACCTGGGCGCCACGGCGTGCCGCATCCTGGTGCCGGGCTACTCGGAGATATACCCGGTGGAAGACCTGATCTGGGACAACACCAACAAGGCGCTGGCGTTCCGCGCGGACATCCTCAACCTGCACAGCCTCAACATCGTTCGTCTCAAGTCGCTGCTCAAGCGCCTGGAGAGCTGCGAGGTGGACGAGTACACCGACATCACCACGTTGATCGGTATCGAGTTCGACGACAACACGGTCTGGGGCCAGTTGACCATCCTCGAGCTCAAGCTGCTGATCAACCTGGCCGTGAAGCGTTTCGAGAATGCCAAGGAACTGGTGGAAATGTTCCTCCAGTACAACGACAACACCGTCGAGCGCGGGCTGTTCTACCAGGCGCTCAATGCGGCGCTGGAAGTGCACCTGGACGAGGAGCTGGAGATGGCCGACTTCGAAACCAATTTCCGTCGCATGTTCGGCAACGAGCGCATGGACGCGGTGCTCGGCTCGCTGGACGGCAGCGTGCGCTTCTACGGCCTGACGCCCACCAGTCTGAAGCTGGAAGGTCTCGACAAGCACCTGCGCCTGATCGAGAGCTACAAGAAGCTGCACCAGGCACGGGCCAGGGCGGTGGCGGGGCGCTGATCCGGCGGGGTATTCAGCGGGCTCGCTGCCGGAGGGAAGATCGAGCGGTACCTGCAGGATGATGTGGAGCGCAGCGATAGCTATCCACTCCGGAGCACGTACAACGCACGATGTTCTCTTCTGAATGTCGTGCACGGGATTCCCCTCTCCCTAACCCTCTCCCTGA
>NZ_AMZB01000106.1 GCF_000313755.1 Pseudomonas nitroreducens TX1 | reverse complement strand
GGTGGTGCGGGCCGGCCCAGATGTAGACGGCGATCAGTGCCCAGAAGTGCACGATGGACAGGCGATAGGAGTAGACCGGACGCTCGGCCTGCTTGGGAACGAAGTAGTACATCATCCCCAGGAAGCCGGCGGTCAGGAAGAAGCCCACGGCGTTGTGGCCGTACCACCACTGGATCATCGCGTCGGTGGCGCCCGAGTACAGCGAGTAGGACTTGGTCAGGCTGACCGGGATTTCCAGGTTGTTGACCACGTGCAGGATGGCCACGGTCAGGATGAAGCCGCCGAAGAACCAGTTGCCCACATAGATATGCTTGGTCTTGCGCTTCATCAGCGTGCCGAAGAAGACGATGGCGTAGGAAACCCACACGATGGTGATCAGGATGTCGATCGGCCACTCCAGCTCGGCATACTCCTTGGAAGAGGTCATGCCCAGCGGCAGGGTGATGGCCGCGCACAGAATCACCAGCTGCCAACCCCAGAAGGTGAAGGAAGCGAGCGGGCCTGCGAACAGGCGGGTCTGGCAGGTGCGCTGTACCGAGTAGTAGCTGGTGGCGAACAGTGCGCAGCCGCCGAAGGCGAAGATCACCGCATTGGTGTGCAGCGGACGCAGGCGCCCGAAGCTCGTCCACGGTAAGCCGAGGTTAAGGTCCGGCCACACCAGTTGCGCGGCGATCAGGACACCGACGGCCATGCCGACGATCCCCCACACCACTGTCATAATGGCGAACTGGCGGACCACCTTATAGTTATAAGCGGTCTGATTGGTTGTGCTCATTTATGGGCTTCCATCCACGGTTATGGGCTATGCCCATCCCGGCAAGGTTTTTTACGGCTTACGGCGTATGCCGCCCCTCCCCCTTGGGATAGGTACTAATTCGAAATTAGCGGAGTGAAGGATGGATAAAGGCACCTCTGTGAATATTGATTCGGATCAATTGGCGCCTGAGACCCGTGTCGCGCGTGCCTGCGGTCCTTTGTCGCTGCTGCGGAACCCGGCGCGGGACGGAGTGTCGGCGACGCTGGTTCTCGCCCACGGAGCGGGGGCGCCGATGGATAGCCCGTTCATGGACGACGTCGCCGCGCGTCTGGCCAAACGAGGTATCTCGGTGGTGCGCTTCGAGTTCCCCTATATGGCTATGCGCCGCGAGGACGGGAAGCGCCGCCCGCCGAACCCGCAGAAGCAGTTGCTGGACTGCTGGCGGCAGGTCTACGCGCAGGTCCGCGCCGAGGTCATGGGCAAGCTGGCGATAGGCGGCAAGTCCATGGGCGGGCGCATGGCCAGCCTGCTCGCGGACGAACTGGGCGCCGATGCGCTGGTCTGTCTCGGCTACCCGTTCTATGCCGCCGGCAAGCCGGAAAAACCGCGCATCGCCCATTTGGCCGAGCTGCGGACGCCGACCCTGATCGTCCAGGGTGAAAGAGATGCGCTGGGTGATCGCCCCACCGTCGAAGACTACCCACTGTCGCCGGCAATCCAGTTGCACTGGCTGGCGGCGGCCGATCACGACCTCAAGCCGCTCAAGGCCTCCGGCCTGACCCATGAGCAGCATCTGGGAAGCGCCGCCGCCAGGATCGAGGCGTTTCTATTGCCCTAATCGGTCCTTAATGCAGGCGTTCCTATCCTCGCTGGCGTCGGCTCCCTGCAGCCGACGCCCCGCTTCCAGAGGACAGGCCGAACGCTGCCATGAACCCCGATTACGCTGAACGCATTGCTACCCAACCCCTCCGATATTCCCCCGGCGCCGCGCACAGCCTCCTGCTGACCGGTGCCACCGGCTTCCTCGGCGGCGCCGTTGCCGCCCACCTGATCGTTGACGGCCATGGCCCGACGTTGCTGTTCCTGGTCCGCGCCGAAACGCCAGGACAGGGCCTGGAGCGGCTACGCGACAACCTGCGCCTGCATTGCGTGCCGGAGAGGGCTTTGGAAAGCCTGGAGGAGAGCCAGGTTCTCTGCGGCGACCTGCTCGACACCGCCTGGATGCACGGCGAGCGTGCCCGCTTGATGCGCGTGGAGCAGGTGATCAACTGTGCGGCGGTGGCCTCGTTCTCGAAGAACCCGAACATCTGGCCGGTGAACGTCGAGGGCACCTTCGCCTTCGCCCGGCTGCTCAGTCAGTCGCGCAACCTCAAGCGCTTCTTGCACGTCGGCACGGCCATGTGCTGCGGGCCGCAGCGCGAGTCGCCGGTGCGCGAGTCCTGGGACTTCCCCGATAGCGAAGAGCAACTGGTGGACTACACCGCCTCCAAGGCCGAGATCGAGCGGCGCATGCGCGAGGAGCTGCCGTCGCTGCCACTTGTAGTGGCGCGGCCCTCCATCGTGGTCGGGCACCGTGAGTTGGGCTGCCGCGCCTCGGGGAGCATCTTCTGGGTTTTCCGCATGGGCTTCGCGCTGGAGAGCTTCACCTGCGGCCTCGACGAGCAGATCGACGTGATCCCGGTGGACTATTGCGCCGAAGCGCTCGTGGCCCTGGCGCTGAAGCCGGCGTTGAGCCACAGCCTTTACCACATCTCCGCCGGCCACGGTTCTGCCTGCACCTTCGGTGAGATCGATCGCGCCTATGCCGACGCGCGTGGCGAGGAACCGGTGGGTGTGCGCTACCGCAAGGTCAGCAGCGAAGACCTGCGAGAGCTGGCCGGCAGCTTCGAGAGCCGCATCGGCAAGGCCAATCCAAGGCTGGTGCTGCGCGCGCTGCGCCTGTACAGCGGCTTCGCTGATCTCAACTACCTGTTTGACAACCAGCGGCTGCTGGACGAAGGCATTGCCGCGCCGCCGCGCTTCACCGACTACGTGGAGGTGTGCGTGCATTCTTCGCAGGATGTGAGCATTCCGGCGCAGATGCAGTGGGATTTCAAATAGCTGGCAGGCACACCCGGTGGGGGGGCAACCGTCACTTTCTGAAGGCCTGTGCCTTGGGTTTTCCCTCTTCCTACCCTCTCTCCGGGGGGCGAGGGGACTGGTTCGGTGCGGGTTGGGACGATTGCGTCAGCGCCATGCAAAGCGCGCTCTTCCTTCGGAGCGGGGCGCGCAGTCAGGGGCGGGAGAGGGCGGGCCTCAGCGAAGGGCTTTCCCTGCGGGAAAGCGGCTTCAGGTCCGGCCTCAGCGATTGAAGCGCTCCACCAGCGAGTACTGCCGGTGCGCGGTCTGCGTCAGCTCTTCGCTGAGCATGGCGGTGCGCTGGGCTTCTCCGGAGGTCTGGTCGGCGAGGCTTGCGATGGTGCTGATGTTGCGGTTGATCTCCTCGGCCACGGCGCTCTGCTCTTCTGCGGCAGCGGCGATCTGGGTGGTCATTTCGGTGATGTTGGCCACCGCGTCGCTGATGCCCACCAGCGCGTTGTCCGCCTGCAGCACCCGATCCACGCCTTCGTCGGCCTGGCGGCGTCCGGATTCCATGGCGCGCACCGCCTCGGTGGCGGTGTTCTGCAGGTTGGCGATGAGCTGGTGGATCTGCCCGGTGGACTCGGCGGTGCGCTGAGCCAGGGAGCGGACTTCATCGGCGACCACGGCGAAGCCGCGTCCCATCTCTCCAGCGCGTGCAGCCTCGATGGCGGCATTGAGCGCCAGCAGGTTGGTCTGGTCGGCAATGCCCTTGATCACATCGACGACGCCGCCAATCTGCTCGCTGTCGCGAGCCAGTTGGCTGACCGCTTCGCCGGTTTCACCCACGGAGCTGGACAGCCGCTGCATGGCCTCGCGGGTCTCGGCGGCGATCTGCCGACCTTCGGTGGTCAGGTCGTTGGCCTGGCGGGTAGCGTCGGCGGTGCGCTGCACGTTGTCGGCCACTTCCTGCGTGGTGGCGGCCATCTGGTTGACCGCGGTAGCCACCTGCTCGGTCTCCTGGCGCTGACGGTCCAGTCCGGCGGAGCTGTGGTGAGCCAGTGAGTCGGCTTCGCGGGCCTGCTCGGTGAGGGTTTCGGCAGTGTCCTGCAGACGGGTCAGACAGGTCTTCAGGCGTGCTTCCTGGCTGAGGATGGACATTTCCAGGCGCGCCTGGGCGCCACGGCTGTCGGTGTACATCTGCGCGATCAGAGGATCCGAGGTGGTCTGCTCGGCCAGGCGCAGCAGACGCTTGAGGCCGCGCTGCTGCCAGCCCAGGCCGGCCAGGCCCAGCGGGATGGAGAGCAGGGCGGCCAGCAGGAAGCCCCAGTGGGAGTTCAGCCAGGCACCGATGAGGAAGCCGATCTGGCCGATCAGGATGAACGGCAGCCAGTCCAGCAGCACCGGCAGCCAGCGGTCGCGGGTGGGGATGGCCGATTTGCCGGCATTGATCCGTGCGTACAGCGCTTCGGCACGGCGCACCTGCTCGGCGGTGGGCTTCACCCGCACCGATTCGTAGCCGACGATCTCGTTGCGCTCATAGATGGGCGTGACGTAAGCGCTGACCCAGTAGTGGTCGCCGTTCTTGCAGCGGTTCTTGACGATGCCCATCCACGGGCGGCCCTTCTTCAGGGTCGTCCACATGTGCGCGAACACGGCCGGCGGTACGTCCGGATGGCGCACGAGGTTGTGCGGCGCGCCGATCAGTTCCTCGCGGGAGAAGCCGCTGATGGCGGTGAAGGCCTCGTTGGCGTAGCTGATCACGCCGCGCGCGTCGGTGGTGGAGATCAGCCGCTGTTCGGCGGGGAAGGTGCGTTCACGCTGGGTGATCGGCTGGTTATTGCGCATCAGGCTGGTATCTCGGAAAAGGCGAAATGGTACGTCTGTCCAGCTTATCGGCCGCCGGAGCGAAAATTTGATGGCAATCACAAAAAAATGTCAGAAGAGTGACGCCGAGAGAATGACGATAGCCTATCGCCACTGGTCACGGAAATGAAACCAAAGGAGGGCGGCGGCCCATTGCAGGCCGCCGCGCCGCTTCAGATCAGGCTGCGCAGCACGTAGTGGAGGATGCCGCCGGCCTTGAAGTACTCGACTTCGTTCTGCGTATCGATGCGGCACAACACCTCGAAGCTGTCCTGGCTGCCGTCCGCGCGTTTCACCGTCACCTTGAGGTTCATGTGCGGCTTCAGTTCGCCCGACAGGCCGCTGATGCTCAGCACCTCCTTGCCGGTCAGCTTCAGCGCCTTGCGGTCCTGGCCGTCCTTGAACTGCAGCGGCAGCACGCCCATGCCTACCAGGTTGGAGCGGTGGATCCGTTCGAAGCTCTCGGCGATCACCGCTTTCACGCCCAGCAGGTTGGTGCCCTTGGCTGCCCAGTCGCGGGACGAGCCGGTGCCGTACTCCTTGCCTGCGACGATCACCAGCGGGGTACCGTCCCGCTGATAGCGCATGGCGGCGTCATAGATGGCCAGCTTGTCTCCGGTGGGCACGTGGAGTGTGTTGCCGCCTTCCTCGCCCCCGAGCATCTCGTTCCGGATGCGGATGTTGGCGAAGGTCCCGCGCATCATCACCTCATGGTTCCCACGACGCGAACCGTAGGAGTTGAAATCGGCGTAGGCCACTCCGTGCTCGCTGAGGTAGCGCCCGGCCGGGCTGTCCTTCTTGATGTTGCCGGCGGGGGAGATGTGGTCAGTGGTCACCGAGTCGCCCAGCACCGCAAGGATGTTGGCGCCCAGGATGTCTTCGACCTTGGGCGGCGCGTCGGCGATGTGCTCGAAGAACGGCGGATGCTGGATGTAGGTGGAATCGTCCTGCCAGGTGTAAGTCTGGGCGTCGGGTACCTGGATCGCCCGCCATTTCTCATCGCCCTGGAAGACTTCGGCGTACTCCTTGTGGAACATCGTCGTATCGACTTTCTGCACGGCATCGGCGATTTCCTGCTGCGTCGGCCAGATGTCCTTCAGATAAACCGGCTTGCCATCCTTGCCCGTGCCCAGCGGGTCCTGGGTCAGGTCGATACGCACGGTGCCGGCCAGGGCGTAGGCGACCACCAGCGGCGGGGAGGCCAGCCAGTTGGTTTTCACCAGTGGATGCACGCGGCCCTCGAAGTTGCGGTTGCCGGAAAGCACCGAGGCGACGGTCAGGTCGGCCTGCTGGATGGCCTTTTCAATGGGCTCTAGCAGCGGGCCGGAGTTACCGATGCAGGTGGTGCAGCCATAACCCACCAGGTCGAAGCCCAGTTCGTCCAGATAGCGGGTCAGGCCGGCGGCGTGGAAGTACTCGGTAACCACCTTGGAGCCGGGCGCCAGAGAGCTCTTCACCCACGGTTTGCGTTGCAGGCCCTTTTCCAGCGCCTTCTTCGCCAGCAGGCCGGCGGCCATCATCACGCTGGGGTTGGAGGTGTTGGTGCAGGAGGTGATGGCGGCGATCACCACGGCGCCGTTCTTCAACCGGTAGGTCTGGCCTTCGTAGTGGTAGTCAGCCTCCCCGTTGGACTCCGCCGAGCCGACAGCGACGCCTCCACCGCCCTCGCTGAGCAGGCGGCCTTCCTCGGTGGCGGCGGGTTTGATCTGCAGGCCGAGGAAGTCGTCGAAGGCCTGGCTGACATGGCCGAGGGCGACGCGGTCCTGTGGGCGCTTGGGTCCGGCGAGGCTGGCTTCGACGTCGCCCATGTCCAGTTGCAGGGAGTCGGTGAACACCGGCTCGTGGCCTTTTTCACGCCAGAGGCCCTGGGCCTTGCTGTAGGCCTCGACCAGCTTGACCGCATCTTCCGGGCGGCCGGACAGGCGCAGGTAGCCCAGGGTAATCTCGTCCACCGGGAAGAAGCCGCAGGTAGCGCCGTATTCCGGTGCCATGTTGGCGATGGTGGCGCGGTCGGCAAGGGGCAGGTCGGCGAGGCCGTCGCCATAGAACTCGACGAATTTCCCGACCACACCCTTCTTGCGCAGCATCTGGGTGACCGTCAGCACCAGGTCGGTGGCGGTGATGCCTTCCTTCAGCTTGCCGGTGAGCTTGAAGCCGATCACCTCGGGGATCAGCATCGACACCGGCTGACCGAGCATGGCCGCTTCCGCCTCGATGCCACCTACGCCCCAGCCGAGTACGCCAAGGCCGTTGATCATGGTGGTGTGCGAATCGGTGCCGACCAGGGTATCGGGGAAGGCGTAGGTGCGACCGTCCTCGTCCTTGGTCCAGACAGTGCGTCCCAGGTATTCCAGGTTGACCTGGTGACAGATGCCGGTGCCCGGCGGCACCACGCGGAAATTGTCGAAGGCGTTCTGCCCCCAGCGCAGGAAGGCGTAGCGTTCGCCGTTGCGCTCCATCTCGATCTCGACGTTCTGCGCGAACGCCGACTGGCTGGCGAACTTGTCGACCATCACCGAGTGGTCGATGACCAGGTCGACGGGGGACAGCGGGTTGATCTTCTGCGGGTCGCCGCCGGCCTTGGCCATGGCGTCGCGCATGGCGGCGAGGTCGACCACCGCGGGGACTCCGGTGAAATCCTGCATCAGCACGCGGGCGGGGCGGTACTGGATCTCGCGCTCGGAGCTGCGGGTCTTCAGCCAGCCGGCCAGGGCTTTAAGATCGTCGCCGGTGACGGTGTTGTCGTCCTCCCAGCGCAACAGGTTTTCCAGCAGCACCTTCAGAGACATCGGCAGCTTGCCCAGGTCCCCCAGGCTCTTCGCCGCCTCCGGCAGGCTGTAGTAGTGATAGGTCTTACCGGCGACCTCCAGGGTGCGCAGGCTGTTCAGGCTATCCACGGCGGGCATGACATTCTCCTCAGGCTTGGATTCTGCATGTGTTCGGCAGCGCGGCCGATTCGGTGGCGCACTGGCGATACTTGGCGAAGAAGGGCGCTAACGTCCTGATCCATCGCAGGCTTCCTCCCTACGGGCAGTCCACGAACGGAGGCAATCTTCGCCAGGCAGGGCAATCATCGGGCAGTCTTCTGGCAGGCTGGGCCAGACCACTCAAGCTAGACCGCTCCAAAGGGTATTTCCATCTGTTCTGGACTCCTGGTTCCCGACAGGGGTTCAGAACAAGTGATTGCGGTCGTGGGAGATTTTCCATGAATCTGCATGAAACCTTCGCGGCCAGCCTCTATAGTGCGCGGCCAAGGAGACACCCCGATGAATACCCTCTTGCTGCACTGCCGCCCGGGCTTCGAGAACGAGGTCTGCGCCGAGCTGTCCGAACACGCCGCGCGCCTGGACATTCCCGGCTACGCCCGTGCCAAGCCCGCCACCGCCTACGCCGAATTCATCTGCATGGATGCCGATGGCGCCGACCGCCTGATGCGACAGCTGCGGTTCTCCGAGCTGATCTTCCCGCGCCAGTGGGCGCGTGGGAACGGCTTCACCGTACTGCCGGAAACGGACCGCATCGGTGCGATCCTCGAGGCCCTGGCCGGTTTTCCGGCATGCGGCAGCCTCTGGCTGGAGGTGTTCGATACCAACGACGGCAAGGAACTCTCGACTTTCTGCCGCAAGTTCGAGAAGCCGCTGCGCGCCGCTTTGGTGAAAGCCGGCAGGCTGGTGGAAGACCCGAGCCTGCCGCGCCTGTTGCTGACCTTCCGCTCCGGCCGCGAGGCCTTCATCGGCCTGGCGGAGGCGCGCAACTGCGCCATGTGGCCCATGGGCATCCCGCGCCTGAAGTTCCCCCGCGAGGCGCCCAGCCGTTCGACCCTGAAGCTGGAAGAGGCCTGGCACCATTTCATTCCCCGCGCCGACTGGGACCGCCGCCTGGCGCCTGAAATGCTCGCCGTGGACCTGGGCGCATCGCCCGGCGGCTGGACCTGGCAGCTGGTGAACCGGGAGATGCGCGTCGTTGCCGTGGACAACGGGCCGATGGCGGAGAACCTCATGTACTCCGGGCTGGTCGAGCACCAGCGCGTCGACGGCTACGCCTTCCGCCCGCGCCAACGCATGGACTGGATGGTCTGCGACATCGTCGAAAAGCCCGCTCGCACCGGCGCGATGATCGAAACCTGGATCGGCGAGGGGCTGTGCCGCGAGGCCATCGTCAACCTCAAGTTGCCCATGAAGCAGCGCTACGCCGAGGTGCGGCGCATCCTCGACCGCCTGGAGGAGTCCTTCCGCGAGCGCGGCCTGAAGGTGCAGATCGGCTGCAAGCAGCTCTACCACGACCGCGAGGAAGTGACCTGTCACCTGCGCCGCCTGGAGAAGGGCGAACGCTAGCGACTCGGAACAGTCCGGCAGTGCCACCCGACCTTTGGTGGCTTGTCGTGTCGCCCGGTATTGCCCATGCTAGGCGGCGCGAATTCATCCGGAGCCGTTCGTGAAGCGAAAGTTGCCCTCCCTCCTGGGCAGTTACAGCCGCATGCTGCTGCCACGCCGGGGACTCGGCCAGGGCGAACGTGTGCCCTATCTGGCAATGGACAGCCGCACCCTGAAGTTCGACCTGCGCCACCTGCGCGCCTATCGCCAGCACTTCGGCCTCGACCCGTCGCTGGGCGTGCCGCTGCTCTATCCGCAGGTGATCAGCCTGCCGCTGCACCTGCGCCTGCTCAGCCGCTCGCGCATGCCGCTGTCGGTGGTCGGGCTGATCCACCTGCGCAGCCATATCCAGCGCTACCGCTTGCTCGACGAGAACGAGCCGCTGCAGTTCGACTGCCGCATCCTGACCAGCCGCCGCAGCGAACTGGGGCTGGAGGTGGATGTGGTCACCGAGGCCTGGCACCACGACATGCTCTACTGGCAGTCGATCACCACCTACCTGCGCCGTGGCGACTTCCTCGATAGCGGGAGCGAGCCCGATCCGCTGCCCGAGCGCGCCCAGTGGCACACCCTGGAGGCGCCGGTGCATGCCGGCGTGCAGTGGCGCGTGCCGAAGATCGTCGGCTGGCGCTACGCGGGGCTGAGCGGCGATTTCAATCCACTGCACCTGTCACGGCTGATGGCCTCGCACTATGGCTTTGGCAAACCCTTCGCCCATGGCATGTGGGGCCTGGCACGCAGCCTGACCGGCCGCCGCCTGGCCGAGAACGTGCGCCTGGACGCTCACTTCAAGGCGCCGCTGCCCCTGGGGAGCCAGGTCAAGCAGGCGTACCGCCGCCTGGGCAAGAAGGAGCAGTGGGCGCTGCTGCCTGCCGAGGGTGACGGCCAGCCGATGCTGCTGGCGCAGTTGGACGAGGCGCCGGACGGACCGTTGCGCTAGTCGTTTCTCTGGGGCGAGCGGCTGCGGCTTTGTTCGCGAGCAAGCTCGTTCCTCAGAAGAGCGCACCGGCGCTCACCTGTAGGAGCGAGCGTGCTCGCGAACCGCACGGCAGAGGAGTCAGCGGCGTGCGGCGACGCGAGGATGCAGCGGCACGAGGCTGGGCAATTGCACCTCCCCCTGCAATTCCACCGGGGAAAAGCGCCAGGAGCTGTTGAACAGGTACTGGCCGCTGAAGCCGCTCACCAGCAATCCAATCTCATCCCCCGGCGCGAGGCTGGCGCTGACGGCATTCAGCCGCGTGCTGCCCCGGTTCGCCAGCGGTTTCACCTGTTCGTCCAGGCGCCGGGTGCGGCCGTCGGCGCTACGGATCGCCAGGGCCGCGAACACCTGCGTATCCGGGCGTTCGGCCAGCGGTTGGTCGAGGCGCACCTGAGCGCTGCCGAGCAACGCGCTCGGCTCGCTGACGCGCTGCAAGGGAACGAATCGCGAAGGCTGCAGCAGGCCGCTGACCGCCGGGCGGAGGGCGGTGGCCGGCAGCGCCACGGTGGGTCCGGGAGGCGGCAAGTCGTCCAGCGCCACGCCCTGCTCGAGATCGAGGCTGATACACAGGTTCGGCACGCCGTCGGCAGCGCCGGGGCGCTTGCGCAGCTTTTCCTCGTACCAGGCCACGATGCCGGTATAGAGGTTGATCGCCCGTGAACCGCAGTGGATCACCGGCTCGTTGTTGAACGGCGGTAGCCCGCTCCAGGCCTGCAGTGGCGGCGGCAGGATATGCCCGCCCTGCATGCCCAGCAGGCGCACGTCCGCCGGGCCCTGTTTGAGGCATTGACGAATCTGCAACCCCTGGTCCAACGGGAACAGCGTGTCGCGCAGGCCCTGGATCAGCAGGGCGTCGGCGTGGGGCAGGCGGGCGGCTGCGCAATAGCTGGCGAGGCTGTTGCTGTGCAGCTCGGCCTGCACCGGCGCGGCCATGCGCCCGCCGGTGGTGCGCAGGTAATCGGCCTGGACGAATTTGCCCAGGTCGTAACCAGTGGCCAGCCCCAGGCTCACCAGCACGCCGCCCCAACCGATCTTCAACTGGCCGTCCGGCGCCAGTGCGTCGGCGAGGTCGTACCAGGTGGCGATGGGCACGATGGCGTCGATGCGCGAGTCTTCCGCCGAGGCCAGCAGCTGTACGGCGCCGCCGTAGCTTTCGCCGAGCATGCCGACCCGCGGATCGTTCGGCCCGTCCAGGGTCAGCCGGGCCAGGTGCGTCGCGGCCCAGTCGATTACCGCGCTGGCATCCTGCACTTCGAACTGCGGGTTCATCATCTCGATGCGCCCGTCGCTGCCGCCCCAGCCGCGCTGGTCATAGCTGACAACCCAGAAGCCGGCCTTCCAGGCGCGCAGTGCGGCGCGTCCGGACATCATGTTCTTGCCGTAGTAACCCTCCGGCCCGGTGACCCGCCAGCCGCCCCAGCCGTGGGTGTGGACGATCAGTGGCGCTGTTTCGCCAGCCTTCAGAGCGGGTTGGAACACGGTGGCGGAAAGCTTGGTGCCGTCGCGGGCGATGATCACCGCCTCGAACCAGGTGGCCGGCAGGTCCTGTCCGGCGCTGGCGTTGAAGTCGGGGACCTGGTCGCGGGCGGCGCAGCCGGCGAGCAGCGCGAGGCACAGGCAGAGGAGGGCGCGCATCGACATTCCATTGTGGGAGGGAGCGAATGCGCCAGCATGCCCGGCGCCCGTAGCGCCGCCCCCCCAACCAAGGTTCGGTGACCCGGACGGACGCAGGGTGACCGCACGGTGCCCTTTGCGCGACAATGCGGCATTGTTTTTCTGGAGTGACGTGATGTCCCAGCCTGTCGATGCCATTCTCGACGCCACCGGCCTGAACTGCCCCGAGCCGGTCATGATGTTGCACAACAAGGTGCGCGACCTGCCGGCCGGCGGCCTGCTCAAGGTGATCGCCACCGATCCTTCCACCCGCCGCGACATCCCCAAGTTTTGCGTCTTCCTCGGCCACGAGCTGGTGGAGCAGCAGGAAGAGGCGGGCACCTACCTGTACTGGATTCGCAAGAAGGCGGAGTGAGCATTGCGCTGATGTTGCCTGGCGCGTAGGAGCGGACTATGTCCGCGATTGCCTCGCGTCGCTACGGCCTTGCACGAGCAACCGGTGCGCGATCGCGGACGGAGTCCGCTCCTACAGGTCAGGTTTTTCAGCTGCCGGCCGGTCGCGCGGCGATGCGCTGGGCAACCATCCGCCCGACCAGCGCAACGAAGGTCAGGGCGATCAGCACCACCGAGATGGCCGCCACGGCCGGGTCGATGTTGTCGCGCAGGCCGGACCAGATCTGCCGCGGCAGGGTGTTCACCTCCGTGCTGGTGACGAACAGGGTCACGGCGATTTCCTCCCAGCTCAATGCGAAGCACAGCAGCGCCGTGCTCGCCACGCCCAGCTTGAGGTTCGGCAGCACCACCATGAAGGTGGTCTGGCCCAGGCTCGCGCCAAGGTTGCGCGCGGCCAGTTCGATGCGCCGGTCCAGTTGGCTCAGCGCCACCAGCATGGTCACCACGCCGTAGGGCACCACCATCACGATGTGCGCGATGGTCAGGCCGAACAGGGTGTCGTAGCCCAGGCCGGGGGCGAACTGGCTGACCTTGGTTTCCATGAAGTACAGGACCATCGCCGAGATCATCGGGGGGATCGCCATGGGCAGCAGCACCAGGCCGATCAGCAGGGTCGCCAGGCGCGAGCGCAGGTACCAGATGCCGAGGCTGAAGCTCACCGCCAGGGCTGTGGCGATGATGCAGGTGGCGGTCGCCACGATCAGGCTCTGGCCGATCGCCGCGAGCCATTCGGGGCTGTCCAGCAGTGCCTGGTAATGCCGCAGCGACCAGTTGCCGTTGGGCATCGACAGGAAGCGCTTGCTGGTGAAGGACACCGGGATCACTGCCAGCAGCGGGAAGACCATGAAGATCATCGCCATGGTCGCCAGCAGGCGGCTGGGGGCTTTGGTTTCGTGCGAATTCATGACTGCGGCTCCTTATCCCACCAGCTTGTCGACGCGGGTCATGCGCAGCAGCGCCCAGATCATCCCGCTCACCAGCATCAGCAGCACCACCGAGAGTGCCGCGCCCAGGCCCCAGTTGCTGGTCTGGAACATCTGCAGGTAGACGTACTCGGCCACCATCACCGTTTGCCCGCCGCCGAGGATTGCCGGGGTGATGAAGAAGCCCAGGCAGAACACGAAGACGATGATGAAGGCGCCGAGGATGCCGGGAATGGTCTGCGGCACGAAGACGCTCCAGAAGGTGCGCATCTGCCCGGCGCCCAGGCCGCGCGCGGCCAGCAGCACGCGGGGGTCGAGGCGGCGCATGGTGGAGACCAGCGGGAACAGGGCGAAGGGCACCATGAAGTGGACCATGCCGATCACCACGCCCAGCTCGTTGCGGGTGAGCTGCAACGGCTCGCTGGTGATGCCCAGGTACTGCAGCCAGTCGTTGAGCAGACCGTTGCTGCGCAGGGCAATCAGCCAGCCGAAGGCGCGCACCAGCACCGATAGCCAGAACGGGATGAACACGCAGATTTCCACCACGCGCTGCCAGAACGGCGGGCTGTAGACCCAGCAGTAGGCCATCAGGTAGGCGATCACCAGGGAGATCACGCTGACCGTGGTGCACAGGCGGAAGGTCCGCCAGAGCACGTCGTGGATCGCCGGGTCCGTCATGATCCGCTGGTACTGCTCGATCCCGGGCTCCGGCAGGGTCACGCTCCAGCCGAGCACGCCGAGGAAGGGCAGTACGTAGAACACGAACAGGACGATCGGCAGCGGCAGCAGCAGAGCGCCCAGCTTGAGCCGCGAGGGGGCGTTATCGGCCATGACCTGCGCTCCGCGTCACTTGGAAATGTGGGTCAGGTACTGCTCCAGGGTCGCCCCGTAGTGGTCGGTGTACCACTCGTGGCTCAGCATGATCTGCTTGGGCAGGTTCGCCGGGTCCGTGCAGTTGAGGTGCTTGCGGTCGTCAGGGATCAACGCGGCGGCGGCGGGGTTGGCCGGGCCGTTGCCGAACATCTTGAACAGCTCCACCTGGGACTGTGGGTCCTGGGCGTAGGCGATGAACTTCATGGCCGCCTCGGTGCCCGCCGGGTTGCCCTTGAGCACGCCCCAGTTGCTGCAGCCCAGCAGGGCATTGTCGAAGGTCCACTTGATGCGGCCCTCGCTGTCCTCGGTGATCACCTGGGCGCGGGTGTTCCAGATGGCGCCCATGGAGACCTCGCCCTCGATCAGCAGCTGCTGGGTTTCCGCGCCCGAACCCCAGAAGGACAGGACGTGGGGCTTGAGCTCTTCGATCTTCTTCAGCGCGCGCGGCACATCCAGCGGGTAGAGCTTGTCCGGCGTGACGCCGTCGGCCAGCAGGGCGGCCTCCAGCATGCCGTTCATCCATTTGTAAAGGGTGCGCTTGCCGGGGAAGGTCTTCACGTCCCAGAAGTCCGCCCAGGTCCTGGGCGCCTTGTCGCCGAAGCGCTCGCTGTCGTAGGCGATCACATAGCTGAGCATGTAGTTGGCGATGCCGTATTCGTAGGCGAAGCCGGGCAGCACCTTGTCCTTGGAGACGACGTTGTAGTCGATGGGCTGTACCAGGCCTTCCTTGCCGAGAATCTGCAGGACCGAGCTTTCCGCGTCGACCACGTCCCAGCTGACCCGGCCGCTGGAGAGCTGGGTGCGGATGGCGCCTTCGGTGGGGCCGCTGCCGTCGATCTTGGTGGGAATGCCGGTGGCCTTGGAGAAGCCCTCGGTCCAGGCCTTGCCGAAGGCCTTGATGGCGTCGCCGCCCCAGTTCACCACCACCAGCGGCTTGTCGCCGGCGGCAAAGCTCACGCCGCTGCGCAAGGCCAGCGGCAGGGCGGCCATCAGGCCCATGCCCTTGAGGAAGGTGCGGCGGTCGATCTGCCCGCGACGGGTCTTTTCGATGAGGACTTCGATGCAGTCTTGCTGGTGCGGATTGAACTCTTTCGGATTGAACATGGAGGCAGCTCCCGGTCAGGTGGGATGGCGAAAAGGGGACGAACGCGTTCGGCGACTCAGGCGATCAGCAGGCTTTTTTCGATGGGCCAGCTCAGCCAGACCTTCGCGCCCTGTTCCAGGCGCGAGGCCAGGTGGTCGGCGTGCACGGCCAGGCTCATCGGTTGCTTGCCCTCGGTGCCAGCCCCCAGGCACAACTCGGTGCTGGCGCCCTGGTAGGTCTTGGCGGTGAGCACGGCCTGCACCACGTTGTGGCCGTTCACCTGCGGCGGGGCGCTGTGCAGCTGCATGTGCTCCGGGCGCACCGCCAGCAGTGGCGCATCGGCCTGCATGGCGCTGGAATAGCCGGCGCGCAGCTCGGCCTCGCCGAAGCGTCCGCAGGCCAGCTCCCCGGCGCGGCCCACCTGGCTGAGCGGGAACAGGTTCATCTTGCCGAGGAATTCGGCGACGAAGCGGTTGTTCGGCCGGTTGTAGATGGTTTCCGGCGCGTCGACCTGGGCCAGTTGGCCGCGGTTGAAGATGGCGATGCGGGTGGACAGGGCGAGGGCTTCGTTCTGGTCGTGGGTGACGAAGACGAAGGTGGTGCCGACCTGGCGGTGGATGCGTTGCAGCTCGGCCTGCAACTGCTCGCGCAGGTTCTTGTCCAGCGCCGAGAGCGGTTCGTCGAGCAGCAGCATGTCCGGTTCGAACACCAGGGCGCGGGCGATGGCCACGCGCTGCTGCTGGCCGCCGGAGAGCTCGCCGGGGCGCTTGCCCAGGTGCTCGCCGAGGCCGACTACCTCAAGCATGTGGCGGACGCGGCGGTTGCGCTCCTCGGCCTTCACCCCACGGATCTTCAGCGGGAAGGCGACGTTATCCTCGATGCTCATGTGCGGGAACAGGGCGTAGCCCTGGAACACCATGCCGAAGTTGCGCTTCTCCGCGGGGCGCCGGGTAATGTCGGCGCCGCCCTCTTCGAGCTTGCCGCGGGACGGGTCCTGGAAGCCGGCGAGGATCATCAGGAAGGTGGTCTTGCCGGAGCCCGAAGGCCCGAGGAGGGTGAGGAACTCGCCCTGCTGGATGTCGATGGACACGTTGTCCAGCGCGTTGAAACTTCCGTAGCTCTTGCCGATGCCGATGGCACGGAGTTGGGGCTGTCGCTCCACTGCACTTACCTCGATTTCTTGTTCTTGTTCGAGTGGCCGCCGGTGAGGATCGGGTAAAGATCAGCGGCCTTTTTTTAATGCAGTATTGTCAAATCCCTCTCCGCTTCAATCGCGTTTTTTCGCCCTTATTGTTCGAATTCATTCACCAATTACAGCGGTTCTTCCGCTGTGGCGGAACTGTTCGGACATCCGCAGTTCGGCCTTCATCCAGGCCTTGAAGGCCCGCACGTCAGGGCGCTCCGACTTGGCCGGGTCGGTGACGAAGTAGTAGCGGTTGGGCGGTTCGATGGCGACGTTGAACAGCCGCACCAACTGTCCCTTGGCCATGGCGTCGCCGCTGACCAGCGCATCGCCCATGGCGACGCCCTGTCCGGCGATGGCCGCCGACTGCACCAGGTGCGCGTCGGAAAAGACGATGCCGTTGCGCACGTTGAGGTTGCGCACCCCGGCAGCAGCGGCCCATAGCAGCCAGTCGGAGTGATCGACCATATGCAGGAAGGGCAGGCTGGCGAGATCCTCCGGCGAGTCCAGGCCACCCACCGAGTTGATCAGCGACGGGCTGCACACCGGGAAGGTGTCCAGGGTGGCGATCAGGTCCACGTGCAGGTCGGTCCAGTCGCCGACGCCGTAGGCAATGAACAGGTCGACGTCGCGGTCGCTGACGTCGTCGGGCACCCGTGGCGAGACGAGGTTCAGCTCGACCTGCGGATGGGCGCGCTGGAACTTGCCGATCTGGTGGCACAGCCAATAGGTGGCGAAGCCCGGCGTGCAGCTTACGCACAGGCGGCCGGAGACTTCCTCGGCATTGGCGAAGCGCCGCGCCTCGTTGAGGATCGCCAGCGCGCGCTGGGTCTCGCGGGCGAAGCATTCGCCGTGGTAGGTCAGCGCGATTCCGCGGCCAACCCGCTCGGTGAGGGCAATGCCCAGGCAATCTTCGAGACTGTGCAACTGGTGGCTGACGGCGCTGCGGGTCAGGCTCAGCTCGCTGGCAGCACCGGACAGGCTGCCCAGGCGGGCGACGGCGTCCAGCACGCGCAGGGCGGTCATCGAGGGGAAACGCATGGCTCACTCCAAACGGCGAAGTGAGGCCTTTATCCCTGAGCGGGGCGGTGGTGTCGAGTGGGGGCTTGGGTTTCCCGTAGGGCGTACAACCGTTCGCGGTTGTACGCCGTTTACACAACACGCATGGGCGTTGCCTGGAGTGAGTCCGGAGTGCCCGCTTACCAAGGTAAATCGGTGTATTACGCGGAGCGTTTTACACCCTACGCTCCTGCCATCCTGCCATCCTGCCATCCTGCCATCCTGCCATCCTGCCATCCTGCCATCCTGCCATCCTGCGTAGGAGCGGACTTCGTCCGCGATGTGCCTGCCTCGCGCCAGAGTTTCCCGCGTCGCTCCGGCGTGCGCGCGTGGTTCTCGTTTCGCCCCCTCGGGCGACCTACTTTGGCAAACGCCCCAAAGTAGGCAAAGGTCTTGCCCCGGACATCCGGTTTTTCGCTTAGGCGAAAAATTCCCTTGCTCCATCGAAGTTTCAGGGGCCCGCCGCGAAGGGCCATCCTTGGCCCATCGCGGCTCTCGCGGCATCCATGCCGCTCAACCCCTGAAACTCCGATTCCACTCGGCCTCCTGAACGGGGCGTTCGGAGTGCGTGGGTGTTTCACTGGAAGTGTTTAAAAGCCAAAGCGGGGGCACCCTAGTAGGAGCGGACCTTGTCCGCGAAGTCCATCGCCGCGGAGTTTGTACCCGCAGGTGAACGCCGACGTCTGGCGCTCTCTTCAGGAGCACCTCATGGACCCTTTCCTACGGAAGAGCTCAACCGGTTATCAGCGCAGCTTCTCCATCATCTGGTAGTACCACATGCCTGCCGCCAGCATCGGGTTGCCGAACACGTCGCCCATGGGCACGCGGATGTGCTTGCACTGGGCGAAGGTATCGAACTTCTCCAGGTCGCCGGTCATCGCCGTGGCCATGATCTCGCCCATGATGTGGGTGGTGGCCACACCGTGGCCGGAGTAGCCCTGGCAGTACCAGACGTTCTCCGACAGCTTGCCCAGCTGCGGAATGCGGTTCATCACGATGCCCATGGCGCAGCTCCACTGGAACTCGATGTCCACGCCCTTGAGCGCCGGGAAGGTGCGCTCGATGCACGGACGCAGCTCGCCGGCGATGTCGCGGGAGTCGCGGCCGGAGTAATTGGCGCCGCCGCCGAACAGCAGGCGGCCGTCGCCGGTCATGCGGTAGTAGTCGAGTACGAAACGGCAGTCGTAGACCGCCAGGTCCTGCGGGTTGATGCGCTTGGCCAGCTCGCCCAGCGGCTTGGTAGTGACGATGCCGCCCATGGCCGGGAAGATCATGCCCTTGAGCTGCTTGCGTTCGAGCTTGTGGTAGACGTCGCCGGCCAGCATCACCTGGGATGCGTTGATCCGCCCGCCGGAGGTGACCACCGCCGGGCGCGGGCCGTGGACGATGTCCAGCACCTCGGAGTGTTCGAAGATCAGCGCGCCCAGGCTGGCGGCGGCCTTGGCCTCGCCGATGCACAGGTTGAGCGGGTGCAGGTGCATATTGCGGGTGTTCTTGATGGCGCCGCAGTAGAGGTCGCTTTCCAGGTGTGCGCGCACGCCGGCACCGTCCAGCAGGCTGATCTCGTCGCCCATGCCACGACGCTTGGCTTCTTCATAGGAGGCCTTCAGCTCGTCCATGTGCGAGGGCTTCATGGCCGCGTGCAGGTGGCCGAACTTCAGGTCGCAGGCGATGCCGTATTTCTCCACGCGGCTCTTGATGATCTCGTGGCCGCGCCAGCGCAGGTGCCAGATGAAATCGTCGACGTCGTCGCCCAGCCACTGGCGCATCTGCTTGCTCATGGCGGCATCGCCCGAGAGGCTGCCGGTGACCTGCCCGCCGTTGCGCCCGCTGGCGCCCCAGCCGACCTTGTTGGTCTCGACGATGGCCACCTTGTAGCCGCGCTCGGCCAGCTCCACGGCGGTGGCGACGCCGGTGAAGCCGCCACCGATGATGGCGATGTCGACGTTCACCTCGCCCTGCAACGTGGGGTAGCGGGTCTCTTCGTTGAGGCTCGCGGAGTAGTAGGACTTTGCGCGCTCCGGGGCGGGAGTGGCGGGGTTCAGTGCGGCGTTCATTTCGGTGTTCCTGTTGTTGTTCGGTTTCCCTCTCCCCAGCCCTCTCCCTGAAGGGAGAGAGGGCTGATCGGAGCGGGCTGAAAATTCGGTTTCATCCTGGGGCTTCAGTGAGCGATGAACTCGTCTCGGCACATTCGGCCCCCTCTCCCGCTTGAGGAGCGGGGCGCGTAGCCAGGGTTGGGGAGAGGGGTTCTTCAGCTCATCGCACCACCTTCAAGCCTGCGTCAGATACCAGCGCCAATCCTGCTCGCCGACCTCGCCCATGAACTGGCGGTATTCGGCCTGCTTCACCTTCAGGTAGACGCCGAGGAACTCGTGCCCCAGCGCGTCCCGCGCCCAGCTGGAGCGCTCCAGCGCGCGCAGCGAGGTGAGCCAGTCGGTGGGCAGCAGCTCCTTGGCCTGGGCGTAGCCGTTGCCTTCCACCGGCGCGCCGGGGTCGATCTCCTCGCGGATGCCGCGATGGATGCCGGCGAGAATGCCGGCGGCGGCCAGATAGGGGTTGGCGTCGGCCCCGCAGATGCGGTGTTCCACGTGCCTCGTATGCGCCGGGCCGCCCGGCACGCGCAGGCTCACGGTGCGGTTGTCGCAGCCCCAGGTCGGCGCCAGCGGCGCGTAGCTGTTGGCCTGGAAGCGGCGGTAGGAGTTGGCGTTGGGGCAGAACAGCAGCAGCGAGTCGAGCAGGCTCTTCAGCATGCCGCCCACAGACTGGCGCAGCAGGGGAGTGCCCGCCGGATCTTCGCTGGCGAACAGGTTGTTGCCCTCGGCATCGGCGAGGGACACGTGCATGTGCATGCCGGTGCCGGCCAGGTCATCGAACGGTTTGGCCATGAAGCACGCCTGCATGCCGTGCTTGTGCGCCACGCCCTTGACCAGACGCTTGTAGCGCACGGCCTGGTCCATCGCGGTGAGGGCGTCGCCGTGCTCCAGGGTGATTTCCACCTGGCCCGGCGCGTACTCGGAAATTGCCGTGCGCGCCGGAATGCCCTGGGCCTTGCAGGCGGCATAGAGGTCGGCGAGGAAGGGCTCGATCTGTTCCAGTTCGCGCAGGCCATAGACCTGGGTGGCGCGCGGGCGGCCGCCGTCGGCATCCAGCGCCGGTTGTGGGCGGCCGTTGGCGTCGCGCTTGGCGTCCAGCAGGTAGAACTCCAGCTCGCAGGCCATCACCGGGTGGTAGCCGGCGGCCTTGAGGCCGTCGATCACATGGATCAGCACGTGACGCGGGTCGGCGATGTCCGCCGGTTTGCCTTCCTCCGGATGCATGCTGACCTGCACCGCCGCCGTGGGAATCTGCCGCCAGGGCAGGCGCACCAGGCTGCCGGCCAGCGGATAGGCGCGGCAGTCGATATCGCCGACGTCCCAGACCAGCCCGGAATCCTCCACATCCTCGCCATGGATCGTGAGGCCGAGGATGGTGCTGGGCAGCGGTCGGCCGGACTGGTACACGGCGAGCAGTTCCTCGCGGTGCAGCAGCTTGCCGCGCGGCACGCCGTTGGCGTCGAGGATGAACAGCTCGACCATCTCGATATCGGGGTTCTGGGCCAGGAAATCCTGGGCTTCTTGCACGGAGGCGAAATTCATGGGGCTCTCGATAGCATCCAGCCGGATGCGCTGACGACCTGCAGGCCAGGGCCGCACCGGGTGTGCGGGGATAAAGGCAGGCAAGCGATGCAACGGGCTACGTCTTGTTCGAGGAGGGCGTGGCCATCCTTGAGCGTAGTTCCGTCGATGGAGTCCGGGCGCGGTGGCCCGTCAGCGGCTGGCGCTATCCGGTGGACGCGCGTGGCGGCAATGCCAGAGCGCCCAGAAGGCCAGTTCGAGAGGCAGGGTCAGCGGTTGCAGTTCGAGCCAACGGGCATGTTTGCGCGGCAGACGGGTAGCGCTGCCGGCCTTGAGGGCGGCGACGGTATCCAGCGGTGCGGGCGAAACGAGCAGGTGCATGTTGGGCGGGATGGCTGACGATGCAATCAGCCTCGCACAGGCTCATGCGTTTATTAAATGTGATTTTCAAGATGCTTGGATTTGAAAAATCGAAACTGAATGCCTGGGTCCGGCACCGGGAGCGCCGATCCAGAGGCGCTACGGATGATTGAATGCAGCCGGTCGCGTGCGTCGATGGGAAATCGAGCCTCCCCTACACTGGGAACATCGTTCGTCAGGACCGGGCTCGCCCATGTGCCGAATCGTCTTCGCCCCCTCGATCCAGCGCCATGTTGCGCTGGAGGAGCGCGAGCTGTCGGCGCCGACACTGAAGGCGGCGCTGGAGAGGGTATTCGCCGAGGCGCCGGCCCTGCGTGGCTACCTGCTGGACGACCAGGGCGGGCTGCGCCGGCACCTGACGATCTTCATCGACGGCCTGCGCCTGCGCGACCGTGTTCGCCTGAGCGATGCGCTGGCGGCGGATAGCGAGGTGTACGTAGTACAGGCCCTGAGCGGCGGCTGAGGAGGCGGCTATGGACGATCGACTGCTGGTGGCGACCCGCAAGGGGTTGTTCACTTTTCTGCGCGATGTGAATGGCTGGCAGGAATCTCGCCGCGAGTTCCTCGGTGAGCCGCTGAGCATGGTGCTCGCCGACCCACGCGACGACACCCTCTATGCCGCGCTCAACCTCGGTCACTTCGGCTGCAAGCTGTGGCGCCAGCGGCCTGGCGAGGACTGGCAGGAAGTCGCCGTACCGGTCTATCCGCCGCAGCCCGACCCGCTGCCGACGCCGAAGGAAGGCGATGCCCCGCCCGCGCCCTGGAGCCTGCAGCAGATCTGGTGCCTGGAAACCGGCGGCGCCAGCGAGCCGGGCGTGCTCTGGGCCGGGACCATTCCCGGCGGGCTGTTCCGCAGCGCAAATGGTGGCGACAGCTGGGAGCTGAACCGTCCACTATGGGACCGCCCCGAGCGCGCCCGCTGGTTCGGCGGCGGCTACGACTGGCCGGGCATCCACTCGGTCAGCGTCGACCCGCGCGACAGCCAGCACCTCACGGTAGGCGTGTCCTGCGGCGGGGTCTGGCAGAGCGACGACGGTGGCGCCAGCTGGCGCAACACCACGGTGGGCATGTACGCCGACTACATGCCGCCGGAACTGCGCGAGGATGGCGCCATCCAGGACCCGCACCGTCTGGTGCAGTGCCCGGCGCAACCGGATCGCCTGTGGGTGCAGCACCACAACGGTATCTTCACCTCCACCGATGGCGGCGCGCGCTGGCACGATGTGCAGGCCCAGCCCTCCAGCTTCGGTTTCGCCGTAGCGGTGCACCCGACCCAACCGGACACCGCCTGGTTCGTGCCGGCGGTGCAGGATGTCTGCCGGGTGCCGGTGGACGGCCGTTTCGTCGTCACCCGTACCCGCGATGGTGGTGCCAGTTTCGAGGTGCTGGACAGCGGTCTGCCGCAGGGCCCGGCCTTCGACCTTGTGTATCGCCACGGCCTGGCGGTGGACGACGAGGGCAGGTGCGTGGCGATGGGTTCCACCACCGGCGGCCTGTGGCTGTCGGAGAACGGCGGCGACCACTGGCAGTGCCTGTCGGCCAACCTGCCGCCGATCTACTGCGTGCGTTTCGGTTAGGTTCCGCGTCGGCATTGCAGCGCCAGGGCAGGGGAATGCCCGGCGCGGTCTGCAGTAAAACCCACCGCTGATCTGATGGGCTGATATCGGGCTGGTCATGCTGTGAAAAACAATATATAAAAATATAAATTATTTATTTGTAGATCGTTGCCATGACCGCCACCACGCTCGATCCTGCCGACGCCCAGCGTCTGCATCAGTCCGCCGAATCCGCCTGCCAGTTGCTCAAGGCCCTGGCCAACGCGGACCGCTTGATGCTGCTCTGCCAGCTGGCCCAGGGCGAGCTGAACGTCGGCGAGCTGGAAGCCCGCACCGGCATCAGCCAGCCGACCCTCTCACAACAGCTGGCGGTGCTGCGCCGCGAGGAACTGGTGGAAACCCGCCGCGACGGCAAGCAGGTCTACTACCGCATCGCCAGCCACCAGGCGCTGGCGGTGATCGAAACCCTGTATCGCCTGTTCTGTGCGGAGCAAGCGAAATGATCGACTGGACCCACTTCACGCCATGGAGCGCCCTGGCCGGTGGCGCGCTGATCGGGCTCTCGGCTGGGCTCTTCGCCGTGCTCGATGGCCGCATCGCCGGTATCAGCGGCTTGCTCGGCGGGCTCTTCAAAGGCGCCGGCTGGCGGGGCGAGGCGCCGTTGTTCCTGCTCGGCCTGCTGGCGGCCCCCTGGCTGTGGGCGATGTTGCGGCCGCTGCCGGACATTCATTTCGAGGCGGGCTGGGCCGCCTTGCTGGTGGCGGGATTGCTGGTTGGCGTCGGCAGCCGTTTCGGTTCCGGCTGCACCAGTGGCCACGGCGTCTGCGGCCTGTCGCGGCTGTCCGGCCGTTCCTTGGTGGCAACCTTGTCGTTCATGGCCACCGGCTTCATCACTGTGTTCATCCTGCGTCACCTGCTGGGAGTCTGAGACATGGGCAAGATCGTCGCGTTGCTGGCCGGACTGCTGTTCGGCACCGGCCTGCTGCTGTCGGGCCTGGCCAACCCGGAGAAGGTGCTGGGCTTCCTCGATCTCGCCGGGCCCTGGGACCCGTCGCTGGCGCTGGTGATGGCCGCCGCCATCGGTGCGGCAATGCCGTTCTTCGCCTGGGCGCGGCGGCACGACCGCGCGCTGCTGGGCGGCGTCATGCAACTGCCCAAGCGACGCGACCTGGATGGCCAACTGATCGGCGGCAGCCTGCTGTTCGGTGTGGGCTGGGGCATTGCCGGAATCTGTCCGGGACCGGCCCTGGTGACTTTCGCCGCCGGCTACTGGCAGGGCACGCTGTTCTGCCTCGCCATGCTGGTGGGCATGGGGCTGCATGCCGGATACGAATGGCAATGCGATGCGAAGAGGAGACCCGCATGAGCGCTACCATCCAACCCTTCTTCGATCCGGCCACATCCACCTATAGCTATGTGGTGAATGATCCCGGAACCGGGCGCTGCGCGATCATCGACCCGGTGTTGGACTACGATGCCGCCGCCGGGCGCCTCGGCTACGCCAGCGCTGAACGCATCGTGACTTACGTGCGCGAGCAGGGCCTGACGGTGGAATGGCTGCTGGAGACCCACCTGCATGCCGATCACCTGTCCGCCTCTGCCTGGCTCAAGGGCGAACTGGGCGGCCGGCTGGCCATCGGCGCGGCCATTGCGCCCGTGCAGCATACCTTTGCCGGGTTGCTGAACCTGGGCGCGGAGTTCCCTTGCGACGGCAGCCAGTTCGACCACCTGTTCAATGACGGCGAACGCTTCTTCATCGGCGAACTGGAGGCCGAGGCGCTGCACACCCCGGGCCACACGCCGGCGTGCATGACCTATCGGATCGGGGATGCCGCCTTTGTCGGCGATACCCTGTTCATGCCCGACTACGGCACCGCCCGCTGCGACTTCCCCGGCGGCGACGCGCGCCAGCTGTATCGCTCGATCCAGCGGCTGTTCGCGTTGCCGGCCGATACCCGGCTGTTCATGTGCCACGACTACCTGACGACCCATCGGCAGGAGCATGAGCACGAAACCACCGTGGCGCGGCAGCGTCAGGACAACGTGCATGTGCACGATGGCGTGGACGAGGAGAGCTTCGTCAGCATGCGCCGGCAGCGCGATGCGACGCTCCACGCGCCGGCGCTGATCTGGCCGTCGATCCAGGTGAACATGCGCGGGGGAGCTTTGCCGGAAGCAGAAGCCAACGGCGTGCGCTATCTGCGAATTCCGCTGGATCGGATGTAACGGCTTCGCGAGCAAGGACTGGGCGTCCCCCTCGGTCCTACGAAGAACTGGTCGCATGCGCTTCCTGTAGGAGCGAGCTTGCTCGCGAACAGCGCCGAGAAGGGCGCTATAGCAACAAACTGCGAATATCCCCCAACACCTCCCCGAGCCGCCGGGTAAACCGCGCTGCCGCCGCGCCATTGATAACCCGGTGGTCGTAGGACAGCGACAAGGGCAGCATCAGCCTCGGCTGGAAGACCTTGCCGTCCCACACCGGCTGCATCGTCGCCTTGCTCACGCCGAGGATTGCCACTTCCGGCGCGTTGACGATCGGCGTGAAGCCGGTGCCGCCAATGTGGCCAAGGCTGGAGATGGTGAAGCAGGCGCCCTGCATGGCGTCGGCGGAAAGCTTCTTGGTGCGCGCCTTTTCCGCCAGCTCGGCAGCCTCGAGGGCGAGTTGCAGCAGGCCTTTCCTGTCGACGTCGCGGATCACCGGCACCAGCAGGCCGTCCGGCGTGTCCACGGCGAAGCCGATGTGCACGTACTGCTTGCGGATCAGCGCCTTGCCACTGGGGGCCAGGGAACTGTTGAAGTCCGGCAACTCGCGCAGCAGGTGCGCGCAGGCCTTGAGCAGGATCGGCAGGATGGTCAGCTTGGTTCCGGCCTTTTCCGCAACCGCTTTCTGCGCGATGCGGAAGGCTTCCGCCTCGGTAATGTCGGCGGACTCGAACTGGGTCACGTGGGGCACGTTCAGCCAGCTGCGGTGCAGGTTGCTGGCGCCGACCTGCATCAGGCGGGTCATCGCCACTTCTTCCACGTCGCCGAACTTGCTGAAGTCGACTTCCGGAATTGGCGGAATGCCCGCGCCGCCGGTGGCGCCAGCGGGGGCCGATTTGCTGCGCTGCAACTGTTCCTTGACGAACTGTTGCACGTCTTCCTTGAGGATGCGGCCTTTCGGGCCGGTGCCCTTCACCTGCGCCAGTTCGACGCCGAACTCGCGGGCGACCATACGCACGGCGGGGCCGGCGTGGACCTTGGCGCCGTCGCGGCTGGGGGCCCCGACCGGGGCAACGTCGGGCGCCTTGGACGGCTCGGCTTTCGGCGGAGCGGCCGGTTTCTCAGCGCTCGGTGCTGGAGCCTGGGCTGGCGCGGTGCTGCCGGCGACCTCCAGTTCAAGGATTTCATCGCCTTCCTTGAGGGTATCGCCGATCTTCACCTTGATCGCCTTCACCACGCCGGCCTTGGGCGCGGGAATTTCCATGCTGGCCTTGTCCGACTCCAGCGTCAGTAGGCCCTGGTCGGCGGCGATGCTGTCGCCGACCTTGATCATCAGTTCGATGACCTGGCCTTCGCCATTGCCGATATCCGGTACCCGGATGGTTTCCACGCCGCCACTGGCGGAAATCGGAGTCGGTGCGGCAGCGGGCGCGGCGGGTTTTTCTGCCGGCGCTGGGGCTGAGGCGGGTGGTGCGCTGGCTGCCGACGCGCCGCCTTCGGTTTCCAGTTCGAGGATGTCGTCGCCTTCCTTGAGGGTGTCGCCGATCTTCACCTTGATGGCCTTCACCACGCCGGCTTTCGGCGCGGGAATTTCCATGCTGGCCTTGTCGGATTCCAGGGTCAGCAGGCTCTGGTCGGCCTCGATGCGGTCGCCGACCTTGACCATCAGTTCGATGATCTCGCCCTGGCCATTGCCGATGTCCGGCACCTTGATGGTTTCCACACCGCCACCGCCCGAAGGGGCAGGTTGCGGCGCCGCTGCGACGGCGGGCCTGGGTTCTTCAGCCACGGGCTTGGCCGGCTCTTCGGCCCTGGTCTCGGCGGCGGCGCCTTCGGTCTCCAGTTCGAGGATCTCGTCGCCTTCCTTGAGGGTGTCGCCGACCTTCACCTTGATGGCCTTCACCACGCCGGCTTTCGGCGCTGGAATTTCCATGCTGGCCTTGTCGGACTCCAGCGTCAGCAGGCTCTGCTCGGCTTCGATGCGGTCGCCAACCTTGACCAGCAGTTCGATGACTTCGCCCTGGCCGTCGCCGATGTCGGGTACGCGAATTGTTTCACTCACTGTGCCTCTCCTCAGCAGTCCAGCGGATTGGGTTTCTCGGGATCGAGACCGAACTTGGCGATGGCCTCGGCCACCACCTTGGGTTCGATGTCGCCGCGGTCGGCCAGTGCCTCCAGCGCCGCGAGCACCACCCAGTGACGGTCCACCTCGAAGAAGTGGCGGAGCTTGGCGCGGGTATCGCTGCGGCCGAATCCATCGGTGCCCAGCACCTTGTATTCCTTGCTCGGCACCCACTGACGAATCTGCTCGGCGTAGACCTTCATGTAGTCGGTGGAGGCGATCACCGGTCCGCGGCGCCCGCCCAGGCATTCCTCGACATAGCTGGACCTGGGCTTCTGCCCCGGGTGCAGGCGGTTCCAGCGTTCCACTGCCAGGCCGTCGCGGCGCAATTCGTTGAAGCTGGGCACCGACCAGACGTCGGCGCCGATGCCGAAGTCCTCGCGCAGGATCTTCGCGGCTGCCTCGACCTCGCGCAGGATGGTGCCCGAGCCGAGCAACTGCACGTGGTGAGCGGCCGATCGACGGTCCTCGTCGAGCAGATACATGCCCTTGATGATCCCGGCCGCGGCGCCCTCGGGCAGCGGGGGGTGTGGGTAGTTCTCGTTCATCACGGTGATGTAGTAGAAGACGTCCTGCTGCTCCTCCATCATCTGCCGCACGCCTTCCTGGATGATCACCGCCAGCTCGTAGGAGTAGGTCGGGTCATAGGTGCGGCAGTTGGGGATGACCGAGGCCAGGACGTGGCTGTGGCCGTCCTCGTGCTGCAGGCCTTCGCCATTCAAGGTGGTGCGCCCGGCGGTGCCGCCGAGCAGGAAGCCGCGGGTCAGGCTGTCGCCGGCCGCCCAGGCCAGGTCGCCGATGCGCTGGAAGCCGAACATCGAATAGAAGATGTAGAACGGCAGCATCGGCTGGCGGTAGTTGCTGTAGGCGGTGCCGGCGGCGATGAAGGAGGACATGGCACCGGCCTCGGTGATGCCTTCCTCGAGGATCTGGCCCTTCTTGTCCTCGCGATAGAACATCAGTTGTTCCCTGTCGACCGGCTCGTACAACTGGCCCACCGAGGAGTAGATGCCGAGCTGGCGGAACATGCCCTCCATGCCGAAGGTGCGGGCCTCGTCGGGGATGATCGGCACGATGCGCTGGCCCAGTTCCTTGTCCTTGACCAGCTGCGAGATGATCCGCACGAAGGCCATGGTGGTGGAAATCTCACGGTCGCCGGACCCGTCGAGCAGCGCCTTGAGCGTCTCCAGCGGCGGTGCCGGGATGCGCTGGCTGTTGCCGTGGCGATGAGGCATGAAGCCGCCGAGGGAGGCGCGGCGCTCCTTCAGGTAGCGCGCCTCGGCGCTGCCTTCCTCGGGGCGGTAGAAGGGCAGCTTGGCGAGGTCGTCGTCGCGGATCGGGATGTCGAAGCGGTCGCGGAAGGCGCGCAGGCTGTCGACGTCGATCTCGTGGATGTTGTGGGCGATGTTCTTCGCTTCGCCGGTGCCGGTGCCGTAGCCCTTGATGGTCTTGGCCAGCACCACGCTGGGTTGGCCCTTGTGATTCACCGCCGCGTGGTAGGCGGCGTAGACCTTGTACGGATCATGCCCGCCCCGGTTGAGCTTCCAGATCTCCTCGTCGGAGAGGTCCTTGACCATCTCCAGCAGCTCCGGCCGCGCGCCGAAGAAGTGTTCGCGAACGTAGGCGCCGTCCTTGGCCTTGTAATTCTGGTAGTCGCCGTCCACCGCCTCGTCCATGCGCGCCTGCAACAGGCCAGCATGGTCCTTGGCGAACAGCGGGTCCCAGAAGCGGCCCCAGATCACCTTGATCACGTTCCAGTTGGCGCCACGGAACACACCTTCCAGCTCCTGGATGATCTTGCCGTTGCCGCGCACCGGGCCGTCCAGGCGCTGCAGGTTGCAGTTCACCACGAAGATCAGGTTGTCGAGCTTCTCGCGCCCGGCCAGGGAGATAGCGCCGAGGGATTCTGGCTCGTCGGTTTCGCCGTCACCCAGGAAGCACCAGACCTTCTGCTTGCCGGCGGGAATGAACCCGCGGCTCTCCAGGTATTTCATGAAGCGCGCCTGGTAGATCGCCTGGATCGGCCCCAGGCCCATGGACACCGTCGGGAATTGCCAGAACTTCGGCATCAGGCGCGGGTGCGGGTAGGAGGAGATGCCCTTGCCGTCCACCTCCTGGCGGAAGTTCTCCAACTGCTCGTCGCTGAGCAGCCCCTCGATATAGGCGCGCGCGTAGAAGCCCGGCGAGGCGTGGCCCTGGAAGTAGATCAGGTCGCCGGCGTGTTCCTCGGTGGGGCCGTTGAAGAAGTAGTTGAAGCCGATGTCGTAGAGGGTTGCCGAGGAAGCGAAGGTGGAGATGTGCCCGCCCAGTGACGGGTCCTTGTGGTTGGCACGCATCACCATGGCCAGCGCGTTCCAGCGCACCAGCGAGCGGATGCGTCGCTCCATGAACAGGTCGCCCGGCATGCGGGCCTCATGGCCCACGGGAATCGTGTTGCGGTAGGGCGTGGTGATGGCGTAGGGCAGTTGCGTGCCGGTGCGGCTGGCCAGCTCGCCTAAGCGAGTCATCAGGTAGTGGGCGCGCTCTTCGCCTTCTTTTTCCAGTACGGATTCCAGCGCGTCCAGCCATTCCTGGGTTTCGACGGGGTCGATATCGTGCATGGTCAGGGGTCCTGGTTACGGGGTCGGCTCTACGCAATGCCGGCTCCGGGCCAGGGGTTCCATCGGGTTGGCGCAGTGGGCGGCGTCCCTCGTGAGGCCGCCGCGCTGCCGCCGGCACGCGCGTGTGGCTATAGAGCTTAGTCAGCTCTGACGATGACGCCTGCCCGGATGGTCGAGTCAGGTCGTCGCAGCCGTGTCAGTGCGGTGGGTCACGTCGCAGGTCGTCGCCGCGGTTCCACTGTGCGGCCACCAGCCGGTCGCGTCCGGCCAGCTTGGCCTGGTAGAGCAGGCGGTCAACGGCCGCGACGAAGTCCAGCGGACGGTCGCTGGAGGACGGCACGGCGGTGCCCACGCCCAGGCTGATGGTCAGCAGGTCGGAAACGGCGGACTTCTCATGACAGATGTGCTGTTCGCGCAGCACGCTGCGGCAACGCTCGGCGACCTGCCGGGCGGCCTCGCTGTCGGTCTCCGGCAGCACCATCACGAACTCCTCGCCGCCGAAGCGTGCGATGAAGTCCCTGGGCCGATGCAATGCACCGGCCAGCGCCTTGCCGACGCTGCGCAGGCAGTCGTCGCCCTGGATGTGCCCATAGTGGTCGTTGAACTGCTTGAAGTAGTCGATATCCAGCAGCACCAGGGACAGTGGCTGGCCGCTGCGTTGGGCGCTGCCCCACTCGGTATCCAGCACAGAGTCGAACATGCGCCGGTTGGCCACACCGGTCAGGCCATCCTTGTACGAATACTCCTCCAGCTGACGCTGCAGCATGATCAGCTGTTCTTCGGCACGCTTGCGCTCGCTGATATCGAACATGAAGCCGACCAGCGAATCCACCTCGCCGTTTTCGTCACGCACCACGTGCACCACATCGCGGATCCACACGTAGTCGCCGGAAGAGGTGAGGGCGCGGTAATCCGCCTCGTGGTCGGTGCCTTCGCGGGACTGCGACACGCAGAAGTTCACCACGCGGTCGCGGTCCTCGGGGTGCATGCGTTCGGCCCAGTCGTTGGCGCTGACCCAGCTGGCCTGGCTCCAGCCGAGCAGCTCCTCGATCTGCGGACCGATGTAGGCAAAGGACATGGATCGCCAGTCGATTTTCCACGGGATGGCGCGGGTGGATTCGAGGAGGGTCTGGTAGACGGGATTTTCCGGGGAGGCGTCGTACGGCATGGCGGCGGCTCTCTGATGGCACTGTGCCGCTGTTTCTATCACGAAAGCAATGACGCCAAGCCGGCCAATCGCGTCAGTTGGGCTCGCAAAAAGCGGCGGGGCGACAGACGGTCATTTCTGGCGGATACGGATTCTTCAGCAATTCATAACGGGTTCTTCACGAATGCGGCGATAGGGTTTGCTTGCCCGCCATCTGACAACCCGCAGTGCGATGGATACCCCAGGGATGGGTCGGGCCTTTCCCACTATCTGCAGTACGGCCGAGCCCATGCCCATCCCGAAGTTCATCCGTTCCCTGTCCCGCGGCTGGCTGTCATTGCTGGCGATCCTCCCGCTCATAGCCTTGCTCAGCGGCTTCCTGCCCCTGGACTTCTCGCGCCCCGCACCGCTGGTGGGTGATGCCAAGCGCCAGGCCGAATTGCGCGAGCACTGGCAGAACGGCGACCTGATCGTGCTGGTGCGCCACGCCGAGCGTTGCGACCGCTCCAGCGCACCGTGCCTTGGCAATATCGACGGCATCACTGTGCGCGGCGGCCAAAGCGCCCACGCAATCGGCCAGGATTTCGCCGCACTCGGGCTGGCCAACGCCGATATCCTCAGTAGCGAGCAGTTACGCGCCGTGCAGACCGCCACCTCGATGTTCGGCCAGGAACCGCAGGAAGAGGAGTGGTTGTACGACTGCGAAGGGTCGATGTTGAGCAAGGCGCTGCAGCACAAGGTGGCGCATCGCAACCTGATCCTGGTGACCCACAGCGAGTGCATCGAAGACCTGGAGCATTCGGTCAGTGTGAAGGACCCGGCGACGCCGGACTACGCCTCGACGCTCTTCGTCCTCAGTGAAACGGACCAGGCGCCGCGCCTGCTCGGCTACCTCGATGCTGACCAGTGGCCGCTGAACATCAGCGGGCGCTGATCTGGCTGGGCGTGGCGCCCAGGCGGTAACGCTGTAATTCCTGCGGAGTCAGCACGCGCATGCGCTGCGGGTCGATGCTCTGCATGGTGTCAGCCAGTTCCAGCGGAATGTCCATGTCGCGGAAATAGCTGCGGGCGTTGTAGCTGCCCGCCGCCTGGGACGAATCGCCAGCGGGGTAATAGGGGCGGTGCAGGCCTACATAGCCGCGCACCGTGCGATGCTTGCCGGCGGCCAGCAGGTAGACGCAGGAGCCCTGGCAGACGCTGTTGGTCGGCACCAGTGTCTCGAAACCGGATTCGCGCAGCAGGCGGCCCATCTTGATCGACTCGGCGGCGCTGCCACCGATGCTGTCCAGCAAGGCCACCTTGCGCGCGAACTTGCCCGGGTTGGCCAGCAGCCCCTTGAACAGGCGCTCGTAGTCGCCCGGAGCGATGTCTTCGCTGATCCGCACCGCCAGCACCTCGCCAACCTTGGAATGCTGCACCGGCTTCACCTCGACCTTGGCGAAAGTCAGGCTGGAGCACAGCGCGGTGGCACAGAGCAGGGCGGCGCGAAGCATCGGGAGACGAATCCTGTCGAAGTTTTTGTAGGAATGCGCAGAAGATACCTTGAAGCGCCTTCCCGCGCATCCTCCCCGCTTGTCACATGCCGTTGGCGTACGCCGGGTTATGCAGGTCGATCCGCTCGCGGACCCCGCGCAGCGCGCCCGCGTACTCGCAGAGCATGTGCAGCGCCCAGTCGGCTCGTTCGCGCAGGCGCTGGTCGTCCTCATCAGTAGGGTGGCCGGCGTTGAACATGGCTTCGACCCGACGCACCACCAGTTGCTCCGGCAGGTAGGCGATGCGGCTGTTCTTGTAGCTGGAGGCGCGCAGTTCGGCCAGTGGGTAGGCGCCGCCCAGGCCGGCGGATACCCCCACCGGCAGCGCCGGCTTATGGCCCAGTTCGCGCAGCCCGGCATAGAGGAAGAAGTTCTTCAGGGCCGGACAGGCCATGCCGTGCCATTCCGGGGCGATAACCACCAGCGCATCGGCCTCGCGCAGCAGCTCGCGGTACTGCGGCCAACTGTCCCGGCTGTCCGGCGCCGGCCATAACGGCAGGGGATCGGCGCCCAGGTCGATTACCTGCGCCCAGCCACACAAGGCGAGGCTTTCCAGGCGCCCGGCAAGGTAGCGGGCGACCTTTGCCGACTGGCTGTCCAACTGGCTGGAGCCGGCGATCAGTACGATATTCGGGCTCATCGGGCCACCTCCGCCGCCACGTCCTTGCTGCTGGACGGCGCACGCGTGCGCACCAACGGCCAGAACACCTCTTCCTGCCAGCTCACTGGCGCCAGGTCCTCGATGCCATAGGCTTGCGGGCGGCGCCGGGTGATCTTCGCAGTACCGAACAGCACGTCCCAGAAGAACAGCAGGTTGCCGAAGTTGCCCTTGTAGTAGGTCACGCCGTCATCGGCGTTCAATCCATGGTGGGCGGAATGGGTGGCGGGGGTGGAGATGGTCCGCTCCAGCAACCACATCAGCGGGCGCAGCGCGCGGATGCGGTAGAGCTTGTCGTCCCAGGCGAGGTTGCTGTGGGCGCCGAAGATCACGCACATCTTCACGATCAGGTAGACGTAATAGACGTTCGCCAGCCCCATGTGGATCAGCGCGCCGGAGAACCACAGGCCCGGCATCAGCAGGTAATAGAAGCTGTTGTTGCGGTAAACGATGCGGATGCTCATGTACGGCGCGGAATGGTGGGCGCGGTGCAAGGCATAGAGGAATGGCACGCGGTGGGCCAGGCGATGCCACCAGTACTGGGTCATGTCGTCGAACAGCAGGAACAGCGCGAAACCGACCAGCCAGGGGAGGCCCGCCAGGGAGCCGGCGGCGGCGGGGAGGGCGAGGTCGAGCAGGGCGCCGCTGGCCCACATCACCAGCGGGAAGGTCACCGCCAGCAGCAGGCTGGAGCCGAATATCTCGATCAGCGCGTCGCGGCGCTGGCCGCGCGGTTGACGAAAGGTGGCGCAGGCCATCTCCAGGGCAATGAAAGCGAGGAAGATCCCCGCCACGATCACGGTCGGATTGTCGAGCAGCATTGTTGTTGTAGTCATGACACTCTCGGTTCGGGTCCAATGGGACAAGGCGTGCCCATCAGAACCCAGGACCGAGCGGCGACCCATGCGCGAAAAGGACAGAAACACCGGAGAACTGGCCAACCCTGCGGCGCAGCGCTACCACCGCGGCCCGCTCGGCCAGGTGCTGGAGCGTTACCTGAGCAGCCACCGCGCGCGGCGTCACAGTGACTACAGCCTGGTCGAACTCGAACAGCTATGGCTGGAAGCGGCGAGCCTTGAGCCCGCCATCGGACTGCAGCTGTTCGGCCAGTTCACGCCGCAGGACTGGCACGTGATCGCCCACCTCGCGCAGTTCTGCGCCGATGTACGCCAGGCGGTGCTCTGCTGGGTGCGCTACGCGCCGCTGGCCGCGGACACCGATACCTTTCGCCTGCTGGAAGAGGGCGACACCGTTGCCGTCGAGCTGATCATCGACGCCCCCGAGCCGCTGAGCCGTTATCTGATGGAACACTACAGCGTGATGGCCGTGACGCAATTGCGCCGTGGCACTGGCTGCTCCGTCATGCCGGTGCGCGCCAGCTTCGTCCATGACCGGCCCGAGTACCACGCGCAGTACCGGCAGTGGTTTGGTGAGCGAGTCGAGTTCGGCAGCGCGTGCAACCGGTTGTATTTCGACGCGCAGACGCTTGCCTTGCCGCTAAAAGGGCGCCATGCCGGGCTGGTGGAGCTGCTCACGATGGAGCTGGATCGACGGCTCGCCCGTATGCGCCAACTCAGCGGCTGGGCGGCCAAGGCCGCCGGGATCGTCCGGCGCATGCTCGAACATGGCGAGGTGCCGGCGCTGGAAAGCGTTGCGGACCAGTTGCACCACAGCCCGCGGACCCTGCGCAGGCGGTTGGCGGAGCAGGGCATGGGCTTTCGCGAATTGCTCGACCAGGTGCGCAAGGAACTGGAACAACACCTGGAACTGCAGGGCGAGAGCCGCACGCGAATTGCCGAACGCCTGGGCTACGGCGACCTGGCCGCCTACCTGAATGCACGCAAGCGCTGGAATGCGTCGGTCATCGACGAATGAGACAGTCGACCTTAGCTGATGCGCACAACGGCGAGGCCACGTTGCACGTGTAGGAGCGAGCTTGCTCGCGAAAAAACAGGCCCCGGCGTCCAGAAGGTTCGCGAGCAAGCTCGCTCCTAAGGCAATCTACTTAGCCGACCAGCGCATGGATAGTTGCATGCGCAGCGTTGTCCGCCGCGGGCGCCGGATACGCGGAGATAGGAAAAGGCCGGCATCAGCCGGCCTCTTTGCTCAGGCACGAGCGCAGCAGGCGCCGCACCGACTTGTTGATATTGCGCTTGCTCGCTTCCTCGGGGGTGAACCAGCGGCAATCGGCGATTTCGTTCAGCGGGGTGGGCTGCTGCGCCGGGTCGACTGGCGTCTCGAACACGTAGTGCAGCGTCTGGTACAGCTCCAGCGGCGCCACATAGTTCATCTGCTCGATGGCCAGCCCGGTTTCCTCGATCAGCTCGCGCGTGGCGGCCTGGCCGGGGCGTTCGTCGGCCTCGATGCGCCCGCCTGGGAGATTCCATTTCGATTTGGATTTGCGCACGAAGAGAATCTTGTCGTCGAGGCGGCAGATGACCGTAGCTCGCTCCTTCAGATTTTTAGCCATACCGGCTGCTCCTCGACAATCTTCCAACAGTTTTCAGAGTAGACATTAATTAGAGATTCCCAACCAGATGAACTGGTTACGGCATTTATGTCGACAAATGGTAAGGATTGGTCGCTGAAAAGGTATGTCAGGCTTTTCTGAAGAAAAGCTCGTCATATTCTCGACTCGTATTTCCTTCTGAGTGGACCGGCCTCGGAGGCTGAAGTGCGAACTTTCACGACATGTCGCTCCTCTCGAATTCCTTGTCGAGGAAATCCAGCAAGGTTCGTACCGACGGCAGCAGTCCCCGCCGCGAAGGGAATACGGCGTGGACCACACCGGTGCGTGGTGCCCAGTCGGGCAGCAGATTCACCAGCGTGCCGTCGTTCAGGTCCTCGCACACCACCACGGCGGGCATGTGCACCGCGCCGGCACCCGCCAGCGCGGCCTGGCGCAGGGCGACCAGATCGTCCGTGACCATCCGCGGCCGGTAGCGCACCTGCGCACTGGCGCCGCCGGGGCCGTCCAGTTGCCAGTGGTATTCGCGCTGCACCAGGCCCCAGTGCAGCGTCGGCAGGGCGGCCACATCGGCGGGCGTCGGCCTTGCCGGCAGGCGCTCGTGCAGAGCCGGGGCACCGACCACACGCTGCCGGCTTTCGCCCAGTACCTTCATCACCAGATCACTGCTTTCCAGCGGCGGAAAGCGCACCCGCAGAGCGATGTCGATGCCTTCCTGGATCAAGTCCACCTGGCGGTTGGTGCTCTGCACATGCAACTCCACCAGCGGGTATTGCACCATGAAGCGCGCCAGCATCGGGCCGACCCAGAAGTTCAGCAGCGCCGTTGGGCAGCTCAGGTTCACCACCCCGCGAGGTTCGGAGCGGTGCTGCTCGACGGCCTCGGTGGCGGCCGCCGCTTCCACCAGCATCGCCACGCAGTGCCGGTAGAACACCTGCCCGATCTCGGTCACCGAAAAATGCCGGGTCGAGCGCTGGATCAGCCGTACGCCCAGGCGCTCTTCCAGCGCGGCGATGCGCCGGCTCAGCTTCGACTTGGGCTCGTCCAGGGCGCGGCCGGCCGGAGTGAAACCGCCATGTTCCACCACCTGGGCGAAGTAGTAGAGGTCGTTGAGATCGTCCATTCCAGTGTTCCTCTAATGGAACACTGATAGTAGTTTTTGCCGACTACCGGAGCAATTGTTCCGTCCGTATCGTGACCTCCATGCACTACAGGAGGCACCTCATGAAACAGATTCTTGGTATCTACAGCGCTGCCCGGCCGCACTGGGTCGGCGACGGTTTTCCGGTTCGTACGTTGTTTTCCTACGATAGCCTGGGCGAACACCTCAGTCCCTTCCTGCTGCTTGACCATGCGGGCCCCCACGCTTTCGGCCCCAGCACGGTGCGCCGCGGCGTCGGCCAGCATCCGCACCGCGGGTTCGAGACCGTGACCCTGGTCTACGAAGGCGAACTGGAACACCGCGACTCCAGCGGCGGTGGCGGCCGCATCGGCCCCGGCGACGTGCAGTGGATGACGGCCGGCGACGGCATCCTCCACGAGGAATACCACTCGCCGGACTTCACCCGCAGCGGCGGCAACCTGCACATGGCCCAGCTCTGGGTGAACCTGCCGGCCCGCCACAAGCGCGCTGCACCGGCCTACCAGACGTTGCTGGCTGGCGATATCCCGCGCATCGAACTGGCCGACGGTGCCGGTAGCCTGCGGGTAATCGCCGGTGACTACGCCGGCCACGCCGGCCCAGCCCACACCTTCAGCCCGCTGGATGTCTGGGATCTGCGTCTGCAGCCCGGCCGTCCGCTGGAACTGGTCGTCAAGGCCGGACGCAACACCGCCCTGGTGGTGCTGCGCGGAAACATTCGGCTGGGCAGCGGTGAAACGCTGCGCGAAGGCCAACTGGCGCTGTTCGACCGGCGCGGCGACAGCCTGCACTTGGAAGCCGAGAGCGATGCCCTGGTGCTGCTGCTCAGCGGTGAGCCGCTGAACGAGCCCATCGTCGGCTACGGCCCTTTCGTGATGAACAGCGAAAGCGAAATCCAGCAGGCCATCGCCGACGTTCAGAACGGACGTTTCGGACAGATGACCCGCTGATGTCACACCCCGGACTCAGGCGTCGCCTAGTCTGGATAAACGCCCGCGCAGGAGGCGCGGGCTTTATGGGCCGGATGCCCTTTCTGGAGACTCCGAAATGAGCAACTTCAATCAGATTGCCAACTTCAACGGCCAGCGCCCGGTGATCGACCCCGACGACACCGCCATGCTGCTCATCGACCACCAGAGCGGTCTGTTCCAGACGGTCAAGGACATGCCCATGACCGAGCTGCGCAACAACGCCATCGCCCTCGCCAGGATCGCTACGCTGGCGAAGATCCCGGTAATCACTACCGCCTCGGTGCCGCAGGGCCCCAACGGGCCGCTGATTCCCGAGATACACGAAGCCGCGCCCCATGCGCAGTATGTGGCGCGCAAGGGGGAAATCAATGCCTGGGACAACCCCGAGTTCGTTGCCGCTGTGAAAGCCACCGGCAAGAGCACCCTGGTCATCGCCGGCACCATCACCAGCGTATGCATGGCCTTCCCGGCGATTGCCGCAGTCAACGCCGGCTACAAGGTGTTCGCCGTAATCGACGCTTCCGGCACCTATTCCAAGGCCGCACAGGAAATCACCCTGGCGCGTGTGGTCCAGGCCGGTGTGGTGCCGATGGATACCGCCGCCGTCGCCTCGGAAATCCAGCGCACGTGGAATCGCCCCGACGCCGCGCAGTGGGCCGAGGCCTACAGCCTGATCTTCCCGCACTACGGCCTGCTGATCGAAAGCTACACCAAGGCCCAGCAGGTTGTGAGCGAACACGAAGTATTGGATTCCCAACGCTGATCCCACCCCTGCCCGGCTTCGGTCGGGCTTCCATTGCCAAGAGGAAACGCCATGAGCAAGCCTTACGTCCGTCTCGACAAGTCCCAGGCCGCGGTTCTGCTGGTCGATCACCAGGCCGGTCTGCTCTCGCTGGTGCGCGACATCGAGCCGGACAAGTTCAAGAACAACGTCCTGGCGCTGGCCGACCTGGCCAAGTACTTCAAGCTGCCGACCATTCTCACCACCAGCTTCGAGAGCGGCCCCAACGGCCCGCTGGTGCCGGAGCTGAAAGACCTGTTTCCCGACGCGCCCTACATCGCCCGCCCGGGCAACATCAACGCCTGGGACAACGAGGATTTCGTCAAGGCGGTGAAGGCCACCGGCAAGAAACAGCTGATCATCGCTGGCGTAGTCACCGAAGTCTGCGTGGCCTTCCCGGCGCTGTCGGCGCTGGAAGAGGGCTTCGACGTCTTCGTCGTCGCCGACGCCTCGGGCACCTTCAACGAAGTCACCCGTGACGCCGCCTGGCGCCGCATGGAAGCCGCCGGCGCGCAGATGATGACCTGGTTCGGCGTGGCCTGTGAGCTGCACCGCGACTGGCGTAACGATATCGAAGGCCTCGCCGCGCTGTTCTCCAACCACATCCCCGATTACCGCAACCTGATCACCAGCTACAGCACGCTCACGGCCAAGAAGTGAGGCATCGCTCGCCGGGCCGGCACTTCGGGGCCGACCCGGTGGCGGAACTCAGCCTTCCATCGGCCCCGCCTGGTAGCCGGGGCGGCGCTCCAGGGCCAGCTCGTAGAGCTGGCGGGCCTCGCTGACCAGCGGGGCCAAAGCCGAGGCAAAGCGGGCTGTGGCGCGGATCAGGCCACTGTCGCTGTCGTCTTCCATCAACTGCAGCAGGTCCTCGACCGCCGTGATGCGGCGCAGGGCGGCTTCGCGCAGGTGCTCGACCGGGGCCAGGGCATTGATGAAGAGGACTTCCTCGCCGAACTGGCCGGTCAAGGCAACGGGGAGAAATTCACGCATGGGGCACCTCCGTGGGGAGGGTTGAATCCTGGCGTGACGAGGGGCGGTGCGCGGGGGAGAAAAGGGGATAGTTCATGTCGGCTCTCTTTAAGGATCGAGTAGCCGCCAATCGACCTTCCTACGGGTAGAGAGGCGGACCGTGCGAGGGTAGGAAACCCGTACAAGGGAGCCAAAAACGGGCAGGCCGAAGCCTCCTCACACGGCCGCCATAGAGGCACGAGTCATCAGACAACTTCCGCGAATCGTGGCTACAGAGCTACCGCTTTCTGACTCCTTACCGGGTTCCTACACCCGACCGCGATGACGCTGCGGCGAACCAGAGGCTAGGGACGGCGCTCGTAGGCCCGCAAGGCTAATGGCCCGTGAGATTTTTCGGTTGGTAACGGCGATCCCGATGCAGGACGTTGCTGACAGAGTGAAATCTGCCTCATCTGGCTTCCCAATCTGTAGGAGCGAGAGTGCTCACTTGTAGGGCGCTGCTGGAGTTTCGTAGGAGCGGACTCCGTCCGTGATGTGTTTGCCTCGTGTCAGGGGTTCCCCGCGCCGCCGCGGCGTGCGCGTTGACTTCTTGTTTCACCCCTCGGGCGACCTCCTTTGGAGAGACCCAAAGGAGGCATTTTTATGAGTCTTCCAGCGAAACATCCACGCACGCCCGAGCGGCGCAGAAACACCCAAGCCGAAGCAACAGACCAGCACCGGCGCCGGCACAGTCAGCGGAACGCGCAGGGCCCGCTCAGGCACTTCAGAGAATCGAGAAGTTGTAACTCGCGATCAGTCGCACCTCATCCACGTCACGCGCCGACTGTTCGTAGTTGGTGCGGTAGGTGGCATTGCGCAGGCGCAGGTTGAGGTCCTTGAAGGTGCCGGCCTGGATCACGTACTTGAACTCCACGTCGCGTTCCCATTCCTTGCCTTCGTCGCCGTTGGCCAGGGCGATGTGGTCGCCGTTGACGTAGCGGGTCATGAAACTCAGGCCGGGCACGCCGACGCTGCGCAGGTCGAAGTCGTAGCGCAGTTGCCAGGAGCGCTCCCGGGCGTTAGCGAAGTCGTTCACCTGCACGTAGTTGGCGAGGTAGGGATTGCTGCCGTCGAGGTAGGGCAGGGAGGTATCGCCGTTCATGCGCTGCCAGCCGGCGCTGAACACGTGGCCGCCCTGGGCATAGGACAACAACAGGCTCAAGGCGCGGTTGTCGATCGCCCCGGCGCGGGCCGAGCCGTCGTCGTTGCTGTCGAACCCGCGCAGGTCGGCGGTGAGCTTGCCGGCGCCCACCGCCTGCTTGCCGACGATACCGACGTAGCGCTGGCGGTAGACGTTCTCCAGCCCGCCCTGGGCGTATTGCAGCAGGACTTGGTCGTTGATCTGGTAATCCGCCTGGTAGGCGTCGAAGCGGTTGCCGGTGGTGTCGCAGGCGTAGCGCTTGTTCTTGCAGTTCAGGCGCACGTCCTGGGCGTCGGTGGAGTCGCGCGCGGTGTAGCGCTCCAGGCGCGTGGCGGTGAGCTTGAGGTGGGCGATCTCCTCGCTGGTCAGCTGCGCGCCGTGGAACATGTTGGGCAGCAGGCGGCCGTCGTTGTACTTGAGCAACGGCATGTCCGGCAGCATCGCGCCGTACCTGAACTGGGTATGGGAGACGCGCAGCTTGCCGGCGACGCCGGCCTTGGCGTACTGGTCGGCAGAGTGGCGCGGGTCGTGGCCGCTGGAGGGCAGCAGCCCGCTGTTGCTGTTCGCGGGGCTGGAGTCGAGCTTGACGCCGAGCATGGCCAGGGCGTCCACGCCGAAGCCGACGGTGCCTGCGGTGTAGCCCGATTGCAGATTCAGGATGAAGCCCTGCGCGCTTTCCTCGCGCTTGGAGGCGCCCTGCGGGTTGGACGAGCTGCCATCGCGGAAGTCGCGGTTGAAGTAGAAGGTCCGCGATTCCAGGCGTGCGCTGCTGTCCTCCAGGAAGTCGGCGCTGGCCGGGGCGGCGATGCCGCCGAGCAGGGCGAGAGCGCTCAGGCGCGCGAGCGGGCTGGAGGAGAGGGGCGAGGGCATGCGGTGACTCCGGGGTGCTAAAAAAGCGCGCGAAGGTGTCACAGATGAAGGCAGGGGTCTTTGCGACCATGGTCTAGAGTGCCGGCTTTCGCGGCGAGCATTCTCACCCTGCGCACCGCCCGGCAATCGGCTGAAACCTTCCCGCCGGCTTCGCGTCCACCGCAGAACAATGGATCAACCCAGGAGGTGAGCATGAAAGGCCACGGTGAAATCAGAGAACGTCCGGGCGTTGCCCCTGAACGCTGGCCGGACAGGTCCGGCCCTGGCGACAAGCGCGGATTGCCCGGTTACCCGCAGCGTCAGGTGCCCCCTGGCGGTTCGCGGCATATCGATCCGGAGCTGGGTTTCGACCCGGATTCGCCAGACCTGGCCGATCCGCAGATCGACCCGCCGCATCCGCCTCGCGTGCCCCAGCGCGGCCCTGAGCCGCAGGGCCAGCGGCGGGTGCCGGGGGACAGGTATCCGCCGTATTCGGGGCACGAGGGCTAGGGTGAGGGGCAACTCGGCGCCGATACCGCCGAAGGCGAGTTCGGACCGTTCTCTGTAGGAGCGAGCTTGCTCGCGAACGCTTCCGCTGCGGGCCCGGGGCCGCTACATCGTTGATGCCCAGGGCAATCACGTTGGCCAGCGCCTGCGCCGGGTGCGGGCGGCCGTTGGGCACTTCATCGGTGGCGACCACGTGGTCGGCGACGTAGCCGTTGGTCTTCGCCAGTGCCACTACCTTCTCCATCACCACCGCCGGATAGCCGGAGCAGGAGCCGATCTTCAGTCCCTGATTGCGCAGTGTGGCGATGGCGTCCAGCGCACCGGCTATCAGCACCGAGTGCTCGGCGATCTTCTCGATCTGCAGCGGCATGAAGCGTTCGTAGATGGCGGTGACGTCGTCGTCGGTGGGCCGGTGGCCGAAGGCCGCACCTTGCTGCCCATCGCCCAGCAAATGTCGATGCTCGAATCCGAGGCGACCAACCTGCTGCGCGACTCCGGCCTGCTCAACCGGGGGCAGCTGAAGGTCGGCGCGGTAGGGCCGTTTCATGTGATCGAGATGGTCGACCTGTACCGCCGCGACTACCCGCAGTTCGACGTGTCGATCCGCATCGGCAACTCCGCCTCGGTGCTCGCCGACCTGGAGAACCATGTCATCGACGTCGGCGTGCTGGCCGGGCTGCATGACGACCCGGCCTTCGTCGCGCAGCTGTATGCACGGCACCCGGTGATCCTCTTCGCCCATGTCGGCCACCCCTTCGCACGCCACGACGAAGTCCGCCTGCAAGCCTTGCAGGGCCAGCCGCTGCTGCGTCGCGAGCAGGGTTCGACCACGCGCGTGGCGCTGGAGCAGGAGCTGGACAAGGCCGACGTCACGCCGCGTATCGCCATGAAATCGGCAGCCGCGAGGCCCTGCGCGAGGCGGCGATCCGCAGCATCGGCATCGGCGTGGTGTCCGAAGCGGAGTACATCGCCGACCCGCGCCTGAAGGCCATCCGCATCAGCGGCGACCCGGTGTGCACCGAGGCCTACCTGTACTACCTCGCCGAGCGTCGCAGCAGCCAGGTGATCGCTTCCTTCCTGCGCACACTCGCGCGATAGCACAGCTGCCGGCGCGGGCGTAAGGCTTGTCCTGCGGGGCGGGGCGCGGGTTATCCTGCGGCCCCCGTCTTTGTCACGAGGCTCTCATGTCGTCCGCTTCCGCGCCTGCCCTGCAGCGAGCCGACCGGGATTCGCGCAACTCCGCCCAGGTGCTCGGCCTGTGCCTGCCCGCCGACGTGCTGCTGTACCTGCTGCTGCCGATGTACGCGGCGGACTTTGGCGTGACCCTGGTGGAAGCGGGCATCCTGCTGGCGGCCAATCGTCTGGTGCGCATCGTGGGTTATGGCTGGGTGGTTCGTTTCTACGCCCGCCATGGCGATAGAGCCGCCTGCAGCCTCGCCGCGCTGGCGACGGCAGCCTGCGCGCTGGCCTCGGCGACGCTCTCCGGGTTTGCCGTACTGCTGGTGTTCCGGCTGGTCTGGGGCCTGTGCTTCGCCACCTTCAACCTCAGCACCCAGACTCTCGCTACCGCCGAGGCGCAAGGCGCCGCGCGCCGCGCCGGACGCTCGCGGGCAACCCTGTCCATCGGGCCGATGCTGGCCCTGCCGCTGGGGGCGGTGATGGCCCAGGCGTTCGGGCCGCGCAGTGTGTTCTTCGTGCTCTGTGTGGCGGCCCTTTGCGGCCTCTGGCGTGCCCGCGCGTTACCCGCGACGGGCCATGACATTCCGCTCGGCGGCGGCCGCCGCCTGCGCCTGCCGGACAGCATTGCTACCTGGTCCTTCATCGAAGGCGTGACCCTCGACGGCCTGTTCGTCTTCGGCCTGTCGCTCTACGCGCAGACCCACCTGGGCGCTACCGGCGTGCTGGTGGCGGGCATCCTGATGGCGGTGCGTTATCTCAGCGAGATGCTCTTCAGCCCCTTCGGCGGCCGGTTGGCGGATCGCTTCGGCGCGCTGCGCATGCTGGTCGTGCTGTCGCTGGCCACATCGCTGGCGCTGCTGATGTTCGGCAGCTATTGGCTGTTCATCGGCGCCTTCTTCGTGCTGGTGCTGCGCGCGCTGCAGCTGCCGCTGGTGGTGACGCTAGTGGCGCAGCGCAATCCGCAGGCGCGCATCCAGGCTCTGGCGGGCAACGCGGTGTGGCGCGATATCGGAGCAGGGCTCGGGCCTATCCTGGCCGGCGTGTTGCTGCCGCAGGTGCCCGCGTTCTGGGCTTATGCGGGGGCGGCGGCGATACTGGCGCTTAGCGCACTGGGGTGTGCCTGGCGGCGCTGACTGAATCAGGATTGATAGGCACGGCAAGGAAGCAGGAAAGTGAAAGCATTGTTCATCGCTCTGACCGGGGGTCTTTTGCTCGCACAGATGACGCCAGCCATGGCGGATAACCTCAACGGCAAGAACCTCTTTACCCAACGCTGTGCGGTCTGCCACGGCGCGGACATCAAGGCGACCGGGCCGCTGGCCCACAAGAGCAACCCGCCCACACCCGACCTTACGACGACCGCTTTCAGGAAGCGCCTGAGCGATTACCCGGGCGTCATCGTGTCTTCGGTGGTGCTGCGCCCCAACGGCAGCCTGATCCCCCGGACCCTGCGCGAGAACGGCGTGAAAATCCCGCCGCACGCCTGGAGCCTCGATGATCTGCGCGATCTGAACCAGTACATGGCCGGGGTGATTTCCAAGAGTCGCTGAGGCTGCCCTTGGGACGCGGAAATCCGCACGCGATGGCGGCGCCGAATGCGCGGATTGTTCAAGCGCGGCTGACGGCCTGGCAGGAAAACTGGCGGCTCATCCTGAATTGGAGATGCCCCATGCGACACCTCTACGCCCCCGCGTTCTTCCTCGGCTTCATCGGCCTGGCCCTGTACCTGGTCGGTGAAGGCGTATCGCTCTTGTGCCTGCCGGCGCTGTTGCCGCTGGCGATCCTGCTGGCCTTCCTCGGCGAGCGACTCTGGCCCTATCGAGCCGGCTGGAACGAGAGCCACGGCGATGGCGCCCGCGATCTCCTCCATGCGCTGGTCAACGAGACGCTGAATACGCTGGGGATTGCCGCGATTCCGTTGATGGCCCTGTGGCTGCCGCATTTCGCGCTGTGGCCAACGGATTGGCCGCTCGCGCTGCAATTGCTGGTTGCGCTGCTGGTCGCCGACCTCGGTATCACCCTGGTGCACTACGCCAGCCACCGGTCGCCGCAGTTGTGGCGCCTGCATGCGGTGCACCACAGCGTCACGCGCATGTACGGGTTCAACGGGCTGATGAAACACCCGTTGCACCAGATGCTCGAAGCCCTCGGTGGCACGCTGCCCTTGCTGTTGCTGGGCATTCCCGTGGAAGTCGCGGCGCTGCTGGCGTTCGCCATCGCCATCCAGTTGCTGCTGCAGCACAGCAATGTGGACATGCGCATCGGTGCGCTGCGCCATGTCTTCGCCTGGGCCCCGCTGCATCGCCTGCACCACCTGAAATACGGCACGGCCGGGGACGTGAATTTTGCGCTGTTCTTCAGCTTCTGGGACCGCCTGCTGGGCACCGCGCTGCATTTGCCGGACTACGCGCTGGCGGAGGATGACCTGGGCATTGGCGACCGGCCCGACTATCCGGTGGGGTACTTCGCGCAACTTGCCGAGCCGTTCCGTCGCGTTGATGTGGCGCATCCGCCAGCGCCGTTGCCCAGGGAGCTGCGCCGCCTGCTAGTCGAGTAGGCGCAGCCTCAGCCGGCGCAGCGTCAGGTCGGCGCGGATGCCGAACTGGCTGCGCACGCTCCGCGAGAAATGCGCAGAATCGGCAAAGCCCGCCGCGATGGCGGCGCTGGTCAGGCTCTCGCCGACCATGGCCAGCCGCAGTGCCTGGCGCAACCGCTGCCAGAGCACCAGGCGGCGTACCGACAGGCCGAGCGTACCGCTGAACAGCCGCTCCAGTTGGCTCAGCGAGAGCGAGGCTTCCTCGGCCAGGGCCTGGGCGGGCAGGGCGCTGTCGTCCTGCGCGCGGATGCGTTGCACGGCCTTCTCCAGACGTGGGTCGAGCTGTCGGCGCGGCAGCTCGTTCAGGCGTGTCGTCAGCGATTGCAGGTTTGGCCCGGCCTGTCGACAAACACTCTCCAGATCGGCCAACGCAAAGGCCAGCGGCTCGGCGAACAGAGTGACCGTGTGCTGGTCGCTGTCGAGTATCGCGTGGCGCTGGTTGGAGGCGATGACCAGCAGCGAATCCTGCTGCGGCTGGTCGTTGATCAGCGCCTTCACCTCGCCCTCGCGAGCCATCAGTACTTGATGCGCGTAGTGTGCATGGGGCCGCGCATGGCCGGTGGTGCCGGCGACGAGGCAGAAGTCCGCGCCCAGCCAGAGCTCGCCCTGCCAGGCCTGTTCAGTCGGTCGCATGGCGCGCCAGCCATTCTTCCCGTGTCAGTTCCCAGGTTTCCCTTGGCAGCACGCCACTGACGAAGTGACCTTCGTCGCGGCCCACCAGGCGCATGCCTTCGCGTTCGGAGATACGCCGCGAGCCTTCGTTGGGGATGGCCTTGGGCACCTGCATCAGCGGGCGGCCCAGTGTCACGAACCAGAAGCGATTGACCGCTTCGCAGGCCTCGCTCATGTAGCCCTGGCCCTGCCAGGCGGGCGCCAGCCAGAATCCGCGATGATTGCCGGGCTGATCGAACAGCGAGATGTTGCCGATGGCCTCCTCGGGCGCGCTGGCCAGGCGGATCATCCAGTGCCATTCCTCGCCACGGGCCATGGCCGGCAGCACCACGTCGCGTACATAGACCAGTGCGCCATCGGCCGGGTAGGGCCAGGGCACACGGCGGTCCAGGTAGCGCACCACTTCCCAGTGCGGGAACAGGCGCTGGATGGTCGGTGCGTCGGTGAGTTGCACGGGCGTGAGCAGCAGGCGTTCGGTGCGCAGGACGGGTGGGCTTTGGCTATCCATGTCGGCTCCTGATTCTTCCGCGACAGTCTGCCGTTTCCCGGCGGTGGCTGGCCAGCCTTGCGCAAGGACGGCCTGCAACGGGTGCATAGCCTCGGACCAGACGCCCGAACGCGGCGATGGCGAGATAGTCGTCACGGTCCAAGGCGGGCCGCAAGGCCGCGGCTGCCCGGCATCGCAATGCCGGGCGCGCGTGCTGTTACTGGCGACCGGTCGGCTGGTCCGCCCCTTTGTCGACCAGGATCTGGAATGCTCCCTGACCCAGGCCTGTCACATGGTCTAACGCCCCGAGTGCGCCGAGTTGCCCAAGGTGCCGGCATTGCGCGACTGGCTGTTGGCCGAAGCGGGCGGTGAGGCGCATCGCTCAGCTGGTCCCCGATTGCCAGGGGGGGCCGCCGGCGAACTGTTCCTCGATCCAGGCCTTGAACGCTTCGCTGGCGGCCGAGCTGTAGCGCGCCGAAGGGCGCACGAAATAGATGCCGGCGGCGGAATCCAGTTGCCAGCCTGGTAGCACGCGTACCAGGCGTCCGGCGTCCAGATCGTGCTGCATCAGCCATTCGCCTCCGGCGAGGATACCGACGCCCAGCCGCGCTGCCGAGAGCAGCGCTTCGTTGTCATTGCTGTGCAGGTTGCCGCTGACGCGGACCGTTTGCTGGCGGTTGCCGCTGGCCAGCTTCCAGTCCGGCCAGGAGTTGAGGCCGGTGAAGCCCAGGCAGTTGTGTTCGGCCAGCTCCGCCGGAGCGCGGGGCGTGCCGTGGCGTTCGAGGTAGTCGGGCGCTGCGCAGAGGATGCGCCGCAGGTCGCAGAGCCGCCGCGCCAGCAGGCGGCTGTCGGCCAGCTCGCCGATGCGTATCGCGGCATCGAAGCCTTCGCCGACGATATCGACGAAGCGCTCCGAGTACTCCACCTCCAGCGTCACCTGCGGGTGCTCGAGGACGAAGCGCGAGAGGATCGGGCTCAGCCACAGTCGCCCCATGGCCGCCGGCACGGCGAGCTTCAGGCGGCCTTGGACAAGGGCCGCGCTGCGACTGGCTTCGTCCTGGGCCTCGGCGATCAGGCTGGCGGCCTGGCGCAGGCGCTCCGCCAGCCGTTGGCCTTCGTCGCTGAAGCGCAGGTGCCGGGTGGTGCGCTCCACCAACCGAACGCCCAGGCGCTGCTCGAGCGCGCCGAGGCGCTTGGACAGCACCGAAGGGTGGCGTTGCAGGGCGCGGCCGGCGGCGGCGAAGGAGCCGTGCTCGGCCAGCGCCAGGAGGGTGGCGAGTTCGTCGGCCTGGCGACTATCGAACAGATCCATAGGGCTCCCAATTCGGCGAATCCACTCGCCCGGCGGTGGTTCAGGGTATGAGGACGATGGCCCCTTCGGAGCGGCCTTCCTGCAGGTCGGCATGGGCCCGGGCGGCTTCCGCCAAGGGATAGCGACGCCATACCCGCGGCTGGATGATACCGTCCGCGACGGCCTGCAGGACGTCCTTCGCGCGCTGCTGGTATTCCTCGGCCGTGGCGGTGTGCGCGGCGAGCGAGGGGCGGGTGAGGAACAGCGAGCCCTTGGCGTTCAGCGTGGCGACCTCGACAGCGGGCGGCGCGCCGGAAGCCATGCCGAAGCTCACCAGCAGGCCGCGCGGGCGCAGGCAGTCCAGCGAGGCTTCGAAAGTGGCGCGACCGATGGGGTCGTAGACCACATCGACCTTGTGCCCGCCGGTCAGCTCGCGGACCTGATCGGCCAGCGTCGCTGCATCGAATACCAGCACCTCGTTGCAGCCGGCGGCACGAGCGCGTTCGACGCTCTGCGGCTTCGACACCACGCCGATGACGCTGGCGCCCAGGTGCCGGGCCCAGGGCACCATCAGTTGCCCCAGCGCGCCAGCGGCGCCGTAGATCAGCACGCGCGAGCCGGGGCCGACCGGCCAGGTGGATTTGAGCAGGTAGTGTGCGGTGATGCCCTTGAACAGTACGGCGGCAGCGTCTTCAAAGCTGACGGAGTCCGCCAGCTTCACCAGGCGCTCTGCCGGGTACAGGCGGCCGCTGGCGTAGGCGCCGAGCGGCCCGGTGGCGTAGGCGACGCGGTCGCCGACCTGAACGCTGGTCACGCCTTCGCCGATGGCGGCTACGGTGCCCGCGCCCTCCAGGCCGAGCGAGGAGGGCAGCGGCACCTTCACCGCACCGGAGCGCTGGCTCAGGTCCAGCGGATTGACGCCGATGGCGGCCTGTTCCAGCCACACTTCGCCGGGGCCGGGCTGCGGTGCCTGGCTCTGTTCGAGACGGAGGACTTCCGGACCGCCGAAGGCGTGGAGCGATATGCGGGTGATCATGGTTTTTCCCTGGCTGGTGATGATGTTCGCCAGTCTAGGGACAGGGTTGCGATGCACCAGACAGGGCGGGTGCAGGACATAGCTGCACGCAGTGCAGCAGTCCGCAGGGCCAGCTCAGGCCGAGGTGTACTGGGCGAAGGCCAGGTGGTAGCCGTTGCAATCGCGTATGCCGAACTCGCGCGAGCCGTAGGGCATGTCCTGCAGGGGCCAGGCGATCTGCGCCCGGTCTCTAACGGTGGCGAAGTAGCGCGCGACGTCGGCGAGTTGCAGGTAGACCGTGCCGGAGCAGCCCACCTCGCGCCCCCACAGGTCGTCGGCGGTGAACAGCAGGCGGCAGTGCTCCAGTTGCACGGTGAGCGTCCTTTCGGCGGAATCGGTCACGGCGAAGCCCAGCGTGTCGCGGTAATACTCGCGGGTGAGGTCCAGGTCGTGGCAGCGCAGCAGCAGGGTGAGCGGCATGGGGGCTCCGGAGAGAGGCGCGGAGCCGCGATCATGTCACAGGCTTCAGCGCAGAATCACCCGCAACAGTGAAACCAGTGCCGCACCGAACACCGGCGAAATCCAGATGCCGAAGGTCCGCAGGACGAACTGTCGGGCGTAGGCCAGCAGGTCCTGTTCCGGAAAGGGCACGCCCAGGCTGTGCCGGCAGTACGCCAGGATGGCGACGATGAAGCAGGTGCCGGCGAGCACCCCGGCCGACCGCCAAGCCATGCCGCGCTCGCTGGAGTAGGACAGCAGCGCGCCGCACAGGATGCCGCTCAGGGCCACCAGAATCTCGAAGGTAAATTCAGGCTCGGCGAACCAGCGATTGCCGTTCAGCCCGATGGTGTCGCCGATCTGCCAGCCGGCGAGGCTGCCCAGTGTCAGTGCCATGGCCAACCAGGGCAGGAAACGCAAAACGGTACTGTTCTGCATCACGATGGCCTCCCGGATTCGTCGATGATGGCAAAGGAGCAGTATAGCCGCCGGTCGGGGATTGGTTCACTTGGCGATGGAAGGTTGCCGCGGTCATTTACGCAGGATGTAGATCCGCACCCCGTCCACGCCGGGGATCACGTTGTAGTGACGGATCTGCGAAAAGCCCAGGCGCTGGAACTCTCGCTCCAGGGTACGGGCGCTGGCGAAGTCGGGGCCAATGGGATGCGGGTCGGCCCCGCATGGGCAGGGCTGGATATCCTTCACCGACGTCGGATGGCCGACGCGGGCGAACAGGATCACGCTGTCGCGAGTCACCGGAATCCACTCATTGAGCAATCGGATGTTCGGCATGTTGCAGGCGGTCCGCGGGACTTCCGGCAGCAACAGGCAATCGACCGAGCCCTTGCTCAGTTCGGCGTGCTCCTGGGGGGCCGGTAGTTCTTTGATCCGGCGCTTCATGGCTTCGGGCAATTTCTGGTGGGCCTCCACCAGCGAGTCGGTGGACGGGCAGGTGGCCACGATGATGCGGTTGCCGTGTTCCAGCAGCACCGGCCACGCAGAGCCGGGGGACTGCGAGACCTCCAGCACCAGGATCGGTTCTTCGGCCATGCGCAGGGCGAGGCGCAGCAGGCGCTTCTCCCGCCATTGGCGCATCCGCTGGCAGACACCGCTGCCGAATGCATTGCCGGCAGCGGCATCGTTCTCGCGGTGAGGAGCGGTGGCGAACAGGCGTTGGGGTTCGTTCATGGAGGGCGGACTCGTCAATTACGGCCATTGTCGAGTTGTGCGATCAAGGACTCGTCAAGGGCTTGTGAAAAAGACGTGGAACAGGACTTTTCAGACGCCGATACCGTGAAGCTGGTCTGCGCCGGCACAACCAGGCGCGAGCGCTTCGCCGCCTCGGGCGATGCATCGATCATCTGGGAAGGCCACAAGGCCGGGCGCGACATCGGCTACGGGCAGATGGAGAAGCTCGCCAACCTCGAGCAACTGCCTGACCACGGATTCCTGGTCAGTTGCTTCCCCTACAAGATCCGCCAGGCCTTCCCCGGTTTCGTGCGCGCCGTGGCAATCCTTGAGTGACTGCCTGGCGTTGACTCTCCCCCCAGGGGGAGGCTTTAGGCTCGACTCGCTTTCACAAGGAGTCGAGCACCATGCACCAGAAACGGATTCTCCTGATCCTCGGGCACCCCAGCGACGATAGCTTCTGTGGCGCCATTGCCGAGCGCTATCGGCAAGCAGCCAGCGGCGCGGGGCATGAAGTCAGATTGCTGCGCCTGAGCGAACTGGCCTTCGATCCGCTATTGCGCGGCGGCTACAACGCCGGTCAGCCGCTGGAACCGGACCTGCTGCAGGCGCAGCAGGCGATTGCCTGGGCCGATCACCTGGCGCTGGTGTTTCCGGTTTGGTGGGGCGGGGTACCCGCGCTGCTCAAGGGCTTTCTCGACCGGACATTCCTGCCCGGTTTCGCCTTCCGTTACCGCAAGGGGTCGCCCTTTCCGCAAAAGCTGCTCAAGGGCCGCACCGCTCACCTGCTGGCGACCCTGGACACGCCGCCCTGGTACTTCCGCTGGTTCCAGCGCATGCCCGCGCTGCAGCAAATGCGCAGGACCACCCTGGAGTTCTGCGGTATCCGCCCGACCGGCACGCTCCTGTTCGGGCCGATCATCCACTCGGCTGCGCCGCGGCGCGAGGCCTGGTTGCGGCAAGTGCAATCGCTCGCCGGCAGATGATCCGCAGGCTGGGATTTTCGCCGCGGCTGCTCCATGCTGGACGCCACCTGTGCAGGAGTGGTTCACATGTATATCGGGAAGGTTGCCGAGCTGTCCGGCGCCACGGTCAAGTGCATTCGTCACTATGAGGAGATCGGCCTGCTGCCCACGCCGCGTCGGGAGGGCAAGTACCGCGTCTATACCCAGGAGACGGTCGAGTTGCTGGTGTTCATCAAGTGCGCCCAGCAGCTGGGCTTCCGCCTCAGGGAGATGCAGGACATCTTCCTGCGCGGCGGCGAGCTGGCGCGCTGGGACCTTGTGCGCGAAGCGATTGCGGCGAAGAAGCAGGAGCTGAGTCGGCGCATCGAGGAACTGCAAAGCCATTACAACGGCCTCGAGGACTTCGAGAAGAGCCTGCTGGACTCCACCGCGCTCTGCGATCTGGAGCACCTGCCAGCCGTGGGCTGAACGACCCTTTGTCGCCTCGCTTCGAGCGGCGCCATGCAGCGTCTTTACTGGCACACAGACCCTGTCGCTCAGCGAGGCATGCGTGATGAACAGCTTGGAGGTGGCACCCGAGACTCGGGGCGTGACGGTGGAGCTGCTGTCCTCGGTCGACCTCGGTCCGGAAATCGAAGGCATGGCGGGCCGCCAGCTGCGGATGCGCCGGGTAACCATCGCGCCCGGCGGCGTCTTCGGCCCGCTGCATGACCACGTGGACCGTCCTGGCACGGTGTTCATCCTGCAGGGCACCATCACCGACCATCGCAACGGTATCGCCACCGACTACGGGCCGGGCGCCGGCTGGCCCGAGGACCACACCACCACCCACTGGCTGGAGAACCGCGGCAGCGTCACCGCCGTGGAGATTTCGGTCGATATCGTCCGGCTCGGCTAAGTCCGGCGGGATGCGTTGCTCGAACATCACCTGCCAGCGCTCACTCAATGGCACGGACGAGGGACGACGAGCCGCGCTCGCCGACCGGGAAGGAAGCGAAGGACAAAGCCGGGAAGGGCACCTGGCAGCGGGTGCTGGAACCGGTCGACCGTATCACCGAAGTGGTTTTCGGCCTATTGATGGCCATGACGTTCATCGGCTCGCTGAGCTGCAGGTCATCGCCACGCTCGCAGCCTGGACCTTCATCGCTCAGCCGCGAGCTCCAGTAACCCGCGACGCCGATAGACACCATGGTGCAATGTCCCCATGGGTGGCCTGCGTGTTGTCATGCGAGACAAGGGCAAACCGGCGAGGGTTCCGGCAGCCCGAACGTGCATGGCCCAGGCGGTGCACGCTCTTCCCACTTGGCGAGCCCGTCGAATCGCGAGGTCTTTATGCTCCTACCCCTGTGCACCTGGTCCGAAATCGAGCAGTTCCTTGGCCGCAGCCGGACCATCGTCATCCCGATCGGCTCCAACGAGCAGCACGGCCCCATCGGATTGCTCGGGACCGACTGGATGTGCCCGGAGATCATCGCCCACGAAGCGCAGAAGTCGGCCGATATCCTTATCGCGCCGACCTTCAACATTGGCATGGCGCAGCACCACCTGGGCTTCCCCGGCACCATCACGCTGCGCCCCTCGACCTTCATCGCTGCCATCTGCGACTGGGTGAATTCCCTGGCCGCCCACGGCTTCGAGAAAATCCTCTTCCTCAATGGCCACGGCGGCAACGTGGCCTCCATCGAGGCCGCGTTCTCCGAACTCTACGCCCAGGCCAGCTTCGCGCGGCGCCCGGCGGGGTTCGCCCTGAAATTGTGCAACTGGTGGGACCTGGAAGGCGTCGGCGAACTGGCCAACCGGCAGTTCCCCAAGGGGCACGGCATCCATGCCACACCGTCGGAGATCGCCGTCACCCAGTGGGCCTACCCGCAGCACATCAAGTCGGCCGAGTACTCGCCAGCGATCGCCAACTGGGGGCCGATCCGCGAGGCGGCAGATTTCCGCGCGCGCCATCCGGACGGCCGCATGGGCTCCGATCCCGGTCTCGCCACGCCGGAAAAAGGCCGCGAACTGGTGATGCTGGCCGCCCAGGGACTGGTGCAGGCGGTCGAGGTCTTCAGCGCTGAACTGTCGCCGTTCTGAGCCCTACCGCCGCAGCGTTGCCCTTCACGAAACCCGAGCCTTGCTCGGGTTTTTTTGCGTTGCAGGTCCTCCCGGGGGGCAGCTAACAAGAGCTAACAGCAGATAACTGGCCCGATAGCGCGGTCCTTGCCACGCTGGCAGCCGGGAGTCATTGGCTAACCAGGGAGGCCTCCATGACCCAGCATGACGGCTGCATGAATCTGGCGGGGCGTCGCAGCAATGCGGAGTTCCGTGTGTTGGTCCTCGGCGCTGGCGAGCCGGCGGGCATCGCATCGCGACAGCTGTACATGGCCTTGCTGCCGCTGCTCATCGCCTTCTTCGAGGGCCAGGTGCAGGCCGGCCGCATCGGCCAACCGGCCATGGGCGACCTGGTTCGCGCCACCTTGCGCCAGGTCGAGCGGCAGCGTGCAGCCTTCGACCCGGCCATTCCCTTTCGCGCCTGGCTGCTGGAGCTGGCTCGCCAGGAGCTGAGTGCCTACCGCAGTACGGTACACGCCGAGTCTGCCGCTGCGAGTCCGTCGAACGTGTCCGCGCGAAGCAGGCGCACCGCCGCCGCGCATTGATTTCACGCCGTCAGAGATGTCCCCATGCAGTCGATCGAGAAGGTTCTCTACACCGCCCGGGTGCGCACCCGAGGTGGCCGCGATGGCGAAGCGCGCAGTGACGACGGTCGCTTGCAGGTTCGCTTGACGCCGCCAGGCGCGCCGGGGGAGGGCAGTAACCCCGAGCAGTTGTTCGCCGCGGCGTGGTCCGCCTGTTTCATCGGCGCGCTGCGCCACGCGGCCCATGCGCGCAAGCTGGAGTTCCCCGCGGAGACGGCGGTGGACAGCCAGGTGGAGCTGATGCATGGCGAGCACGGCTTCTTCCTGCGCGCGCATCTGGCAATCGATCTGCCTGGGCTGGAAGCGGAACTGGCGCAGTGCCTGGTGGACGCGGCGCAGCACAGCTGCCCCTATACCAAAGCGCTGCGCGGCCATATTGCCGTCACCCTGAGCCTGCGTTGAGCCCGGTCGCCGCCGATTTAGCGTGACAGCGCACATAAACGGCCGCGCGCCAGGCTTGATCGCGCGCTCGAAACTCCTATCCTGCTAGGACTTGCGGGCCAGCCTCGCGCCCACTCCCACTTCCGGAAGAAATGCCCCGTGGAGTCTGCAGCGGACGATCTGTCCCCCTCAGCGATAGCGCCGATCGAATTCGGCCCGTTCCGGGTGATACCCGGCAAACGCCTGCTCACCCGTGATGCGCAGCCGATGGACATCGGCGGGCGCGCCTTCGACCTGCTCCTGGCGCTGCTGGAAAAGCCCGGACGGGTGCTTTCCAAGCGCGAACTGCTCAAACGTGTTTGGCCCGACATGGTGGTGGAAGAGGGCAGCCTGCGCTTTCATATGAACGGCCTGCGCCGCGCCCTGGGCGATGGCGAGGGTGGCGCGCGCTACATCGCCACCCAGGTCGGCGTCGGCTATGCATTCGTCGCGCCCGTGAGCCGCAGGGCCGATGCGGCGCCGGCAGCGTTGCCGGTGCTGCCCGTGGCCGACGGCGTTGGCAGCCTGCCGCCGCGGGTGAGGCTGATCGGCCGCGAGGCCGACGTGCAGATGATCCTGCAGCGCCTGCGCGAGCCGCGCCTGCTCACCGTCGTCGGCACTGGCGGGGTGGGCAAGACCAGCCTGGTCGTCGAAGTCGGCCATCGTCTTCTTGCCGAGCGCCGGCAAGCCGTGCGCTTCATCGACCTGGCCCAGGTGGAGGACGAGCATCTGGTCGCCTCGGCGCTGGCCGCCGCGCTGGGGGTGCCAGTGCAGGCCGAAGACCCGCTGGCGGTGCTGTTGGCGCACCTCAAGGGCCAGGCTCTGCTGCTGCTCGTCGACAACTGCGAACATGTGGTCGACGTCATCTCCGCGCTGGCCGAACGTATCCGCGACGTCGCTCCCGGCGTCGGCCTGCTCGCCACCAGCCGCGAACCGTTGCGGGCGCGGGACGAAGAGGCGCACTGGCTCGGCCCGCTGGAGTTTCCCGAGCAGCCGCACGGCCTGCCTGTCGAGACATTGCTGGCGTACCCTGCCGTGCGGCTGTTCGTGGAGCGCGCCGAGGCGGCCAACGCTGCGCTGCAATGGCAGGAGGGCGACCCCGCCCTGATCGCCGACATGTGCCGACGCCTGGGCGGCATGGCCTTGCCCATCGAGCTGGCGGCGGTGCGGGTGGCGCTCCACGGCGTCAAGGCCACCCATGCACTGCTGGGTGAGCGTTTTTCCCTGGGGTGGTCCGGTCGGCGCACGGCACAGCCTCGCCACCAGACGTTGCGCGCCATGCTGGACTGGAGTTACGCGCTGCTCGCCGAAAACGAACGCCTGGTGTTCGATCGTCTGTCGGTTTTCGTCGGGCCCTTCTCCCAGGAGGCGGCCGCGCAGGTCGTCGCGGACGCGCGCATCGATGGATTGGAGGCCGCCGCCATCCTCGACGAACTGGCGTCCAAGGGGCTGGTGGCCGTGGACCGCAGCGAGGCCGCTTCGGCGTATCGCCTGCTGGAGATGACCCGCGCCTTCGCCCGTGAAAAAGCTGCTTGCCACGGTTCTGATGAGGCGCATGCCCTGGCTTTCCGTCATGCCGCTTATTACCTGTGGTTGCTGGAGCAACTGGGTAGCGCGCCCGAGGTGATCTACGAGGGCTGCGCGCGCCTGGCCAACCAGCTGGGCAACGTGCGCAGCGCGCTGGAGTGGAGCTTCGGTCCGCAGGGCGACCCCGGCCTGGCGCTGCCGCTGGCGGCTGCCAGTGCGCCGTTGTTCCTGCACTATTCGCTGCAGGTGGAATGCCGCACCTGGTGTGCGCGGGCCACCGAGTTGCTGGAACTGGGCTATTTCGGCAGCCCCACCGAAATGGAACTGCAATCGGCCCTCGGGCTGGTGCTGATGTTCACTCGCGGTAACAGCGAGGCGGCCGGCAAGGCCCTGCTGCGCGCGCTGGAAATCGCCGTGGCACTCGCCGACCACTGGGCCGAATTGCGCGTACTGGGGCGCCTGCAGATCTTCTACGAACGCATCGGCGACTTCGCCTCGTCGCTGGCCTGGGCGGAGCGCGCGGTGGTGGTCGGCGACACCCTGGGCGAACCGGAAGCGGTGGCGGTGGCCGCCTCGCTGGCAGGTATCTCCCATCACCTGCTGGGCGATCAGCGGCGCGCGCGCGAGGAGCTGGAAAAGTCCCTGCGCAACAGCCTGCCCTCGGAACGCAGCCGCACACTGCACTATGGCTTCGATCACCACAACCGCACCGGCCTGGCCCTGGCGCGCACGCTCTGGCTGCTCGGTTGCGCCGACCAGTCGCGGCGCTGGGCGGACCAGGTAGAGGCCGAGGCGGCGGAACTCAACCATCCCGCGACCCACTGCATCGCCCTGGTGTGGACGCTCTGCATCCACATCTGGACCGGTGAGCTGGACAAGGCCGACCGGAGCCTGGCGACCTTCAGCCGCATTGCCGAAGCCAACGCCTTCGCGCCGTATCAGGCTGCCACTCAGGGGTTCCATGCAGCCATCGCCATTCGCCGTGAACAGCCCGGCGACGCGGTGCGCCAGTTGGAGGAGAGCCTCACGCGCCTCCACGGCATGCGCTACGAGTTGCTGACCACGTCCTTCGAGATTGCCCTCGCCGAGGGCCTTATCCTCGCTGGCGAACACCGCCGCGCGCTGGGCGTTGCGCGGCGCTGCATCGCCCATTGCCGCGGCAGTGGCGATGCCTATGCGTTGCCGGAGCTGATGCGCATCGAGGCGCAGATCATCGGCGCCTTGGGCGAGGAGGGCGATCAGGCGGTGGAGCAACTGCTGCAGGCTTCGCTGGCGATGGCGCGCGAACAGGGCGCCAGGGCCTGGATCCTGCGTACGAGCCTGGACCTGGCGCGGCTGCGCACGAGACAGGGCGAGGACGTCGCGGCGCTGGCGTTGCTGGACGCCTGCCGGCTCGAGGAAGGCTTCGACACGTTGGACGTGCGTCTGCTGGAGGAGCGGCGACGCGCGCTGGGCGCCACCTGACTCGCGCTCAGCGGCTCTCGGCGGGCGTGATCGCCAGCAGGGCCGCCATGTTCACCAGGTCCGGCAGGGTGCGCGCCTGCATCTTGCGCATGACCCGGCCGCGGTGCGCCTTTACGGTAATCTCGCTGATGCCCAGGTCGGCCGCGATCTGCTTGTTCAAGCGTCCGGCCACCACCATTTCCAGCACTTCCCGCTCGCGGCTGGTGAGCAGCGTATAGGCCTGGCGCAGGGCATCGAGCCGGCTTTGCTGGCCGAGCGCGACGCGGCTGTGCTGCAGCGCGTCGGCGATGGCTTGCAGCAGGATGTCGCTGTCGAACGGCTTGGTGAGGAATTCCACCGCGCCGGCCTTCATTGCGCGCACGGTCAACGGCACGTCGCCATAGCCGGTGATGAAGATGATCGGCATCGCCGGGCGCGCACCGGCCACGCTGCTTTGCAGGTCGAGGCCGTTGAGATCCGGTAGGTTGACGTCAAGCACCAGGCAACTGGGCGCGACGCTGGCCGGCTCGTCGAGGAAGGCCGTGGCGGCGTCGAACAGCACTGGTCGCCAGCCGGCCGAGCGGATCAGCAGTTCCAGTGATTCACGCACCGAAATGTCGTCGTCGACGACGTAGACGATAGGCGTCGGCTCTTGCATCGGCAGGCGTTCCACTCGCTGGGCTGGGCCGGGATGGGCGGGATAGTGGTGCAACATGCCATGTCCTCCGAGTGGCGTCGACCGGGCTGTCAACTGACCGGCAGGGCGGCACTGAGTGCCTTGAGCAATTCCGCTTCGCTGAACGGTTTGAGCAGGCAGTCCACCGCTCCCTGGGCAATCAGCCGCGGTCGGGTGGCCGCGTCGCTGTGGGCGGTGATGAAGATGATCGGCACGCCCATCGCGCGCCGTGTCAGTTCCTTCTGCAACTGCGGACCGCTCATGCCCGGCATCGACACGTCGAGGATCAGGCAGCGGGTGCGCTGCAGCGCGTCCGACGCGAGGAAGTCTTCGGCGCTGGAAAACGCGCAGACCTGGAAGCCGAACTCGCGTAGCAGGTCCGGCAGGGATTCGCGCACCGATTCGTCGTCATCGACCACCGACACGAGCAGGGGCGTGGCCATCAGCGGATCTCCGTCGGTTGGTCGGGGGTGGGTTGCGCATGGGGCAGCGCGAAGATGAAGGTAGCGCCCGGCCCGTCGTGGGTGGTGGCCCAGATACGGCCGGCGTGGTGCTCGACGATGGAGCGGCTGACCCATAGACCGATGCCCATGCCCGCCTGCTTGGTGCTGAAGAAGGCGTCGAACAGGCGGCCGGCGTCTGCTGGCGCGAAGCCCGCGCCGTTGTCGCGCACAGCGAGGAAGATGCTCGCGTCCGGGTCCAGGCCGCTGCTGATGCGCAACTGTCGGGGACGGTCATGCACGTCGCCCAGCGCATCGAGGGCGTTGAGGATGAGGTTGAGGATCACCTGCTGCAGTTGCACGCGATCACCGCTCACGGCGGGCAGGTCTTGCTGCAGCGTCGGCAGAACGGTCACGCCGTGACGCTGCAGTTCGTTGTGCAGCATGGCGATCACTTCCCGCGCTGCCTCGTTGAGGTCGACCGGTTCGCTGACCGCCTCGTGGCGGGCGAACAGGGCACGCAGGCGCTTGATCACGTCCGCCGCGCGGTTGCCGTCGCGGATGGTGCGCCGGGCGGTTTCCCGCGCGCCTTCCAGGTTCGGCGTTGGCGCTCCCAGCATGCGCAGGCAGGTGCTGGCGTTGGTGATGATGCCGGCCAGCGGCTGGTTGACCTCGTGGGCGATGGACGCGGTCAGTGCGCCCAGGCTGGCCACACGGGCGACGTGGGCCAGTTCGGCACGGGTTCGGTGCAGGGTTTCCTCGGCCAGCCGGCGCTGGGTGACGTCCTGCGCCGTGGCGATGTACAGCAGCGCACCGTCGGCCTCGCGGGTGGCCTGTGCGACCAGGTGGACATGGCGCACGGAGCCGCAGGGAAGCAGCAGTCGATGTTCGTGCTCGAAGTCGCAGCCGTCGCGGCGCTGGCGCTTGAGAAGCGCTTGTACGGTGGCGCGGTCCTCGGGGTGGATGCGCGAGAAGATCAGCTCGAAGCTCGGCGTCAGGCCCGGCTGCAGGTCGAGAAGCCGGTAGATTTCCTCCGACCAGGCAATCTCGTCGTTGTCCACGCGCCAGGAGAAGGTGCCGGTGAGGCTGATGCGCTGGGCCTTGGCCAGGAAGGCTTCGCTCTGGCGCAGGGCCGCTTCGCTGCGGGCGCGGTCGATGGCGATGCTGGCAAGGTGGGTGAACTGTGAGACAAGCGCGCACTGGGTTTCGTCCGGCGCATGGGGCTGGGTGAAATAGACCGAGAGGATACCGCTGACCTCGCCTTGGTTGGACACCACCGGTATTGCCGCCAGCGCTCGCAGCCCACAAGCCCGTGCCTGTTGCCGCCAGTCGGGCCAGCGGGTTTCGCCGTCCAGGTCATTGGCCTGAACCCTGGCTTTTTCCAGTGCGGCCTGGGCTTGCGGGCTGCTGTGGGCCTCCACTGGCTGACCGTCCGCGCCGCCGTACAGCGAAGCCGGCAGATGGGGAGCGGCACCGGCCTGCAGACGCAGCGTCGCTTCCGGCGGGCGGCCATGGCGGGGCGTGACCAGGGTGATGGCGCAGCGGCTGTCTTCGAGGTTGGCTTCCACCAGTTCGCAAAGGGTTGCCAGTACCTGCGGCAGGGCACAGCCGCCGGCCATCAGGCCGAGCAGGCGTTTCTCGCCGGCCAGCAGCAGCTCGGCGCGCTTGCGCTCATGGATATCGGTGTTGCCGCCATACCATTTCAGCACGCGCCCGGCCGCGTCGAGCTGCGGCACCGCGCGGATCAGGAACCAGCGGTAGCTGCCGTCGAAGCGCCGCAGGCGTGCCTCGAACTCGCCAGCGCTACCGGCCTCCAAAAGTCCCTGCCAGTAGGCACCCAGCGCCGGCGCGTCCTCGGGGTGCAGGGCGCTCATCCAGCCGACGCCGGCAGCGCCTTCCGCGCTCATGCCGGTGTAGTCGAACCAGCGCTGGTTCAAGAATTCCACGCTGCCATCCGGGTCGGTGCGCCAGACGAAACCCGGCACGGCGTCGATCAGCGTGCGCAGGCGGTCTTCAGAAGCCCGGACCTCGTCCAGCGCCAGGGCCAGCGACTCCCGCGCCTGGGCAATCAGCGCCCGGTCACGCTTCTGTTCGTCGATGTCCACCTTGAGCACGAACCAGCGCTGGATGCGTCCAGCGGCATCGCGGTGGGGCAGGGCGCGTACATGGAACCAGCGGTAGATGCCGTCCGCGCCGCGCACCCGGTGCTGGACGTTGTATGGCTCGCCGCTGGCGACGGAGTGCTGCCACGCCTTCAGCGCCTGGGGCAGGTCGTCGGGATGGAGCGTGCTGGAGCCTGTCCAGCCGCGCAGCTGCTCGAGGCTGGCGCCGAGGTAGTCGCTGTTGTGGCGATTGACGCATTCCAGCTCGCCGTCGGGCGTCATCAGCGAGATCAGGCCGGGAATGCTGTCGATGATCTCCTGGGTGTCCTGGGTGATGGCAGCCGGTGCGGCGGCCGGCAGGTCGTCGATATCGATGTTCTGGCCGCACCAGCCAACCAGTGCGCCATCGTCGTCGGTGAGTGCACGGGCGCGCAGCAGGAAGCGCCGGTAGATCCCGTCGTGCCGGCGCAGGCGCGCCTGCAGGTCGCGGGGCGTGCCGGACTGGCGGATGGCACTCCAGCCCTGCTGCACCACGGGCAGGTCCGCAGGGTGCACCAGCGTCTGCCAGATGTCGTCGCCAAGGGTATCCCGGTCCCGGCCGGCATAGCGGCGCCAGGCCTGGTTGACGCTTTCCAGACGGCCTTCGAGGTTGGCGGTCCACGCCATGTCGGGCAGTTTGTCGAAGGCTTCGTTGTGCATTCCGATCCTCTCCCGGCGCTAGCCGTGGGGCGATCATGCGCCTTGCCGGCGGGGCTGCCAATGATACCTAGGTGTCGGCTGCGACACCGCACGCGGGGCGCGCGCGAGCCCCGATACCAAGGTATCGACCGACACCATGGTGCAATCGCCGCATCTGCCGGGCTTTGTTGAGATCGCTGCAGGCCGCCGATCCGCCGGCCAGTGAACCAGGGAGATCGACCATGCCAGCCGCCTCGTTATCGCCTCTTCTTCGTCGTCGCTTCAGCCGTTCGCTCATGGCCACCGCCGTGGGGCTGTTCCTGCTCGGCGACGGCCAGCATCACCTGCTGCAACAAGCGTTCGCCGCGAACGCCAGCAGCACAGCGAACGCCGATGACAGCGTGCGCCCGTTCCGCATTCAGGTGCCCCAGGAGCAACTGGACGACCTGCGCCGGCGCATTGCCGCCACGCGCTGGCCTGACCGCGAGACGGTGAACGATGCCTCCCAGGGCATCCAGCTGGAGAAGGTCCGCGCGCTGGTGGACTACTGGGGCAAGGACTACGACTGGCGCCGCGCAGAAGCCAGGCTCAATGCGCTGCCGCAGTTCGTCACCCGCATCGACGGCATGGACATCCAGTTCATCCACGTGCGTTCGAAGGAGCCGCATGCCATGCCGCTGATCCTCACCCACGGCTGGCCAGGCTCGCCGCTGGAGTTCCTCAAGACCATCGGCCCGCTGACCGACCCGGTGGCCTATGGAGGACGTGCGGAAGACGCCTTCGACGTGGTGATCCCGGCCATCCCCGGCCACGGCTTCTCCGGCAAGCCGACCGCCACTGGCTGGGGCCCGGACCGGGTGGCCCGCGCCTGGGACGTGCTGATGAAGCGCCTGGGCTACAGCCACTATGTGTCCCAGGGCGGCGACCATGGCTCGGTCATCTCCGATGCGCTCGGCCGCCTGGCCCCGCCCGGCCTGCTCGGTATCCACCTGAACATGCCGGCGACGGTGCCGCCGGAGCTGGTCGGGCCGATCAACAGTGGCGCCCCGGCACCCGCCGGGCTGGGCGCTGATGAGCGCCGCGCCTTCGATGCGCTGAGCTCCTTCTTCGGCCGCAACGCCGCCTACGGCGCGATGATGGTGACCCGCCCGCAGACCATTGGCTATTCCCTGGCCGATTCACCGGCCGGCATGGCCGCCTGGATGTACGAGAAGTTCGCCGCCTGGACCGACAGTGGTGGCGAGCCCGAGCGCGTGCTGAGCCGCGACGAGATGCTCGACGACATCTCGCTCTACTGGCTGACCAACACCGGGGCTTCCTCTTCGCGCTTCTACTGGGAAAACAACAACAACAACTTCAGCGCGGCGGCGCAGAAGACCTCTCAGATCAAGGTGCCGGTGGCCATCACCGTCTTCCCCGGCGAGATCTACCGCGCGCCGAAAAGCTGGGCGCAGCGCGCCTATCCGTCGCTGGACTACTTCCATGCGGTGGACAAGGGCGGCCACTTCGCCGCCTGGGAACAGCCGCAGCTGTTCAGCGAAGAACTGCGCGAGGCGTTCCGCCCCCTGCGAACCAGCCTGAACAACCACTAGAACCCGCCGCTTGCCGGCAACCACCGGGTAGGCCGCGCGTCTGCCCTGGAGACCTGCAATGAACCTGTTCAAGTCCCCGCAACTCGGCGCCTCGGCGCTGGCCATCGCCCTTGCGCCATTTACCTGTGGCGCCGTGGCGCAAGCGGCCACCGACCCGGCCTTCGGCGCGCTCAAGCACGTCGATGCCGGCCTGCTCAACGTCGCCTATGCAGAAGCCGGCCCGGCCGATGGCCCGGTGGTGATCCTGCTGCATGGCTGGCCCTACGACATACACAGCTATGCCGAGGTGGCGCCGCAGTTGGCAGCCAAGGGCTACCACGTGCTGGTTCCCTATGCCCGTGGCTATGGCGAAACCCGCTTCCTTTCCGCATCGACCCAGCGCAACGGTGAACCCGCCGCACTGGCGGTGGACGTCATCGACTTCATGGATGCGTTGAAGATCAAGCGCGCGGTGCTCGCCGGTTACGACTGGGGGGCACGCTCGGCGGACATCGTCGCGGCGCTGTGGCCCGAGCGGGTGAAGGCGCTGGTGTCGGTCAGCGGCTATTTGATCGGCAGCCAGGAGGCGGGCAAGGCGCCGCTGCCACCGGCCGCCGAGTTGCAGTGGTGGTACCAGTTCTACTTCGCCACCGAGCGCGGCAAGGCCGGCTACGACCAGTACCGTCACGAGTTCGCCAGGCTGATCTGGCAACTGGCTTCGCCGCAGTGGAAGTTCGACGACGCCACCTTCGAGCGCAGCGCCCAGGCCCTGGATAATCCCGACCAGGGGCCGATCGCCATCCACAACTACCGCTGGCGCCTGAACCTGGCCGAAGGCGAGCCGCGCTATGCCGAGCTGGAAAAGAAGCTCGCGGCCTTCCCGACCATCCGGGTGCCGACCATTACCCTCGAAGGCGATGCCAACGGCGCGCCACACCCGCCGGCCGAGGCCTACGCCAAGCGCTTTGGCGGCAAGTACGAGTACCGGCTGATCACCGGCGGCATTGGCCACAACCTGCCGCAGGAGGCGCCTGCCGCCTTCGTCAAGGCGGTGATAGACGCCGATCATCTGTGAGCCGGAGAGCCGCCATGACCATCGCAGCAACCGCATTGCGCCACATCGCCCTGGCCGGTTTCGCCCTGTTGGCGGCGACAGGCGCCAGGGCCGACGGGGAGGCTTCGCCGATCTACGGCGTGCGCATACCCGAGGGCTACCGCAACTGGCAATTGGTGGCGCCCGCCCAGGAGGCGGCGCCGCTGAACGAACTGCGTGCCGTACTGGGCAACGACATTGCCATGCGGGCCTACCGTACCGGGACCTTGCCGTTCCCCGACGGCAGCGTACTGGCCAAGCTCGCCTGGAAACACGTGCAGTCGCCGGAGTTCGAACCGGCGTCGATCCCTGGCGCGGCCACCACCGTGCAATTCATGGTCAAGGATTCGAAGAAGTACGCGGCCAGCGGTGGCTGGGGCTTTGCCCGCTTCATCGACGGCAAGCCCGCCGACGAGGCCCAGCACCAGACCTGTTTCGCCTGCCACCAGGCGCGGGTGAAGGACCATGACCTGGTCTTCACCCGCTACGCACCTTGAGAGCTGCACCTTGAGCGCTACACCTCGCGAGAGGGGGAGGTTCCCATGAACCAACGATGGCTGATCACCGGTTGCTCCCGCGGGCTGGGCCGGGCGCTGGCCGAAGCCGTGTTGCAGGCAGGCCACCGCCTGCTGGCCACGGCCCGCGACCCGGACGCCCTGGCGGACCTCGCCCGGCTCTACCCGCAGACGCTGCGCCTGGCTCCGCTGGACGTCACCGACCCGGCGGCCGCGCAGGACGCCGTGGCGCAGATGGTCGAGGAGTTCGGCGGGCTCGACGTGCTGGTCAACAACGCAGGCTTTGGCAATGTCAACTCGGTGGAAGACACCTCGCTGGAGGACTTCCGCCGGGAGATCGAGACCAACCTGTTCGGCACCATCATCGTCACCAAGGCGGCGATTCCTCTTCTGCGCCGGCAGCGCAGCGGCCACATCATCCAGCTGTCGTCGGTGGGTGGACGCATCGGCGCGCCGGGGCGGGCGCCCTATTCGGCGGCGAAGTGGGGTGTCGAGGGCTTCTCCGAAGTCCTGGCACGCGAAATGGCGCAGGTTGGCGTGCGGGTGACGATCATCGAGCCCGGCGGCTTGCGCACCGATTTTGCCGGCGCCTCGACGACGCTCAGCGAAGGACGCTTCGAATACGACGCCGTGGTCGGCGCCGTGGCACGCCGGCAACGGGCCTACGACGGCAAGCAGCCGGGCGACCCGCAGCGGGCCGCGCAGGCGATTCTCGCGGTGGCCTGGATGGATCGTCCGCCGTTGCGCCTGGCCCTGGGCAGCGATGCGCTGCTGGCCATCGAGAACGCCGACAAGGCACGGCTGGCGGAGCTGCGCCTGTGGCGCGAGCTAAGCCAAACCAGCGACTTTCCCCGCTCGCCATGAGCGTTCCCCGCACGGCTTGTGATTCCCCCGGATCGCCGTGCGGGGCTTTTTATTCCTCAAATCCTCAGCAAGGAGATCCACCATGAAAAAGACCCTTTCTGCCCTGGCGCTCGCCAGCGGCCTGCTGGCGAGCGGCGCTTTCGCGGCGCCGGTGAAACCGACCGTGGTGCTGGTGCATGGCGCCTTCGCCGATGCCTCCAGCTGGAACGGCGTGACGCGCATCCTCGAAAAGGACGGCTACAGCGTGATCGCTGCCGCCAACCCGCTGCGTGGCGTAGCCAGCGATGGTGCCTACATCGGCAACATAGTCGGTAGCGTCAAGGGGCCGGTGGTACTGGTGGGGCACTCCTACGGCGGCAATGTGATCAGCGCGGCGGCCAGCGACCGGCCAAACGTCAAGGCGTTGGTCTACGTCGCCGCATTCGCCCCGCAAAAGGGAGAGAGCGCCGCCGAGCTGGCTGGCAAGTTCCCCGGCAGCACCCTCGGCCCGACCCTGGCCGCGCCGGTGGCGCTGGCTGACGGCGGCAAGGACCTGTACATCCGGCAGGACAGGTTCCACGACCAGTTCGCCGCCGATGTTCCCGCCAGCGAAGCTGCGTTGATGGCGGCGGCGCAGCGTCCGGTCACCGAGGCGGCCTTGAACGAAAAAGCCGGCGCAGCGGCCTGGACGGCGATCCCCTCATGGTTCGTCTATGGCGACCAGGACCGCAACATCCCGCCGCAGGCCATGGCTTTCATGGCGCAGCGCGCCAAGGCGAGGGACGTGGAGGTGGTCAGCGGAGCCTCCCATGTGGTCATGGTTTCGCACCCCGATGCGGTTGCGCGATCCATCGAAAAGGCCGCCGTCGGTTACTGATCTGTCGTGCCGGGCAGGGGCGAACGTCCCGGCCCGGCAGTCAGCGCTTCACGCAGACGAACAACCCATTGCCTGAATGGCCTGTCCACGGCGTGATGCGTTCGTAGTCGTGCTCGAAGACCTGCACCTCGAACAGTGGCTGCAGCAGGCCCTGCAGCTCGGCGAAGGTCAGCGCGACCATCGCGTGTTCGTCCTGCCAGGTCAGGGTCTCGCCGGCAGTGGTCTTCTCGATGCTCAGGCGCAACGCCTGGCGCTCACCCTCGCCGCTGTAGTACCAGCCCGAACCGAAGCCGAACTGGCTGCCGTCGTGCTCCACGCTGTGACGTACGAAGGAGCGGTTGTCGATCAGCGCCTTGTCGACGCTGTTGAAGCAGAACACCCCACCGTCGGCGAGGGCGTTGTGCACGCTCGCCAGGCACGCCTGCAGCTGCTCGATACCAGGGTTGTAGTGGATCGAGTAGAGGAAGCAGGTGATCAGGTCCAGCGGCTCCTCGACCTGGAAGCTCGCCATGTCCTGCCGGCTGAAATGCGCCTCGGGGCACCGTTGCTGGGCGATGTCCAGCATCGGCGGGTTGATGTCCAGGCCCGCGCTCCCATAGCCGAAATCGAGGAAGTGGCGCACGTGCGGCCCGGTCCCGCAGGCGAGGTCCAGGTGCCGCCGCCCCTGGTTGCCGAACAACTGGTGCAGGCGGCGCACGCAGTGGCTCTGCGCCTGATAGTCGATGTCGGCGCACATCAGGTCGTAGTAGCAGGACAGGTCGGTGTACAGCGCGTTGGAGGACATAGGCAGCCAGGCAGGGGTTCGCCGCAGTTTCGGCGCGGCATGGTACATCAGCCTCGGGCATTCGCCGCTGAAATCGGACTGGCGCGCAGCTCGCCTGTGTCCGGTCGCCCGCCAGGGGACAGGAAAAAGGGCCGATCGGTCCTGGCGCCCGGCCATTTTTTTCATTGGGCTCGAGCATATTTTTACTAATTTTCCTCGGCGGCGAGCTGAAGCACCATGCGGCCCGATTCGAACAACTGCGTCCTTCGAGGCGGCCCACAGGAGCGCCTCACGCCGTTCCAGTCCCACGGGCGCCCGTCGCTCGCCGTCCAAGAGTTCGCCATGAAAAAAACAACAAGCGTGTCCGATACTTCCTTGCCTGCCCATCAATCTCACGAGCCGTCCTCGCGGTCATTCCGCAAATCGCTGGGCATTCCCGCCCTGGTGCTGTTCGGCCTGGCCTACATGGTGCCGCTGGCGGTGTTCACCACCTACGGGCTGGTTACCCGCATGAGCAAGGGCCACCTGCCGGCGGCCTACCTCTTCACCCTGGCGGCCATGCTGCTGACCGCCTACAGCTACGGGCGCATGGTGCAGGCGCACCCGTATTCGGGGTCGGTCTACAGCTACACGCGCAAGACCTTCGGCGCGGCGTTCGGCTTCCTGGCCGGCTGGACGCTGCTGCTGGACTACATCTTCCTGCCGCTCTTGAGCTACCTGCTGATCGGCATCTACATGACCGACTATTTCCCCTCGGTGCCGCTGTCGGTATGGATCCTCGGCTCCATCGTGCTGGTTACGCTGCTCAACCTCGTCGGCATCGAATCCATCACCCGCGTCAACTGGGTGCTGATCGTCGCGCAGATGGTCTTCGTGGTGGTGTTCATCGCGCTGTCGCTGAGCCACCTGGGTGCCCAGGCGGAGCCGGTGCCGCTGGTCCAGCCGTTCTATGACGAGCACTTCAGCCTGCCGCTGGTAATGTCCGGCGCGGCGGTGCTGTGCCTGTCGTTCCTCGGCTTCGACGCCGTGTCGACCATGGCCGAGGAGACCCCGGAGCCGCGCCGGCAGATCCCTGCGGCGATCATGCTGGTGACCCTGATCGGCGGCGTGCTGTTCATTGTCATGGCCTACTTCGGCCAGCTGGTATTCCCCGAGTGGCAGGCGCTCACCGATGCCGACTCCGCGTCGCTCGATGTGCTGCGCCGCATCGGCGGCGAATGGCTGGTGACCTTCTTTACCGCCACCTACGTGGCCGGCTGCTTCGCCTCGGCGATGGTGTCCCAGGCCAGCGTTTCCCGCGTGCTGTTCGCCATGGGCCGGGACGGCGCGATTCCCCGTGTGTTCGGCAAGCTGGTGACGAAGAAGCGGGTGCCGGCCAATGCGATCCTCCTGATCAGCCTGCTCTCGCTGATCGCACTGTTCGTCACCCTGGATACCGTGGCCAACATGATCAGCTTCGGCGCGCTCTTCGCCTTCTCGGCGGTGAACCTGGCGGTGATCAAGCACTACCTGATCGATGAGCGTCTCACCGGCCAGGGCAACTACCTGCGCTACGGTGCGCTGCCAGCGGTGGGCTTCCTCAGCACCATCTGGCTCTGGTCCAGCCTGTCGGGCATGTCCTTCCTGATCGGCTTCGCCTGGATGTGCCTGGGCTTTGTCTGTCTGCTCAGCGCGACCCGGATGTTCCAGCAGCAACTGCCGGACCTGAACATGGCGGAGTGATCGCAAACCCTTGGCGAAGCCGGGCCTGGTCCCGGCTTCTTTCAAGCCGGCTCGATACTGGTTAAGGTGGCGCGCATTCGACGAGTCGGTTGGATTTCGCCATGAAACTGCATCAACTGCGCGCCCTGCGTACCATCGCCGAGAGCGGCAGCCTCTAGGAGGCGTCGCGGCTGCTCGAAGTCACCCAGCCGTCGCTGTCCAAGGCGGTGAAGGAGCTGGAAGGCGAGCTTGGCGTACCGCTGCTGGTGCGCTCCAACCGTGGCGTGACGGTCACCCCGTACGGCGAGCGGCTGGTGAGCATGGCCCGGCTGGTCACCGAGGAAGTGCGCCGCGCGCGCGACGAGATTGACACGCTCAAGGGCGAGACGGCCGGCCGTGTGGCCATCGGCGTGTCGCCGGTGACGCCCAACCGCGCCTTCGCCACTTGCTTCAAACGTTATCGCGCGCTGTACCCGAACGTGCAGTTGCAGATATTCGAATTGCGTTCGGTGCAGCTGTTCGAAGGGTTGAGGGAGGGCCGGCTGGACCTGGTGTTGACCACCCAGCCGTTGCAGCAAGCCACGCAAGAGCAGGTCTGGTACGAGCTGGCGCCGCAACCTTCGGCGTTGGCAGTGCGCAAGGGCCATCCGCTGGCGGGCGCGCAGTCGCTGCACGAACTGCTGGACCTGGAGTGGTTGCTGTCCGACCTGCTGGAGGTCGCCCTGGCCGGGCAGTTCTTCCGCGAACGCCAGGTGCCGCCGCCCGGGCACATCACCGAGTGCTCGTCGTCGCTGCTCTACCTGGAGCTGGCGGCCAACACCGACGCCGTGAGCTTCTGGTCGCAGCGCATGCTCAAGCTGCCGATGGTGGCCCAGGTGCTGGTGCCGTTGCAGATCGCCGAGGCGACGCCGGTGGCGAGTATTTCCCTGGTCACCCGGCCGCAGGAATTGATGACCCGCGAGGCCCTGTTGCTGGCCGAGGAAATGCTGGCGGCATTCAACGCGGAGCAGGCGCCGCTGGCATAACCAGGCTCAATGCTCATGTGTAGAGATCATTACTCCGCGTGTTCGCGCTGATGCATCCTGCCGGCCGCCAGATGTTCCTCGAAACGGCCGGAGTCGCCATGAATGCATCGTCGTATTTTTCCCAGAGCTACGCCCAGGCGCGCAGCAAGTTCCTCGACGCCTGCGCAGCCGCCGGCTTGCCGGTGGAGTCCCACGTGCATCCATTGGCCGGACGCGACGGCGAGACGTTGGCGGTGGATGTCGCCCGCGCGGGACCGACCGATGCGCAGCGCCTGCTGATCATCAGCAGCGGCTGCCATGGCGTCGAAGGCTTCTGCGGCTCGGGCGTGCAGAGCGCGCTGCTCGCCGACACAGAGTGGCGCGAGCATGCGCGTCGCAACGATTGCGCAGTGCTCTACCTGCACGCCGCCAATCCCTATGGCTTTTCCTGGTGGCGTCGCTGGACCCAGGAAAACGTCGACCTCAACCGCAACTTCCGCGACTTCACCCAGGCAGCGCCTCAGAACCCCGGTTACGCCCAGCTGGACCCGGTGCTCGCGCCACGGCGCTGGCCCAGCCCGCTGGGGCGCCTGCGCCTGCTCGGCTATGCGCTGCGCCATGGCCGCTGGGAGTTGCAGCGGGCCATTTCCTCCGGCCAGGCCACCCATCCCGACGGGCTGTTCTTCTCCGGCACGCAGCCGACCTGGAGCAACTGCACGGTGCGCCAGGTGCTGCGCCAGCATGGCCGGCAGTGCCGCGAGATGGCCTGGATCGACGTACACACCGGCCTCGGTCCGAGCGGCTACGGCGAGTACATCTACTCCGGCGACCCGCGTCCCGAAGCGCTGCTGCGCGCCCGTGCCTGGTGGGGCGACGAGGTGCGCTCCACGGAGGAGGGCAACAGCGTGTCGGTGAAGCTCAGCGGCAAGCTGGTCCATGCAGCGCTCGAAGAGTGCCCGCAGGCATTGCTGATCTCCATGAGCCTGGAGTTCGGCACCGTGCCCGGTCCGCAGGTCCTCGAAGCGCTGCGCGCGGACCAGTGGCTGCAGCGCAATCCCGATGCGCCGGCGGCGAAGGTGAGGCGGATCAAGCAGCAACTGCGCGATGCCTTCTACGTCGACACGGAGCAGTGGAAGCAGGCCGTGCTGACCCGCGCGCGGGAGGCTGCCTGGAGAGCGGTGGAGGGGTTGAGCAGCGAGATTCCGATGGCGCTGGCCTGAGTCTGCGGGTCAACCCTGCAGCGAAGTGCGCTGCTCCTCGAACCAGTCGAGCACCGGCTGGCAGGCGGGGTGGGCGGCGCCGCTGTCGCGCAGCCACAGTGCATAACGGCCGCCGGTTTTCAGCGCTTCGCCAAAGGGCACGATGAGGTCGCCACGTTGCAGTGCGTCGTGGGCCAGCATGCGGTCGGTCATGGCGACGCCCAGGCCTCGCGTGGCGGCGTCCAGTGCCAGGTCGTCGAGGTTGAACAGCATGTGCTTGAACTGTGCAGGCGGCGGGGCGGCCTGGGCGCGCAGCCACTGCGGCCATTCCAGGCCGCCGCTGGAAGCGTGGATCAGCGGGTGGCGCGCCAGCTCCTCCAGCGAGCGCGGCGGCTCCTGGCCGTCGTCCAGGCGCGGTGCGCAGACCGGGACCAGGTATTCGTCGTACAGCGGCATCAGCACGCGGCCCTGCGGGTCGCTGCCGCTGGGCAGGTAGAGCACGTAGGCGTCGCAGTCGCCGCCGTCGTCCACCACTTCGCCGCCTACCGTCTCGATGGACAGGCACAGCTCCGGGTGCCGCGAGTAGAAGGAGCTCAGGCGCGGCAGCAGCCAGCGGACCGCCAGCGAAACGAAGATGCGGATGCGGAAGGGCCGTTCCGCCGAGGCCGGTATCAGGCGCTCCTCCAGGCGCAGCAATTGCTGGAGCATGCCCTCGGCCACCGTGTAGACCTCGCGACCGGCGTCGGTCAGCGCCACCTTGCGGCTGGTGCGGTCGAACAGGGGAACGCGGTAGTACTCCTCCAACTGTTGGACCTGCCGGCTGATGGCGCTCTGGGTCAGGTGCAGCTGTTGCGCGGCCGCCGTGAAGCTGCCGGAGTCGGCGACCTGCACCAGGGCCTGGAGTGCCTGCAGGGAGGGAACGCGCAGCAGTTTGTCCATGACGCTTCCCCTCTGCAATCTATGCGTTTTGAGAATACCAGGATGAAAAATGAGCGTTGGTGTGGCCAGCGCAACTGCCCGTAGATTCTGGCCATGACGCGCCAACTGGGAAATCGCTTGGATACGCCCGGCGCATGGATTGTGAAGGAGTCACGGGCAATGGACAATCACTGCGGCTGGATCGCCCTGGCGGGCGAACTGCCTGCGCGGCCCACGTTGAGCGGCACTCAGCGGGCGGACTGGCTGGTCATCGGTGGTGGTATCACCGGGTTGTCCGCCGCCCACGCGCTGGCGGCGCGCTTCCCCCAGCAGCGGATCGTCCTGCTGGAGCGCCAGCGCATCGCCCAGGGCGCCTCTGCGCGCAACTCCGGTTTCGTCGTCGCCCATGAACTGCCTGGCGCCAGCGAACGCCTCGGGCAGCCCGGCCACGCTGCCTACCAGGTCGCTTCGCGCATCGGCATCGCGGCGGCGCAGGAAGTCCGCCAGCGGATCGCAGGGTTGGGCATCGACTGCGAGCTTTTCGAGGACGGCTATCACTTCGCTGCGCATCGCCCCGAGCACCTGGTCGATATCGACGGCATCCTCGCCACCCTGGCATCGGTGGGCGCCAACGCGCGCTACTACGAAGGCTCGGCGCTGGAGCAACGCCTGGGCAGTGGCTTCTATGCGCGGGCCATTCATTGCGCGGGCGGCAATGCGCTGCTGCAACCGGCGCGTTATGTGAAAGGACTCGCTGACAGCCTGCCGACGTCGGTAGAGGTCTTCGAGCAGAGCAATGTGATCGACCTGCGCCGCAGCGGCCAGGGCTGGACGGCGCGCACCGAGCACGGCGAGGTTCATGCGTCGCAGGTGCTGGTCTGCCTGGGCGCCTTCATCGCCCGCGCCGGCCTGCGCGACAGCGGGGCTTTCCCACTGGAGCTGAGTGCGAGCATTACCCGCCCACTGGATGAGCCGCGCTGGCAGTCGCTGTTCGGTGAGCGCCAGTGGGGCGTGCTCGCGCCGCTACCGGGCGGCGGCACCGTCCGCCTGCTGCCGGGGCGCCGGCTGCTGATCCGCAACACCGTCGAATACCGCCATCGCGACCTCGACAGCCACGCGCTGATAGCGCGCCGCCGCCGCCATCTGAGCGGCCTGCAGAAACGCTTCCCCGGAATCGTCGAGGCTGACATCGCCTACACCTGGACCGGCCACCTGAGCGGCACCCGCTCCGGCGAGCCGTACTTCGCCCGCGTCGACCAGGGCCTGCATGCCGTCGCCGGCTGCAATGGCTCGGGCGTGGCGCGCGGCACCCTGTGGGGGCGCCTGCTGGTGGAGATGGCGGTGGGCGAGGGCTCGCCCGTGCTGGCCGACGTACTGGCGCAGGCCAACCCCGGCTACCTGCCGCCCAGACCCTTCTTCGATATCGGCGCCTCGCTGCGCATGGCCTGGGAAGTGCGCCGCGCGCGCGCCGAGGCCTGACTCACCGCTTTACCCACGCAAACAAAGTCCATCCCGACAACAAAAAACGAGGGCAGCATGATCATCCGTCCCATGACCCTGGCAGGCCTGGCCCTGTCGATGTTGGCTGGCACCGCCCAGGCGGCGCAGACCGTCACCATCGCCAACTGGAGCAGCTACATCGCCGACGATACCCTGGCGAACTTCACCCAACAGACCGGCATCCAGACCACCTACGACCTGGTGGACAGCAACGAGACCACCGAAGCCAAGCTGATGACCGGCGCCAGCGGCTACGACCTGGCCAGTCCGTCCAACCACTTCCTGCCGCGGCTGATCAAGGCGGGCGCCATCCAGGAACTGGACAAGAGCAAGCTGCCCAACTGGAACAACCTCGACCCCAAGCTGATGAAGATCCTCGAGGTCAGCGACCCGGGTAACCGCTACGCCATTCCCTACCTCTGGGTGACGGTCGGCATCGGCTACAACGAGGACAGGATCAAGGCTATTTTCGGCAACACCGAGATCACCCGCAGCTGGCAGCTGCTGTTCGATCCGAAGAACGCGGAGAAGCTCGCCCAGTGCGGCATCGCGGTCATCGACAACGCCACCCAGATGGTGCCCATCGCCCTCAAGGTGCTCGGCCGTGATCCGGCCAGCCAGAATCCGGACGACTTCAAGGCCGCCGAAGCGGCGCTGCAGGCGATCCGTCCGTCGATCCGCTATTTCCACCAGTCCAAGTACGTCAGCGACCTGGCCAACGGCAACATCTGCGTCGCCATCGGCTTCAGCGGCGACGTGCTGCAGGCCATGACCACAGCCCAGCAGGCCGGCAACGGCGTGAAGATCGGCTACAGCCTGCCGCGCGAAGGCAGCACCATCGCGGTGGACACCGTGGTGATTCCCAAAGGCGCGCCGCACCTGGACAACGCCTACGCCTATATGAACTACCTGCTGCAGCCACAGGTGATCGCCAACATCACCAACGCCGTGCAGTACCCCAACGGCAATGCCGCCGCGACCTCGTACGTGAAGCCCGAGCTGCGCGCCAACCCGGCCGTGTACCCGCCGCAGGAAGTGCTCGACACCCTGTTTCCGATCAAGACCCTGTCGCCGTCCGGGATGCGCATGAGCACCCGCCTGTGGACCCGCGTGATGAGTGGCAAATGACCCAGCCCAACGACCTGCGCCGCCACGCGCTGGTGGTCGGTGCCGGCGTGGTCGGCCTGGCCACGGCGCTGCAACTGCAACGCCGCGACTTCCGCGTGACCCTGCTGGACCGCAACCCGCCGGGCCTCGCCACTTCGTTCGGCAACGCCTGCACCTTCGCCACCTACTCGGTGGAGCCGGTGGCCACGCCGGGCATCTGGCGCAAGGCTCCGGGCATGCTGCTGCGCCCCGACAGCCCGCTGGCGATCCGCCCGGCCTACCTGCCGCGCATTGCGCCCTGGCTGCTGCAGTTCCTGGCAGCCTCGCGGCGAGATCGCGTTGAAGCCATCGGCCACCACCTCAACACCCTGCTGCGCCCCTGCATGGGCGCGTGGCAGGGACTGTTCGACGAGGCCGGCGCCAACGACCTGATCCGCCATGACGGTTCGCTGTATATCTTCGAGGAGCATGAACGCCGCGATGCGCAGGCCATGGTGGATTACCATCGGCGCTTCGACGTGCCGATCCGTTTCGTCGAAGGAGGCGAGTTGCGCGAGCAGGAACCGGCGCTCAACGCACGCGCGAGTTGCGCAGTGGAGCTGCCCGGCGTGAGCCGCACGCTTGATCCCTACGCGCTGAGCCAGCGTCTGTTCGAACGCTACCTGGCCCTGGGCGGCGAGTTTCGCCGTGGTGAGCTGCTGGGCCTGGAACCCGCCGGGCAGGGCAGGGACGCCGTGCAGGCGCGACTGGCGAGCGGCGAGCGCCTGGCTGCCGACCGTGTGGCGCTGTGCACCGGGGCCTGGTCGCGCACCCTGGTCGATCAGTTGGGCGATGCGGTGCCGCAGGATACGGAGCGCGGTTACCACGTGCTCTTCGGCCACGCCGGGCAGGTGCTCAACCGCCCGGTGTGCTGGGGTGCCGGCGGTTTCTACATGACACCCATGGCGCAGGGCCTGCGGGTGGCCGGGACGGTGGAGTTCGCCGGGCTGGAGGCGCTGCCGAGCCCGGCGCGCTACCGCTACCTGACCCGTGGCGCGCGGCGCTTCCTGCGCCTGCAGCACGAGCCGGTGTCGCAGTGGATGGGCTTCCGCTCCTCGGTGCCGGACAGCATGCCGGTGCTCGGCCCGTCCCGGCGACTGCCGCAGGTCTTCTACAACTTCGGCCACGGCCACGTCGGCCTGACCCTGGGCGCCATCAGCGGCCAGTTGCTCGCCGAGCAGGCCAGCGACGTCGTCACTAGCGTGCCAGTGAAGCCGTTTCTCGCCAGCCGCTTCAGCGCGCGCTGAAGCCTTGGCGGCGCATCCAACCCCCCTCGAAACAGGAGATCACGACATGCCCCAGCTGACCCTCGTCGCCTCCCGCAGCCATGCCATGCGCAGCGTGGGCCTGATGCTGTTGTCGATGTTCTGTTTCGCCGTGGTGGATGCGCTGGCCAAGGTGGTGGCACTGAAGTACCCGGCCAACGAGGTGACATTCTTCCGCATGGCCTTCGGCGTGCTGCCGGCGTTTCTCCTCTGCCTGCGTGGCCGGCCGCTGGCTGAGCGTTGGCGGCAGCTGGACGTGCGCGGGCAGAGTATCCGTGCGCTGACGCTGCTGGGGTCTTCGGCGCTGTTCTTCGCCGGGCTGCCCTACGTGGCGCTGAGCGAGGCCATCTCCATCGCCTACTCCGAGGCGCTGCTGGTGATAGTGCTGGCGCCGCTGCTGCTGGGTGAACGCCTGCTGCCGCGCAACGCGATGGCGGCGGTGCTGGGCTTCATCGGCGTGCTGATGGTGGTCAAGCCGGACAATGCCGAGGCCAGCCTGATCGGACCGGGCCTGCTGGTGGCCAGCGCGTTCTTCGGCGCGCTGTCGATGATCCAGATCCGCCGCATTCGCGCCACCGACGATTCCACCACCACGGTGCTGTACTTCACCGTGGTCGGCACCCTGGTCACCGGCGCCACGCTGCCGTTTTCCTGGAGCTCGCCGAGCCTGCCGGACCTCGGTTTCATGCTTGCCCTGGGGCTGCTCGCCACGGTCGGCCAACTGCTGTTCACCATCGCTGTGCGCCGTGCCCATGCCGCCACGCTGGCGCCCTACACCTACACCAGCATCATCTGGGCAAGCCTGCTCGGTTACCTGATCTGGGGCGAGGTGCTCGGCGTGCTGTCGCTGCTGGGCATCCTGCTGATCGTCGGCAGCGCCGTGGTGGTGGCAGTGCTGGAGCAGCCGGCAGAGGGGGCGGTGGTGTGATGAAGCGGAGACGGCTGACGCCCTGCGTAGAATTTTTTCTGTAGGAGCGCCTGTCTTGCTCTGTTATTCCGTGCCGCGGATTTCCCTCTCCCTAGCCCTCTCCCTGAAGGGAGAGGGGACCGTATGGTGCAGGGTGAGGCTAACGTTTCAGCCGGCACGGGCGGCTCCCTCTCCCTTCAGGGAGAGGGCGGGGGAGAGGGCAGGCCGCGCACATTCCTCAAACCAGGGGCGGACTCAGCACAAGCGCGAGGGCCCCGCCACGACTACCGGTCAGAATCCGGCGTGTCGGTCTGGTACCATGCCGCGCCGGCAGGCCCGCTGGCGCGTGATTGCACCGCGCCGGATGCTGCCGGCTTCATCCGCCCAACAGCGCTGTAAACAGGCCGCATCGATCGGAAAGCGCCCCTGCCCGGCAGGGGCGAAAACACTTTCCGCCCGGTCGATGGGGACCTTCTGGAATCCCGATGCACGATCCGATCAAACTCAAGGACCACCAGCAGGAATCCAAGCTGGTCAACCGCCGGCTGATCGCCTGCGGCGCGCTGGTGGCCCTGATGAGCGTGACCCTGGTGGCAAGGATGTATTTCCTCCAGGTCACCGACTACGCGACCAACGCCACGGTCTCCGAGAACAACCGCATCCACGTCCTGCCGATCCCCCCGGAACGCGGGCTGATCTTCGACCGCAACGGCAAGGTGCTTGCCGAGAACCTGCCCAGCTTCAACCTCACCCTGACCCGCGAGCGCGCCGGCAACTCCCGGGCGGTGCTCGACCAGGTGACCGATATCCTGCAGCTGAGCCCCGAACAGCGCCTGCAGTGCGACAAGGCGCTGAAGAAAAGCCGCCATCCCTTCGAGCCGGTCACGCTCCTGCATGACCTGAGCGAGGAGCAGATCGCCCTCATCGAGGTCAATCGCTACAAGCTGCCGGGCATCGACGTGGATGCCGAGTTCGTCCGTCACTATCCCTACGGTGAGCACTTCGCCCACTCGGTCGGCTTCGTCGGACGGATCAACGAACGCGAGGCGGCGCGGCTGGACAGCACCGAGTACCGGGGCACCGAGTACATCGGCAAGACCGGCATCGAGCACTTCTACGAGCCGCAGCTGCACGGCCACGTGGGCTATGAGGAAGTCGAAACCAACGCCCAGGGGCGCGTCATGCGCGTGCTGAAGAAGGTGCCGCCGGTGGCCGGCGAGAACATCGTGCTCGGCCTGGACGTGGACCTGCAGGTCGCCGCCGAAAAAGCCCTCGGGGACCGCCGCGGCTCCGTGGTAGCGCTGGACCCGAACACCGGGCAGGTGCTGGCGATGGTCAGCAACCCCAGCTTCGACCCGAACCTGTTCGTCAACGGCATCAGCTCGGCGCAGTACGCGCAGCTGCGCGACTCCATCGACCGGCCGCTGTTCAACCGGGCGCTGCGCGGGCTGTATTCGCCGGGCTCGACCATCAAGCCGGTGGTGGCCATCGCCGGGCTGGATACCGGCACCATCACACCGACCACGCGGGTGTTCGATCCGGGGTACTTCCAACTACCCAACTACGACCACAAGTACCGCAACTGGAACCATAGCGGCGATGGCTGGGTGGACCTGGACACGGCCATCAAGCGTTCCAACGACACCTACTTCTACGACGTCGCGCACAAGCTCGGCATCGACCGCATGCACGACTACCTGACCCGCTTCGGGCTGGGCAGCAAGGTGTCCATCGACATGGCCGAGGAGTCTCCCGGGCTGATGCCCTCCCGCGAATGGAAGCGCGCGACCCGGCGCCAGGCCTGGTTCCCCGGCGAGACGGTGATCCTCGGCATCGGCCAGGGGTACATGCAGGTTACGCCGCTGCAGCTCGCCGAAGCGACTTCGCTGATCGCCAGCAAGGGGGCCTGGCACCGGCCGCGGCTGGCCGAATCGGTGGGTGGCGAAGACGTGGTCGATGCCAACCCCATGCCCGACATCCACCTGAGTAATCCCCGTGACTGGGATGCGGTGAACTACGGCATGCAGCTGGTCATGCACGATCCGGGCGGCGGCGCGCGAGCCGCGGGCCAGGGCGCGCAATACCGGATTGCCGGCAAGAGCGGCACCGCGCAGATCGTAGCGATCCGTCAGGGCGAGCGCTACAACCGCCTGAAGACCAAGGAGCGTCACCGCGACAACGCGCTGTTCGTCGGCTTCGCCCCGGCGGCCGAACCTTCCATCGTGGTCTCGGTGACCATCGAGAACGGCGAGGCCGGCGGCCGCGTGGCGGGGCCGGTGGTGCGCGAGATCATGGATGCCTGGCTGCTCGACCAGGACGGCAAGCTCAAGCCGCAGTATGCCGTGCCGGCCGAGACGACCTCAGGCAAGCACGCCTGAGGTCCTGCGGAGCTCGGCTAGGCCTGGGCCACCGGCTCCGTCAGTGCCGCCCGCACCAGGGCGTGCAGCCCGTCGCCCGGGTTCTTCTCCTGCCAATCGCTGAGATCGCGGCGCATGGCTGGCGTCCAGAAGTTCTGCAGGTGCTGCCGCACGCCGCGTACCGCCAGGTCGTGGTCCGGCTCGCTGGCGAAGTACAGGCCGATCTGGTTGGCCATCTTGATCAGGTTCTCGATGCTCATCGACGGACCTCGGCTTTTTCCTGGTGGCGGCGCTCCTTGAGCAAACGCCGCTGTTCATCGCTGAACGCCTGGTAGCGCTTCTGCCATTCCGAAGGCTGGAATACGCGCACCACTTCCACCGCCGTGACCTTGTATTCCGGGCAGTTGGTGGCCCAGTCGGAGTTGTCGGTGGTGATCACGTTGGCTCCCGATTCGGGGAAGTGGAAGGTCGTGTAGACCACTCCTGGCGCGACGCGCTCGCTGATCTTGGCGCGCAGCACCGTCTGCCCGGCGCGGCTGCCCACGCCGACCCAGTCGCCGTCGCCGATGCCACGGCTTTCGGCATCGCTGGCGTGGATTTCCAGGCGGTCCTCTTCGTGCCAGGCGACGTTGTCGGTGCGCCGGGTCTGCGCGCCGACGTTGTACTGGCTGAGGATACGTCCGGTGGTGAGCAGCAGCGGGTAGCGTGCGTTGACCTTCTCCTCGGTGGGCACGTAGCCGGTGAGCATGAAGCGCCCCTTGCCGCGCACGAACTGCTCGATGTGCATGGTCGGGGTGCCGTCGGGCGCTGCGTCGTTGCACGGCCATTGCAGGCTGCCGTGGCGGTCCAGTTCGGCGTAGCTGACGCGGGTGAAGGTCGGCGTCAGGCGGGCGATCTCGTCCATGATCTGCGACGGGTGGGTGTAGTTCATCGGGTAGCCCAGGGCATTGGCCAGGGCCACGGTGCCTTCCCAGTCAGCCTTGCCGCCCAGTGGCTCCATCACCTTGCGCACGCGGGAGATACGCCGCTCGGCGTTGGTGAAGGTGCCGTCCTTCTCGAGGAAGGAGCTGCCCGGCAGGAACACGTGGGCAAACTTGGCGGTTTCATTGAGGAAGATGTCCTGCACCACCACGCACTCCATGGCGGAGAGGGCAGCGGTGACGTGCTGGGTGTTGGGGTCGCTCTGGGCGATGTCTTCGCCCTGGCAGTACAGCGCCTTGAACGTGCCGCCCAGGGCCGCCTCGAACATGTTGGGGATGCGCAGGCCCGGATCGGGCTGCAGGGTCACGCCCCAGGCCTGTTCGAACTGCGCGCGCACGGCCTCGTTGGAGACGTGGCGATAGCCCGGCAGCTCGTGGGGGAAGGAACCCATGTCGCACGAGCCCTGCACGTTGTTCTGGCCGCGCAGCGGGTTCACCCCGACGCCCTCGCGGCCGACGTTGCCGGTGGCCATGGCGAGGTTGGCGATGGCCATCACTGCGGTGCTGCCCTGGCTGTGCTCGGTGACGCCCAGGCCGTAGTAGATGGCCGCGTTGCCGCCGGTGGCGTAGAGGCGGGCGGCGGCGCGGATCTCTTCGGCGGGTACGCCGCAGACCGGGCCGAGCACTTCCGGGGCGTTCTCCGGCAGGCTGACGAAATCGCGCCAGCGGATGAAGTCGCTGGCTTCGCAGCGGGCATCGACGAAGTCCTGCTTGACCAGCCCTTCGGTGACGATGACGTGGGCCAGGGCGTTGAGCATGGCGACGTTGGTGCCGGGGCGCAGCTGCAGGTGCAGTTCGGCGCGGGCGTGGGGCGAATCGACCAGGTCGATGCGGCGCGGGTCGATGACGATCAACTGCGCGCCCTCGCGCAGGCGGCGCTTGAGCTGGGAGCCGAACACCGGGTGAGCGTCGGTCGGGTTGGCGCCCATCACCAGCACCACGTCGGATTGCATCACCGAGTCGAAGCTCTGGGTGCCGGCGGATTCGCCCAGGGTCTGCTTGAGGCCGTAGCCGGTGGGGGAGTGGCAGACGCGGGCGCAGGTGTCCACGTTGTTGTTGCCGAACGCCGCGCGCACCAGTTTCTGCACCAGGTAGGTTTCTTCGTTGGTGCAGCGGCTGGAGGTGATGCCGCCAATGGAGTCGCGTCCGTACTTCTGCTGGATGCGCCGGAACTCGCTGGCGGCATAGGTGACCGCCTCGTCCCAGCTGACTTCCTGCCAGGGGTCGCTGATGTGCTTGCGGATCATCGGCTTGGTGATGCGATCCGGGTGGGTGGCGTAGCCCCAGGCGAAGCGGCCCTTGACGCAGGAGTGGCCGTGGTTGGCCTGGCCGTTCTTGTCCGGGACCATGCGTACCAGCTGGTTGCCCTTCAACTCCGCGCGGAAGGAGCAGCCCACGCCGCAGTAGGCGCAGGTGGTGATGACGGCGCGCTCCGGCTGGCCGATCTCGACCACGCTCTTTTCCATCAGCGTGGCGGTGGGGCAGGCCTGCACGCAGGCGCCGCAGGAGACGCACTCGGAGTCCAGGAAGTTCTCGCCGCCGGCTGCCGCCACGCGGGATTCGAAGCCGCGCCCCTCGATGGTCAGGGCGAAGGTGCCCTGGGTTTCTTCGCAGGCGCGCACGCAGCGGTTGCAGACGATGCACTTGCTCGGGTCGTAGTCGAAGTAGGGGTTGGAGACGTCCTTCGCATCGCTCAGGTGGTTGGCGCCTTCATAGCCGTAGCGCACCTCGCGCAGGCCGACCTGGCCGGCCATCGTCTGCAGTTCGCAGTTGCCGTTGGCCGGGCAGGTCAGGCAGTCCAGCGGGTGGTCGGAGATGTACAGCTCCATGACGTTGCGCCGCAGGCTCGCCAGTTTCGGCGTCTGGGTGCGCACCACCATGCCTTCGGTCACCGGCGTGGTGCAGGAGGCCGGGTAGCCGCGCATGCCGTCGATTTCCACCAGGCACATGCGGCAGGAGCCGAAGGCTTCCAGGCTGTCGGTGGCGCAGAGTTTCGGGATGGTGGTACCCAGCAGGGCGGCGGCGCGCATCACCGAGGTACCGGCGGGGACGCTGATCTCGCGGCCGTCGATGCTCAGGCTGACCTGCACGTCGCTGTCGCGGGCCGGCGTGCCGAAATCGATGTCGCTGGTGTTGCCAGCGGTGGACGTGGAGGGATCGAAATAGTTGATCACTGGTCGGCCTCCGAAGTCGCCAGACCGAAGTCGGCGGGGAAGTGCTTGAGGGCGCTGGCCACGGGGAAGGCGGTCATCCCGCCGAGGGCGCAGAGCGAGCCGTATTGCATCGTGTCGCAGAGATCGGTGAGCAGCCGCGCCTGCTCTTCGCGAGCGCCGATGTCGGTGGCCGCGATCAGCCGGTCCACTACCTCCACGCCACGGGTCGAGCCGATGCGGCAGGGCGTGCATTTGCCGCAGGATTCCTCGGCGCAGAACTGCAGGGCGAAGCGCGCCATGCGCGCCATGTCCAGGCTGTCGTCGGCGACCACCACGCCGCCGTGGCCGAGCATGGCGCCGACGGCAGCGAAGGCCTCGTAATCCAGCGGCGTATCGAACTGCGCCGGTGGCACCCAGGCGCCCAGCGGGCCGCCGACCTGCGCGGCCTTCAACGGGCGGCCACTGGCGGTGCCGCCACCGTAGCCTTCCACCAGCTCGCGCAGGGTCAGGCCGAAGGCGCGTTCCACCAGTCCGCCGTGGCGGACGTTGCCGGCCAGCTGGAAGGGCATGGTGCCCAGCGAGCGGCCCATGCCGAAGTCGCGGTAGAACTGCGCCCCCTTGGCCATGATCACTGGGACCGAGGCGAGGGTGAGCACGTTGTGCACCAGCGTCGGCAGGCCGAACAGGCCTTGCAGCGCGGGCAGCGGCGGCTTGGCGCGGACCACGCCGCGCTTGCCTTCGAGCGAGTCCAGCAGGGCGGTTTCCTCGCCGCAGATGTAGGCGCCGGCGCCAACCCGTATTTCCAGTTCGAAGGCGCGGCCACTGCCGCAGACGTCTTCACCGAGGTAGCCGGCGTCGCGGGCGATTTTCACCGCCTGGTTGAGGGTGGCGATGGAGTCCGGGTACTCCGAGCGCACATAGAGGTAGCCCATGCTCGCGCCGACGGCGAGGCCGGCGATGGCCATGCCCTCGATCAGCAGGAAGGGGTCGCCCTCCATCAGCATGCGGTCGGCGAAGGTGCCGGAGTCGCCTTCGTCGGCGTTGCACACCACATACTTCTGCGCCGCCAGGGCGTCACGCACCGTGCGCCACTTGATGCCAGCGGGGAAGGCCGCGCCGCCGCGGCCGCGCAGGCCGGAGTCGAGCACCGCGGCAACGACCTCGGCGCCGTCCATCGCGATGGCGCGGGCCAGGCCTTCGAAGCCGCCGTGGGCGCGATAGTCGTCCAGCGACAGCGGCCGGGTGATGCCGGCACGGGCGAACAGCAGGCGCTGCTGAGTCTTCAGGTAAGGAATCTCTTCCACCGGCCCCACGGACAGCGGGTGGCTGGCAGGATCACTGGAAAGGGCGTCGAGCAGGGCGGGAACGTCACCCATTGTGAGCGGCCCGAAGCCCAGCCGGCCGTCCTCGCTTTCCAGTTCCACCAGCGGCTCCAGCCAGTAGAGGCCACGGGAGCTGGTGCGCTGGATCTGCACCGGTAACTGGCGGCGCTCGGCCTCGGTGACCAGGGCATCAGCCACTTCATCGGCGCCCACCGCGCAGGCCACCGAATCGCAGGGGACGAACAGCTTCAGCATGCGGCGTCCTCCCGGCATCCATTCACCAGCGCACGCAAGCGCTCGGGAGTGAGACGGGCGTGCACCCGGCCGTCCAGCTCCAGCGCCGGCGAGCAGGCACAGGCGCCCAGGCAGTACACCGGGCGCAGGGCGATGCCGCCGTCGGCGCTGGTGCCGTGGTCGTCCAGCCCCAACTGTTCGCGCAGCTGCGCGGCCAGGGCGTCGGCGCCACGGCTCTGGCACGACTCGGCGCGGCACAGGCGCAGCGTATGGCGGGCCGGGGGCGCAGTGCGGAAGTCGTGGTAGAAGCTGATCACCCCGCGCACTTCGGCGACGCTGAGGTTCAGCGCGTGGGCAATCTCGGGAAGGGCATGGTCGGGGATGTAGCCGACGCAGTCCTGGATGGCGTGGAGCACCGGCAGCAGCGCGCCGGGAGTGGCCTTGAGACGTTCCAGCACGTCGTGGATCAGGGGCAGGTGAAGCGAATCATCAGGCATACAGCACACCTCGACATCGCAGGCGCCTCCCTCGGGCGGCGACCCGGAATCCTTCGGCTGCGGCGCGCCGCCCACGTCACGGTTGGCGTGGCTCTGCGGAGCGCCATTGTTGTTATTGTTGCGGTCCGGCCAGACGTCTGTGCGCGCCCGGTCCTCGACAGTCTGGAAGATTGCCATCCCTCTGGATTAGGGATAGCACTCGAACGACCCTGCGTATCCTGAAACCGACAGGGAGCGCGAATGGCACCTTGTCCGCTCAGAGCCCCCTTGTTGGCCGGCAAAGCCCTCGGGCAGGACCGACCGTCGACTTAACCTGCCCTCTGCCCATGACAACAAGAATCCGCGCCGCGGTTAAAAGAGGGGAGCCCCATGCCGAAACCCGCGACACCCTGGCTGCCGTTCGCCTTGCTGGCCCTGCTCGGCCTTGCCGGCTGTGGCGACGACACCGCGCCCAGCGCTACCCGTTCCGCCGCCACCCTGGCGCCCTCCGACCCGGCCCTGGCGAAAATCTATGACAGCAGTTGCAAGCTGTGCCACGCCAACCCAGCCTCCGGAGCGCCGCAGACGGGCGATGCGCAAGCCTGGCAACCACGCATTGCCCAGGGCACCGACAGCCTGCTGGACCACAGCATCAATGGCTTCAAGGGCATGCCGCCGATGGGCATGTGCATGCAGTGCTCGGAGGAAGAGTTCCTCGCGCTGATTTCCTTCATGTCCGGCCAGCCGGTCCAGTAGAGGGCGCCACCCGATGCCCATTCATCTCACCCGACGCCAACTCCTGCAGAACGCCGGTATTGCCGGTGCGTTCGCGGCGCTTTCCGGCAGCCCGCTGGCGGCCGAACTGGCCCGCGCGCCACGCCTTATCCCATGGCGCAATTGGTCCGGCGGGCAGAGTTGCCTGCCGCAGGCGCGCCTGGCGCCGCAGAGTCTCGACGAACTGGTGCAGGTCATCCGCCAGGCCGAGGGCAAGGTGCGTCCGGTCGGCTCGGCGCATTCCTTCAGCGCCCTGGTGCCCACCGACGGCACGCTGGTCTCGCTGGCCTACTTCAACGGCCTGCTCGGCCACGATGCCGACACCTTGCAGGCGGAGTTCGCCGCCGGCACGCCCATGTCGCTCATGGGGCCGGCATTGAAGGAGATCGGCCAGGCCCTGCCGAACATGGCGGACATCGATTACCAGACGCTGGCCGGGGCGATCTCCACCTCGACCCATGGCACTGGTGTCGGCTTCGGTTCCTATTCCACCCGCGTGACCGGCCTGCAACTGGTGACTGCCAGTGGCGAGGTGCTGGACTGCGACGCCCAGCGGCGTCCCGAGGTGTTCAATGCCGCGCGGGTGTCCCTGGGCGCCTTCGGTGTCGCTACGCGAGTGCGCTTGCAGAACCGCCAGGCCTTTCGCCTGCGCGAACGGCAGTGGATAGCCAGCACCGAGGAGCTGCTGGAGGACGTGGAGAAGAACACCCGCGAGAACCAGCACTGGGAAATGCAGGTGCTCACCCATTCCGACTACGCGCTGGCCATCGCCCTGAACGAGACCGAGGACCCTGCCACGCCGCCGCTGGACCCGGCCGAGGAGGGCGGCAACGGCTATGTCGGCATCATCGAGAACCTCGACAAGTACGGCAGCGATTTCCCCGCCGCGCGGCGCTTCCTGCTCAACAGCCTGCGCCATGTCGCCAGCTTCGACGACCGGGTCGGCGACTCCTATGACATCTTTGCCAACGTGCGCAACGTGCGCTTCAACGAGATGGAATACTCGGTCCCCGCCGAACACGGCCCGGCCTGCCTGCGCGAGATTCTCAAGCTGATCAACGACAGGGACCTGCGCACCTGGTTCCCCATTGAGTACCGCTATGTGAAGGCCGACGATATTCCCCTGAGCATGTTCGAAGGCCGCGACAGCTGCTCCATCTCCGTGCACCAGCACTACAGCATGGACCACCACAACTTCTTCGCCGCCGTCGAACCGATCTTCTGGAAGTACGCCGGCCGGCCACACTGGGGCAAGCTGCACACGTTGAACGCGCGCACGCTGCAACCGCTTTATCCGCGCTGGAAGGAATTCACCGAGGTGCGCCGCGAGCTGGACCCGCAGGGCAAGTTTCTCAATGCCCACCTGTCATCGATCCTGGGCGTGGCCTGACAAGGAAGAACAACCCATGAAACGACGCAATTTCCTCGTCGGCGCGGCAGGCGCTGGCGTCCTGCTCGCCGGTGCCGGCGCCTGGCTGCGACCGGGCGACCACGGCGCCCCGTACGACGACTACTTCACCCGACTGAACCGCGAACTGCGCGAGCACGGGCCGATGCGCCCGGTGATGCTGATCGACCTCGACCGACTCGACCACAACGTCGACGTGGTCATGCAGTCGGTGGCCCGCACCGGCAAACACCTGCGCGTGGTGGAGAAGTCCCTGCCATCGCCGCGATTGCTCGACTACATCGCCAAGCGTGCCGGCACCCGGCGGATGATGTCGTTCCACCAGCCCTTCCTCAATCACGATGCAGAACGCTTCCCCGATTCGGACCTGCTGCTGGGCAAGCCGCTGCCGGTGGGTTCGGCGCAGCAGTTCTACGAGAACCTTCGCGGATCGTTCGACCCGACGACCCAGCTGCAATGGCTGCTCGACACCCCTGAGCGCTTGCAGCAGTACCTGGCGCTGGCGCAAGGGCGCAGCACCCGGTTGCGGATCAATATCGAACTGGACGTGGGACTTCACCGGGGTGGCGTGGCCGACCACGACACCCTGGAGCGGATGCTCACGATCATCGGTGCAAACCCGCAGCACCTGGAGTTCGCCGGCTTCATGGGCTACGACCCGTTCGTCGGCATGGGCGTGCCGGAAGTCCTGGGTTCCTCGGAAGAGCTGTTCACCAGGGTCATGCAGCTTTACGACGGCTTCGTCGATTACACGCGCACCCGCCATGCGCCACTGTGGAAGCCGGGGCTGACGCTCAATACCGCCGGTAGCCCGAGTTACCGGATGCATGAAAACGAACGCACCAGCACCGAGGTGTCGGTGGGGTCGGCGCTGGTCAAGCCGACGCACTATGACCTGCCATCCCTGGTGGACCACCAGCCGGCTGCCTTCATCGCCACGCCGGTGATCAAGAGCACCGGCGCGGTGCGGATTCCGGCGCTGGACGACAAATCCGCGATCTTCTCCTGGTGGGACCCGAACCAGCGGCAGACCTTCTTCGTCTATGGCGGCAACTGGATGGCCGAGCCCGAGTCGCCCAGGGGACTGCAGTTCAACGGCCTGTACGGGCGCAGCTCGAACCAGGAAATGGTCAACGGCTCCAGCGCCGTCGGCCTGAAGGTGGACGACCAGGTGTTCCTGCGGCCGACCCAGTCCGAGTCGATCCTCCTGCAGTTCGGCGACCTGCTCGCGGTGCGGCAGGGGCGCATCGTCGAACAGTGGCCGGTTTACAGTTGAGGACGGCAGTGCGGTAGCGGAAAGCCCGGGCCGTGCGGCCTGGGCTTTTTCCGCGGGTTTCCGGCAATGCAGTCCTTCGAAATATTCTGTTACGCCGTGTCTTGGCTTGTGAACGAACGCGTTATGATGGCTCCGCCGCGCGCCAGCCATAGAAGAACAAATCCAGGCGTGCCGTTCGAGAGCCGCCTCCATGCCCAACACCCTCCTCGATGCCCATTTCGACCTGGCCCAGGTTTCGCCCTTCCTGTTGCAGACCCTTGCCGAGGTCGCCGAGGAGAAGGGGGTGAGCAGCGAACGCCTGTGCCGTGGGTTGGGGTTCACCGCCGAAGAATTGCAGGACCCGGCACAGCGCGTTTCCCACCGACAGACGGTGGCGATGATCCAGCGAGCCCTTGCGGCCCTGCCCGAGCGCGGCCTGGGATTGTGGGTCGGGCACCGCAATGTGCTCGGCACCCTCGGCCTGCTCGGCCATGTGCTATCGCTGAGCAAGACCCTGCGCGATGCCTTCGAGCTCGGCCGGCGCTTCCAGCACACCACCGGCGGCATCGCCGTCTGCAACCTGCTCGAGGGGCCGCAGGAGAGCTTCATCGAAGTGGAGTGCCTGTTGCCGTTCGCCGATGTGCAGGTGTTCGCGGTCGAGGAGTTCTTCGCCAGCCTGCTGGTCTACAACCGCGCACTGATCGGTGACGAGTTCCAGCCGCTGCGCTTCGAGTTCACCCACGCCGCGCCCAGCTACGAGGCCGAGTACCGGCGCCTGCTGGGGCCGAACCTGCGCTTCGGCTGCCTGCACAACCGGGTGGCCATCGACACCCATTGGCTGGACCGGCAACTGCCGAGCCACCAGCCCGTGGCCCTGCGCCAGGCGCTCAATCTGCTGGAAGCGGAGTACAGCCAGGCGCCGCAGAAGGCCGGCCTGCTGGAGACGGTCGAGCGCGCCATCCTGCGCGACCTGCCGCACGGCAGCCCCATCGACAAGGTGGCCGGCGACCTCAACATGAGCAGCCGCACCCTGCGCCGTCGCCTGAGCGAGTACGGCACCAGCTTCGAAGCCCTCCAGGAGCAAGTGCGCCGGGCGCGCGCCATGAGCCTGCTGAGCAACCCGGAGATGCCCATCGAACGCATCGCCGAAGCTCTCGGCTATAGCGACGTGCGCGGCTTCCGCCGGGCCTTCAAGCGCTGGACGGGACAGAGCCCTTCCGCCTGTCGCGACGAGGTGGCGCAGGCGCATTGAAGCTGAGCCTGAGGTTACCTTGACGCGGCACAAGGGTGTTCCCAGTCCTGGTGGGTATGGTTGTTCTGCCAATCAACCAGGAGAGCACCATGTACGAACACGTACTGGCCGCCGTCGACGGCAGCCCTGTTTCCTTCCTCGCGCTGGCCGAAGGCGCGCGTCTGGTCCGCATGAGCGGTGGTGAGCTGCATGTCATCACCATCGTCGACCGCCCGCTGGGGCACATGCCTTACTACGCCAAGTACTACGACGCGCAGGCATTGCAAGTCGCTGCGGTCAAGGCCGCCGATGACATCCTGAACAAGGCGCGGGAAGTGGTCGCCGAGTATGCCGTGCCCGCCACTTTCCAGCAGGTCGCGATGGAAACCACCGGGGAGGAGGTCGCCGACCGCATCGAGATCGAGGCGGACGCGGTCAAGGCCGACGCCATCGTCATGGGGACGCACAGCCGCCATGGCCTGCATCGTCTCGTGCTGGGCAGCGTGGCAGAAGGGGTGCTGCAGTCGAGCAAGCGCCCGGTATTGCTGGTGCGTGCGCGCTGAATCTGCCGGGCCGGCTGCGCGGCTGCAGGCACCCGCTGTCGCGCCCGGAGCGGCCTTTCGTCGAGCAGTGCGGCGACCCCCGCGCCGCCATCGGCAAGGCGTCGGGAAATCGGCTGTACGGGAGAGTCTGCATTCTGTGTTGCAGAAGGTGGCGCCATGACCCGTTCCCTGTTCACTGCGATGGTGGCGGCGGCCTTCCTGGTCGCCTCGATCGGCACCGCCTGGGCCACCGAGCAGGGCAACCAGCGTCGCCAGGCGCGCAGTGCGTCAGTGACCAACAACCATGCGACACCCCTCCAGGCACCGCCGCGCCCGGCGCTGGTCCGGCAGTTCGAAGCCTTCGGTGAAATGCCGGCAGACCGGTTCCAGCCATTGCTGCGCGGCTTCCGCTTTACCCTGGGCGCTCCACAGCTCCGCCAGGCAGGCGGCCGAGCGTAGCTCCCAGGCCCGCGCGCCTTGCTGTTGCGCCAAGGCAAGCGCTCGCTTCAACAGCGTCTCAGCGCCCATGAGGGAGTCGCGGTCGCCTCGTTCGATCAGGGCGGCGGCGTGGTTGCGCAGGATTTCCGGCGCGCACCAGCCTGCCGCGCCGGTTCGTGCGCGCATCAGCTGCGCCTGATCGAAGGGCAGGGGACGACCACCCAGGGTCTGCACGATGTCGCGGACCAGGCCGACAGCGGGGGCCGGAGCGGCGGCCGAGTCGTCGAGCCGCATGGCCCACGCATAGTGCCGCGCCCAGTCGGTGAACAACGGCACGCGATGGCGCTCGGCAACCTCGATCATCTGCTGCACGCGGCCATGCGCCTTGTCCAATTCGCCGTTATAGAAGGCGATGACACAGCCAGCCGCCGCGAGGCTGTAGGCGATGGAGGCGCTGTGATCCATCTCGCAGGCCAGTTCGATGGCCTGTGTCGCCATGCGCTCGGCCTGTTCTGGCAGGCCGCGCAACCAGAGCGTGCGTGCCTGCGTGGCGAGAGAGGCGACCTGCTGGTCGTACTGCACGCCCAGGCAAGGGGCAAAGCGGTTGCCCTGGCGTTGCTCCTGCAGACGTCGCAGCACTTCTTCGCCAACGGCCTGGGCGCGTACCTGGTCGCCCGAGTAATGCAATGCCAGCACCTTCAGGCGCAGCGCGCTGGTGGCGAGCATTTCGCCCTGGCCGTCGCTCAGGCGGTCGAAATGCCGGCTTTGCTCGGCCGCCTTCTGGTACTGGCCGGCCCACAGCAGCACGGCCAGGCCGCCGGACAGCGCGGTGAGTTCACCGTTGAGGTCGCCGATCTGCTGGGCGAGGTAGCGGGCGCTCTGGAAGGCTTCGTCCGCCTGGCTGTTGCGCACGTCGTGGTAGGTCGTGTTGCCCAGTGCCAGCTCCAGGCGCATGGCCAGTGGCAGCGACGAAGCGGATTCGGCGCTGAGCAGGCCAAGTGCCGCACTCACATAGGGACCGTATTCGTGCAGCAGTGACAGCTCCTGCCAGAGCGGCGCCGAGCAGGCCGCCAAGTGGATTGCCTGGGCGTGCCGAACGTCCGCATGCAGGCCCCAGTCGAGGGCTGCACGAACATCAGCGAGCCATGGCGAATGTTGCTGGAGCCAGCCCAGCGAGGCAGACCGTTCCCATTCATCCTGGGCGGTTTGCATCGCGCCCTGGCAGAGCTGCAGGTGGCGTTCTCGGGCCTCGTGCAGTTCGCCGGCAGCCTGGAGCTTCTCCAGCGCGTAGACGCGGGTCGGTTCGAGTAGCCGGTAGGTGACCTGGTCGCTGCGGATTTCGGTGGTCAGCAAGGATTTGGCGGTCAGCTGGTTCACCAGCACGAAGGCCGCGCCCAGGTCCACGGGCTGGCTGAGGACGGCGGCGATGGCATCCAGCGTGAAGCTACCGCGGAACACGCTCAGGCGGCGCAGGCAGGATTGCTCCGCTGGGCGCAGCAACGCATAGCTCCAATCGAGCATCGCGCGAAGGTGTTCGTGGCGATTGGGCGACCCATCGGACTGTAGCGCAAGGTCCAGGAAGCCGTCCCGCAGCAGTGCATCGATGCTGCCGTCGGCCTGGCCCAGGTGGCCGGCAGCCAGTTCCAGGGCCAGCGGAATGCCTTCCAGGCGCCGGCAGATTTCGCCGATGCGGGGCAGGTCTTCAGGGCGGAGTTCGAAGTCCTCGTGGGTATCCTTCGTCCGCTCGACGAGCAGCGCGACGGCGGGGTAGGCGAGGGCGTCCTCGACGCTGCCGACCTGCACCGGCGGGCAACCGAGCGGCCGTAGCGGCAGGATGTACTCGCCGGTGGCGCGCAGGCTTTCACGGCTGGTGGCGAGGATGTGGATCTGCGGCGCGTGGCGCAGCAGGCACTCGACCAGATGCGCGGCCGCCTCGATCAGGTGCTCGCAGTTGTCGATGAGCAGCAGCATCCGCCGATCGGCGACCTGGGTGCAGAGATGTTCCAGCGATTCGCCCGCCAGCCCCGGAATGCCCAGCGCGCAGGCGAGCGTACTGTTCAGCGGCCGCGCGTCCTGCAACTGGGTAAGGTCGAGCATGCGGATGCCGTGGGGGTATTGGCCGATGAAGCGCTCGGCGGCCTGCAGGGCGAGGCTGGTCTTGCCGATGCCGCCACAGCCCACCAGGCTGACGCAGCGACGTCGCGGCAACTCGGCGACCAGGCGCGCAAGCTCGGCTTCGCGGCCCAGCAGGCGATTGCGCGGGGGCGGCAGGTTGTGGTCCGCCGACGGGCCGTCCTGGGGGGCGGGCGTCGCCTGCGCCGAAGCTATCAGGGGCTCGACGAAACTGTAGCCGCGCAGCGCGATGGTGACGATGAAGCGCCGGCCGTTCTGGCCATCGCCCAGCGCCTTGCGCAGGGCGGTCATGTGCACCCGCAGGTTGCCTTCGTCGATATCCTGGTCGGGCCAGGCGCGGGCCAGCAGCTCGCGCTTGCTGACCACTTCGCCTGCGCGCTCCAGCAGTGCCAGGAGGATGTCCAGCGCACGCTGGCCAAGGCGCAGCGGGCGGCCCGCCTCGAGAATCACGCGGGACGCGGGGTAGATCTGGTAGGGGCCGAAATGAAGCACGGTTTCGACCCCGGCCACGGGCTCGGGAGTCATCGTCTGGTCGTCGCTTTCGCACGCTGGGGGCAGGTTTCTTGCCGGGGCGGGTGTCCGCCCGGCGGGCACATGTCCATCGACTCTGCGGTCGATTGGCCATTCAGGGGAGATGGAGCATCAGGGTAAACGACGCTTCAACGTTCAGCCATCCCGCCCCGGGCGGCTTTGCTCGGGCGGTGTGCTTAATATCGATTAACGCCGGGCACGATTCGGCATTGCCAACCGCCGCGGCAGCGGTTGTGCCGCGTCGCCTGCTTTTTGGCTGCATGCCGCGCCTTGCAAGGCTTTGCACGGGGCTGACAGTCGCTTGTCGAGTGTGGCGCGCACGACGCGGCCATTGCCCTTGCCGTCCGCCCATCGCTGCTTTCCCGGCTCCATGGGTTAATGCGGTTTAACCAGCTTTAACTCGCCGCCACCCCTGCGCCCACAAAAAATGGTCTGCAGATCGCAGGGGAGGAACCAGCATGCTTCAGAGACTTATCAGCCAGATTCCAGTAAACGCTCCCAAGCGCAACCTGGCCCCCTGGCAGAAGGAGCGCGCCCAGGCGCTGTTGCTGCAGCATCTGGACAGCGGCATCACAGTCAGTGACCTGGCTGCCGCCTGTGCGCTGTCACGCAGCGATTTCACCCGCAAGTTCAAGGTCACCACCGGGTATTCGCCCCAGGCCTGGATGCGAATCCAGCGAGTGGAAAAGGCCAAGCAACTGTTGCGCGAAGCGTCCTTCCCGCTGGCCGAGATCGGCCTGCAATGCGGCTTCTGCGACCAGGCACACTTCTGTCGGATCTTCTACCGCATCGAAGGCCTCACGCCCCTGGGCTGGCAGCGGCACTTCCTCAATGCGGAGCGCGAATCCACTTGGCGACACGCGGGCTAGCCCGATCCCCTCGGTGCACCTTTACGGATGGGCGTTCTGAAAATGGAACGCTAGAGGCGATTTTTGC
>NZ_AMZB01000105.1 GCF_000313755.1 Pseudomonas nitroreducens TX1 | reverse complement strand
TCCTGGGTCTCGATCCGGTAGGTGATCTGCCCCGCCCCGTCGGCGCCGAAGTTCCCGCTGAACAGGTCGGCGACGCTGGCCGTGCTGGTGGCATCCACGGCCAGGTTGCTCTCGTCCACCGTCAGCTGGATATCGTGCTCGGTGCTCGGCGCGATGCTCGGGCCATCGTCGAGGAAGCTGAGCTTGCCGCCCAGGTCGATGGAGGTGGTGGCGCTGTCGCCGTCCTTGTCGGTGATGGTCGCGCTGAGGGCGATCTTGCCCGCCAGGTTCAGCGAGTCATTGGGATCATTGGCATCGGAATGCACCAGCGCGCGCAGTTGCTCGAGGGTGACCTTGCCGTCCTGGCCGAGGGTGACGCGGAAGGCGGTTTCACCACTGATCTCCAGGCGCCCTTCCACCCCATTGGCGGTGTTGAAGAGCATCACCCGCTGGCCGCTGGCGGTATCGGTGAGGCCGCTGTCGGAGTTGTTGACGGCTTCGATCCTGTAGGTGATCGAGCCTTCGCCATCGGCGCCGAACTGGCCGTTGAACAGCTCGGCTACCGGGCCGCTGCTGGTCGCCGTCTGGCCGAGGGTGGTTTCGTCCACGCTCAGTTGCAGGTCGCCACCTTCGATGGGCGCAATGCGCGGGCCGTCGTCGAGGAAGGTGAGCTTGCTGCCCAGGTCGAGGCTGGCGCTCTGATGGTCGCCATCGGCGTCCGTCACGGTGGCGGTCAGGTTGATCTTGCCTTCGCCCAGGCTCAGCGGATCGTTGGCATCGGCGCTGTCCGGGTGCACCAGCGCACGCACCTGGTCGAGGGTAATCTTGCCGTCCTCGCCCAGCGTCACGCGGAAGGCGACGGCGCCATCGGCGCCGCCGACTCGGCCTTCGACGCCGGTGGCGGTGTTGAACAGGAAGATCTTGTCGCCTGTGGCGGTGTCTTTCAGGCCGCTGTCGGTGTTGTCGGTGGTGCTGACCTGGTAGGTGTTCGAGCCGGCACCATCGGCGCCGAACTGGGCGTTGAACAGGTCCGCCACCGAGCCGCTGCTGCTGGCGTCCTGGCCCAGGTCGGACTCGTCCACCGTCAGGTGCAGGCCTTCGGTATTGCCCACGGAGATGCTCGGGCCGTCATCGAGGAAGGTGAGCTTGCTGCCCAGGTCCAGGCTGGCGCTCTGGTGATCGCCATCGGCGTCGGTCACGGTGGCGCTCAGGCTGATCTTGCCTTCGCCCAGGCTCAGCGGGTCGTTGGCATCGGCGCTGTCCGGGTGCACCAGCGCACGCAACTGGTCGAGGGTGATCTTGCCATCCTCGCCCAGCGTCACCCGGAAGGCGACGGCGCCATCGGCGCCGCCGACACGGCCTTCGACGCCATTGGCGGTGTTGAACAGGAAGATCGTGTCGCCGGTGGCGGTGTCTTTCAGCCCACTGTCGGTGTTGTCGGTGGTGCTGACCTGGTAGGTGATCGAACCGGCGCCATCGGCGCCGAACTGGGCATTGAACAGGCTGCTGACCGCCACGCTGCTGGTGGCGTCGGTGCCCAGGGCGGACTCATCTACCGTCAGTTGCAGGCCTTCGGTGTTGCCCACGGCAATGCTCGGGCCGTCGTCGGTAAAGCTGACGCGACCGCCGAGGTCCAGCGAGCTGCTGGAGGAAACGCTGTCGCCATCGCGGTCGGTGACCGTCAGGTTGCCCTGCAATTGCACCAGGCCGGAATCGAGCGCAACGGCCTGGCTGGCGTAGCTGCCCTCGCTGCCCGGCAGGGCGTGGTCGATGGCGCTGAACTGGGTCAGGGTGACCACGCCGGTGCTGCCGTTCACCGACAGGCTGAAGACGGTGTTCCCACCCGTAATGCCGGCCGCGCTGGCGGCAGTGGACGCGACGATGACGCCCCCCACGCTGTACAGGAAGATGGCCGCGCCGCCGCTGGTCAGCCCCGAGTCGGCACCGTTGCCGGCCACCAGGTTCAGGCTGTAGCTCAGTTGCGTGCTGCCGGCGCCGTCACCGCCGTAGTTGGCGCTCACCTGGAAGGCCGAGCTGAAGTCGGTGGTGGCGGTGTCGAAGGCCGCACCGGCGGTGTTGGCGTCGTGGGTCTGCAGCAGGACGTCCACGCCGTTATCGGCGGACAGGCTGGCCTGCGGCGCATCGTCGACGATGCCCACGGTAAGGGTACCGTCGGCCGGGGTGCCGTTGCCGTCGGTGATGGTGTAGGGAATCTCGAGGGTCAGGGTGTCCTCGGAACCCGGCAGCGGATGATCCAGCGGCTGCTGCAGGTTCAACTCGAAGGCACCGGTGTTGATGTTGGTGATGGTCAGGGTGAACACCGGAGCGCCATTGACGCTACCGGTAAGGGTCAGGCCATCGGGGCTGACGCTGTAGGTCAGCGGCACGCCGCCGGAAGTGAGGTTCGGCAGGCCGGCAGTGCCCCAGGTGAAGCTGCCGACGCCGTCGGCACCGAAGCTGTAGCCCAGGTTGCCGGTAAAGGTCGAGCCCTCACCCGCGCCATTGGGCAGGCCGCCGGGCAGGCCGGCTTCGAACACGCTGGCCGCTCCCGGGCCGGCGGTGGGTACGCCATCGACCGGAACCACGGGCGGTTCGGCCTCGGGGCGCACATCCGGCGTACCGTCGAACTCGCGCAGAGGCAAGGGACCGGAGCCGATGGGCCCAGTGGGGAAGCCGATGACCGGGTCGATGTGCCCACCGACTTCCGTCAGCAGGACGAAGGAGTGCCCGCCACCGGGCTTGCCATTGGCAGCGCCCGCAGCACTCGGGCCGGCGGCGGTGGCCTCGGCGGCCTGGGTCGGGTCGACGCCCGCAGCGATGGCGGCCTGCAAGGCCTTGACGTCGGTGACGTCCTGCTGGGTCGGCGTTGCCGGCTGTTGCTGGGCAACCGCCTGGTCACCCTGTTCCGCCTGGTGGGCGGCGGAAAGCATCTGCGAGGTCAGCGGCAGGGCGCTGTCGCGGCCCAGGGTGATCTCGCCGCCTCCGGCGACTTTCAGCGCAACCGCGCCATGGGCGCCGGTGACCAGCTGTTCACCGACAAACACCTTGTCTCCCTGTGACAAAGGACGACGCGATCCATCGGCGGCTACCGCAAACACTTCGCCGATTACCTTGCTGACGACACCCATCAAAGTAGCCATGAGTCCTTCCTCCGCTGCACATCTCGCGGCCGGTTCCACCGGCGCGCAATTGACCGAAACAGGCCACGGCACGCTTGTATCCGGATGCTGCGAAGAAAGTTGCGAAGGGAGCAAAAAGGACTGCTAGCGCTTTTGCATCAAAAAGCCAGCGACAATTTTTTGTCATGCTGGCCACGCATTTCTGTCCTTCTGCGGTGGTCCCCGCCCTTACTGCTACAAACCGTACCTGGCTTTTTCTGCAAGCGCCTTCTCCGGCCCATACCCAGGAAACACGAGGGCTTGCACGTCCAAACAATGTGCGGTTTTTCACAGGGCTCATAAGATTTTTTCCGAATAACCCATGTGAAAAATTCTTCTGAGGTTTTCGAAAAGTTGTTCTTAGCTCTGATGTTACAGGCGTGAAACGCTTGATAAGAGAAAAAAGCCAATAAATTGGCGATCCAAGAGCATCGAAGTACGAGAACACCAGGAGCAAAGCCATGCGCAGTCGTAACGCGGCACTATGGAGCGGTGTATTTTTGGCGGTGTCGGGGACTCATGGGCAAGCCATGACGCTGACCGAAGCTATACAAAGCACGCTGCAATACCACCCGGAAATCAGCCAGAGCGTAAACAGCCGCCTCACCGCGGATGAAGAGCTCAAATTTGCCAGGGGCGGCTACCTGCCGACTGTCGACCTTGTCGCGGGCTATGGCCGCGAGAACACCGACAGCCCCAGCACCCGTGCACTGGGCGACCACAACAAGGAAACCCTGACCCGCGGTGATGCGGAAATCCGTCTGCGGCAGATGCTGTTCGACGGCTTCGGCACACCCAACGAGGTCAAGCGCAACGAGTCCAACGTCAACGCCAAGGCCTTCCGCATCCTCGGCACGTCGGAAACCGCCGCCCTGCGCACCGTCGAGGTCTATCTCGATGTGCTCAAGCGCCGCGAGATGGTAGCGCTGGCGAAGAACAACCTGCAGGCCCACGAACGTATCGGCGACCAGATCCGCCTGCGCAGCGAGCGTGGTGTCGGCAGCACTGCCGACAACGACCAGGCCATCGCTCGTCTGGCCCTGGCGCAGAACAACCTCTACACCGAAGAGGTGAACCTGGCCGATGCCGAGGCCAGCTTCTATAGCGCCACCGGCCGCATGCCGGACCAGCTCGAATCGCCCTCAACGGTCAAGGCGGACGTTCCGCCGGACCTGCTGGCGGCGCGCCAGGGCATGCTCGATGATAACCCGCTGCTGAAATCGGCCCAGGCCGACGTGAACGCCGCCGAAGCCCAGTACGAGGCCGCCAAGGCGCCCTTCTACCCACGCTTCGACGCCGAGCTGGCCAAGGCGGCCAACAACAACGTCGACGGTGATGAAGGCCACTACAACAGTTGGGAAGCACAGGTGGTGATGCGCTACAACCTGTTCAACGGGATGCGCGACAAGGCCCATCTGAACGCCACCTCGCACCAGATCAACGAGGCCCAGGACATCCGCAACAACGCGCTGCGGCTGCTCAACGAGAATCTCTCGCTGGCCTGGGACGCGATGGAAAACGCCAAGAAGCAGACCCAGCCGGCGCGCGAATACGCCGACTACACCCGCAAGGTGCGCGAGGCGTACCAGCAGCAGTTCACCCTCGGCCAGCGCACCCTGCTCGACCTGCTGGACAGCGAGAACGAACTGTTCACCGCCAACCGCCGCTATGTGGACGTGCGCTACACCGAGGAATACTCGATGTACCGCGTGCTCGGCAGCATGGGCAGCCTGCTGCGCTCGCAACATGTGGTAGCACCGCACGAGGCCGTGGCCCTGTCGGATGTGAAGAACGAGGCGCGCCTGCCTGACCTGAAATAAGAAAATCGCATGCGTCCGTCCCTGCCCCGCGCCGCCCGGCGTCGGGGCGACGGTCGTGAAGCGATACGACAGGGCTCGGCGTACCCGACGACCGGCCCCTGGCGAACACCTGCACGTGTTCGCCGGGCGGCGTTGGCGCGCGGCGGCCCGGGAGGAAGTAGCGTGACCATGATCATCCAGGAGCGCAGTGCATCCCCGCCGGGCGATCCGCGCCTGAGCCATGACGATCCCCTGCTCGATGGATTACTGATTCTCTGCCGCCTGCACGGCTGTTCGGTCAGTCGCAACAGCCTGTCCGCCGGGCTGCCGCTGCGCGACCAGCGGCTCTCGGCCGCCCTGCTGCCCCGCGCCGCCGCGCGCGCTGGCCTGCAAGGCCGGCTGCTGCGCCGCGAGCTGAAGAGCATCTCCAACCTGAACCTGCCGGTCCTGCTGCTGCTCAACGACGGCCGCAGCGCGGTGCTGCGCCAGTGGCGCGACGACGGCCAGGCGCTGATCCTGCCGTGCGAGACCGATGGCGGCGAACAGTCCGTCAGCGCCACCGAGCTGGCCGCCCAGTACAGCGGCCAGGCCCTCTTCGCCCGCCCGCGGCACGAACTGGAGGCCGCGCGCAAACCCCTGGTGCCGCGCGTCGAAGCCTGGTTCCGCGACACCCTGCGGCTGTCCAGGTGGCTCTATACGGACGCACTGGTCGCCAGCCTGCTGATCAACCTGCTGGGCATGCTGGTGCCCTTGTTCGTCATGCAGACCTACGACCGCGTGGTGCCCAACCAGGCGCTATCGACCCTCTGGGTACTCGCCGCCGGCCTGTTGATCGGCACGCTGTTCGAACTGCTGCTGCGGGTGCTGCGCTCCAACCTGCTGGACATGGCCGGCAAGAAGACCGACGTGGTCCTCTCCGCCACCCTGTTCGAACGCATCACCGGCATGTCGCTCAAGGCCAGGCCCGAGACCGTCGGCGGCTTCGCCCAAAGCATCCATGATTTCCAGGGCCTGCGCGAATTCCTCACCGCCCTGACCCTGACCAGCCTGATCGACCTGCCCTTCTCGCTGCTGATGATCCTGGTCATCGGCCTGCTCGGCGGCTGGCTGGTGGCCGTGCCGCTGCTGGCCTTCCCCATCACCATCGTGTTCGCCCTGATCATCCAGAGCCGCCTGCGCGACACCGTGCAGAAGAGCCTGACCCTGGGTGCCGAACGCCAGGCCCTGCTGATCGAGACCCTGGGCGGACTGGAAACCCTCAAGGCCTGCGGCGCCGAGAGCGAGCGCCAGTACCGCTGGGAATCCACCCACGGCGCCCTGGCGCGGCTGGACAACCACGCGCGCTTCCTCAGCGCGCTGGCCACCAACGGCACCCTGTTCCTCCAGCAGTTCGCCGGCCTTGCGATGATCTGCGCCGGGGTCTACAGCATCCTCGCCGGCAACCTCAGCGTCGGCGCGCTGGTTGCCAGCTACATGCTCAACAGCCGCGTGCTCGCCCCGCTGGGTCAGATCGCCGGACTGATCACCCGCTACCAGCAGGCGCGCCTGACCATGAAGAGCACCGACGCGCTGATGGAACTGCCACAGGAGCGCCAGGCCCGCCAGCGTCCGCTGGAGCGCACCCAGTTGCACGGCGCACTGGAAGTCCGCCAACTGAGCTTCAGCTATCCGGAGCAGACCACCCCGGCGCTGAACCACGTCAGCCTGCGCATGGCCCCCGGCGAGAAGATCGGCATCATCGGCAAGAGCGGCTCGGGCAAGAGCACCTTCGGCCGCCTGCTGATGGGCTTCTATCACCCCGATGAAGGGCAGATCCTGCTCGACGGCCTGGACCTGCGCCAGCTCGATGTCTCCGACCTGCGCCAGCAGATCGGCTACGTGGCCCATGACCTGCCGCTGCTGGCCGGCAGCCTGCGCGACAATCTGACCCTTGGCGCGCGCTACGTCAGCGATGCGCGAATGCTCGAAGTGGCCGAGCTGACAGGCGTCAGCGAACTGGCCCGGCAACACCCGGCCGGCTTCGACCGTCCGGTGGGCGAGCGCGGCCAGCTGCTCTCCGGCGGCCAGCGCCAGGCGGTGCTGATGGCTCGTGCAATGCTGCTCGACCCGCCGATCCTGCTGCTGGACGAGCCCACCAGCGCCATGGACAACAGCAGCGAGGAAATCCTTCGCAAACGTCTGCACGAGGCCTGCCGCGACAAGACCCTGCTGCTGGTCACGCACCGCACCTCGATGCTCAGCCTGGTCGACCGCCTGCTGGTGCTCGACAGTGGCCGCATCGTCGCCGACGGCCCGAAAGAGGCGGTCATCGAAGCATTGCGCAAGGGCCACGTCGGCCCGGCAGCGGGGTAATGGCCATGCACTTCTCGCAATCGATCCGCGATTACCTCGGCGGCAACGGTGCCCGCGATACCGAATTCATGCCCGAGGTCCAGGGCACCCTGCTGGAGGACTCGCCCAACGCCACCCGCATCACCCTCTGGGCGGCGCTCGGGCTGCTGGTGGCGGCCATCACCTGGGCCTACTTCGCTGACATCGAGGAAGTGACCAAGGGCGAGGGCAAGGCGATTCCCTCCTCCAAGGTGCAGACCATCCAGAACCTGGAAGGCGGCATCGTTTCGGAAATCTTCGTCCGCGAGGGCCAGGTGGTGAACAAGGGCCAGCCGCTGCTGCGCCTGGACGACACGCGCTTCACCTCCAACAAGGGCGAGACCGAGGCCGACCGCAACTCGCTGGAGGCTCGCGTCGAACGCCTGAAAGCGGAAGCCGAAGGTCGCGAACCGGTGTTCTCCGATGACCTGAAGCAGTCCGCGCCGCAGGTGGTGGAAGACCAGCTGGCGCTCTACCAGACCCGCATGCAGCGGCAGAGCAGCGAGCTCAACATCCTCCAGGAACAACTGCGGCAGAAGAGCCAGGAGCTGCAGGAATTCCGTGCCAAGACCCAGCAATACCGCTCGAGCCTGGGGCTGGTCCAGCAGGAAATCAACATGTCCGAGCCGCTGGTGAAGGCTGGCGCGGTCTCCCCGGTCGAACTGCTGCGCCTGCGCCGCAGCGCCGTGGAAATCAGTGGCGACCTCAATGCCACCAACCTTGCGATCCCCCGCGCGGAGGCGGCGGTGAACGAGATCCAGCGCAAGGTGGAGGAGTCGAAACTGGGCTTTCGCAGCGACGCGCTGAAGGAGCTCAATGACGTGCGCACCGACCTCAACAAGCTCACCGCCACCAGCCGCGCCATCGACGACAAGGTCAACCGCACCCTGGTGGTCGCGCCGATGCGTGGCATCGTCAAGCAGCTCAAGGTCAACACCATCGGCGGCGTGGTGCAGCCGGGCAACGACATGGTGGAAATCGTCCCGCTGGAGGACAACCTGCTGGTGGAAGCTCGGGTGCGCCCGCAGGACATCGCCTTCCTCCACCCCGGCCAGAGCGCCACGGTCAAGTTCACCGCCTACGACTACACCATCTACGGTGGGCTGAAGGCCAAGCTGGAAGTGATCAGCGCCGACACCATCACCGACGACAAGGGCAACAGCTTCTACATGATCCAGGTGCGCACCGACAAGAACCACCTGGGCACGGACGCCAAGCCCCTGCTGATCATCCCCGGCATGGTGGCGACGGTGGACATCATCACCGGCGAGAAGAGCGTGCTGGACTACATCCTCAAGCCGGTGCTCAAGGCGCGGTGGGAGGCATTGCGGGAGCGGTGAGGACTTCCTGGGGTTCCGGAGCGGAGGCATTGCCCTCTCCCCAGCCCTCTCCCTGAAGGGAGAGGGGGCGCTTGTGCCAACCTCAAATTCATTTCTCCACTCGAACAGCGGCATCCGGCTGACGCCATCCCCCCCACTTCGCTCAGGACAGTCCCCTCTCCCTTCGGAGCGGGGCGCGCAGCCAGGGTTAGGGAGAGGGGCTCTTCAACCTCACTCCAACTCCCCCCGCCAATGCGCCCCCGGCCCCTCCTCCGCCAGCCGATCGCCCGGATTGCGCAGCGGACAGGCCTCCATCGACAGGCATCCACAGCCAATACAGCCATCGAGCTGATCGCGCAGCAGCAGCAACTTTTCGATCCGCTCGTTCAAGTCATCCCGCCAGCGCGCCGACAACCGCGCCCAGTCCGCTGCCGTCGGGTTGTGCCCGGTGGGCAGCGAGCCCAGCGCCTTGGCGATCTCGGCCAGGGGAATGCCGACCCGTTGCGCAACCTTGATCACCGCCACCCGACGCAGCGTGTCGCGTGAATAGCGGCGCTGGTTGCCGGCGTTGCGGGAACTGCTGATCAGCCCCCTGGCCTCGTAGAAGTGCAGCGCGGAAACGGCCACGCCGGCGCGTTTGGCCAGTTCGCCGACACTCAACTCGCGGTGCATGGAGCAGGAAGAAGATTCTTTCATGGGCTATTGACCTCAACTTATGTTGAGGTTTTACCCTCGCCAGGCATTCGGTACAAGCCAGGGAGCCAAGGAACATGACGCAACCCGCCCCGATCACCGCCCATGCCTGCGTGGACAATCCGCACTTCATCCTGCAGATCGAGATCGACGTGACACCCCAGCAACGTCCGCACATCGCCGCGCGCCTGGGCGATTACCTGTCGCACCTGCAGGCACTGTTCTACCGGCGCCCCGGCTACCTCGCCAGCGAGCTGCATGCCGAAGGTGAACCCCAGCGCCTGGTCGGCCGCCTGCACTGGCGGCGACAGGAAGACTGGGAAGCCGCCTGGGACTGCCGCCAGACCGCCAGCGACCTGTTCGCCGACAGCCTGCTCAAGCTCGGCGCGCGAAGCATCCGCTTCGGCAGTGGCGAGACGGAGCACAGCGCGTAAACCTGTTGTAGGCCATGCCTTATTCAGGGGCCGGCAGGCTCATGTGCAGCAGCGGGAACGGTCGCCCCTCGCCATCGGTGGGCGAGCGTCCGGTCTGGACGAAGCCGTAGTGTCGATAGAATCCCACCGCCTGCGGGTTCTGCTCGTTGACGTCGACACTCAGCGTGCCGCGCAACTCCCGCACGAAATCCAGCAGCGCGCGGCCCAGGCCGCGCCCCCGGCAGTCCGGATCGATGAAGAGCATCTCCACATGGCACTCGTTGAGGCCGATGAAGCCCAGCGGGCGGTCTTCGGCATCCACCGCCACCCAGACCGCGACGGCCGGCAGGTAGAGGTCGCGGACCTGAGGCAGCAGGTCGTCGATGTCCGACGCCTGGAGGAAGTGGTGGGTTGCGCGCACGGCGCCCAGCCAGATATCGAGCAGCCGCGGATTATCCGCAGCGATGCGTTGGCGAATAAGCATGGAATCATCCTGATTCAGCGATCACGAAAGGGATAGCGCGCCACACACGGTGACGGCCGTTGGAGCGTCGGCAGCATGAATGCCCGCTTCGCGATTCAACGCCTGGGCGGAACACGGCAGAGGCAGCCGGAAAGAAAGGGAGGTCGATCCTACCCAGCCCTTCCCGGCCGGTAAAGCCTCACTCGGCCATCCAGCGCCAGCCGCCCTCCGCGCATTCCAGCCGGGCGTCCAGGTTCAGCCGGTCGAGAAACGCAGCATCATGGGACACCACCAGCAATGCGCCACGGTACTGCCGCAGCAGATCCTCCAGCGCCTCGCGAGACGGCAGGTCGAGGTGGTTGTCGGGCTCGTCCAGGAGCAGCAACTGCGCTGGATGCTCGGCGTAGAGCTCGCACGCCAGCGCCGCCTTCAACCGCTCACCGCCACTGAGCAGCGCACTGGGCAGCTCGACCCGCGCCGCCGGCAACCCCAGCTGCGCCAGACGCGTGCGAAGGACCGACAGGTCGGCCACGGGATTGCGCCCGCGCAGCAGCTCCAGCGCCGAGCGCTCAGGCAGCAACGCGGCGAGATGCTGGTCCAGATAGGCACTGCGCACCCTCACCGCGCACGAGCCCGTCGCAGGCTCCAGCACGCCCGCGATGACCTTGAGCAGCGTCGACTTGCCGCTGCCGTTGCGCCCGGTGACCGCCACGCGGCGCGGGCCGCTCACCTGCAAATCCAGCGGCGCGGCATTGCCGAACGGCAGGCGCAGTGCTTCCAGCAGCAAGACGCCACGGGATTCGGGCAACTCGCAGTCCGGTGCGTTCAAGACCACCGCAGCGCCCTCGCGCAATCGCTCGAATGCCTCCCGCACGCCCTGCGCCAGTCGGTCGCGTCGATCCTCATGCTGCGTGGCCAGGCGTGCGATGCTTGTCTGACTGCGCTCCTTCTGCCGGTCGACGAGGATCTTCGCCTGGTTGGCTTCTCTCGCATCCTTGCGCCCTCTCGCCTGCCGGTGCTCCTGGCGCTCGCGCTGCTCCTGCATGGCGTGCTGCTGGCGATCACGCTCCAGCTTGCACCGTTGCAACTCACGCTGGGCGTTGTCCTGCTCCTGCTGGTGCACCTCGCGGTAGAAGGCATAGTCGCCGGAATAGCTGCGCAGGCCGGCCGCTGACAGTTCGACGATGCGCTGCATGTCGTCGAGCAGCAGGGGGTCATGACTGATCAGGATCAGGCCGCCGCGCCAGCGCTGCAGCTGCTCGCGCAGGGCTTCGCGGCCGGCGCGGTCGAGGTGGTTGCTGGGCTCGTCGAGGATCAGCCAGTCCGCGTTGCTGAGCCAGGCGCCGAGCAGCGCCACTCGCGTGCATTCGCCGCCACTGAGGCGCGAGGCGGGCGTGTCCGGCCGCAGATAGGCGAGCCCGGCGGCAGCCAATTCGGCCTCCAGGCGGGCGCGGATATCCCAGTGGCCATCGAGGTGCTCGAAGTCAGCGGGGGCGACACCACCGGCCTCGACGCGAGCCAGCGCATCCAGCATCGGCTGTACGCCGGCCAGCTCGGCCACACTGCGCAATGCCTGCGGTTCAATGCGCTGCGGCAGGTAATGCAGCGGCCCGGACGCCAGGCAGCGGCCGGCAGTGGCGGCCAGCTCGCCGGCGATGATCCGCGCCAGCACGGACTTGCCCGCACCATTGCGCCCGACCAGTGCCGTGCGGCGGTGGTCGAAGGTTTCGTTGAGGTCACTCAGCAGCATCTCGCCACTGGGCAATTGGAAAGAGACGCCTTGCAGCGCCAGGGTGAGCGGGCTCGTCATGCGCAAATCCGGATTGATGCCGAAAATCCCCCGGCAACGGGCCAGGGAAGGAAACGGGCCGTGAAACCACGGCGGCATCAATTGCGCATCGGACGAACACCTCGCAAAGGGGAATGAGGGGCGCAGTATAACGGCAAGGGCGGCGCAGGTGCGGCCGCCGGGCAGAAATCAGCGCAGAGAACCTTCCCAGGCACCCTCGCGAGCGGCGACACTGCCTCCCCGCCAGCGCGCGGCCGCCCCGCACGCAGCACAAGGAAGTCCGCCCCATGCTTGATGTCCCCTCAGTCGCCGAACTGTTCCGCGAAGAGCCCCTGTATTGGGGGCTGCGTGGCGATCCCTACCTGTGGTGGGAAATGGCCGAGCAGTTCGTCGAAATCCCCTTGCCCGCCAGCGAGGCAGAGCTGGTGCAACTGCTTACGGAGCTGTTCGAGCAGCTCGCCGGTGTCCAGCTGGACCATCCCACCCACGTATACCTGCCGCGTCACGCCCACGGAGGCATGTCCAGCGGGATGATCAGCAACCAATTCTGGCGTGAGCGGGCCCTGCCGCTGCTGGTGGAGCGCTATCGCGCCGTGTCCCCGCAAACCTGAATATCCACAGGACCAACACGACGTAGGTGCGCCCGCCGGACAATCGGCTGCAGGCGGGTTAGCGTCACCCTCGCGGCCCGTGGTTGCGCAAGAAGGTCTCCTCGCCCATCGCTGCGATCTGCCCTTCGATCAACGCATCGAACGGGCGCAAAAGGTCGGCGTGGGACTGCGGCGCATCCAGCGCATCGAGGGCATGCGCGACGGCTTCGATGGTGGACAGCGCGCCTTCGGCCGGCGCCTTGCGCAGGCGGTAGCGCGAGCTCAGCCCGCCCGGCAGCACCACGCGCGGCAATGCCTCGAGATTGGGGTTGAGGTGCAGCAGCTTGCGCGCCTTGCGCCAGGTGCCGTCGGGCACCACCAGCAGTCGCGGCTTATCCACAGGCTTCGCAGCCAGCTCTGCCAACACCACGGCGGACTCGCCGGGGAACAGTAGCCAGGCGTCCCAGGCGGACAGGTCCAGATCGCTGAAATCCTCGCCCACCATCAGCTGCGCATTGGCCAGGCCAAGCACGGCCAGACGCGCAGTGTTCAGCGCATGCCCGACCTCGCTCGGGTGCTGCAGCAGGAGCACGCGGGTGCGGTTGTGCAGACGCGGGATCAGCGCACACAGGCAGTGGTTCAGCGGACGTTCGCAGCGCGGGCAGCGGATCCGGCTCATGGCGTGTTCGGCTGCGTCCGCAGCAGGTCGCGGAAATTCTGGATCAACGGCTCGCGGGAACGGCCGCGGCGCAAAATCAGCGAGAACGGTGCCTGGTAGCCGAAGGTCGCCGGCAGCAACGCGCGCAGGCGACCCTGTTCCACCCAGGGGTGCGCATAGTGCTCGGGCAGGTAGCCGATGTAGCCGCCGGAAAGGATCAGGATCAGCTGCGCCTCCATGCTCTCCACGGTGCCGGCGCTGTGCTTGAAGCCGTGCCGTGCCAGTTCCGCCTGGCTCCAGTAGCCACGGCCGACCATGCGTTGCTGGGTGATCAGCTCAGCGGGAATGCGCCGGCCATCGAACAACGGGTGGCGGTCGCTGCAGTAGAGCCAGTGCTGCTCTCTATAAAGAGGCTGGTAGACCAGGCCGTTCATCCGGCTGAAGAACGAGCCGATGGCCAGGTCCAGGCGATTGTCCAGCACCGCCAGCTGCAACTCATACGGGCTCTGCACCTGCAGGTGCAGGTGCACCGCCGGGTGCAGGCTGCTGAAGGAGCCGATGACATCAGCCAGCGGCAGCGCCGGGTCGCTCACGGTGGAGTCCAGTACGCCGAGGTTCAGGGTACCGCGCAGTTCGCCCTTGAGCGTCGCCGCGTAGCGTTCGAAGCCTTCCAGTTCACCGAGGATGCGCAGGGTTTCCTGATGGAATAGCTCGCCCTTGCTGGTCAGCCCGAAGCCGCCACGGCCCCGGTGGCAGAGCACGATGCCCAGCTGGTTTTCCAGCTGGCTCATGTAGGTGCTGATCGCCGAGGTCGACAGGTTGAGTTCCTGCTGCGCGGCGGCGAACCCCTGGCTGCGCACCACGCAGGCGAAAATCCGCAGCAGTTTGACGTCGGGCAGTGCGCTCGCGCTCATGATGACTCCGCAAAACCGCGGCTGGGCCGCTCTAGTTCAGTAGTTTCTGCACCTGAAAACGGAGGATAGAAAGCCAGCTATCTATCCAGGACCCGCAGGCCACAAGCCTGGCGAGCCGTCCGCTGCGGCAAGGTGGCGCAGTCTAGCTACCCTGATTAGTTTAGAAAACTCTGAAGTGATTATTTGTAGCCAGCGATTTTTTCTACTACCCCGCCTGATGAGAATCCGGTCTCAGTATTCAACAAGCCTGTTTCCACGAAGACAGCGATCAGCCTGAGGCCCTTCCCATGGACAAGAAACTTCACCAGCCCCTGGGCGGCAACGAAATGCCGCGTTTCGGCGGCATCGCCACCATGATGCGCCTGCCGCATATCCAGTCCCCCGAAGAGCTCAACGAGCTGGACGCCGCCTTCGTCGGCGTGCCCCTGGACATCGGCACCTCCCTGCGCTCCGGCACCCGTTTCGGGCCGCGCGAAATCCGCGCCGAGTCGGTGATGATCCGTCCGTACAACATGGCCACCGGCGCTGCGCCGTTCGATTCGCTGAACATCGCCGACATCGGTGACGTGGCGATCAACACCTTCAACCTGATGGAAGCGGTGCGCATCATCGAGGAGGCTTACGACAAGATCCTCGACCACGGCATCCTCCCGCTGACCCTGGGTGGCGACCACACCATCACCCTGCCGATCCTGCGTGCCATCCACAAGAAGCACGGCAAGGTCGGCCTGGTTCACATCGACGCCCACGCGGATGTCAACGACCACATGTTCGGCGAGAAGATCGCCCACGGCACCACCTTCCGCCGCGCCGTGGAAGAAGGCCTGCTGGACTGCGATCGCGTGGTTCAGATCGGCCTGCGCGCGCAGGGTTACACCGCCGAAGATTTCAACTGGAGCCGCAAACAGGGCTTCCGCGTGGTGCAGGCCGAAGAGTGCTGGCACAAGTCGCTGGAACCGCTGATGGCCGAAGTCCGCGAGAAAGTCGGCGGCGGCCCGGTCTACCTGTCCTTCGACATCGACGGCATCGACCCGGCCTGGGCGCCCGGCACCGGCACCCCGGAAATCGGCGGCCTGACCACCATCCAGGCGATCGAGATTGTCCGCGGCTGCCAGGGCCTGGACATCATCGGCTGCGATCTGGTCGAAGTCTCCCCGCCCTACGACACCACCGGCAACACCTCGTTGCTCGGCGCCAACCTGCTGTACGAAATGCTCTGCATCCTCCCGGGCGTAGAGCGCCGCTGAGCGCACGAGCACCTGCATGAATAACGACGCCTGCGTAGCACAGGTGCTGGAGGCTGCCCGCGATCTCGTGGCAGCCTTCGCGCGCACCGACACCGAAGCCTACTTCGCCGCCTTCAGCGAAGACGCCAGCTTCATCTTTCACACCTGGCCAGTGCCGCTGCTCTCGCGCGCGGCGTACCGCGAGGTGTGGGAAGGCTGGCTGCGTGACGATGGCTTCGAGGTCCTTGACTGCCTTTCGAGCAACACCTTTGTGAGCCTGCAAAGCGAGGACGTGGCCGTGTTCTGCCATGACGTCGCCACGCGGCTGCGCATCCAGGGAGAGGAAAGCCTGAACCACGAACGGGAGACCATCGTCTTCCGCCGTGATCCGAAACTGGGCCGCTGGCTGGCCACACACGAGCACCTGTCACCGTCGCCGACGCCATAAAGACAGGGCTCCCCGGGAGGAAGTCATGGATAACAAGAACAACGCACACGCAATCACCACCATCGAGACATTTGGGGTCGAACAGATCCCGGACAACGAACGCAACGCCACGCCCACCGACCTGTTCCGCATGATCTTCGGCGGCGCCAACACCTTCGCCACCGCCGTGCTCGGCAGCTTCCCGGTGCTGTTCGGGCTGTCGTTCCAGGCCGGCGTCTGGGCCATCGTGCTCGGCGTACTGGTCGGCTCGATCATCCTCGCACCGATGGGCCTGTTCGGCCCGCTCAACGGCACCAACAACGCGGTCTCCTCGGGCGCCCACTTCGGCGTGCACGGGCGGATCGTCGGCTCGTTCCTGTCGCTGCTCACTGCCGTCGCCTTCTTCTCCCTCTCCGTGTGGAGCTCGGGCGATGCGCTGATCGGTGGCGCCAAGCGCCTGTTCGACCTGCCGGAAACCGACCTGACCCTGGGCCTGGCCTATGGCCTGTTCGCCGTGCTGGTGCTGATCGTCTGCATCTACGGCTTCCGCTTCATGCTGATGGTCAACAAGATCGCCGTGTGGGCAGCGAGCCTGCTGTTCCTGCTCGGCCTGTTCGCCTTCTCGGGCCCGTTCGATGCCAGCTACGCCGGCACCGTGCAGATGGGCAGCGAAGGTTTCTGGGCCGCCTTCATCGGCGCCGCCCTGCTGGCCATGAGCAACCCGGTGTCGTTCGGCGCCTTCCTCGGTGACTGGGCGCGCTACATCCCGCGCGAAACCTCACAGAAGCGCATCATGCTGGCGGTGATCCTCGCCCAACTGGCGACCCTGATCCCGTTCCTGTTCGGCCTGGCCACCGCCACCATCGTCGCGGTCAACGCGCCGGATTACATCGCGCAGAACAACTACGTCGGCGGCCTGCTGGCGGTATCGCCGAGCTGGTTCTTCCTGCCGGTGTGCCTGATCGCGGTGATCGGCGGCATGTCCACCGGCACCACTTCGCTGTACGGCACCGGCCTGGACATGTCCAGCGTGTTCCCGCGCCTGCTCAACCGCGTGCAGGCCACCCTGTTGATCGGCCTGCTGTCCATCGCCTTCATCTTCATCGGCCGCTTCGCCGCGAACCTGGTGCAGAGCGTGTCCACCTTCGCCGTGCTGATCATCACCTGCACCAGCCCCTGGATGGTGATCATGATCCTCGGCCTGATCATCCGTCGCGGCTTCTACCACGCCGACGACCTGCAGGTATTCACCCGTGGCCAGGAAGGCGGCGCCTACTGGTTCCACAACGGCTGGAACTGGCGCGGCATGGGTGCGTGGATCCCGAGTGCGGCGCTGGGCCTGTGCTTCGTCAACCTGCCGGGCCAGTTCGTCGGTCCGCTGGGGAACCTGGCCGGCGGCATCGACATCAGCCTGCCGGTCACCCTCGGCATGGCCGCCCTGCTCTACCTGGCCCTGCTGCGCTCCTTCCCGGAACCGGCCGGCGTCTATGGCCCCAAGGGCCCGCGCTGGGTGGCCAGCCATGACCGCCCGGTGCGCAGCATCAGCGAACCGACTGCCTGATCCAGGCTTCGCTGCCTGGCGAAGCGCATCAACCCAAAGCCCCCATCGGACCGGTTGCCGCCGGTCCGGTGCCCTACCGCACGCCACAAGCGCGCGGCAACAATGACAATGCAAGAAGTGTGAGGAACCGACCCATGGCGTTAGATCTGATCGTCGTACTGATATATGCCGCCGGCATGTTGTGGCTGGGCTGGTACGGCATGCGCCGCGCCAAGACCCATGAAGACTACCTCGTCGCCGGCCGCAATCTCGGCCCGTCGTTCTACATGGGCACCATGGCCGCCACCGTGCTGGGCGGCGCTTCCACCGTGGGCACCGTGCGCCTGGGCTACGTCCATGGCATCTCCGGCTTCTGGCTGTGCGCCGCGCTGGGCGCCGGCATCATCGCGCTGAACCTGTTCCTGGCCAAGCCGCTGCTCAAGCTGCGCATCTTCACCGTCACCCAGGTCCTGGAGCGCCGCTACAACCCCATGGCCCGCCAGGCTTCCGCGGTGATCATGTTCGCCTATGCGCTGATGATCGGCGTGGTCTCCACCCTGGCCATCGGCACCGTGATGCAGGTCCTGTTCGACCTGCCGTTCTGGGTGTCCGTGCTGCTGGGCGGTGGCGTCGTGGTGGTCTACTCCACCATCGGTGGCATGTGGTCGCTGACCCTGACCGACATCGTGCAGTTCATCATCAAGACCGTCGGCCTGATGTTCATCCTGCTGCCGATCTGCCTGTACCGCGTGGGTGGCTGGGATGAACTGGTGGCCAAGCTGCCGGCGACCGCCTTCAGCTTCCACACCATCGGTTACGACACCATCATCACCTACTTCCTGATCTACTTCTTCGGCATCCTGATCGGCCAGGACATCTGGCAGCGCGTGTTCACCGCCCGCGACGAGAAGGTCACCAAGTACGCCGGCACCGCCGCGGGCGTCTATTGTGTGATCTACGGTCTGGTCGGCGCGCTGATCGGCATGTGCGCCAAGGTGCTGCTGCCTGACCTGGACAACGTCAACAACGCCTTCGCCGCCATCGTCAGCGCCGCCCTGCCGGATGGCATCCGTGGCCTGGTGATCGCTGCTGCCCTGGCCGCCATGATGTCCACCGCCAGCGCCGGCCTGCTCGCCGCCTCCACCACCATCACCGAGGACCTGCTGCCGATCGTCACCGGCCAGCGCTCCACCCGCCTGAGCCTGAACCGCATCTGCACCCTGATCACCGGTGTCGTGGTCCTGGCCATCGCCCTGGTGGTGAACGACGTGCTCAGCGCCCTGACCCTGGCCTACAACCTGCTGGTGGGCGGCATGCTGGTCCCGCTGATCGGCGCCATCTACTGGAAGCGCGCCACCACCGCCGGCGCGATCACCAGCATGGCCCTGGGCTTCATCACCGCACTGGCATTCATGCTCAAGGATGGCTTCGATGCCAATACCCCGATCTATTACAGCCTGGCCATCGGCCTGGTCAGCTTCATCGTCGTCAGCCTGCTGTCGCCCCGCCCGGCGCCGGTAGCCGAAGCGGCCTGATAAGAACCCACGCTGGGCAAAAGGGCGCGGCGAGCTGATCTCCGCGCCCTTTTGCATGATGATCACGACTTACCTGTGGATTTTTAAGGAACTGCCATGACCACCTGCGGCGAATTCCTCGTCAAGCAACTCGAAGCCTGGGGCGTCGATACCGTATTCGGCATCCCCGGCGTACACACCGTCGAGCTGTACCGCGGCCTGCCCCACAGCGGCATCCGCCACATCACCCCGCGCCACGAACAGGGCGCCGGCTTCATGGCCGACGGCTACGCACGCGTCACCGGCAAGCCGGGCACCTGCTTCATCATCACCGGCCCGGGCATGACCAATATCCTCACCGCCATGGGCCAGGCCTACGCCGACTCCATTCCCATGCTGGTGATCTCCAGCGTCAACGAGCGCTCGCGCCTGGCCCACGGCAACGGCTACCTGCACGAGCTGCCCAACCAGCGCGCCATGGTCGCCGGGGTCAGCGCCTTCAGCCACACATTGATGAGCGTCGACGAGCTGCCGGCCGTGCTGGCCCGCGCCTTCGCCGTGTTCGACAGCGAGCGCCCGCGTCCGGTGCACATCGAGCTGCCGCTGGACATCATCACCGCCCCGGCCGACCACCTGCAGGTGCTGCCGCGCGTACAGCTGGCCCGCCCTGCCCCGGCCCGCTCGCCGCTGCACGAAGCCGCCGCGAAGCTGGCCAAGGCGCAGAAGCCATTATTGCTGCTCGGTGGCGGCTGCGTTGCCGCCCAGGCCGAAGCCCGCGCGCTGGCCATTGCCCTGGACGCGCCGACCGCGCAGACCATCAACGCCAAGGGCCTGCTGCAGCCTGACCACCCGCTGCTGGTCGGCAGCAACCAGTCGCTGATCCCGGTGCGTGAACTGGCGCTGGAAGCCGACGTGGTGCTGGCCATCGGCACGGAGCTGGGCGAGACCGACTACGATGTGGTGTTCGACGGCAACTTCAAGATCGGCGGCGAGCTGATCCGCATCGACATCGACCCGCAGCAGCTGATGCGCAACTTCGCGCCACAGATCGCCATCCAGGCCGACGCGCGCACCGCCATGCGCGCGCTGCTGGAACTGCTGCCGGCCCGCGAAGCCGACGCCGCCAGCCCCGGCGCCCAGCGCGCGGCCAAGGTGCGCGCGCAACTGGCCGAGGACTTCAGCGGCTGGGCGCACTACCGCACCCTGTTCGACACCATCCTCGACGTGCTGCCCGACGCCCGCTTCGTCGGCGACTCGACCCAGACCGTCTACAGCGGCAACCACCTGGTAGAGCTGGACGGCGGCCGCCGCTGGTTCAACGCCTCCACCGGCTACGGCACCCTGGGCTACGGCCTGCCGGCGGCCATTGGCGCCAAGCTCGGCGAGCCGGGCCGCCCGGTGATCAGCCTGATGGGCGATGGCGGCCTGCAGTTCACCATGACCGAACTGGCCAGCGCCGTGGAAGCCAAGGTGGGCATCATCGTCCTGCTGTGGAACAACTACGGCTACGGCGAGATCAAGCGCTACATGGAACGCCGCGACATCACCCCGCTGGGTGTGGATATCTACACCCCGGACTTCCTCGCCATCGCCCGCGGCTTCGGCTGCGCCGCCGAGCGCGCCCGCGACCACGATCACCTGCAGGAGCTGCTGCGCACCGCGCCGAGCGACCGTCCGCTGATCGTGGAAGTGATGGAAGCGGCGCCGTTCGCGCCCTGAGGTAACGGAGCCGGCCCGGGCGCCTCTCCCCCGCCCTGGCTGCGCGCCCCGCTCTCGCCGGCTGGCTCCTGGTTATCCGAACGCTCCGAACGGTCCCCTCTCCCTTCAGGGAGAGGGAGCAAAGCCAACCCCCGCAGCACAGCCATAAACCCGTCAGCCTGTAGGAGCGAGCTTGCTCGCGAACCGCCCAGCTCGGGATTGTTCGCGAGCAAGCTCGCTCCTACGAAGAGCTCCGGTACTCCGGGCTTGGCCCTGGCGCCAATGAATGGCAGGTTGTACCGGGGTACAACCGTTACCCGTTGCACACCCTACGCTCAGCACGACAAGGCGCGAATAAATGAAGATCGTCACCCGCGACCGCTGGTTCGAGGTCCGCCACTGCTACGACGGCGTCAGCCTGATCCACGAGCCCTACGTCCGCCCCTTCTACCGCTGCAACCTGTGGCACATCCAGGGCCGCGACCGCGACGTGCTGGTGGACAGCGGCTCCGGGCTGGTCAGCCTGCGCGAACAACTGCCCTGGCTCACCGAGCGCCCGCTGCTGGCCGTGGCCAGCCACACTCACTTCGACCACATCGCCGGCCACCATGAGTTCGACGAGCGCCTGGTGCATCCGGCCGAAGCCGACATCCTCGCCAACCCTGACGGCGAACGCACCCTCGCCACCGCCTTCGTCGACGACGAAATGTTCGACGCGCATCCTGACTGCCCGCTTTGCTACGCCGAATACCGCGTCAAGGCCGCGCCAGCAACCCGCACCATCGACGAAGGTGACGTGCTCGACCTCGGCGACCGCACCCTGCAGGTATTGCACACCCCCGGCCATTCGCCCGGCGGCATCAGCCTGTGGGAAGAGAAGACACGGACGCTCTTCTCCGGCGACATCATCTACGACGGCCCGCTCATCGAGGACGCCTACCACTCCAACCTCGATGACTACGCCGCGAGCCTTGCGCGCTTGCGTGAGCTGCCGGTGCGCACCGTGCACGGCGGGCACTTCGATAGCTTCTCCGGGGAACGGCTGAAAGCGATGATCGACGACTGGTTCAAGGTCCACGAATAACAGGCATGAAAAAACCCGCCAGCTGGCGGGTTTTCCTTTTGTCGTGACGCGGGCGTTATCAGTAGCGCCGGCGCTGCTCCATCAGGCGACCTTGCTCGTCGCTGCGGATGGGGATGGGTTGCAGACGTGGAGGCTCGATCAGGCCGAGCGCGACACCGAGTTTCCACGCAATGCTTTGCAGCCAGACTTTCATGGATACCTCCTCGTTCGAATTCAGGTCGGGCGGCCCGTTACCACCATGGGCCACCCTAGGAAGAATAGCCCGGCGTCCCACTCTCCGCCCGTGCCACTCACTCCTTGAAACAAAGACTATCGCCTAACCTCGCCGCGACGCCTGACCTGAATCAAGAGCGCGACATTTCCCATATCAGCGGCGAAGCATCCGGCGAATCCATTGCTCGCTGCTCACCAGGGTGATGCCGGCCAGCACCAGCACGGCGCCCGCAACGAAATTCAGGGTCAGCGGCTCGTCGAGGATCAGCACGCCGAAGGCGATGCCGAACATCGGCGTCATGAAGGAAAACACCGCGAGGTTCGATGCCAGGTAGCGGCGCAGCAGCCAGAACCAGGTGAAGTAGCTGAAGAACGACACCACCAGCCCCTGGAACAGCACGCTGCCCACGCCGATGGCGGTGAAGCTCACGTCCTGGGTCTTGCCCAGCGCCAGGGCGGCGAAGGGCAACAACAGCGCGGCGATCAGCAATTGATAGAACAGGGTCAGGATCGGTTTCGCCTCGGACAGCCGAGTGGTGCGCACCGCCACCGTGGTCATCCCCCAGGAGAACCCCGCCAGCACGCCGAACGCGTCGCCCAGCAGCGTGTGGCTGTCCATGTTGGCGATGTCGAAGCCGCCGCCGAAGCACATCGCGATTCCCGCAAAGCACACGCCGATCCCCAGCCATTGCAACGGCCGCAAGCGCTCACTGGGCAGCAGGAAGTGCAGCGCCAGCGCCGAGAAGATCGGCGCCGTATAGATGAACACCGCCATGTGCGAGGCCGACGTATAGACCAGCCCCTGGGCGATGAAGAAGAACTCGGCGGCGAACAACACGCCCGCCAGCAGCCCGCCCTTGAGCGTGCCCTGGCGCAGGAAACCTTCCCAGCCGCCGCGCCAGCACATCAGCAGCCCCACCACCACGGCGGCCACCAGGTTGCGACCGAAGGCCTGCATGATCGGCGCGATGTCCGGCGCGGCCAGCTTCACCACCACTTGCTGGACACCCCAGATGACACACAGACCGGTCATGACCTGGATGGCGAAAGCGTCGGCGCCCTTGCGCTCGACGATGTTGCTGTGGGAGTTCATGGCAAGGCTCGGCAGCAATTGGCAGGAATCGGAAAGCCGCAAGGACAATCGGCGGACTTCCTCGAAGAAAGTCCGCCGATCATGCCAGTTCGCGCCCGCCGGCCGCCAACGGAAATCCGCTATTCAGCCAGCCGCCAGCGACATTATTTCCCGGACTTCACCTGGGTCCAGGTGCGAGTACGGATGCGCTCCAGTTTCGGCGGTAGCATTTCCACCGAGAACAGCTTGGCCTGCACCTCGGCCGGCGGGTAGACGTTGGGGTTGTCGTGCAGCTCCCTGGAGATCAGCCCGTCCGCCGCCTGGTTGGGGTTGGCGTAGGCGACGTAGTCGGAGATCGGCGCGACCACTTCCGGGCGCAGCAGGTAGTTGAGGAAGGCGTGGGCCTGCTCGACGTTCTTCGCGTCCTTCGGAATCGCCAGCACGTCGAACCAGGCGGCGGCACCTTCCTTGGGAATGCGGTATTGGATGTGGATGCCGTTGCCCGCTTCCTTGGCGCGATTGGCCGCCTGCATCGCGCCGCCGGACCAGGCCAGGGCCACGCAGACATCGCCATTGGCGAGGTCGGTGACGAACTTCGAGGAGCTGAAGTAGGTGATGTTCGGGCGCAGCTTGGCCAGCAGTTGCTCGGCCTTCTTGTAGTCGTCCGGGTTGTGGCTGTTGGGCGACAGGCCCAGGTAATGCAGAACCTGCGGGATCACCTCGGTGGGCGAGTCGAGGAAGGCCACGCCACAGGATTTGAGCTTGGCGAGGTTCTCCGGCTTGAACACCAGGTCCCAGGAGTCCAGCGGCGCGTTGTCGCCCAGTACGGCCTTGACCTTGTCGACGTTGTAGGCGATGCCGTTGGTGCCCCACATGTAAGGCATCACGTACTGGTTGCCGGGGTCCTTGCTCTCCAGCACCTTGAGCAGCGCCGGGTTGAGGTTCTTCCAGTTCGGCAGCTTGCTCTTGTCCAGCGGCTGGAATACCCCGGCCTTGAGGTAGTTGGGGAGGAAGCTGTCGCTGGGCACGACCACGTCATAGCCCGAGTGCCCGGAAAGCAGTTTGGCTTCCAGCACTTCGTTGCTGTCGTAGACGTCATATTGCGGCTTGATGCCGGTCTCGCCCTGGAAGCCCTTGAGGGTGTCCGGGCCGATGTAGTCGAACCAGTTGTAGATGCGCACTTGCGGCTCGGCGCTGGCAACGCTGGCCGTGACGAGGGTGGCGGCGGCGAGCAGGCCGCGCAGCGCGGTTTTCTTGTTCATGTCCTTCCCCAGTTGGATGCGCTCGCGCAAAAGGTTGCGAGCAATGAACAGCAAACGGGCGGATTCCCATCCGCCCGATCCGTCCTATCAGCGTGCAGCGCCTTCGTAGCCCTGCAGCACGTTCACCGCGTTGACGCCGATGGCCTCCACCGCGTAACCGCCCTCCATGATGAACAGGGTCGGAATGCCCATGGCGGCGATGCGCGCGCCCATCTTCAGGTAGTCCGGGCTGTCCAGCTTGAACTGCGAAATCGGGTCGTCCTTATACGTATCCACGCCCAGGGAGACAACCACCGCGTCCGGCGCGTAGGCGGAAATCTTCCGGCAGGCGTCTTCCAGCGCGGCGGACCAGCCATCCCAGCCGGTGCCGTGGGCCAGCGGGTAGTTGTGGTTGTAGCCTTCGCCGGCGCCTTCGCCGTGCTCGTCGGCGTGGCCGAGGAAGTACGGATATTCCACCAGCGGGTCACCGTGGATCGAGGCGAACAGCACGTCGTTGCGGCGGTAGAAGATGTCCTGGGTACCATTGCCGTGGTGGTAGTCCACGTCGAGGATGGCCACGCGCCTGGCGCCCTGGTCAAGGAACGCCTGGCTGACGATGGCGGCGTTGTTCAGGAAGCAGTAGCCGCCCATGAAGTCGCTGCCGGCGTGGTGGCCCGGCGGACGGCACAGGCCGAAGGCCATGTTGGCGCCCTGGCGCATGTGATCCTGGGCGGTCAGCGCGACCTGCGCCGAGCTGTACACGGCCTGCCAGGTGCCGGCGGTGATCGGCGCCTCGGTATCGAAGCTGTAGTGGCCCAGCTCGCCCATCAGCGCGGTCGGGATCGGACCGTCACGGCGCAGGCGGCGGCCCGGGAAGGTCGTGGAGACCAGGTCGCCGGTATGGCCTTCGGCCGCCCAGCGGGCCCAGGCCCCCTTGAGGAATTCGACATAGCGACTGTTGTGCGCGCGCAGGATCGGGTCGAGGCCGAAGTCCTGGGGGGCGATGATCTCGCCCAGGTTCTGCGACTTCACGCGGGCCAGCACGGTGTCCGCGCGGCTGGGCATCTCGAAGCAGGGCTGGAGTTTGCCGTCGACCAGTTCGGACTGGCCGAAATGCAGGCGGTGATCATCGCTGTACACGGTAAGCATGGGAGTACCCTCTGAAGGATTCTTGTTGTCCGGTGACGGATTCTGCCCAGCGACCGCGCCGCACAGAACAGCGGAAGCGGCCAAAAGGGGATCGATATGGCCAGAATTTATGACCTTTAACCATCTGCATTCCTGAACACCGCTGATTCCAACGGCAAAGAACAACCGCAGCGGCGCTATGCTCAGGGAATTGTCCGGACCCAGGGCCGGTCGAACATCATCAAGCGTTTTGACCACAGGATGGGGGAACATGCGGGAAACCTTCGTACGCGCCTGCAGCCGTGCACTGCTGATGCTCACCTTATCGCTGGCCGGCAGCGCCGCCGTGCTGGCGGACGAGCCGACCGACGTCCAGGCCGGCGATTCCATCCAGTTGCCGGACCTGCCGGAGGACGCAGGCGTCGAGCAACTGAGCGCGCGCCTCGAACTGATCCGCCAGCGCGTCTCCGCCGACAGCGACGACGGGCTGCTGTCGAACCTGCGGCAGTCCGCGCTGGCCGTGCAGGCCCGTGCGGAACAGAATGCCAGCGACATCGGCACGGCGCTGTCGCGCACCGAGGACCAGCTCAAGGTGCTCGGCCCGGTCACGCCCAACGAGGCCGAGACTCTTACCCGGCAGCGCAACGACCTGACCGATGCCCAGAAGGATCTGCAGAAGCAGTTGGAGCGCGCCAACCAGCTGGACAAGAACGCCCAGGACCTCGCCGCGCAGATCGTCAACCTGCGCCGTAGCCAATTCAACTCGCAGATCGCCACACGCTATCCGCCGCCGCTGAGTCCGCGCTTCTGGTCGACGCTCATCCGCCCCACCGACGATGACCTGACGCGCCTGCAATCCATGCGTACGCAGCTCGGCGAAGCCTTCGCCACCACCTGGCAGCCCCAGCACCGTTCGCCCTTCATCGCCAGCCTGGTCGTCGCCGCGCTGCTGTGGATTCCCGGCCGGCGTCTGCTCGAACAATTGCTGACCAAGGCGATGATCCGCTGGATTCCAGTCGGCCGACTGCGCCGCAGCGCCCTGGCGGTGGCGGTCGGCCTGGCCACCATCCTTACGCTGGGTGGTGGCGCCACGCTGATCCATGAGGGCATGAACTGGCATGACCAGCTCAGCGGCAACATGGCCAACCTGGGCGGCCAACTGCTCTCGCTGGTGATCTTCTGCACCTTCACCGCCGGCCTCGGCCGCGCATTGCTGGCTGTGCAGCGGCCATCCTGGCGTCTGCCCGACCTGCCCGATCCGGTGGCGAGCGCCCTCTCCCCCTTCCCCTGGCTGATGGCCTGGCTGCTGCTGGTGCTGGGCACCCTGGATCGCGTCAACAGCGCCAGCGGCGCCAGCCTCGCCTTGACCGTGGCAGTCAACGGCCTCACCGCCCTGGCCACCGCCCTGTTGTACGGCATCGCCCTGTACCGCTACCGCCGCGCGCGTCGCGAAGCCGAGGGACACGAAACCTCTGCGCTGGCCGGCATTTTGGTGCTGGCAATGCTGATTACCGTGCTGCTGATCGTCCTGGCACTGGTCACCGGCTACCTGTCACTGGCCTACTTCCTCGCCGGCAAGCTGCTCTGGGCCAGCGTGGTCTGCGCCACCGGCTACCTGCTGACGACCCTGTTCGTCGACCTCTGCGAGGTACTGTTGTCGCCCCGCCAACCCATCGGTGAACGCCTGGCGGAAAACCTCGGCGTCGACCCGCGCCACCAGGCGCAGTTCGCCACCCTGCTGACCGGCGCCGGGCGCACGCTGCTGGTGCTGTCCACGCTGCTGATCGCCTTCTCCACTTCCGGCACCAGCCCCGGCGAACTGCTCCAGGGTCTGGTGCAACTGGTGGAAAGCGGCCAGTCGCTGGGGCGTCTGAACATCGTCCCGCAGGACATCCTGCTGGCCCTCGGCACGCTGGCCGCCGGGCTCTTTGGCCTGCGCCTGCTCAAGCGCTGGCTGGCCGACGAGCTGTTGCCGGAAACCCGCATGGACACTGGCATGCGCGCCTCGCTGGTCACCCTGGTGGGCTACATCGGCATGGTCATCCTGGTGCTGCTGGTGCTCTCGGCGCTGCGCATCAACCTCACCAGCCTGACCTGGGTGGTCAGCGCCCTGTCGGTGGGCATCGGTTTCGGCCTGCAGGCCATCGTGCAGAACTTCATCTCCGGCCTGATCCTGCTCACCGAGCGCCCGGTGAAGGTGGGCGACTGGGTCAGCCTGACCGGCGGGGTGGAGGGCGATATCCGGCGAATAAATGTGCGCGCCACGGAAATCCAGATGTCCGACCAGTCCACGGTGATAGTGCCCAACTCCCAGTTCATTTCGCAGAACGTGCGCAACGTGACCATGGGCAGTGCGCTGGGCGTGGTCGGCATCAACCTCACCCTGCCGCTGGACACTGACGTGCAGAAGGTCCGCGAGCTGATGCTCAAGGCCTATGGCGAGCACGAGAATATCGTCGAGACCCCGGCGCCTTCGGTGACCTTCAAGGACCTGAGCGCCACCGGGCTGACGCTCGCCGCCTCGGGCAACGTCAGCAGCCCGCGCGCGGTGTACTCGACCAAGAGCGACTTGCTGTTCACCATCTTCAGCGGCCTGCGCGAGGCGGGCATCAGCTTGAGCACGCCACAGAATCTGATCTTGCAGCGACCGCAGGTCTTGCGCGCCCAGCGCGACGACGAGGCGGCTGCACCGCAGGTCGGCGACGCCGCCGGGCCGACCTCGCAGCCGTAAGATGGAAGGGTGACGCCGGCAGGGCCGCCTTGCCGGCCTTCGCGCAACAGCCCCGTATGGGAGCCGCCGTTGCGCCCTCAGCGCCCGTGCCCGCCGTTGGCCGGCGCTCCGTCGCGGCCTGGGCCGCTCTCGTCCTCGCCGCCCCCCAAACCCACGGCGTGCCGCCGGGCTGCTGCCTGGGGCTCGCAGGGGAGAACACGCGATGGACGAAGCCAGACTCAACGAGTTCATGGGCAAACTGGTCACCGACATGGGTGGCGCGGCGATGCTCGCCAACATCATCCTGGGCGAGGAACTCGGCCTCTACAAGGCCATGGCCGACGGCCACTGGCTCAGCCCGGCGCAACTGGCCGAGCGCAGCGGCTGCAATGCCCGGCTGCTGCGTGAATGGCTCAGCGCCCATGCCGCTTCCGGCTATATGGAGCACCAGGACGGCAACTTCCGCCTGCCCGAGGAACAGGCCATGGCCCTGGCCATCGAGGACTCGCCGGTCTACGTCGCCGGCGGCGCTTCCGTGGTCGCCGCGCTCTACCACGACAAGGACAAGCTGGTCGCCGCCATGCGCGGAGACGGCGGCCTGGCCTGGGGCGACCACCACCCCTGTATGTTCTCCGGCACCGAGAAGTTCTTCCGCCCCGGCTACCGCGCGCACCTGGTCGCCGAGTGGCTGCCGGCACTGGAGGACGTGGTCGGCAAGCTCGAACGTGGCGCACGGGTCGCCGACGTGGGTTGCGGCCATGGCGCCTCCACCATCGTCATGGCGCAGTCTTTCCCGAGTTCGAGCTTCGTCGGCTTCGACTACCACCAGCCGTCCATCGACGTCGCCAACCAGCGCGCCGGCCAGGCCGAAGTCTCCGAGCGCGCCAGCTTCCAGCGCGCCAGCGCCAAGGACTACCCCGGCAACGACTACGACCTGATCTGCTTCTTCGATTGCCTGCACGACATGGGCGACCCGGTGGGCGCTGCGCAGCACGCACGCCAGGCACTCAAGCCGGACGGCACGGTACTGCTGGTTGAGCCCTTCGCCAATGACCAGCTGGACGACAACCAGAACCCGGTGGGCCGGCTGTTCTACGCCGCGTCCACCTTCATCTGCACGCCAAACTCGCTGTCCCAGGAAGTCGGGCTGGGGCTGGGCGCCCAGGCCGGTGAAGCGCGCCTGCGCACGGTGTTCGAGGAAGCGGGCTTCAGCCGCTTCCGCCGTGCAGCGGAAACGCCATTCAACCTGATCCTCGAGGCCCGCCCGTAACGCTTCCGCGACCGGCTACAGCGCCCGGCATTCGGGCGCTGTAGCACGGAAACAATTCGTCATCTTGCCGTCATCAATCGGTTATGTGGCCCGTTGAAACTCGCAGGCTTTCAACCCAGGGAAGCCCCCGAGATGTTCAATAAGAAGACTGCCCACAAAACTGCATCCCTCGCCCTGCTCGTCGCCGCCCTCGCCGGCTGCGCCGGCCAACAGCAGGTCGCCAGCAAGGAAGCCACACCCAACAACGACGACTGGTACCTGGTGCGCACCGAGTCGACCCTTTATGTATTCGACGACGCCACCGTCTATCGCGACTATCTGGTGACCGGCAAGACCGAGCACACCAAGGCCGTCGGCGAGAAGGACAAGTTCGGCCAGGACATCGTGCTGGTGGTTCGCGCCGAGGATCAGGGCAAGGACGTGAAGAAGATCGCCGGCTACCAGTTCCTCAAGCAGAGCCTGCCGCCGGCCGCCGGCTTCTACGGCGAAATTCGCCAGGAAGGCGTGATCTACGTCGCCCAGCGCTATGGCGACATGGTCGACATGAACGGCCTGGGCGAACCGATCTTCCGCCACACCGAAATCGCCAGCGGCCCCAACGGCGAGCGCGTGGTGTACCTGATGCAGAAGGAAGAGAAGAAGCCGGTCGGCCTGATCGCCCGCTTCCAGAAGATCTACGGCATCACCCCCGCCAAGGGCTGATGACGAAAATGCGCGCATTCCGGGGAGGGAGTGCGCGCATTTTGTTCTAGCCGGCGCCGCAACGGCGCGGGTTGCGCTAGCTGGAAGGCTCCAGTTGTACGGCAGCAATCGTTTTCGGCGCCTCGATACCCCAGTCACCGAACTGATACCAGTCATCGCCGAGCATCTCGGCCGGGTGCATGGTGCGGTCCGCACCGTTGCCACAGGCCAGGTTGGTGGCCGGGCAATAACGGTCGCAGCCCCAGCAGATGCGCTCGGGGTGCGGCGGGTTGAGCGGGAATTTCTTGGCCATGGTCAGGCCCTCGGAGGTTTCCTTGTGGGATTCCTCAAGGCTATGCCCAGGACATCCAAGGGCTCCTTGATCCACGACAAGCCCGAGGAAAATTTCACGCGCGGCGTTTATGCACGGAAGTGACTGGGCGGCTGGCCGCTCCAGCGCTGGAAGGCATGGCGCAGGCTGGCGGTTTCACTGAAGCCCAGTTCCTCGGCGATGCGGTAGATCGGCATGTCGCCGTCCTGCAGCAGTTCCTTGGCGCGGGCGAAGCGCAGCTCGTCGAGCAGCTGCTGGTAGCTGGTCTGCTGTTGCTGCAGGTGGCGGCGCAGGCTGCGCGAGGAACAGTTGAGGCGACGCGCCAGTTCTTCCAGGCCCGGCGGCTCCTGCAGGCGCTCGCCGAGGATCGCGCGGACCTTGTCCAGCCAGGCGCGGCGCGCAGCGAGGTCGATGTTCTGCCGGCGGCATTGTTCGAGCATCTCGCGATGGGTCACGGCATCGGCCAGCGGCAGGCGCATATTCAGCCAGCTCGCGGGGAAGCCGATGGCGCTGCGCGCGCGGTCGAAATCCAGCTGGCAGCCGAACAGCGTGGCGTAGGCGGCTCGGCGGTCGGCCGGGCCGGCGTAGTCGAATTCGGCGCGCACCAGAGGCAGCGGCTGGCCGAGCAGGTCGGCGCAGGCCACCTTCAGCGAACCCAGGCACAGCTCGGTATTGAACGGGCGCATCGCCTCATCCTCGCCATAGCCGGTGGCGACCAGCCAGGCCATATCGCCGTCCACTTCCAGTGCCAGGTGGAAGTAGGTGCCCAGCAGCACCGGATAGCTCAGCCCGATGCGCAGCGCCTCGCCCAGGGTCGGCGCGGAGATCAGCGCGTAGCCCAGCAAGCCGTAGGCGGTGATGCGCGTGCGTACCCCCAGGCGCAGGCCCAGGGCGGGTTCGCCGGCAAGGTTCTGCACGTTGGCGAAGACTTGCTGCTCCTGCCAGGGGCTGACCAGCCGGCGCAGGTCGAGCAGGTCATCGCCGGTAATGCCGCTGCCCTCGAGGATGGACTCGCGGCTGTACCCCTCGGACTCCATCAGGGCGACGGTCAGCGAGGTCATGTGCAGGGAGTTGAGCCAGGTGGAGCGGGAGAAGGTCAGAGGATTCATTCGATGCCCATCGTAGACGCCACGGTGCGCCGCCGGGTGTTACCGCGACAGGCGCAGGTCAGGAGCAGGCAAGTTGCGTGCCGGCCACCCAGCGTGGCCGGATCGATCCCCATGTTACGGGGCTCGGGACGTCGGGCGGAAGCGATTCCACCCGACAGCGGGGTTACCTTTGCGGACACAGGACGGTGCGCGCGCACCGTCCTGATGCTCAATGGCGGTGGAGTTAACCGCGAGAGAGGAAGCGCATGCCCTCTTCCAGGCCGCTCAAGGTCAGCGGGTACATCTGCTCCTTCACCAGCTCGCGCACGAGGCCCGTGGAGGCGGTGTAGTTCCAGGTGTCCTTCGGGTACGGGTTGATCCAGATGAGCTTCTTGTACTTCTCCATGAAGCGCTGCATCCAGACGTAGCCGGCTTCCTCGTTCCAGTGCTCGACGCTGCCGCCGGCCTGGGTGATCTCGTAGGGCGCCATCGCGGCGTCGCCGACGAACACCACCTTGTAGTCCGGCCCGTACTTGTGCAGCAGGTCGAAGGTGGCGGTGCGCTCACTGGAGCGGCGCAGGTTGTTCTTCCACACCGACTCGTAGATGAAGTTGTGGAAGTAGAAGTACTCCAGGTGCTTGAACTCGGTCTTGCAGGCCGAGAACAGTTCCTCGCAGACCTTCACGTGGGCGTCCATGGAGCCGCCGATATCCAGCAGCAGCAGGAGCTTCACGGTGTTGCGACGTTCGGGGCGCATCTGGATGTTGAGCAGGCCGGCATCCTTGGCGGTGTGGTCGATGGTGCCGTCGATGTCCAGTTCTTCCGCCGCGCCTTCACGGGCGAACTTGCGCAGGCGGCGCAGGGCGATCTTGATGTTGCGCGTGCCCAGCTCGACCTGGTCGTCGAGGTTCTTGTACTCGCGCTGGTCCCACACCTTGGCGGCCTTGCCCTGGCGCTTGCCGGCATCGCCGACGCGTATGCCCTCGGGGTTGAAGCCGCCGGAGCCGAACGGGCTGGTGCCGCCGGTGCCGATCCACTTGTTGCCGCCGGCGTGGCGTTCCTTCTGCTCTTCCAGGCGTTTCTTGAACTCCTCGATGAGCTTGTCCAGGCCGCCCAGGGACTGGATCTGCGCACGCTCCTCGTCGGTCAGCAGTCGCTCGAACTCCTTGCGCAGCCACTCTTCGGGGATCAGCGCCTTGAGGTGGTCGTCGAGCTTTTCCAGGCCCTTGAAGTAGGCGCCGAAGGCCCGGTCGAACTTATCGAAATGGCGCTCGTCCTTCACCATGATGGTGCGGGCGAGGTAGTAGAACTCGTCCATGTCGGCGAACACGACGCGGTGCTTGAGCGCATCGATCAGGTCGAGCAGCTCGCGCACCGACACCGGCACCTTGGCCGCGCGCATTTCGTTGAACAGGTTGAGCAGCATGGATATGCCCTCGGAAATCGCAGGTAACGGTTCCCTCTCTCTTCAGGGAGAGGGTTAGGGAGAGGGCAAGCACGGCACGGGGCCATTCCCTCTCCCCGGCCCTCTCCCTGAAGGGAGAGGGAGTAAGAACATCAGCGGCTCGCGCGGCGGCTCATGAAGGCGAGGCGTTCAAGCAGCTGCACGTCCTGCTCGTTCTTCACCAGTGCGCCGGCCAGCGGCGGGATGGCCTTGGTGGGGTCGCGCTCGCGCAGCACGGCTTCGCCGATGTTGTCGGCCATCAGCAGCTTCAGCCAGTCCACCAGCTCGGAAGTGGAGGGCTTCTTCTTCAGGCCCGGCACCTTGCGCACGTCGAAGAAGATGTCCAGCGCCTCGCTGACCAGCGTGCCGCTGATCTTCGGGTAGTGCACGTCGACGATCTTCTGCAGGGTCTCGCGGTCGGGGAAGGCGATGTAGTGGAAGAAGCAGCGGCGCAGGAAGGCGTCCGGCAGCTCTTTTTCGTTGTTGGAGGTGATGATGATGATCGGGCGCTGTTTGGCCTTGATGGTCTCGTTGGTCTCGTAAACGAAGAACTCCATCTTGTCGAGTTCCTGCAACAGGTCGTTGGGGAACTCGATGTCGGCCTTGTCGATCTCGTCGATCAGCAGGATCACGCGCTCCTCGGCCTCGAAGGCCTCCCAGAGCTTGCCTTTCTTGATGTAGTTGCGCACGTCGTGGACCTTGTCCACACCCAGCTGCGAGTCGCGCAGGCGGCTGACCGCGTCGTACTCGTACAGGCCCTGGTGGGCCTTGGTGGTGGACTTGATGTGCCAGGTGATCAGCTTGGCGCCGAAGGACTCCGCCAGCTGCTCGGCGAGCATGGTCTTGCCGGTGCCCGGCTCGCCTTTCACCAGCAGCGGGCGCTGCAGGGTGATGGCGGCGTTGACCGCCAGCTTGAGGTCGTCGGTGGCGACGTAGGACTGGGTGCCTTCGAACTTCATCGGTGAATCCTCGAACGGTAGCGGCCGGGGAAGGCCCGGGCGGAAAAGTGCGTTGGGTAGGCTGCGACTATAACGCGCATGGCGCTCGACTGTGAACGCAGGACGGGCATTCAGTCACTGAATGCCCGGTCACGCCCGGCCCAGCCACGCGTGATATCCGGCGGCGCTTTGCAGTTTCCAGTGAAGCCCGGCGCCTGCAGGGCCGCGCCCATCTTTGCGCCGGTTCTGCGTCTGGACTGGAAGGCGGGCTGGGAATAGGCTTTCTGATCACCTTCGAGCGACAAGGACTCTCATCATGAGCCGCATCTACGCAGACAACGCGCAGTCCATCGGCAATACGCCGCTGGTCCAGATCAACCGCATCGCCCCGCGCGGCGTCACCATCCTGGCCAAGATCGAAGGGCGCAACCCGGGCTACTCGGTGAAGTGCCGGATCGGCGCCAACATGATCTGGGATGCCGAGTCCAGCGGCCGCCTGAAGTCGGGCATGACCCTGGTCGAGCCGACATCCGGCAATACCGGCATCGGCCTCGCCTTCGTCGCCGCCGCCCGTGGCTACAAGCTGATTCTCACCATGCCTTCCTCCATGAGCCTGGAACGCCGCAAGGTGCTCAAGGCCCTCGGCGCCGAACTGGTGTTGACCGAGCCGGCCAAGGGCATGAAGGGCGCCATCGCCAAGGCCGAGGAAATCCTCGCCAGCGACCCGGCGAAATACTTCATGCCGGCGCAGTTCGACAACCCGGCCAACCCGGCGATCCATGAGAAGACCACTGGCCCGGAAATCTGGAACGACACCGACGGCGCGGTGGACGTGCTGGTCGCCGGCGTCGGCACCGGCGGCACCCTCACCGGCGTGTCACGCTTCATCAAGAACACCAAGGGCAAGCCGATTCTCTCGGTGGCTGTCGAGCCGGTCGCCTCGCCGGTGATCAGCCAGGCGCTGGCCGGTGAAGAAATCAAACCCAGCCCGCACAAGATCCAGGGGATCGGTGCCGGCTTCGTGCCGAAGAACCTCGACCTGTCCCTGGTCGACCGCGTCGCCACCATCGCCGACGAAGACGCGAAGAACATGGCCCTGCGCCTGATGCAGGAAGAAGGCATCCTCTGCGGCATCTCCAGCGGCGCCGCCATGGCCGCTGCGGCCAAGCTCGCCGAAGAGCCGAACATGCAGGGCAAGACCATAGTGGTGGTGCTGCCGGATTCAGGTGAGCGCTACCTCTCCACCATGCTCTTCGACGGCCTGTTCGAGGACCAGGAACTGGTCCAGTAAGCTCTATTCCGCCCCTTCGCGGGGCGGATTCCTACCTGCCGTTCCGAATCGGTGCGGCCCGAGTCACGTGCGCTGTCTGCGGACCCGCAGGCAGCCATGGCCCCTCGCCATGTTCCGGCAAAATGGTTAATTCTTGCGCAGCCCCGCGACGAAGCGTCGCCCATCTTTCGCGGATGGCCCGGGCTTTCCGCACCGTTGTCAGGAACACAAGAATGAAAATTTCCGCCCCGTTGCTCTCCACCCTCGCACTCTCGCTCTCCGTTGCCGCTGGCGCCGCCCAGGCCGAGAGCGTCAAGATCTACAACTGGTCCGACTACATCGCCCCGGACACCGTGCCGACCTTCACCAAGGAAACCGGCATCCAGGCGACCTACGACGTCTACGACAGCAACGAGACCCTCGATGGCAAACTGATGACCGGCAAATCCGGTTACGACATCGTGGTGCCGTCGAATCACTTCATGGCCAAGCAGATCCAGGCCGGCGCGCTGAAGAAACTGGACAAGAGCCAGCTGCCGAACTGGAAGAACCTCAACCCGGTGCTGATGAAGGCGCTGGAAGTGAACGACCCGGGCAACGAGCACGGCTTCCCCTATCTGTGGGGCACCACCGGCATCGGCTACAACCCGGCGAAGGTCAAGGAAGTGCTGGGTGACAACGCGCCGATCGACTCGTGGGACATCTTCTTCAAGCCCGAATATATGGAGAAGCTGGCCAAGTGCGGGGTAGCGGTGCTGGACAACGGCCCGGAACTGCTGCCGATCACCCTGAACTACCTGGGCCTGCCGCATCACAGCCAGAAACTGGATGACTACAAGAAGGCCGAGGAAGCGCTGCTCAAGGTGCGTCCGTACGTCCGCTACTTCCACTCCTCCAAGTACGTCAGCGACCTGGCCAACGGCGAGATCTGCGTAGCCATCGGTTTCTCCGGCGACATCCTGCAGGCCGCCACCCGCGCCAAGGAAGCCAAGAACGGCGTGGAAATCCAGTACTCCACCCCGAAGGAAGGCTCGCCGCTGTGGTTCGACATGGTCGCCATGCCCAACGATGCGCCGGATGAGAAAGCCGCTTACGCCTTCATGAACTACCTGCTGCGCCCCGACGTGATGGCCGGCGTAAGCAACTACGTGCACTACGCCAACGGCAACCTCGCCGCCGACCCGCTGGTGGACAAGGCGATCAAGGCGGACCCGGCGATCTACCCGCCGCAGGACAAGATGGCCAAGCTGTTCGCTCTCGAATCCATGCCGATGAAGATCGACCGCGTGCGCACCCGCACCTGGAACACCGTCAAGACCGGCAAGTAAGCGTCACCTTGACCGACAACGCGCGGCCCCGGCCGCGCGTTGTGGTTTTCGTCGCGCAAGTCGCGCTTTGCCGTGCGACTCGCACAGGGCTCGCCAGCAGCAATCCGTGCCGCTATAGTCAGCCTACGCAGCCCGGTTGCTGCTCCACTGAACAGGTTCGCCTCCCATGTCCCGAAACCCATTGCCCGATCCGGCAATCAACGTCGCAGCCTCCCCGGCACGCGGCGCGGGTGCGGGTGCGGCCTGTCCTCCCCCGCCTCCTGTCGTCGCTGTCGCGTCGCCTCCGCCTCCCGGTGCGGCCTACCCGCCACCCGGCGTGAGTTTCTGACGCCCCACGCGTTTCCCATCGCCTGGTTTGCCGCGCTCGACTGACGCGGCTCCCGGTATGTGTCCGGCCCATCGAAGGCCGGTCGTGATCTGCCTGACGACAGGTGTATTGCATGATTTCGCTCAACCGTTCCTCCCTGGCCGGCCTGGCCGGCACCTCCCTGTTCGTGCTGCTGTGGAGCAGCGCCGCCATCATCAGCAAGTGGGGCCTGGCGCATGCTTCGCCGATGGTGTTCCTCATCGCCCGCTTCGGTACCGCACTGGTGGCGCTACTGGTCCTCTCGCCACTGATCGGCCTGCGCTGGCCGCGCGAGCGCAAACAGCTGCGCCACGCCGTGCTCACCGGCCTGGTGATGTTGGGCATCTACCCGATCTTCTACCTGATGGCGCTGGACCTGCACGTTACTCCGGGCGTCATCGCTACGGTGCTGGGCGTGCAACCGATGCTGACCAGCTTCCTGCTCGAGCGCCGCCATTCGGCTCCGCGCCTGGGCGGCCTTGCACTGGGGCTGATCGGGCTGGTGATGGTGGTCTACCAGAGCATCGGGCTGTCCGGGCTCACCTTCGCCGGGCTGGCCTGCTGCCTGCTGGCGTTGCTGTCGATCACCGGTGGTTCGATCCTGCAGAAGAACATCCGCGACAACCCGCTGGGCACCCTGCCCCTGCAATACATTGCCGGGCTCGTGCTGTGCCTCGCCGTTGCGCCCTTCCAGCCGCTGCACGTGGAGTGGAACGCCGCGTTCATCCTCAGTGCGCTGTGGATGGGCCTGATGGTCTCCGTGCTGGCCACCGTGCTGCTCTATCGGATGATCGCGGCGGGCAACCTGGTCAACGTCACCAGCCTGTTCTACCTGGTGCCGGCGGTCACGGCGCTGATGGATTACGCGGTGTTCGGCAATCGCCTTTCAGCCCTGGGCCTGCTTGGCATGGGGCTGATCGTGGTGGGGCTGATGCTGGTGTTCCGCCAGGCAACTCCGGCGCGAGGCGCTGGAAGTGCACAAGCGGTAGATAACGGGTAGTCCACCGTGGGGCCTGCTCCCTCTCCCTGACCCTCTCCCTGAAGGGAGAGGGGACTTTCTACGCCGCCTGGAAGGTCGGAGCGGTCCTGCCAACACCGGAAGAACTCAGACGTTACAGCTCGCCGAGGACCGCCCCCGCTCCCCTCAGCGAGAGGGGGCTATTCTGCGCCGCCTGGAAGGTCCGAACGGTCCAGCCAACACAGGAAGAACTCTGGAGTTGTAGCTCGCAGAGGACTGCTCCCTCTCCCTTCGGAGCGGGGCGCGCAGCCAGGGCGGGGGAGAGGGAAACTCGTAGGCACAAGCTATCAGGAAACGTCCATAGCCCTCACCCCGCCGCCTCCACCTTGGGCTGCGGCGCCGGCCGCAGCACCAGCCAAAGCGCCAGGGCGATCAGCACGCCGCCCTGCAGGTGCGCCCAGGACAGCGACTCGTCCAGCAGCAGCACGCCCCAGAACACACCGAACGGCGGAATCAGGAAGGTCACTGTCATGGTCTTCAGCGGGCCGATGCTGGCCAGCAGGCGGAAGTACAGGACGTAGGCGAAGGACGTGCAGAGAAAGCCAAGGCCAGCCAGCGCCAGCAGTATCTTCGGTTCGAGAAGCGGCGCCAGCGGCATGTCCAGGCTGGTACCCAGGAAGAACGGCAACAGGCACAGGGTCGCGCCGGTCTGGCTGCCCAGGGCCGAGACACCGAAGTCCAGGCCGCCCTGGTCGTTGATCCAGCGCTTGGTGACGAAGCCGGCGAAACCGTAGCAGGTCGTCGCCACCAGGCAGGCGGCGGCGCCCCATAGCAGTCCCGCATCAAAAGGCACCGGGCCGGCGCGAGTCAGCACCGCCACACCGGCCAGCCCCAGCAGCACGCCCCCCGCCTTTGCGCCGGTCAGTGACTCGCCGAAGAACAGCGAGCCGATCAGCACGCCCATCAGCGGCGTGGTGGCGTTGAAGATCGCCGAGTAGCCCGCCGGCAGGAATTGCGCCGCCAGGCTGTACATCAACACCGGGATGCCCGAGCTGATCACACCGATGGTCAGGATGCGCGAAAGCTTGCCGCGAAAGTCCCAGCGTGTGCGCATCGCCAGCAGGATCACGACCAGCCCGATGGCCGAGAGGAAAACCCGGAAGAACGCCGTCGGCATGACGCCAATAGCGGGCACCAGTTGGCGCATGAAGAGAAAGCTGGCGCCCCAGATGGCAGCCAGAGCGAGCAGGTTCAACAAGGCAGCGACGTTCATCGCAAAGAGCTCCAGGGCAAGCGAACCACCAGCCTACGCCAGTGGAAAACAGCATCCATCCATAGCTGACTTTCAAAGTCCACCGTCAACGGCGACGCAGCCGGGCCATGCTCAGTGCGTCGGCGAATTCGCCATCGCGGTAGGCGTAATCGCGTAGCGTGCCTTCCTCGACGAAGCCGAACTTGCGGTACAGCGAAATGGCGGGCTCATTGTCGCTGTAGACCGTAAGTTCGACGCGACGCAGGTTCATCCAGTTATCGGCAATCTCCAGCAACTCCGCCAACAGCCGACTGCCAATGCCTCGTCCTTGCCAAGCCACGGCGACGCCCATGCCGATGCTGCCGGCATGACTGCGGCGCAGGCGAATGCACTTGTCCAATGTGGCAGTCCCTACCAATTCGCCCTGATGCATGGCCGCCAGCGTCACCAGCCCCTCCTCATCCAGGCACATGCGCTTGCGCCACAGAGCGGGTGCCTGATACGGCATCTGCAGCACCTGGCGGGCCACGGCAGGCTCATTGTAGAGGGCGGTCAACGCCTCAATATGCTGCTCGGTGCAACGCTCAATGTGGATCTCATTCATCGGATATCAGCTCCTTGCCGAAACGATTGCCCCCGGGAACGGGGCGACCAGCATACGCGCGAAATCGGCGGGAAAGTGGCGGCAAATGCTGACGAATCCGCCCTTTCCCTTGCCGTCCCCCCTGGCTAAGCTCGCTGCACAAGAACTCTGCAGAGGCACTCCCATGGCTCAGCACTGGCCAGCAACCGAGATCGCGACCCTGATCCTCGAAGGCTTCGACGACTACCGCGCAAAGTTCCACCAGATCACCGCCGGAGCGCCCGCGCGTTTCGAGCAGGCGCAGTGGCAGGAGGCCCAGCGGGCTTCCGCCGAGCGCATCGAGCTGTACGAGGAAATGGTCGCCGAGACCGTTGGCCGCCTGACCCGCGCCATGGCCGGCATCGATCTGGTGGACGTGGAGCGCTGGCCGATCGCGAAGAGCGCCTACATCACCCTGATCGATCCGCGGCTGGACGACGAACTGGCGGAAACCTGGTTCAACTCGATCTTCTGCGGCCTGTTCAGCCACGACAACATCAGCGACGGCACGATGTTCGTGCACACCACTCGGCCCTCGCTGCGCGCCCATTCGCGCGATCCGCACACGCGCATCTACCGGCCCGGCGGCAAGCTGCGCCAGGCGCTGGAGAACATCTTCGATGACTACCGTTTCGCCGTGGACTACGACGACCGTGAACGCGACCTGGAGCGCATGGACAACCTGCTGCATGCCAACCTGCCGGACTGGGTGTGCAAGGACCCGACCCTGACCATCGAACTGATCGGCTCGGTGTTCTACCGCAACAAGGGCGCCTACCTGGTGGGCCGCCTGTTCACTCCCGAGGAGCAGTGGCCGCTGGTGTTCCCGCTGGTGCACCACGAGGGCCGCGGCATCCAGTTCGACACGGTGATCACTGACGAGGCGGAAGTCTCGATCATCTTTTCCTTCACCCGCTCCTACTTCATGGTCGACGCGCCGGTGCCGGCGGAAATGGTCGCCTTCCTCAAGCGTCTGCTGCCGGGCAAGCACATCGCCGAGCTGTACACCTCCATCGGCTTCTACAAGCAGGGCAAGAGCGAGTTCTACCGCGCGCTGATCAACCACCTGGCCACCACCGACGACCGCTTCGTCATGGCCCCGGGGGTGCGCGGCATGGTGATGAGCGTCTTCACCCTGCCGGGCTTCAACACCGTGTTCAAGATCATCAAGGACAACTTCAACCCGGCCAAGACCGTTGACCACGCCACGGTGATCCAGAAGTACCAGTTGGTGAAGAACCATGACCGCGTCGGGCGCCTGGCCGATACCCAGCAGTTCGCCGACTTCCGCTTCCCGGTGGGCAAGTTCGATCCCGACTGCCTTGCCGAACTGCTCGACGTCGCGCCCTCCACCGTGATGCTGGAAGGCGACGTGGTGCTGATCCGCCACTGCTGGACCGAACGCCGCATGACTCCGCTGAACATCTACCTGGAACACGCCACCCCGGCGCAGGTGGAAGAAGCGCTGAAGGACTACGGCCTGGCAATCAAGCAACTGGCGGCGGCGAACATCTTCCCCGGCGACATGCTGCTGAAGAATTTCGGCGTCACCCGCCACGGCCGCGTGGTGTTCTACGACTATGACGAGATCAGCTACCTGACCGAAGTGAACTTCCGCCACATCCCGCCGGCGCGCTACGAAGAGGACGAGATGTCCTCCGAGCCCTGGTACTCGGTGGGGCCGATGGATGTGTTCCCGGAAGAGTTCCCGCGTTTCCTGTTCGTCGACCTGAAGCTGCGGCGGCAATTCGCCAAGCTGCACGGCAACCTGTTCGACGCGGATTACTGGAAGGGGCTGCAGGAGCAGATTCGCGCGGGAAAAGTGATCGACGTGTTCCCCTACCGCCGGCATGAATCGCCGGAGGTAGCCTTGGGGCGTCAGGCCAACCTGTAGGAGCGAGCTTGCTCGCGAACAACGGCATCCCACCTGACATCGACACGTCGGGCTGATACCGGCTCGCGAGCAAGCTCGCTCCTACGAAGAGCCGTCGAGGTTCAGTTCCAATGCCGCCGCGAAGCGTGGCGGTTGTCCCCCAGGCCCACCAGCGCCGCCACCGAGGCCATCAGCACCTCGGCGATCCACGCCAGCAGCAGGCCGCCGGCCAGCGCCCAGCCGATGGCCTCGGGCTCCAGCACCACCTGGTAACGATAATTCGCGTAGGTTTCCTGCAGCAGCTCGTGGTTCGGCGCAGTCAGCATGTGCAGCGCGCGCTGGTACCAGTTGCCCTGCAGCGCCTGCCATTCGTTCTCGAACAACTGGGCGCGGCGCATCAGGCGCTCGATGTTATCGGCGTCACGCTGGAATACCGGATCGGCGCTGCCACGGTAGTGCGCCACCAGGGCACTCAGGTCACCCTTGAAGAACTGCCCCGATGTGTCCTTGAAGCCCTGCAGTGCCTGGGCTGCCTCGATGCGATGGGCGTCGACGCGTTGCGCGTAGTCCTTGATGAAGCCCGGCACCTGGACCGCGACCATCAGCCCCAGCGCAAACAGCACCATGCGTACGTAGCTGCGTAGCATTCTTTTCCCCTTCGTTCTTATGGATGTGCAAGGCGACGCCGGATTCTCCCGTTTGCCGCACCGGCATTCCGGGAATGCTTCACGTCCCGATCAGATGCGGCCCTGGGTGACGATCTCGCCACGCCACCAGAGCATCCATTCGCCGCCCTGCATCAGGGTCCAGTTTTCGTTGTCGGTCAGCGGTTCGGTGGCAATCACCGTCACCACGTCGTTGGGGGTGGTTTCCGACTGGAAGTCCACCGTGACGTCGGCATCACGCAGGCGGGCCGGGCCGAACGGCGCGCGGCGGGTAATCCAGGCCAGCTTGGTGCTGCAGAAGGTGAACAACCAGTCGCCGTCACTGAGCAGGCAGTTGAACACGCCCTTCTCCCGGTAGGAGGCGCAGGCAGTGACCAGGGTGGGCAGCAGCACCTCTACCGGCACGGGCTCGGGGAAGGCTCGGCGCACGCGGTTGAGCAGGTCGCAGAAAGCCGCTTCGCTGTCGGTGTCGCCCACTGCGCGGCAAAGGCCGGGCTCGGGATGGAAGTCGGCAAGCTGGCCGTTGTGGGCGAACGTCCAGTAGCGGCCGCCCATTTCGCGCACGAACGGGTGGGTGTTGGACAGGCAGACCTTGCCGACGTTGGCCTGGCGGATATGGCCGATCACCGCTTCGCTCTTGATCGGATAGCGCTGCACCAGCCGCGCAACTTCCGAGTCGACGCTGGCTGACGGGTCCTGGAACAGCCGCACACCGCGCCCTTCATAGAAGGCAATGCCCCAGCCGTCACGGTGCGGGCCGGTGCCGCCGCCGCGCTGCATCAGCCCGGTGAAGCTGAAGACGATGTCCGTCGGGACGTTGGCGCTCATGCCGAGCAACTCGCACATGAATCAGTTCTCCTCCATCAGTGCCTCGCGCAGCTGATGCAGCTCGCGTTCCAGGCGATTCTGCATCCTTTTCCGCCCCAACGGCAGGAACCGCGTGAGCGCGCGCAGCAGCAGGGCCGGCAGGTCGCTCAACTCTCGCGGGATAAGGTGCAGATGAAAATGTGGTACGTGCTGGTTGGCCGCGGGGCCATCGTTGACCAACAGGTTGATACCGACCCGCCCATAGCCGGCGCGGCGCAGCACGCGCTCCATGCGCTCGGCCAGCGGGATCAGGTCCTGTTGCGCCGCCTCGGAGAGCTGGTGCAGGAAGGTCGCGTGCTCGCGGGCCACCAGCAGCAGGTGTGCGGGGCGCAGGGGGTAGATGTCCAGCAGCACGATGAAATGATCGTCTTCGTAGAGGATACGGGCCGGCACGCGACCGGCCGCGATGGCGCAGAACACGCAGTCCATGGGAACTCCTCGAAAGGCTGTTCAGTTCATGCTGGACGCGTGCGGGGCAGGACGCAAGGCCGGACTAGAGGCGCGGTTCGATCCGCGCGCGGTTGTCGCGCCGTTCGCTCGGGTGGGCGTCGACGCCCTCGACCAGTTCAGGCTGCATCAGCTGGCGCAGCGTCGGCTCGTCTTCGGCTTCCTTGTCCTGGCGGCGCTTCTTCAGCGAACGCTCCAGTGGCCAGCGGATCAATACGAACAGCAGGTACAGGCCGAACGCGGCAAGCAGCACCAGGGCAAGATCGGAGACGGCGCGCCAGGCGTTGTTGCCGACCTTGAACACCACGTCCAGTGCGGTGATGGCGATCGCCGGGGCGTACAGGTTGTTCGCCGGGTCCACCGGGGTCGGAGTGAACAGCAGCACGATGACGATCACCCGCAGGGGTTCGCGCAGCCAGCGCCACATCCAGCCGGTCATCAGGAACCAGACCAGGGTCAGGCCAAGGCCGGCGGCGATATAGGCGCCCCAGGCAAGCGTGTAATCGTGTTCGTTCATGCGCGTGCGTACGTGCGGTGTCGACAGAGGGGTGCGTATGATAGCTGCTTTTCCCCATGGGTGCGCAGCCGGGCGTCATCCATGCCGCCGCCGAGGATTCGCCATGACCGACCGCCAGCCCCCCATCGCCCGCCGCGAGGCCGCCGCCGATCCCTATGCCTGGCTGGAGAATCGCGACGCCGAAGATGTCCTCGACTACCTGAAAGCAGAAAATGCCTACCTGGAAGATCGACTTCTTCCTCAGACGAAACTGCGCGAAATCCTGTTCCAGGAGATCAAGGGCCGCATCCGCGAGACCGACCTGTCGCTGCCCACGCCCTGGGGCCCCTGGCTCTACTACCAGCGCACCACAGCCGGCGACGAGTACCCACGCCATTACCGCAGCCCGCGCCCAGCCGATGGTTCGCTGACCGTCGAGGCGAGCGCCGAGCAGTTGTTGCTGGACCCGAACGAACTGGCTGGCGACGGCTTCCTGTCGGTCGGCGCCTTCAGCATCAGCCCCGATCATTCGAAGCTGGCTTACAGCCTGGATACCAGTGGCGACGAGATCTACACCCTCTACGTGAAGGAACTGGCCGACGGCAGCGTCACCACCCTGCCTTTCGACGACTGCGACGGCAGCCTGACCTGGGCCAACGACAACCGTACCCTGTTCTTCGGCGAGCTGGACGACACCCATCGCCCGCACAAGCTCTATCGCCACCGCCTGGGCGACAGCGGTGCGCAGCTGATGTTCGAGGAGCCCGACGGGCGTTTCTTCCTCAACTGCTACCGCGCCAGCTCCGAGCGTCAGCTGGTCCTGCTGCTCAACAGCAAGACCACCAGCGAAGCCTGGGTGCTGGACGCCGACAAGCCCGAGGGCGAGTTCGTCTGCCTGGCGCCGCGCGAAGAAGGCCACGAGTACTACCCGGACCATGGCCGTCTCGGGGACGACTGGGCCTGGCTGATCCGCAGCAACCAGGCCGGCATCAACTTCGCCCTTTACCACGCCAGCGAAGCGCAGCCGACCCGCGAACACTGGCGCGAGCTGGTGGCGCACCGCGACGACGTGATGCTCGAAGGCCTGACCCTGAGCGCCAGCGCACTGACCCTGAGCCTGCGCGAAGGCGGCCTGCCGATCGTCGAAGTTCACCCGCACGGCCAGCCGGCGCACCGCGTCGACCTGCCGGACGCCGCCTACAACCTCTACGTGCAGGACAGCCTGGAGTTCGACAGCGCGGTGATCCGCCTGCGCTACGAGGCCCTCAATCGCCCGGCACAGATCCGCCAGCTGGACCTCGCCAGCGGCGAACAGAAAGTCCTCAAGCAAACCCCGGTGGAAGGCCCGTTCGACGCCGACGCCTATGAAAGCCGCCGCCTCTGGGCCGACGCCACCGACGGCGTGCAGGTGCCGATCAGCCTGGTCGGCCGCCGCGAGGTGCTGGAAGACATTGCTCGCGGCAAGCCCGCGCCGCTCTACCTCTATGGTTATGGCGCCTACGGCGAGAGCCTCGACCCCTGGTTCTCCCACGCCCGCCTGAGCCTGCTGGAGCGCGGCTTCGTCTTCGCCATCGCCCATGTGCGCGGAGGCGGCGAGCTGGGTGAAGCCTGGTACCGCGCTGGCAAGCTTGCGCACAAGCAGAACACCTTCAGCGACTTCATCGCCTGCGCCGAACACCTGCTCGACCACGGCTACAGCACCCCGACGCAACTGGCAATCAGCGGCGGCAGCGCTGGCGGCCTGCTGATCGGCGCGGTGCTCAACCAGCGCCCGCAGCTGTTCACCGCGGCCATCGCCGAAGTGCCCTTCGTCGATGTGCTCAACAGCATGCTCAACCCCGACCTGCCGCTGACCGTCACCGAGTACGACGAATGGGGCAACCCGCAGGAGCCGGAGGTCTACGAGCGCATTCGCGCCTATGCACCCTATGAGAATGTCAGCGCGCAGGACTATCCCGCCCTGCTGGTGGTGGCCGGCTACAACGACAGCCGCGTGCAGTACTGGGAAGCCGCCAAGTGGGTGGCCAAGCTGCGCGTCAGCAAGACCGACAACAACCTGCTGCTGCTCAAGACCGACCTGGGCGCCGGCCACGGCGGCATGAGCGGTCGCTACCAGGGCCTGAAGGACGTCGCGCTGGAATACGCCTTCCTGTTCAAGGTGCTGGGCATCGAAGGCAACGCCTGATGCTCTATACCTGCCCCTGCTGCGGCTACTTCAGTTTCGGCGACCCTCCGGGGTCGTACGAAATCTGCGAGATCTGCTACTGGGAAGACGATCACCTGCAGCTCTGCTTTCCCGACGCACGCGGCGGCGCCAACGCCGTGAGCCTGATCGAAGCGCAGGTCAACTTCGTGCAGTGGGGCGCGTGCGAACGGCGCTTGCGTGGCAAGGTGCGCCCGTCGACCATCGATGACGTGAAGGACGAGCGCTGGTTCCCGTTGTGGCAAAAACGCGTGGAGCTGCCCGACGACAAGGCGCCGCTGACCGGCGAGGAAGCCTGCTACTGGCTGCGCACGCCGGTCTGAGCGCGGCTCAGCCGGCGCGGAAGATCAGGTGCTCTTCCCAATCGTCTTCGGGCACCGAGCCCTCGGCGAGCATGCGGCCGGACTGGGAGATGCGCTCGTGGTGCACGGCATCGGGGTCGCCGCAGACCAGGTGGTGCCACAGCGGCAGGTCCTTGCCCTCGGACACCAGGCGGTAGCCGCAGGTGGGCGGCAGCCACTGGAACTCGTCGGCCTGGGCCGGGGTGAGCTGGATGCAGTCCGGAACGCTGGCGCGGCGGTTGGCGTAGTCGGTGCAGCGGCAGGTCTTCAGGTCCAGCAGCTTGCAGGCGATGCGCGTGTAATAGACAGTGCCGTCGTCCTCGTCTTCCAGCTTCTGCAGGCAGCACAGGCCGCAGCCGTCGCACAGCGACTCCCACTCTTCCTGGTCGAGCTGGGCGAGGGTCTTGCGTTTCCAGAAGGGTTCGACTTTGGCGGCCATTTTTTGATCAGGGGCTATTTCACGGGGCGCAAAGTCTAAGCCCGCGGCGCGCGCAGGCCAAGCGCAGGCGACCATTGACCGCGCAGCGCTTGCCAGAGCGAGCCGCGCTGGTTAGTTTGATCGGCCCACGGGCGCGGTCCGCCTGCCTTCCACCCGTGACGCGGAACCGCCAACCGCCCGATCCCACCGCGATGCCCGGCCGACCACGGCACCATCGGCAGATCCACGCCCTTCAAGGAGCCACCATGAGCGCCAACCCTCGCGTATCCGAGCACCCGATCGACCCGCAGTTCATCAATCGCTGGTCGCCCCGCGCCTTCAACGGCGAAGCCATTCCCGAAGCCACTCTGCTGAGCTTCATCGAGGCCGCACGCTGGGCGCCTTCCTCCTTCAACTCGCAGCCCTGGCGCTTCCTCTTCGCGCTGCGCGACACGCCGAACTGGCAGCGCTACCTGAACCTGCTGGGCGAATTCAACCGCGGCTGGGCGCAGAACGCCTCGGCGCTGGTGGTGGTGCTGTCCAAGACCACCTTCGCCCCGCCCGGCTCCAGCGAGGAAAAGCCTGCCCTGTGGCACAGCTTCGACACGGGTTCTGCCTGGGGCTTCCTCGCCCTGCAGGCGAGCCTGGCGGGCTGGCACACCCACGGCATGGCCGGCTTCGACCGCGAACTGGCGCGTTCCGAGCTGAAGGTCCCGGCGGACCATGAAATCCACGCGGTCATCGCCATCGGCAAGCTGGGCGACAAGTCGATCCTCTCCGAAAGCCTGCAGGCCCGCGAAGTGCCGAATACCCGGCGCCCGCTGGCGGAAATCGTGGCAGAGGGTGACTTCTCGCTCTGACAGCTTCCATCTTCTGTAAGAACGAGCTTGCTCGATCCTACAGAAGAGCAAAAGAAAAGGCCCCGATTGGGGCCTTTTTCATGGGTGCGACAGCGGTCAGTAACCACGACTGAAATCCACCTCGCCGCGCATGGCCTGACCGGCCCAGAAACGCGTGAGGTTGTCGCGGAACAGGTCGATCAACAGGCTGGGCAGCGTCGGCGCGGCGGTGTGGCCGGTCAGCAGCAGCCGCGGCGTATGCCAGAACGGGTGCGACGCCGGCAGCGGCTCCTGGCGGCAGACGTCGATCACTGCGCCGGCCAGCTGGTTGGCCTCCAGCGCCGCGACCAGGTCCTCGTCCACCACCGAAGTACCACGCCCGGCATTGAGGAACAGCGCGGTGGGCTTCATCCGCTGGAACAGCGCGAGATTGTAGATATCCGCGGTTTCCGGCGTATCGGGCAGCAGGTTGATCACGTAGTCGGCGGTCTCGGCCAGTCGTGGCAGGTCATCCAGGCCGCCCATGCGACCAAAGGGCACCAGCGCGCGCGGGTTCTTCGCCACGCCGACCAGCTCCACGCCGAAGGGAGCGAGCATGTGCGCCACGGCCTGGCCGATTTCGCCGGTGCCGACGATGAGGATCTGCCGGCCACTCAGGCTGCCCGGCGGACGGTCGTCCCACTGCACGCCGACCTGGCTGGCCAGGCGTCCGAGGAACTGGCGTTCGTGGGCAAGCATGTAGGTGAGCAGGTACTCGGTCATGACCTGCCCGAAGATGCCGACGGCGCGGGTCAGGGCGTAATCCTTGGGGAGGTCGTCGGCCAGCAGCGGGGTGATGCCCGCCCAGCTGGACTGGATCCATACCGGGTGCACGCCCTGGCGCAGGAGTTGCGCGGCCAGTGTCGGCTCGCCGAGCCACACGGGGCACTCTGCCGCGGCGTCCACCAGCTTGTCGGGATTATTGCCGGAGACCACCGTCAAACGGGGTTCGGCCGCCATCAACAGGGCGGCATAGAGGGCGTGTTCGCGATCGAGTACGAGCAGGCGCATGGTCAGGCCTTTCGCTTCGAACGGTGGAGTATTTCCGGCTGGCGCATCTGGACTCGCTTCAAGGGAGCTTCCCTGGGGCAATCGTCATCAGTTCTAGGGAAGTCAGGCGGCTATAGACACAGCCAGAGACCAAGCGTTCCGCTCCGTTGAACCCTTTTTACCCCTGCATAATGCGCTCAAGCCGCGCACTTGCACAGTGCCACCACCGGGCGGATGCGCGACCTGAGCGGCACGACGACACAGCCGCGATCAGACCGGGTCGTTCCGCCGCAGCAATTCCTCGGGGAGGTGCTGGATGTACTCCTCCTCCGCTGGCGGCATCTGCAGGTGGAAACCTTGTTTCTCGATATTCTCCAGCACCAGGTGGATGTCCTCGCGGGCCAGCTGGCGTTCGGGGCTCAGGACAAGGTCGAAGGCGTGCTGCGGCGCGCCGAACGCGGCAAGCAGCGCCTCGGGCACACGGCTGAGGGCTTCGCGCTTGTCGACGTACAGGTACATCTCGTTCTTGCGCGGACTCTTGTAGATGGAGCAGATGCGTTTCATGTCGGTTCTTTCCGCTTTATCGAGTAGGCCGCGTCATTCGTCGGGCTGGGCGAGGCTGTCGAGCAGGGCCTGGCCCATCAGCTCGCGCCGCCAGCCTTGCAGCGAATCGGGCAATTGATAGGGGCCGTTGGGCCAGCCGGTCTTGAGCAGGGCTTCGAGGATTTTCTTGCGCAGCATCAGTTCGGGCGCCATCTCCAGGCGCTCGGCTTCCTTCTGGCCGACTTCGCGCAGTTTCTTCAGCACCGGGGTGATCTCGCGCGGCAGCGGCTCGGGCAGGGTTTCAGGCCAGGCCGCTTCAGGCAGTTTCGCCGCGTGGGCTATCAGTGCGATCAGGGTGTCGCCGTCCTGGCGCACGGTGCGGGGGTGCATGTCATCGATGCGCGCCAGGGCGACCTTGTCGACCGGCTGGAAGCGCGCCAGAGGCCACAGCGTGTGCTCGCGCAGAATGTGGTTGCGTGGCTTGTTGCGCAGCCGCGCCTGTTCCTCGCGCCAGACGCACAGTTCGCGCAGCACGGCCAACTGCTGGCGATTGAGCTTCCACGCCAGCTTGACGTCGAGGTAGGCCTGCTGCGGATCGCTGACACGGCTCTGGTTGTTGGTCAGGTCGGTGCCATCGGCCAGCAGCCACTGCAGCTTTTCGTCACTCAGGCGTGGTGCGAGCTTCACGTAGACTTCGGCCAGGTGCTGCACATCCTCAGCGGCGTAGCGTACCTGCATGTCGGTCAGCGGACGCTGCAGCCAGTCGGAGCGGGTTTCGTCCTTGGGCAGGTCGAGGCCGAGGATTTCCAGCACCAGCTTGGAGTAACCCATGGAATGCGGCATGCCCAGGTAGGCGGCGGCCAATTGGGTGTCGAACAGCGGCTGCGGCAGGCTGCCGGTCAGGCGCTGGAACACCTCCAGGTCCTCGCCGCAGGCGTGGAACACCTTGACTACCAGCGGCGACTCCAGCACGGCGGCGAACGGCGACCAGTCGCGGATCAGCAGCGGGTCGATCAGCCACACGCCGTTGCCGTCGCCCACCTGCACCAGCCCGGCGGCCGGGTAGAAGGTATCGACACGCATGAACTCGGTATCGAGCGCGAGGTAGGGCAGTTCTTTCCAGTCCTGGCACTTGCGCTCCAGGGTGGCATCGTCGCGAATCCACTGTATATCGAGGATGGTCACGAACATCTCCTTCGTTTCGGTGCGCGCAGTATATAGAGATGCAGGATGTGCGAGCATTCCACTCGGCCATCGGTCCGTGACGACTGCATGGCAACTTCTACGCTTTGCCCCGTCCACAACTACAAGAAGGCAACTCGCGCATGAAAAAGCTTCTCGGACTGGTCGTCGTGCTGGTCCTGGCCCTGGCGGTCTACCTGGCGCTCACGCCCAGCCCCATCGACCCGCTGGCCTGGACGCCGCCCAAGGCGCCAGCGATGACCGGCGTAATGGAACCCAATGACACCCTGATGAAGGCCGAACTGCTCGCTCAGGGCCAGATCGTCGGCCCGGAGGACACGGCAGTGGACAGCCAGGGCCGGGTGTTCGCCGGGCTGGATGACGGGCGCATCGTGCGCATCGGCGCCGACGGCAAGGCCGAAACCTTCGTCGAGACCCGCGGTCGCCCGCTGGGCCTGGCGTTCGACAAGAGCGGCAACCTGATAGTCGCCGACGCCTGGAAAGGCCTGCTGCAGGTCGACCCGCAAGGCAGGATGCGCGTGCTGAGCGATTCGGCCGATGGCGTTCCCTTCGCCTTCACCGACGACCTGGACATCGCCAGCGATGGCCGCATCTACTTCAGCGACGCGTCCAGCCGTTTTCACCAGCCCGACTACATCCTCGATCTGCTCGAAGCCCGCCCCCACGGCCGCCTCCTGCGCTACGACCCGGCCACCGGCAGGACCGAGACGCTGCTCAAGGACCTGTACTTCGCCAATGGCGTGGCGCTGTCGCAGAACGAGGACTTCGTGTTGGTCAACGAGACCTACCGATACCGCATCACCCGCTACTGGCTCAAGGGCGAGAGGGCCGGGCAGCACGAGGTGTTCATCGACAATCTGCCGGGCCTGCCGGATAACCTCGCCAGCGACCGCAGCGGCACCTTCTGGGTCGCCCTGCCCTCGCCGCGCAAGGCCGACGCAGATGTGATCCAGCAGATGCCCTGGCTGAAACGCCAGCTCACCAAGCTGCCGCGCGCCGTCCTGCCCAAGCCGGTGGCCTATGGCCTGGTTATCCAGGTGAACGAGAAAGGCGAGATCGTGCGCAGTCTGCATGACACCAGCGGCCAGCACCTGCGCATGGTGACCTCGGCCAAGCCGGTGAACGGCGTGCTTTACCTGGGCAGCCTGGAAAACGACCGTATCGGCCGGCTGCCCATCCACTGAAGAATCCAGCCCCGCTGGCACCTCAGGCCGGCGTCTGTTCCTTCAGGGCAGGCGCCGGAGCAGGTGCGGCACTGGGGTCCAGCAGTTCCAGCATGCGCTCGCGTACCTCGCTCATCAGCGCCTCGATGCCGCGCTCGGTGAACTGGGTGGAGTCGATTGGCGCACCGACATGCACTTCCACCGGCATGCCGAGGTTCAGTTTCAGGCCACCGGCCGGCAGCAGTTGCTGGATGCCACGGATAGCCACCGGGACTATGATCGCGTCGGTCTGCTGGGCCAGGCGGAAGCAGCCTTTCTTGAACGGCTGCAGCTTGCCATCCTTGGAACGGGTACCCTCGGGCGCGGCCCAGAGCACGATGCCGCTTTCCATCATTTCCCGCGCCTTCGCCAGGTCGGCCATGGCCTGGTGGCGGTTGTGCCGGTCGATGGACGGGAATTCCGCCGCACGCATGGCCGCGCCCCACACCGGCACGGCAAACAGTTCGCGCTTGGCGAGCATGCGGATCGAGCCCGGCAGGGTCACGAAGATCGCCGGGATATCGTAGAAACTCGAATGGGTGCAGAGGATCATGTAGCGACGGCCATCGCCGAAGTCGGGCACCTCGCCATGGCGGCTCAGGCGCGCGCCCGTCAGGCGCAGCAGGCTGCCGGACCAGTCGCGGGTGAAGCCGTCGACCTTGGCGCGGCGCAGCCGGCCGATGGCGCCCAGCGCCAGGACCCGGACGCTGTAGCCCAGGGTGATCAGAACGGTCGCCAGTCCCACCAGGGCGACGCGCAGCGGGCCCGCCTTGCGCGGTGCCGGATGCTGGTTGTACATGTTCGCCAACTCCCACCAACTTTTCATCGTACAAGCCTTATGATGCGCCAAAGCCCCGTCACGACACAGGAACGCGCCCATGACCCAAGCCCGCCTGCTCACGCCCGAGCAACTGGCCGCCCGCCTCGATGACCCGAATCTCGTCCTGCTCGACTGCCGCTTCGCCCTCGAAGACCCGGCCTATGGCGCGCGCAGCTACCAGGAAAACCATATCCCCGGCGCGCATTTCGCCGACCTCAACCGCGACCTTTCCGCGCCGGTGATTCCGGGCGTCACGGGGCGCCATCCGCTGCCCGATCCCCAGCACCTGCTGGAACACCTGCGCGCCTGGGGCCTGAATGCCGATAGCGAAGTGGTGCTGTATGACGACGGCCCTGGCGCCTTTGCCGCTCGCGCCTGGTGGCTGCTGCTATGGCTGGGCAAGAGCGAGGGCGTCTATCTGCTCGACGGTGGGTTGACCGCCTGGCGCAATGCCGGCCTGCGTCTGACCACCGCCGAAACGCCGTTGCGCCCCGGCGACTTCAAGGGCGAGCCGGACAACCGCCTGCTGATCAGCGCCAACGAACTGGCCATGAAGCTGGGCGATGCCGAACTGCCGCTGATCGACGCCCGCGGCCTGCCGCGCTTTCGTGGCGAGATCGAGCCCATCGACCCCGTCGCCGGACACATCCCCGGAGCCCAGTGCGCAGCCTTCACCGACAATCTGGGCAATGATGGCTGCTTCCTGCGCCCGGAACACCTGCACCAGCGTTTCGCCGCCCTGCTGCGTGGGCGGCCGGCAGAGGAACTGGTGGCCTACTGCGGTTCCGGCGTCACCGCCTGCCACAATCTGTTCGCCCTGAGCCTGGCGGGCTACCCGCTGGGTCGCCTGTATGCCGGGTCCTGGAGCGAGTGGATTACCGATGCCCGCCGCCCGGTGGCCAAAGGCGATTGATCTGCCCGCTCTGGCGGGAAAAACGGAAGGCGCTTCACACCACCGCCTTCCGTTCCTATGGATAGGTGTCAGGGCATCGGTCAGACTCGTGCCCATTCTTCAAAGGAGTGATCCCATGCCTTCGCGCATCCGCCAAACCCTGTTCGCCAGTCTGTTGCTGGGCCTGTGCAGTGCCATCCCCGTCCAGGCCGCAGAACTGGAAGCAACCCCCTGCGCCATCCAGGACGAATGGTCCGATCTCTATGGCGAGGACCTGGTGAAGGCCGCCAAGGCCGGCCATGCCAGCGCCCAGTACACCCTCGGCCTGGAATACGACGCCGGCAGCGACGAGTACGACCAGGATTATGAAAAAGCCGCGTACTGGTACGAGAAGGCCGCCAGGCAGGGCCATGCCTGCGCCCAATACAACCTGGGCAACGCCTATGACAACGGCGACGGCGTGGAACAGGACCCGGCCAAGGCGGTGTTCTGGTACCAGAAAGCCGTCGACCAAGGCGACAAGGACGCGCAATTCAACCTCGCGATCATGTACGAGAACGGCACCGGTGTGACCCGCAGCTACAAGAAGGCCTTCGCCCTCTACCTGCTCTCGGCGGAGCAAGGCGATGTGGATGCCCAGTTCCAGGTCGCGGAAAGCTACGCCAAGGGCCGCGGCGTGGCGAAGAACCCGGCGCAGGCGCGCGTCTGGTACCAGAAAGCAGCGGACCAGGGCCACGAAGAGGCCGAGGAGAAGCTCGCTGCAATGCCGGAGTTACCGCCGAGCATCTAATTGCCAGAAGGAATATGAAGGGTTTCTGCGCCGACGAAACAATTTAAAAACAGACCTTTACATCATCTTCATCGCACTACACTTCAATTCGAGCGGCTAAGTCCGCTTCCGGCGGGGCCGAGGATAATCATCAGAAGCTGCCAAGACGCCCAGCCCCGCCGGCCATTGATGACGAGGATGTCATGGGAATCGCCGCGAATGATCTCTGCCAGTATGTGATCCGCCCTACCCTGCAGTACCTGGGGCGTCACAGTGTCGCGGCCGAATCGCTGCTGCTGGGGGCAGCGGCCTGTCAGTCGGCGCTGGGGAGCGCCCTCGATGACAGCCATGGCCACGGGCTGTATCGCATCGGTGAACAACGGCACCAGACGCTCTGGGATGGATTCCTGGCGCTGGACCCCGAGCTGGCCAGCCGCGTGAGAGGGCTGGCCAGCCAGCACGCCTTCCTCGACGCACCGCATCTCGAACTCACGGTCAACCTGCGCTACAGCACCGCCATCGCCTGGATGCTGGTGGAGGCGGAGCGACTGGCCCTGCCGCTGACGGACGACCCCATGGAACTGGCCCGGGTATGGCGCCAGGTTTTCCACCCTCATGGGCGCCTCCACGACTTCGTCGATGCCTGGCACAGCTACGTCGGAAATCTCAGTCGAGTCGCCTGAATACTTCACGCCCGAATGGTGACCAATCGGTCAGAAATAATTTACATACAGCGACGAACGGACATCAATCAGATGGAACGCTCGTTTGAGCCCCGAAGCCCAAGGTAGAGCGCCTGCCGACCACTACCCAAGACCCGGGAATCTTGGTAGCTTGCGCGCCGATAAACACAGGAGTTGCTCTTACAATGAAAACAACATGGCTCAAGACCACCCTCGCACTGACCATTAGCGCTGCCTCCGCCCAGGTGTTTGCCAACGGCATCGCCATCAACGAGCAGAGCGCCAGCGGCGCCGGTACCGCTTACGCGGGCCGCGCTTCCTCGGCATTGGACGCCAGCACCATCTACGGCAACCCTGCCGGCATTTCCAAGCTCAAGCGAACTGAAGTCAGCGGCGGTCTGGCCGTGGTGTCCGCCAAGGACGACATCAGCGACGCCCACAGCAGCGCCTCGGGCTCCAACAAGGGCGACTCCGTCCCGGTTGCCGCTGTTCCCTTCGGCTACTTCTCCACCCCGCTGGACGACAAGGTCAGCGTCGGCCTGGGCATCTACGTGCCCTACGGCATCATCAACGACTACGAAAGTGGCTTCCAGGGCCGTTCCCACGGTTCCTACAGCAAGGTCCAGGTGATCACCGTCCAGCCGACCATCAGCTACAAGTTCAACGACGTGGTGGCTGTCGGCTTCGGCCCGACCATCAACCGCATCGACGGCAAGCTGGAGAACTACCTGAACACCGGCGCGCTGAACGGCGCCCTCGGCGGCAACGGCGACGACACCAAGATCAGCATCAAGGGCGACGATACCGCCGCCGGCTTCAACGTCGGCGTACTGGTCACCCCGACCGAGAGCACCTCGCTCGGCGCGACCTACCACTCCAAGGTCAAGTACAAGCTCGACGGCCACACCACCGTATCCAACTCCCCGGGTGGCCTGTTCGATTCGCGTATGGACGCCAGCCTGGACATCACCCTGCCCGAGTCCCTGGACCTGTCCATCACCCAGAAGCTGGATGACCGCTGGACCGTCTACGGCGGCACCACCTGGACGCGCTGGAGCCGTCTGAAGTCCATCGAAGTGCAGAATACCGGTGCTCCGTTGGCCGCCTTCGATACCATTGGCGAGGACCTGAGCTGGCACGACACCTGGTCCGCCGCGATCGGTACTTCCTACCAGTTCAACGACCAGTGGGTGCTGCGTACCGGCTTCGCCTACGATCCATCGCCGACCACTAACGAGCACCGCAACGTCCGCATCCCGGTGGGTGATCGCAAGATCTTCACCCTGGGCGCCGGTTACTCGCCCAACGCCGACATGACCATCGACGTGGCCTACGCCTATCTGTGGGAATCCACCGCCGGCGTGAACCAGCAGGACGGTCAGGAACTGGCCGGCACGCAACTGCAGCCCGCCTACAGCGCCAAGTACGACAACAGCGCCCACGGCCTGACCGCGCAGATGACCTATCGCTTCTGATAGCCACGCTGTGCCACGAAAAAGCCGGGCTCTATGCCCGGCTTTTTCATGCCCGCGATTCATGGCAAACCTTGTAGGAGCGAGCTTGCTCGCGAACAAAACTTTACGGCAACTTCGGAGCCAGGCGGTTCGCGAGCAAGCTCGCTCCTACGAAAAGCTCAGGCGGCCTGGTCGGGTTGCGCATGCTCGCGGCAGATCAGTTCGCCAGCGCCCGCCTCCAGCGGCTCCCCAGTCAACCCACAGTGCGCACCGTCCTCCCGCTTCTGGTGAAAACGACAGGTCCGGCACAGACCAAAGCCCGGCACGTTTTCCTGACGCTGCACGGCTCCCAGCAGTTCCCGCAGCAGTTCGACCAGCAACTCGCCGCGCGCCCCCATGGCCTCCTCCGCATTACGCAGGAAAGCCGGCGGTACCAGGGCATCGATCAGTCCCCTGCCCTGCGTCGTCAGTTCCAGATGCACGCTGCGACGATCCTGCGCATCCGGGCGCTTCTCGATCAGGCCCTTGGCCTCCAAGGCCTTGAGCGACTGGGATACCGTGCCCTTGGTCAGCCCGAGGAAATCCGTCACCCCCAGCGGGGTATTCGAATAGCGATTGCAGCGCGCCAGGTAGTTCAGCGCGCTCAGTTGGATCGGCTGCAGATCCGCCATCAGCGGCTGCTCGCGCGCCCAGGCGCGCATCAGGCTGGCGATGCGTTCGAGGTAGTCGTACAGGGGCGTATCGGTCATGGCTGATCCCTCCGATAGATAGTATCGATCAAAAACCAGTTTGACAGAAGCTTCTTTTCGATCGCAGACTAATTTGGTATCGCATCGATATCACATCAGGAGAACGATCATGAGCGAAGCCGTTTATTACCATGCTGGTTGCCCCGTCTGCCTCGAAGCCGAGCGCGCGCTGCTGCCGCTGCTGAACCGCGAAGTCGAAGTCGTACATCTGGGCGGGCAATCGCCACGCGTTGCCGAAGCCGAAGCGGCTGGGGTGAAATCCGTACCGGCGCTGGTGGTCGATGGGCAGGTGCTACATCTGAACTTCGGCGCCGCCCTTGCCGATCTGAAATAGGGCGGGAGGCATGAGCGACTACCAGCCGCTGCACTGCGATCTCCACGATTACCTGGAAATCGCCTGCCTGTACCGCTACTGGCTGCGTATCGAGTTGCGTGACGGCCTGGCGTTCGACGCCCAGGCCTTCACCACGCACACCCGGCGAAGCTCGGATGGCGTGCAGGAGGAAACGCTGGAGGTGCGGGTCGACGATGCCAGCCGGGAACTCCGGCTGGACCGTCTGCGCGCCATCACGCCGCTGTCGGCGCAGGCGCTGTTCGGCAGGGTGGAGGTGGAACTGAATCCCGCTGGCTGAACGACCTCACCACATGAGGTCGTCGGGCACAACGTAATCCTTGTAGGGATCGTCTTCGTCGGGCTCACCGCTGGGCACGCTGAGAACGATGATGCGGCGCTCGTCGCGCTCCTGGATGCGCAGCGCGGCGTCACGCGGCACGATCTCATAGCGGCCGTCGTAGCTGACGATGGCCAGGCTGCCGCGGCTGAGCTTGTCGCGGATCAGGTCGTTGACCGCGATGCGCTTGACCTTCTTGTTGTCGACGAAGTTGTAGTAATCGTCGGACTCGAGCTTGGGCAGGCGCGTACCCTCGATCAATTGCTTGATCTGAGCGGTCTTGGCTTTCTTCTCGGCCTTTTCCTGCTGCTGGCGGTTCAGCTCGGCGTCGCGGGCCTGTTTCTCGGCCTGGGCTTGCAGGGCCGCCTGACGCTGGCTGTCGTCCTTCTGCACCTGGTTCTTGTGTTCCAGGCGCTGCTGCTTCTGCTTCTGCTTGCCGGCCTGCTTGGCCTGCTTCTCGTTGACCAGCCCGGCTTTCAGCAACTGATCACGCAATGACATGCTCATGAATCGAGGCTCTCCAACAGCCCATAATGTTGCAGGACACATCCCAGACCAACGCATAGGTGCGGCCGGATCATCCTCAGGGGGTATAATCCTCGGGCCTGTGCCAGCGCAGCGCAAGTGCCTGGCTCGAAATCACTCATCTGGAGCGGACTCGTAACCTCCATGCTGAAGCTCATCGTTCTCGCGATACTGGCCCTTTTCCTCGTCGCCATCCTCTATGTGCACCTGCGCGGCAAGGTGCGGCTGCCCTTCCTGCGCCAGGTGGTGAACCACTCCGCCTGGTTCGCCCCGTACAACTCGCTGATGTACCTGAACTCCAGCGTGCCGTCCAAGCCCTACCTGGACCGCGAGCGCTTCCCCGAGCTCGACAAGCTGCGCGACAACTGGCAGATGATCCGCGAGGAAGCCGAGAAGCTGTTCGACGAGGGCTACATCCGCGACGCCCTGAACAACAACGAAGCCGGGTTCGGCTCGTTCTTCAAGAAGGGCTGGACGCGCTTCTACCTGACCTGGTACGACGGCCCGCTGCCCTCGGCGCAGCAACTCTGCCCGAAGACCGTGGAGCTGGTGAGCAGCATCCCCAACGTCAAGGGGGCGATGTTCACCCGCCTGCCGCCGCGCAGCCACCTGAACAAGCACCGCGACCCCTACGGCGGCTCGCTGCGCTACCACCTGGGCCTGGCCACGCCGAACTCCGAGGACTGCCGCATCTTCGTCGACGGCCAGCCCTACGCCTGGCGCGACGGCCAGGACGTGATGTTCGACGAGACCTTCGTCCATTGGGTGAAGAACGAAACGGACGAATCGCGCCTGATCCTTTTCTGCGATATCGAGCGCCCGCTCAAGTCGCCGCTGCTGACCCGCATCAACCGTCGCGTCAGTGCCTTCCTCGGACGCGCCACGGCGCCGCAGAACGTCGAGGGCGAGCGCGTTGGCGGAATCAACCAGGCCTACTCGGTGCTGATCCGTTTCGGCAACGCCGTGGGCAGCAAGGTGAAGGTGTTCAAACGCGCCTATCCCAAGGCCTACCGCATCGGCCGGCCGCTGCTCGCGGTAGCGGTGCTGGTGCTCATCCTGCGCTGGCTGTTCGGCTGATCGATATTTCTGTAGGAGCGAGCTTGCTCGCGAACAGATTTCCCGGCAGCTCCGGCATCAAGGGGTTCGCGAGCAAGCTCGCGCCTACGTAGAGCAATAAAAAGCCCCGCATTGCGAGGCTTTTTCATGGGCGACGTCTCAGCATGACAAGAACTTATCCACAGCTGAGCGGATTCTTCTCATCGCGCTTGGCAACGCCCCACAGCTCGTCCATCTCTTCCAGGTTACTGTCTTCCAGGGTACGGCCTTGGTCGCGCAGCGCCGTCTCGATGTAGCGGAAGCGCCGTTCGAACTTGGCGTTGGCGGCACGCAGGGCGGTTTCCGGATCGACCTTGAGCTTGCGCGCCAGGTTGACCACCACGAACAGCAGGTCGCCCACCTCTTCCGCCTGGGCATCGGTGTCACCGCCGGCCATGGCTTCAAGCACTTCATCCAGCTCCTCGCGCACCTTGTCCACCACCGGCAGGGCGTCGGCCCAGTCGAAGCCGACCTGAGAGGCGCGCTTCTGCAGTTTGGCGGCGCGACTCAGCGCTGGCAGCGCATGGGGCACGTCGTCCAGCAGGGACAGCTGCACCGGCTCGGCGGCCTTGGCGGCGCGCTCCTCGGCCTTGAGCGCTTCCCAGCGCTGCTTGACTGCCGCCTCCGCCAGCTTCGCCGGGTCCGACTCGCCATACAGGTCACCGTCGGGGAAGACATGGGGGTGACGACGTATCAGCTTGGTGGTGATGCCATCGACCACCGCGTCGAACTCGAATCGCCCTTCTTCGCGCGCCAACTGGGCGTAGTAGACAACCTGGAACAGCAGGTCGCCCAGTTCCTCGCGCAGATGGTCGAAGTCGCCACGCTCGATGGCGTCGGCAACCTCGTAGGCCTCCTCGAGGGTGTACGGGACTATGGTCGCGTAGCTCTGCTTCAGATCCCACGGGCAGCCATGCTGCGGGTCGCGCAGCCGGGCCATCAGGTAAAGCAGGTCTTCGAGCTTATGCATCCTTGGCTCCCGCGCCACGGTCGCGCCGCGCCTCGATGATGTTGGGCAGCTGCGAGATACGCGCCAGCAGGCGACCCAGCGAGTCAAGACCGGGGATCTCGATGGTCAGGCGCATGATTGCGGTGTTGTCTTCCTTGTCCGAACGGGTGTTCACCGCCAGCACGTTGATGCGCTCGTTGAGCAGCATCTGCGAGACGTCGCGCAGCAGGCCGGAACGATCGTACGCGCGGATGACGATATCCACCGGATAGGTGCTGACCGGCACCGGCCCCCAGCTGACCTGGATGATCCGCTCCGGCTCGCGACCGGCCAGTTGCAGCGCAGTAGCGCAGTCCTGGCGGTGGATGGTTACGCCACGGCCCAGAGTGATGTAGCCGACGATCGGGTCGCCCGGCAGCGGCTGGCAGCAGCCGGCCATCTGCGTGAGCAGGTTGCCGACGCCCTGGATCTGGATGTCCCCGCGCTTGCCGTGGCCGATCTTGCTCGGCTTGCGCGGGATGAGTTCCAACTGCTCGGTACCGCGCTCGGGCTCCACCAGTTGCTGCGCGTAGTTGACCACATGGGCCAGACGCAGGTCGCCGGCACCCAGCGCGGCGAACAGGTCTTCACCGGTCTTGTAGTTGGCCTTCTCGGCGAGCTTTTCGAAGTCCACCGGCGGCAGCGCCAAGCGGGCCAGCTCGCGTTCGAGCATGGCCTTGCCCGCGGCGACGTTCTGGTCGCGCGCCTGCAGCTTGAACCAGTGGACGATCTTCGCCCGCGCCCGCGACGTGGTCACGTAGCCCAGGTTCTGGTTCAGCCAGTCGCGGCTCGGCCCGCTCTGCTTGCCGGTGATGATCTCCACCTGCTCGCCGGTCTGCAGGCTGTAGTTCAGCGGGACGATGCGACCGTTGATCTTGGCGCCACGGCAGTTGTGGCCGACCTCGGTATGCACGCGGTAGGCGAAGTCCAGCGGCGTAGAGCCCTTGGGCAGGTCGATGGCGTGGCCGTCGGGGGTGAAGACGTAGACCCGATCGGGTTCGATATCCACCCGCAGCTGCTCGGCCAGGCCGCCGATGTCGCCCAGTTCCTCGTGCCACTCGAGCACCTGGCGCAGCCAGGAAATCTTCTCTTCGTAGTGGTTGGAGCTGGCCTTGACGTCGGTGCCCTTGTAGCGCCAGTGCGCGCAGACGCCCAGTTCGGCTTCCTCGTGCATCGCATGGGTGCGGATCTGCACTTCCAGCACCTTGCCCTCGGGGCCGATCACCGCAGTGTGCAGCGAGCGGTAGCCGTTCTCCTTGGGGTTGGCGATGTAGTCGTCGAATTCCTTGGGAATGTGCCGCCACAGGGTGTGCACGATGCCCAGCGCGGTGTAGCAATCGCGCATTTCCGGCACCAGCACGCGCACGGCGCGCACGTCGTAGATCTGGCTGAAGTCCAGGCCCTTGCGCTGCATCTTCCGCCAGATGGAATAGATGTGCTTGGCGCGCCCGGAGAGGTCCGCCTTGATGCCGGTGGCGGCCAGGGCTTCCTTGAGCTGCCCCATGACGGTGGCGATGTATTGCTCGCGATCCAGCCGGCGCTCGTGCAGCAGCTTGGCGATCTGCTTGTACTGATCGGGTTCCAGGTAGCGGAAGGACAGGTCCTCCAGTTCCCATTTGATGTGACCGATACCCAGGCGGTGGGCCAGCGGCGCGTAGATGTCGAACACCTCGCGGGCGACGCGCATGCGCTTTTCTTCGTCGCCGTTCTTCACCGCGCGGATGGCGCAGGTGCGCTCTGCCAGCTTGATCAGCGCGACGCGCACGTCGTCGACCATGGCCACCAGCATCTTGCGCAGGTTCTCGATCTGCGCCTGGGTGCCGAGCACCAGGGACTGCCGCGGGTTGAGGCTGGTACTGATCGCAGCCATGCGCAGCACGCCTTCGATCAGCTTGGCGACGACAGGGCCGAAGCGCTGCGCCACGTCCTCGAGCTTGACCTTGCCTTCGCGCACGCCACGGTAGATCACCGCGGCGACCAGCGACTCCTGGTCGAGCTTGAGGTCCGCCAGGATCTCGGCGATCTCCAGGCCCGTCTGGAAGCTTGAAGTGCCGTCCGCCCAGGAGTTGTCAGCCGTGCTGACAGCCCTGTCTTCCACCTCGCGAGCGAACTCGCAGGCTTCCAGCAGGACCTTGCGATCCAGGCCCGGGACCAGGGTCTGGACATGGTCCAGCCAGGCCTCGAGATTGATGCTGCCGTCGGTGTTGACCGGCTGGTGCGCTCTCACCTGTACCATCGTGTCTACCCTTCCCCACGGTGCGCCACAACACACCGCTCACTGCGCCGGCCTTTCTTGCTTGAGCCGGTCGGATTGCGCAAGCCTTCCTAGCCTGCCTCGAACAAAGCCATGGCCTCGACATGGGCCGTCTGCGGGAACATGTCGAGGATGCCGGCACGCTTGAGACGATAACCCTGTCGGGCCAGTTCGCCAGCGTCACGTGCCAGGGTCGCCGGGTTGCAGGACACATAGAGTACCCGCTCCGCGCCCAGTGAACGCATCTGCCGCGCCGGTTCGAAGGCTCCGTCACGCGGAGGGTCGAGCAGCACGGCGGTGAAATCCTCCGCCGCCCAGGGGGCGGCGGCAAGCGGTTTCGTCAGGTCCGCCTGATGGAACCGGGTATTGGCCAGGCCATTGGCCAATGCATTGGCGGCGGCGCGCGCGACCATGGTCTGCACGCCTTCCACGCCAACCACCTCGCGCACCTGGCGCGCAAGCGGCAGGGCGAAGTTGCCCAGGCCGCAGAACAGGTCCAGCACGCGCTCGTCGCTGTCCGGCTTCAGCCAGTCCAGCGCCTGGGCAACCATGGCCTCGTTCACCGGCTCGTTCACCTGAACGAAGTCGCCAGGGCGATAAGCCAGGGTCAGGTTCCAGGCTTCGAGCCGGAAGCCGAGCTCGCGGTTCCCGGTGTTTTCTACACCGTCGCAGCAGAGCGTCGGTTCGCCGCCACCCTGCAACCACAGTTGCACATCCCGTGCCGAACAGAATTCCAGCAGTCGCGCGCGGTCGCCATCGGACAAAGGTTCGATATGCCGCAGCAGCAGCGCGCTGGAAGTGCCGTGGAACAGCTCGACATGGCCGAGGCACTGCGGCTTGGCGAAGCCTCGTAGCAGTTCCGGCAGTTCGCGGGCGAGGACCTGCAGCTCGGGCACCAGCACCAGGCAGTCGTCGAAGGCGACGATGGCCTGGCTGGCGGCCGCGCGGAAGCCGACGTCCAGGCGCCTGGCCTTCACGTCCCAGCGCACGGCGAGGCGGGCGCGGCGGCGATAGCCGAATTCCGGCCCGACCAGCGGCGCGGCCCATTGATCCGGGACTAGGCCGGAGAAGCGCTCCAGTTGCTCGGCCAGGGTGCGCTGCTTGAGCGCCAGTTGATCGGCGTGGGACAGGTGCTGCAGGCTGCAGCCGCCACAGGTGCCAGACACCGGGCAAGGCTCGGCGCGGCGATTGGCGGCGGCGGTGAGGATACGTTCGCTACGGGCGTCGACGATTTGCGCGCGAGCGGACAGCACGCGGGCCTCCACCGACTCACCCGGCAGGGCGTTGTCGACGAACCAGGTCCGCCCTTCGACGTGGGCAATGCCACGGCCATCGTGGGCCAGGCGCTCGATGTCCAGGCGCTGCTTCTTGCCCACCGGTACCGCAGGGCTGCGCGCTCCGCCGCTGGGCTGGAAGCGCAGGCCGGATCTCTGCTTGGCCATGTCAGTTGGAGTCGAACACGCCCGAGGACAGGTAACGGTCGCCACGGTCGCAGATGATCGCCACCAGGGTCGCGTTTTCCAGTTCGCGCGACAGGCGCAGCATGGCTGCCACCGCGCCACCGGAGGACACGCCACAGAAGATGCCCTCTTCGCGGGCCAGGCGGCGCATCACGTCCTCGGCTTCGCTCTGCTGCATGTCGACGACGCGGTCGACGCGGGTAGCGTCGAAGATCTTCGGCAGGTACTCCTGCGGCCAGCGGCGGATGCCGGGGATGGCCGAGCCTTCCATCGGTTGCAGGCCGACGATCTGCACGTTGGGGTTCTGCTCCTTGAGGTAGCGCGACACGCCCATGATGGTGCCGGTGGTGCCCATGGAGCTGACGAAATGGGTGATCTCGCCGCCGGTCTGCTGCCAGATTTCCGGGCCGGTGGAATGGTAGTGGGCGATCGGGTTGTCGCCGTTGGCGAACTGGTCGAGTACCTTGCCCTGGCCTTCGCGGGCCATCTGATCAGCGAGGTCGCGGGCGCCTTCCATGCCCTGCGACTGGGTCACCAGGATCAGCTCGGCGCCGTAGGCAGTCATGGCGGCTTTGCGCTCGGCGGTGGAGTTATCGGGCATGATCAGGATCATGCGGTAGCCCTTGATCGCCGCCGCCATCGCCAGGGCGATGCCGGTGTTCCCGGAGGTGGCTTCGATCAGCGTGTCGCCGGGCTTGATGTCGCCGCGCAGTTCGGCACGGGTGATCATCGACAGCGCCGGACGATCCTTCACCGAACCCGCGGGGTTGTTGCCCTCGAGTTTCACCAGCAGGGTGTTGGAGGTTTCCCCGGCCAGGCGCTGCAGGCGCACCAGCGGGGTGTTGCCGACACAATCGGCGATAGTCGGGTACTGCACGGTCATGGAGGCACTCGGTTCCGGATCGCGAGAGGGGATGACTCCCTATGATACCGGCAAACGACGCCTCGCCATACGAAACTTCCTAACAAGCCGTGTTCAGCGGCCAGCAGCCACCTCAGGCCACTGCCGCATCCGGCAGGCGCAGGTGCACGCGCAGCCCTGCCCCGGCGCAGTCGGCCCATAGCTCGCCGCCCTGCATGCGCAGCGAGCTTCGGGCGATGCTCAGCCCCAGGCCGAATCCTCCGCCGGAGCGCGCAGCGGAAAGCCGGGTAAAGGGCAGGAAGATGCGCTCCAGGTCACTTTCTGGCACGCCCGGTCCATCGTCCTCCAGCCACAGGTGCCAGCCGCCGGTCTCACGCCGGCCGCTCAGGCGGATGCGGCCGTTATCCGGCGAATGACGGATGGCGTTGCGCAGCAGGTTTTCCAGCGCCTGCGCCAGCCCGTTGAGATGACCGCGTACTCGGCAGTCCGCCGGCACTTGATAAAGGAAGCGCTCGGAACCCCAGCCCGCCTCGAAGCGCGCATCGTCGACCAGCAGGTCCCACAGTGAGCGCAGGTCGATCTCTTCCTGCTCCACGCGCGGGCGTTCGGTGTCCAGCCAGGCCAGCTCCAGGGTATCGGCGACCAGTCGCTGCATCACCTCCACCTCACGTTCCACGCGCTGGCGCAGCGCCGCCTCGTCGATGGCGCTTTCGCCCGCCACCCGCAGACGGCTCAGTGGCGTACGCAGCTCATGGGACAGATCACGCAGCAACTGGCGCTGCAGGTCGACGTGGCCACGCAGGCGCTCGGCCATGTGGTCCAGCGCACGCCCCAGTTCCCCGAGTTCGTCGCGGCGGGCAATCAGTTCCGGGCCGGCGACCGAGCCGAGGTTATCCGCCTGCAAGGCGTTGGCGTGTTCGCGCAACCGCCCGAGCGGACGCACCAGACGGCGATAGATCAGCCCGCAGAGCATCAGGGCAAGGATCGCCGGCACCAGCGCATGGCTGAGGGACTGGCGCAGGAAGGTCAGGCCGCCAGGCAGGAAGCGCTGCGGCAGTTGCACGACCAGCCGGCCAGCCGAAGGATCGTCCGGGAAGGGAATGCCGATGAACGGAAGGTTCACCGAGCGCGAGCTCACCGGCCAGTCCAGCCCGCGCTGGAAGGTCAGGTGCGCCACGTCCTCCAGGGGCAGCGGCTGCGTGCCGAGCGACTGCAAGCGAGCATCCACCGCGACCATCCATACCGGCTCGCGCTGCTGCATCTGCGCCAACCAGGCATCGACACCTGCCGCCCCGCCGGTACGCCAGGCTTGCTGGGCCTCGTCGGCATAGCCGGCGAGCACTTGCCGCGCCGCGTCGGAGAGGTAGTAGCTGTCGCGCTCCATCTGCTTGCCCCAGTTCCACGACAGCCAGATCACCGACAGGCACAGCGCCACGAGGGCAACGGCGAGCTTCCAGAACAGCGAGTGGCGGCCGGGCATGTCAGTCCTCGGACTCGGCGAATACGTAGCCCTTGCCCCAGACGGTGTGCAATTGGTGACGCACATAGCCGATGGCCTGCAGCTTGCGGCGCAGGTGGCTGACGTGCATGTCCAGGCTGCGGTCGTGGGCGGTTAAGGGACGGTGCAGCACGTGCTGATAAAGGAAGGGCTTGCTCAGCGTCTCCCCCTGGCTGCCGAGGAAAGTTTCCAGCAGGCGGTACTCGGTGCCGGTCAGGCCGGCCCACCGGCCATCGAGGGCGACGTCGTCCTTCAGCGGGTCCATCTGCAGCCCGGTCGGGGCCGAGTTCAGGGGCTGGCCGCCGCGCTCCAGCGCTACACGGCGCAGCACCGCGTCCACGCGCACGCTCAGCTCGGCGAGGCTGAAGGGCTTGGGCAGGTAGTCGTCGGCACCCTGGGAGAAACCGGCGATGCGGTCCTGTTCGGCGCCCAGGGCGGACATCAGGATCACCGGCACGGCGCGCTCGCGGCGCAGAGTGCGGAGGATGTCCAGGCCATCCGTTCCGGGCAACATGATGTCCATCAGCACCAGGTCGTAGTCGCCGCCGCGCGCCTGGGCCAAGCCTGCGTTGCCATCCTGGCACCAGGTGACTTCGAAGCCGCGTTCGCTCAAATGGGAAGCCAGATGGGCGCCCAGGGTCGGGTCGTCCTCGATGGTCAGCAGGCGCAAGCCGGAGGAAGCGATGACATTCATATTAAATAAGAGTGATTAGCAATTGCGTGAAGTATTCACGATTCCACGCGCTCCCGGCAAGGCAAAGGGCTTCCGCCGAAGGTCCGAACCGCTACACTGCCGGGGATAAACGCATCGGAGGAAGCGCGTGTTCAAGGATCTCGGCATCAAGGGACGGGTACTGCTGCTCACCCTGCTGCCCACCAGCCTGCTGGCGCTGGTGCTGGGCGGCTATTTCACCTGGGTGCAGCTGTCGGACATGCACGCCCAGTTGATCGAGCGCGGCCAACTGATCGCCGAGCAACTGGCGCCGCTGTCCGCCCCGGCCATGGCCAACCACAACAACGAGCTGCTCGAGCGCATCGCCAACGAGGCGCTGGACCAGCCCGACGTGCGCGCCGTGACGTTCCTCAATCCGGACCGGGAAAGGCTGGTCCATGCCGGCCCCAGCATATTGACGCCAATGCCCAGTGGAGACGGCTCGCACCTGAGCATGGCGAGCAACCTGGACACCACCCACTTCCTCCTGCCGGTGCTGGGCAAGCACCGCAGCCTGTCCGGCGACCCGGACGACGATGCCGAGAAGCTGCTGGGCTGGGTCGAGCTGGAGCTGTCGCACCACGGCACCCTGCTGCGCGGCTACCGCAGCCTGTTCACCAGCCTGCTGCTGATCGGCGCGGGCCTGGCCGTTACCGCCCTCCTCGCCCTGCGCATGAGCCGCGCGATCAACGCGCCGCTGGGGCAAATCGCCCAGGGCGTCGCCCAGCTCAAGGAAGGTCGCCTGGAAACCCGCCTGCCCGCGTTGGGCAGCCATGAACTGGACGAACTGGCCGGCGGCATCAACCGCATGGCCGAAGCATTGCAGAGCGCCCAGGAAGAAATGCAGCACAACATCGACCAGGCCACCGAGGACGTGCGGCAGAACCTGGAGACCATCGAGATCCAGAACATCGAGCTGGACCTGGCGCGCAAGGAGGCCCTGGAGGCGAGCCGGATCAAGTCCGAGTTCCTCGCCAACATGAGCCACGAGATCCGCACCCCGCTCAACGGCATCCTCGGCTTCACCAACCTGCTGCAGAAGAGCGAGATGACCAGCCGCCAGCAGGATTACCTCTCCACCATCCACAAGTCCGCCGAGAGCCTGCTCGGGATCATCAACGAGATCCTCGACTTCTCGAAGATCGAGGCCGGCAAGCTGGTGCTGGAGAACATCCCGTTCAACCTGCGCGAGCTGATCCAGGACACCCTGACCATCCTCGCCCCCGCCGCCCACGAGAAGCACCTGGAGCTGGTCAGCCTGATCTACCGCGACACCCCGCTGCAGCTGGTGGGCGACCCGCAGCGGCTGAAGCAGGTGCTGACCAACCTGGTGAGCAACGCCATCAAGTTCACCCACGATGGCAGCATCGCCGTGCGCGCCATGCTCGAGGACGAAAGCGACGACCGCGCGCAATTGCGCATCAGCGTGCAGGACACCGGCGTCGGCCTGACCGACGCCGACCTGCGTGCGCTGTTCCAGGCCTTCAGCCAGGCCGACAATTCGTTGTCGCGCCAGGCCGGCGGCACCGGCCTGGGGCTGGTGATCTCAAAACGCCTGATCGAACAGATGGGCGGCGAGATCGGCGTGGAAAGCAGCGCCGGCGACGGCTCCGAATTCTGGATCAGCCTCAACCTGCCCAAGGCCCGCGACGACGGCGACGACCTGCCCCACGCCTTGGCCGGCGGTCTGCGCGTGGCGTTGTACGAGCCCCACGAACTCACGCGTACCGCCCTGCACCACCAACTGGAAGACTGCGGCCTGGAAGTCACCGAGTTCCCCGACCTCGCCGCGCTGCAGAAGACCCTGCTGGACGGGCCGGCAGACAAGGCGCCGATCACCCTGGCGCTGCTGGGCGTGACCGCTGCGGACCACCCGCCCGAGGCACTGCGCCAGTCCATCCGCGAACTGGAACAGCACGGCTGCAAGAGCCTGGTGCTCTGCCCGACCATTGAGCAGGCGCATTACAACGATGTGCTGCCCGATGCCCAGGTGCAGAGCAAACCCGCCTGCACCCGCAAGTTGCAGCAGGCCATGAATGAACTCCTGCACCTGCGCCCGAGCCGCCGGGAGAAGAGCGTCAACGGCGTACTGGAACGCACGCCGCGCCTGCTTTGCGTCGACGACAACCCGGCCAACCTGCTGCTGGTGAAGACCCTGCTGACCGACCTGGGGGCCGAGGTCCTCGCCGTCGACAGCGGACTGGCCGCCGTCGAGGCAGTGCAGCGCGAGCGCTTCGACCTGGTCTTCATGGACGTGCAGATGCCGGTCATGGACGGCCGCCAGGCCACCGAGGCGATCCGCCACTGGGAAAGCGAACGCGAGGTCAGCCCCGTGCCGATCATTGCCCTCACCGCCCACGCCCTGGCCAACGAGAAGCGCGCCCTGTTGCAGGGCGGCATGGACGATTACCTGACCAAGCCGATCGACGAGCGCCAACTGGTCCAGGTGATCCTCAAGTGGACCGGCCTGGCATTGGGCGAGCCGCGCGATGAGCGTCCACGCCCGGCCCAATCGTCCCTGGAAGGCCTCAGCGTACTGGACCCGGAGGAAGGCCTGCGCCTTGCCGCCGGCAAGCCGGAACTGGCCGCCGACATGCTCGGCATGCTGCTGGCCTCGCTGTCCGCGGACCGCCAGGTGATCCGCCAGGCGCGTGAGCGCAACGACCGCAATATCCTGCTCGAACGCATCCACCGCCTGCACGGCGCCACCCGTTACTGCGGCGTGCCGATGCTGCGCGCCGCCTGCCAGCGCGCCGAGACGCTGCTCAAGCAGAACGAACCGGACGCCCCAGCCGCGCTGGACGAACTGGACAAGGCCATGGCCGAGCTGGCACAAGCGACCGAGGGCCGGCTCGAAGTTGAAACCGGCCAGACGCACTGAGGACGGAATCCAAGCGATGCGCATCATCCTGTTCAGCAACCAGACCTACGACCGCGACAGCTTCCTCGCCGCCAATCGCGACCACGGCTTCGAGCTGCATTTCCAGCAGGCGCAGCTGCGCGAGGACACCGTCGCCCTGGCCATGGGCTTCGAAGTGGTCTGCCCCTTCGTCAACGACGACCTGTCGCGCCCGGTGCTGGAACATCTGGCGGCCGGCGGTACGAAACTGATCGCCCTGCGCTCGGCCGGCTACAACCACGTCGACCTGGCCGCCGCCCAAGCGTTGGGGCTCGCCGTCGTGCGCGTACCGGCCTATTCGCCCCACGCCGTAGCTGAACATGGCGTAGGGCTGGTCCTGGCACTGTGTCGGCACCTGCACCGCGCCTACAACCGCACCCGCGAAGGCGATTTCTCGCTGCACGGCCTGACCGGCTTCGATCTGCACGGGCGTAGCGTCGGGATCATCGGCAGCGGGCAGATCGGCGAAGTCTTCGCCCGCATCATGAGCGGCTTTGGCTGCCACATCCTGGCCTATGACCCTTACCCCAACCGCGCCATCGAGGCCCTGGGCGGCCGCTTCGTCGAGCTGGACGAGTTGCTCGCGCAGTCCGACATCATCAGCCTGCACTGCCCGCTCAACGAGGCGACCAAACACCTGATCAACGCCCAGAGCCTTGCGCGCATGAAGCACGGCGCCATGCTGATCAACACCGGCCGTGGCGCACTGGTCGATACCCCAGCGCTGATCGAGGCGCTGAAAAGCGGCCAACTCGGCTACCTCGGCCTGGACGTCTACGAAGAGGAAGCCGACATCTTCTTCGCCGACCGCTCCGACCAGCCGCTGCAGGACGATGTACTGGCGCGCCTGCTGACCTTCCCCAATGTGATCATCACGGCGCACCAGGCCTTCCTGACCCGCGAGGCGCTGGCCGGAATCGCCCAGACCACGCTGGCCAACATCGCCGCCTGGAAAGCCGGTACAGCGGTGAATCTGGTGAAAAACTGAGCAGAAGGCGCTCGCATCCGCACGCCACGCGCCCTAGAATGCCGCGCTTTCCCGGAGGACCCATGGCCCAGCACGATTTCCGCTACACCCTGCTCAACCCGCAATTCACCCTCAATGAGTGCCGCGCACTGACTCCGGGCCGCTACCAGGTCACCGGCGTCGGTGGCTCGATCAAGGCCGGCGACACCATGCTGGTCAGCCTCAAGGGCAGCAGGAGCCTGAGCATGACGCTGGAAGTGGAAAAGGTCCGCCACCTGATCAACCCGCCGGGGCAATGGATGGCCGTGGCCAAGGGCCCGGTATTCCGTGAACTGGGAATCCACGAGTGGAAGGTCAATTGCGACGGCTGCGAAGCTACACTGGACTTCGAATTCGCCGTCGATGCCACCCTCGGCAAGGCTGCCCAGCAGCCCGCCGCCGAGCAGCGCATCGCCGAACTCGGATGGGCCAAGGTCGGCAATCGCCACCTCTGCCCGGATTGCCAGAGCAAGGAGACTGCATGAAAGCCCTGATCGCCAGCGCCTTCGCCGCGCTGGCCCTCGCCGGCTGCGCCAGCAAGCCGGTACCCCAAACCGAGCAGACCTACCGCGTGGAATGGGTCGGCGAGCGCCCGCTGATCGACTACACCCACATCAGCCTGACCCTGGACGGCAACGGCCGGGCTTACGGCAGCGCCGGCTGCAACCACTGGTTCGCCAGCTACAAGCTCGAAGGCGAGCAGCTGACCTTCAGCCAGCCCGGCGCCACCCGCAAGCTGTGCGCCGACCTGGTGATGGAGCAGGAACAGCAGTTCCTCAAGATGCTCGGCGAAGTGCAGCGCTGGGATATCACCGAAGAAGGCGAGCTGCGCCTGTGGCCGGTGTCTGGCCGCGCCATGCGCCTGTGGCCCGAAGGCTGACCCGCCGGCAAGCGCTAGAACAGCGTGAGCTGCTCGTGGGCACCGCGCAGATCGACCAGGCGCACGCCCACGCCGATCAACCGCACCGCCTTGTTGCCACGCTGAAAGGCTTGCCCCAGCAGCAGCCGGTAGCTTTCCAGGTCCCGCGCCGCGCCCGCCTGCTCCAGGGTGGTCTGGGTGAAGTCGTGGAACTTCAGCTTGATGAACGGCTTGCCCGGTCGGTAACTGGTGTCCAGGCGCGTCATGCGCCGCTCCAGCTCACCCAGCAATGAGGGCAGCTCCTCCTCGCAGGCCGGCAGGTCCGGCAGGTCCTGGTCAAAGGTGTTCTCCACGCTGATCGACTGGCGGCGACTGTCCACCTGCACCGGACGCTCGTCGATGCCCCGCGACAACCCCCACAGTCGCTCGCCGAAACTGCCGAACTCCTTGGCCAGCTGAATACGCGACCAGTCGCGCAGGTCCGCGCAGGTGCGAATGCCCAGGCGCGCCAGCTTCTCGGCGGTAACCTTGCCCACGCCGTGCAGCTTCTTTACCGGCAGATCGGCGACGAAGCCGTCCACCTCGTCCGGCGTGACCACGAACAGGCCGTTGGGCTTGCGCCAGTCGCTGGCGATCTTGGCGATGAACTTGTTCGGCGCCACCCCGGCGGACACCGTAATGTGCAGGGTCTCCCAGACCCGCTGGCGAATCTCCCGGGCGATGCGCGTGGCGCTGCCGCCGCAGCGCTCGCTGTCGCTGACGTCCAGGTAGGCCTCGTCCAGGGAGAGCGGCTCGATCTGATCGGTGTAGTCGCGGAAGATGGCGTGGATGTCCCGCGAGGTCTCTCGATAGACATCCATGCGCGGGCGCACGATGGTGAGGTCCGGGCACAGCTTCACCGCCGTGCGCATGGCCATGGCGGAGTGCAGCCCATAGGCCCTTGCCTCGTAGTTGCAGGTCGCGACCACGCCGCGTTTGTCCGGCGAGCCACCCACGGCCAACGGCTTGCCCGCGAGGCTGGGGTCGTCGCGCATCTCGATGGCGGCATAGAAACAGTCGCAATCGATGTGGATGATCTTTCTCTGCCGAGTCACGAAGAAGGTGCCTGCATCACCAGCGGAAGCCACCCGAAATGGCGGCGGAAAATCGCTCCATGGTAATGCAAAAAACCGTCGCTTCGGTTATCCACAGCTGGGAAAATCCCGCCTCCGGATCACCACCCCGCCGCCCCTCACCAACGCTAAATATTTGATAAAAAATCACTTTTCCCCGATTTTCATTGACACCCCGGCCCATCGGCGTAGAATGGCTGCCGCGGGATGGAGCAGTCTGGTAGCT
>NZ_AMZB01000104.1 GCF_000313755.1 Pseudomonas nitroreducens TX1 | reverse complement strand
CCAACCAGCAGGTGGCGCAGAACACCACCGATATCACCAACCTCGATGGCCGCGTAACCAACATCGAAGGCAGCGTGACCAACATCGTCAATGGCGGTGGCATCAAGTACTTCCACACCAGCTCCAACAAGGTGGACTCGGTCGCCAGCGGCGCTGATTCCATTGCCGTGGGTGGTGGTGCGGTCGCGTCTGGTGCCGGGGCCCTGGCCATGGGTGACAACGCCCAGGCGGCCGGCAAGGGCAACGTGGTGCTGGGCCAGAATGCCAGCGACACGACCGCTGATGGTCAAGGTACCCGTGGCGCCGAAGCACCGTATGTCGGCAAGTACTCCGGGGCGAACAACGACAATGTCGTGGGCACCGTCTCCGTGGGCAATGCGGCTACCGGCGAAACCCGCACCATCAGCAACGTGGCCGATGGCGTGCAGGCCAACGATGCAGTCAACGTTCGCCAGTTGGACGGTGCGGTGGCCCAGGCCAACTCCTATACCGACAGCAAGGTCCAGGATGCGGTTGGCCAGGTCGACAATTCGGTTACCGAGATCAAGTCCCGTGTGACCAATTCCGAAACCAACATCACCAACCTGCAGAACGGCACCGACGGCATGATCCAGGTGAACAACACCTCGAACCTGCCCAAGCCCAAGGCTACCGGTACGGACTCCATGGCGGCTGGCGCCGGCGCGGAATCCTCCGGCGCCAACAGCGTGGCCATGGGCACCAATGCCAAGGCCAAGGGCAAGAACTCGGTGGCCATTGGCGCCAACTCGGCGGCCGAGCGTGACAACAGCGTGGCAGTGGGCAGCGCTGGCAACGAGCGGCAGATCACCAGCGTCGCCGCTGGTACCGAGCGCACCGATGCGGTCAACCTGGGTCAGGTGAGTGATGCACTGAGCGATTTCGCCAGCCAGTCTGATTCGCGCTACAACGCTCTGCGCAAGGACCTGCACGAACAGGACGACCGCTTGAGCGCCGGTATCGCGGGTGCCATCGCCATCGCCAGTCTGCCTCAGCCGATGGTCAACGGCGGCAGCACCACGTCGGTGGGTATCGGTAACTTCAATGGCCAGTCGGCGGTGTCGGTGGGTGTCTCGCACACCACCAACGACGGCAAGTGGACCGCCAAGATCGGGGGCAGCGTCGATACGCAGAACTCGTTCTCTATCGGTGCAGGTGTCGGCTACAACTGGTAACACCCGGGCGGGCACACCATCGCAAGGTGGTGTGCCTGAATTGTCCTGAAAAAGCCCCGCCGTCGGTTTCGACGGCGGGGCTTTTTGCTTCGGATAATGACAATCAGGCGGGACTCTGCATTGCGTCAGGGTGAACGAGACGCCTTGGCGCGTTGCGCGCTGTACAGTCGTGCGGATTCGCTCAACGGGCGTTGCGCCGTGAATTCCTGGATCAATTGGTACAGGCGCATGATGAAGCCACATTCGTAGGCCTTGCGTGGCAGACCTTCGGCAACCTGGTTGCGGCCGTAGATCAGCACGTTCCAGGGTGGGCCACTCTCGCTGTCGGTCAGGCTGCGCTCGGCGGCCAACATGCCCAGGCGCAACTCTTCGATGTTCTTGCGTTGGTGCGGTCCGAGTATCAGTTCGCGGCAGTAGGGCGTCGCGGCGATCGACGTTCGGGTGATGCGTTGTCCGAGGCGAGCCTGCCAATAGGCCTGCTGCAGATGTTCGCGCAGTTGATCGATCCGTTCCGTCAGTGCCAGAGGCATGGGATGGGGCTGCATTTCGATCAACTGGTGCAGGCTGTGTAACGCCAGTTCATATTGCTCGTGGGCCAGATCCTTAATGGGGTTCATGCTGGCTGCCTCCCCCTGTGGCTGACGGTGTCGGCATTGGCTGTTCACCGGTGGGGCAGGTGTGCACGTTGAGTGAGGGCGGGGCCGACGTCCCGCCTCTGAGGGGGAGGGCGCGATGAAGGTGCAGCGGGTGGCGCACGAGAATGAAAGGGGGGTAATGCATTTGCTTTGCTCCTTTTCCATTGAAGGAGCCGCCACCCATCGTTGCGACGCGATATAGGGCGGCGGACCGTGCGAGGGTCGCAATCCGGTGGAAAAGGAGCAGTCACCGGCAAGGCACAGGCCTTCCCCGCACGGTCCGCCATGGACACGCCGAAGCCGCCGACAGGACAGGCAAGCCGGTGATCGGTGTGGTGGCGCTACGTGCGCTCCTGAATTCCAATCGGGTTGCGACACCCGGCCAGGGATCAACCATGGCGAGCGGAATCTAGCGATGGCGCACGTAGGACTACAAGGGTAAGAGAGTGTAGGAAAAATCGCATTCTTCCTTCAAGCAGAAGGCTGCGAATGATGTGGAAAGCACGAAGATGCTCTGGAAAATGTTCTCGGAGAGGTTGTTTCGCCAGGTTCTTTCGTACGTAGTCCGACTGATATAGAGGACGAAGGACGGGATTCTTGTTGCTGTTCTGATCGCCGCCCAACGACGTCGCCTCCAAACCGCCCGGCGTAACCTTGTTGAGGCCAGGTCATTGCTCAGGCGGGGGACACGTGGGCAGGAGGGCGCTCGCAATCCCATCGTGGGTTTCACGATGCTCTACCCGGTGTACGGGCTGCGTTCGCGGGCCGTGGCAGGCCTGGCGCCGGCCCAGTGAGTAGGCTGAACGCTACCTGGCGCCGGCGGCCTGGTGCGCGCGAGCGGCTCGCAGGATGCGTTGCGGCGGTGCCTTCAGGCATGCGGCTGCCGGGACTCGGCTGTGTTGCTCATCAAGCGTTGCAGTTGCACCAGGGCCCTGTCGTAGTCGAAGCCCTCGGTGGCTTCGGTTATTTCGCGCAGCAATCCGGCTCGGGGCGAATCCGCGAAGGCGCTGCTCAGCCGGGCAATCAGTTCGCCAGCGCTGGTGTCGCTGCGTTCCAGCAAGCCGTGCAGCTGCTGCAGGAGGGCGGTGGTCTGCGCTGCCGTCATGGCGAGCGCAGGCGGCTCTGTGGGCGGCGCTACGGCGAGATTCGCCAGGCTCGCCAGCACCGTCTCCAACTGCGCCTGCACATCCCGCAACAGACGCGAGGTGAGTTGTTCCGGGGAAGATTCCAGGCAGGCGTCTTCCAGTGCCATGGCGGCCTGTGCCAGCGCCAGGGCGCCGATGTTTGCGGCAGCACCGCGCAGCGTGTGGGCGGCGCGGCGACGGGCGGTCGGGTCGGCCGCCGAGTCGAGGGTGCGGAACTCGTCGATGAAGTCCCGGTAGCGGGTGCCAAAGCGCTGCAGCAGTCGTTCGTAGAGTGCGGTCTTGCCGGCGCAGGTGGCCAGCCCGGCGCGGCAGTCGATACCCGGCAGGTCCAAAGGGCTGGCGGGCGATGCGGTCGGCGCCGGCGGGCTCGCAGTGTCCGACGATTGCCGCGGCTCGATCCAGCGCGACAACGTGAGGAACATCGCGGGCGGGTCGATGGGCTTGGCGATGTGGTCGTTCATGCCCGCGGCCAGTGCCAGTTCACGGTCGCCAGCCATGTTGTTGGCGGTCATGGCGATGATCGGCAGTTGCGCCAGTTCCGGGCGCAGGCGCAACGCCCGGGTCGCCGCGTAACCGTCGAGCACGGGCATCTGGCAGTCCATCAGTACGCAATCGAAACGCCTGTCGATGGCCAGCCGGTCCAGCGCTTCCTGGCCGTTGCGGGCCAGTGTGACCGCGATGCCGGCATCGCCCAGCAGCTCCACCGCCAGCTCCTGGTTCAGCTCGTTGTCTTCCACCAGCAACACCCGGCTGCCGGCGATGCGGGCCATGGCCTCGTCGGTGGCGCTCTGGCGTTCGCGGCTACGCGGCTCGACGGCGCTCAGCTTGCCCAGGGCAATGTTGATCGACTCCAGCAGGGTGGAGGGCGTCACCGGTTTGGTCAGCACCGTGCCCAGTTCGACGCCGCGCTGCTGGGCGGCATCCAGCGCCTCTTCGCGTCCGAAGGCGGTAACCATGATTACCGCCGGAACGTCCTTGCAGTGGCCGTCGTGGAGCCGCGCGACTACCTCGATGCCGTTCATGCCCGGCATCTGCCAATCCACCAGCACCAACTGGTACGGCAACTGCCGCTGTTCGGCCTCGCTGATCCATTCAAGGGCTTGGTCGCCATTGCGCGCAACATCGACTTCCAGCCCGTAGCTCAGCGCCATGCCCGAGAGAATCTCGCGGGCCGAGGCGTTGTCGTCGACCACCAGGGCCCGCACCCCAAGCAGTTCGTCCGCCCGTAGCATGCGTCGGGGGGCAGCGGTGAGGGGAATGCCGAACCGAGCATGGAAATGGAAGACGGAGCCCTTGCCCGGTTCGCTGTCCACCCAGATATTTCCGCCCATAAGCTCCACCAGGCTCTTGGAGATCGACAGCCCCAGCCCCGTGCCGCCATAGCGGCGAGAGGTGGAGGAGTCGGCCTGGATGAATGACTGGAACATGCGTCCGCACTGCTCGGCGGTCATGCCGATGCCGGTGTCGCGCAGCCAGAAGTGCAGCTCCGCTTCCTGAGCGCCGAGCGTCACCGGCTCGATACCGAGAACGATGTCCCCGTGCTCGGTGAACTTCACCGCGTTGTTGCCCAGGTTCAGCAGGATCTGTCCCAGGCGCAGCGGGTCGCCGACCAGCGAGGTCGGTAGTTCCTGATGGAGCTGGAACAACAGCTCCAGGGACTTCTCCTCGGCCTTGAAGCCGACCAGCGCGGAGAACTGTTCGAGCACGTCTTCGAGGCGGAATTCGACGTGCTCCACACTCATCATCCCAGCCTCAATCTTCGAGAAGTCGAGTATGTCGTTGATGATGCCGAGCAGCCCCTCGGCTGAGCGATTCACCTTCTGCACGTAGTTGTGCTGGCGGGCATCAAGGCCGCTCTTCAGGGCGAGGCTGCTCATGCCGATGATGACGTTCATCGGCGTGCGGATCTCGTGGCTCATGTTGGCGAGGAACTCGCTCTTGGCGCGGGTCGCTTCCTCGGCCAGCTCCTTGGCGCGGCGCATTTCCTGCTCGACCAGCTTGCGCTCGGTGATGTCGTACAGCCAGGCAAGCATGGCGGGCTCGCCCTGGTGGGACATCGGCAGGTAGGTGGCGAGAATGTCGCGCACGTTGCCCTGGCTGTCATACAGGCGAACCTCGCGCTCGAGCATTCGAGCGCCGGCTGCCAGCTCGTTCCAGATGGTTTCGCGCTCCGTCTCGTCGACGTACAGCCCGGCAGCCTCGTCGCCGGCGCTGAGGCCGAAGCTGGTGGCGAACGCCGGATTGACCAGGTGCAGGTGACCGTGCGTGGAGATGGCGACGCTGACCGGACTGCAGTCGAGGATGTATTGCAGTTGCCTTTCACTTTCCAGCAGGGCGGTGGCCTGGCATTCCATCTGTTCGGCCTGCGTGCGGGTTTCCTTGAGCAGTTGTTCGGTGCGGGATGTGCGTTCGAGGATTTCCAGGTTCATCGCCAGCAGCGGTACGAACTCGTCGAGCAGGGCACGCTGGCTCGGGCTGAAATCCTGCAGGCTCTCCAGCGCCAGCACGCCGACCAGGCGGTCGCCATGGATCAGCGGCTGCAGGTCGAGCACCCGCGGTGGAGAGCATTCGCCTTCCACCTGGCGTTCGGGCTGGAGCAGGTGGATGGCCGCACGCTGTTTCGCGCATTGACCGATCAGCCCCTGGCCGATGGGCAGTCGCGCCGGTGAGTCCGGGCCCGGCGCGTAGTTGCCCAGCAACACCAGCTCGGCGCTCTTCTCATCGTGGACATGCAGGGTGGCGCGTCGCAGTGCCAAGGGCGGGGCGAGCGTCTCCAGGGTGCGGTCGCCCAGCTTGCTGGATCCAGCGACGGATTGCATGGCGGTGCTGAGTACTGCCACCTGCGTTTTTACCCAGCGCTGGTCCGCCATCTGGCGTGCTTCGGATTGCAGCGCGGTGATCGCGCGGGCCATCTCGCCGATTTCATTGGGGTAATCCTGGAAAGGCACCATCACGTCCAGCTCGCCCTTGCTCAGGGTATCGACCGAGTGCCTGAGTTTCTCGGCGGGGCGGCGAATGGACAGGCTGATGAGGATTCCGAAGAGGAACCCGCCGCCTACGCACAGCGCCAGCAGCCAGAAGGTCAGCTCGACACTGCGCAGAAAGTGCTCGGCAGCGCGATTGACCTCCAGGTCCGCCCCCGCGCGCTTGATTTGTCCCACCTCGGAGAGGGCCAGGTTGGCGACCTCGCCAGGGCGTTGAAGCTCAGTGGAGGACAACAGGGCAATCGCCGCCAGGTCCGAGGAGCGGCCCGCACTGGCGGGTTGATCGTTGAGTTGCAGCACCCGGTCGATCTGCCCCTGGTACTCCTCGTAGGCGACCTCGAAACGTATCAGCTCCTGCTGCGCGCGGGTGCGGTAGATGAGCGGGCGCGCCTGTTCGATCTCCTCGCGTAGAATCGCCTGGGTTTCCTTGAGCTGCGCCAACGCCTGTTCCCTGGCACCGGGCTCCGCCGCGAGGACCGCCTGGCGAACGCTCCTGCCGAGGCTGGCCAGCGCGACCCGGGCGGCATCGATATGGGCGAGGCCGAGCATCTCCTTTTCGTAGATCTGGGTGATCCGCCGCGTCTGCTCTCGCTGGACGTACAGGCTGTACAAGCCGATGAGCAGGGCAAACAGCAGAATGCCGCCAAACCCGAGCACCAACCGGGTCCTGAGCTTCAGTCGCTGTAGAAAGCCGAGCGGGGTCACCATCAAGCGGCCTCCAAACCTGCCTTGCTGCAGTGAGAGGTTTACGCCGTTCGGCCCGGCATGACGTCGGCGTCCACTGCTGCTTCCTTGTCAGCGAACTGCTCGGCAATGCGACGGAACTCGTCCTGCAAGGTGAGGAAGGCGTCCACCACGTCCGGATCGAAATGCAGGCCGCGCTGGCCGCGAATGTGCTCGACGGCGGCCTCGTGGGGCATGGCGTTCTTGTAGATACGCCGGCTGATCAGCGCGTCGTAGACATCGGCCACCGCCATCAGCCTCGCCGACACCGGTATTGCATCGCCCGTCAGGCCCAGCGGATAGCCCGAGCCGTCCCACTTCTCGTGGTGACCGTAAGCGATCTGCTTGGCCAGGCGCAGGAAGGGCACGTCCATGCCCAGGCGCTCTTCGGCCTTCTCCAGGGCGTCGAGCCCGAGCGTGGTGTGCGTCTTCATGACTTCGAATTCATCGGTGGTGAGCCGGCCTGGCTTGAGCAGGATATGGTCCGGGATACCGACCTTGCCGATGTCGTGCAGCGGGGCGGACTTGAACAGCAGTTGCCGGGTTTCCTCGTCAAGCTCGGCGGTGAAGCGAGGGTGCTGCTGCAGGTTGTCGGCGAGCGCGCGGACATAGTGCTGGGTCCGGCGAATATGGTTGCCGGTCTCGTTGTCGCGGGTTTCGGCCAGGGACGCCATGGCGATGATGGTGACGTCCTGTATGGCAGCCAGCTCGCGGGTGCGGCGCTGCACTTCCTGTTCGAGGAAGTCGTTCTGGTCGCGCAGGAAGTCGGCGGCGGCCTTGATGCGCAATTGGTTGTCCACACGCATCAGCACGGTCGGCGGGTTGATCGGCTTGGTCAGGTAGTCCACCGCGCCCAGCTCCAGGCCGCGAATCTCGTCGTCGGCCGCGCCCTGGGCGGTGACGAAGATCACCGGAATATGGCGCGTACGGGCCTCGCCGCGCAGGCGCCGGCAGACCTCGAAACCATTCATGCCGGGCATCATCACGTCCAGCAGGATGAGGTCCGGCGGATCGTCGGACTGGGCGATCTGCAACGCCTTTTCGCCCGTGCGTGCGGCCTTGACGCGGTACAGCAGCTTGAGCAGCTCCGAGAGGAGCGTCAGGTTTTCTGGAGCGTCGTCGACGATCAGGATCGTCGGACGGGTAACGGGACCAGGCGCATTCATTGACCATCCTCCGCTGAAAGGGGCGCGCCAGGCACTTCCTTCCCGCGCGCCGGGATCAGTATAGACCGCGCCAGGCGTGGCCCTCGGGCCGGTCGGGGCTCCGCCTGGCAGGTGAATCAGCTGTTGTGTTCCACCTCGACGAAGTGCCGTGTGCCGGCCTCGCCGTCATCGATGTAGTAGTTAATTGGTTGTTCTTCTGCCGGCGGCATGGCCAATGGCCTTTTATTTTGGGGGCAATTGGATAGAGGGTTTTACGTGAAGTTGCAAGGAGGGCGGATTGTTAGGTGCGGATTTGTAACAAGATAATATGGAGATATTTCCCACGGGTGCCATGGTTATTTCCATAGGGCATTTGGCTTTCGGGCGGTACCAATAAAATTCCAGAACCCTAACATGTTCGTGGGAGTGGCCACTTCCGCTCAATTAAGGATTGATAAAAGGAATTCATGATGAACAAGATTAAATTCGCTGCATTGCCGCTTGTGCTCGCCCTGGGCGCAGGTTTTACCACGGTGGCATCGGCCGATTGTTCAGCAAAACGCGCTTCTATCGAAAACCAGATCCAGCAAGCACAGAAGTATGGTAACGCCAACCAACTTGCTGGCCTGAAAAGAGCGCTCAGTGAAGTGAATGCTCACTGCACCGATGCCAGCGTTGCCAAGGACGCCGAGAAGAAGGTCTCCAAGCTCGAGAGCAAGCTGCGCGACAAGCAGGACGACGTTCGCGAAGTACAGGCTGACCTCCGTGAGGCCCAGGCCAAGGGCGACGCCAAGAAAGTCGCCAAGTACCAGAGCAAGCTGCAAGAGAAACAGGCTGAAGTGAAGGAAATCACCGCTGAGCTGCGTCAGGCCCAGGCGGAGTTGGCCGCACTGCGCGGTTAATCAGCCCTGCAATATAGAAGAAGGCGCTTCGGCGCCTTTTTCTTGCCTTGGACTTTGATGTGAAGTTGCTGGTGAATGAATTACTTCACGCGGTTATCGTTATTCTTTGTTTCATGCTTGGCCAGTTCGTGCTGGGGCGACGTGAAATCGATCCATGTGATGGTTAATGATACTTACAAGGGGCGTCTGGATATTGAGCTCGATAATGACCTGGATATCTGTGTTTCAATGGGTTTGTTGCAGCAGCTGAAGGTCAGACAGACAACCGCCAAAAGTTCAGAGTTGACCGAGGACGGCTGCCTGACGGCGTCGGCGTTGCAGCGGCGCAACATAAGGAAGTCCTACGATGAGAGTACGCAGTTATTGAGGATAATGCTGCCAGGTTCGCAGGTGGACGATGGGAATAATGAACCTGATACGCGCCGCTGGGACAACGGGGTCACCGCGGGGTTCATTGACTACCGCCTCAACTACGCCCGTTATGGCGGCAGCCAATACGCCGACGCGGATCGGCAGGCAAGTCTGTATGCCGACTTGAACACGGGGTTCAACCTGGACGCCTGGCGCATTCGCTATGAGCCAGTCTATCAGCAGGAAACCTGGGGCAAGGCGCAGTGGTACACCGAACGGGCGTTGGCGTACCGGGACATTCCCGACTGGCGCAGCCAGCTCTCGGTCGGCGACGGTGCGACGGCATCGACGCTGTTCAACAGTATCCGCTTTCGGGGTGCCAGCCTGGCTTCGGACGAGCGCATGCTGCCGAACAGGTTGCGCGGCACGTTCCCCTGGATCAGGGGGTACGCGCACAGCAATGCCGAAGTGAAGGTTCGCCAGAACGGCGAGGTGATCTATCAGACCTTCGTTTCACCGGGATCCTTTGTGCTCAAGGATGTCTACCCCCCCGATCCCAGCGGCGACATTGAAACCACGATCAAGGAAAGCGACGGCACCGAGAGCGTGCGCAGGGTGCCTTATTCGGTCATGCCGAACCTGGTGCACGACCGCCAATGGAAGTACGACGTGACGGCGGGGAAGGTTCGTCCTTACCACGGCATCGAGCAGGTGGAGCCGACCTTCTACCGGATCGGCGTGGGGTATGGCCTGCCGAGCAATCTCACGCTCTTTGGCGGCTTCCTGGCGGCGGACATCTACCGCAGCGCTGCGCTGGGCATTGGCAGGAGTTTGGGGGAGTGGGGCACGCTATCCGTGGACTACAGCCTCTCCAGCGCCGAGGACCCGCGACGAACCGAGAATGATCGTGGCGGCATGGCACGGCTGCGCTATGCCAAGGCATTCCCGGCCCTGGAATCCTCCCTGAATGTGCTGGCGCAGTATTACCCCGACCAGCGCTATCGCACCTTCGGCCAGACGGTGTCGCAACAGCAGACCTACTGGTGGGACTGGGAGGAGGGTGTCTTCGTCGGAGAGTTCGATGCAGAGAAGAAGTACCGACTGGAGGCCAGCTACAACCAGTACTTCTCGGAATCGGACAGCCTCTACCTGACGGTAGTGCGCGAGGCGATGCGAGGAAAGGACAAGGGTGAGACGTCCCTCGAGTTCGGTTACAGCGCAACCTGGGGTGACGTGGATGTTTCGCTTTATGCCGAATACACAGACAGCCTGTTCAACCAGGCACAGAGCCAGGTCGGCGTCTCCTTCAGCATTCCCCTGGGGGCGGTGGGCGTGCCGCGGATGAAGTTCAATCTCGACGAGACACTGGCACATAACGACTCCGGCAGCCGTCGCGCAGGCGTCAGCGGGACCCTGTTTTCCGACTTCAGCCTCAGCTATGACGCCAGTGCCAGCCAGAACCAGCGCTCAGGGGAGGGCCAGGACGTGAGCCTGGATTACCAATACAACGCTGGAGAACTGCGCGTCGGTTACTCGCGGGGTGACGGGTATCGCATGCAGACCGGTGAGCTTTCCGGGAGCGTCGTGGCGCATTCGGGCGGTATCACCCTGGGCCAGAGCCTGGGGGAGACAATGGCGATCGTCAACGTGGCGGACTCCCCAGGTATCGGGGTCGACAACCAGTACGGAGTCACCACCGACCGCTGGGGCAACGCCATCGTCACCACCCTCACGCCTTATCGTCCCAATCGGCTGACGCTGGGTACCTTCAGCCTGCCGGACGCTACGCACCTGGCCGAATCAGAGGCTGAAGTGGTGCCCACCGCCGGCGCCATCGTGTTCACTCGGTTTCCGGCGGCCCGTCGCGGCGACGGCATGCTGGCGACTACTGCGCCGGAAGTTGCGCGCCCGGCGGCGCCAGCTCCGCAGGCGTTGCCGCTGCCCGCAACCGACGGCTCTGCGGATAGCTCTGCGCGCACATCGATGGCCCAGTCGGATGCGGTGAAGGGCGACCTGGTATTCACTCGCTTTCCATCCCACCCCGTCAATGCCGCGACGGCCACCCGGCGCTTCTCCAGCTCGCGCTGAACAGCGCCATCAGTGCTCGGGGGTGGGGCGACGCAGCAGGTAGGTGTCCATGATCCAGCCGTTCGCCTCGCGGGCTGCCTGTCGGGTGCGCTGGATATCGTCGCCCACCTCGGTGAGCCGCCCACTGCGCAGGACCTCGTCCGGCGTGCCGACGTAGGCGCCCCAGTAGATTTCCAGCGCCGGGTCGTCCAGCTGGCGGTAGGTGTCCTCGGCGTCGAGCATCACCACGACGCTCTCGGCGTTATCCGGAAAACCTTCAGCCAGACGCCGACCGGTGGTGATCAGTACCGACTGGCCGATGGCGTTCAGCGGCACCCGATGGCGCGCGGCGAGGGCCTGCACGCTGGTGATGCCAGGGATCACCTGATGATCGAAGCTCACCCGGCCCTCGCGCAGGATGGCGTCGAGGATGCGCAGGGTGCTGTCGTAGAGCGACGGGTCGCCCCAGACGAGGAACGCGCCGCACTGGCCGTCCTGCAGTTCGTCGGCGATCAGGCGTTCGACCACCTGCTGCTTGGCCTGGTTGAGGTCACGCACCTGCCCGGCGTAGTCGCCTTTGCGGACGCGTTCGGGGCTGTCGGCCTCAACGATGCGGTAATCGTTACGGGTAACGTAGCGCTCGAGAATGTCCCGGCGCAGCTGGAGCAGCTTGTCCTTGCTCGCGCCCTTGTCCATGAGGAAGAACACATCCGCGCGGTTCATCGCGTTGATCGCCTGCACGGTGAGGTACTCGGGGTCGCCAGCGCCGATGCCAATGATGAGCAGTTGCTTCATGTCTGGTCCTGCATCCGGTTCGTTGGGCTTCAAGACTACGCCTGTGCGGCGACATGCTCATCTGCCGGATCGATGCGCCGTTGCGGGAGATTGGTCCGCTGCGGGCTGAGACCGATCGCGGACGGCGTCCGCTCCTACGCGCGAAATCGGATTCGCAGGAGCGGCCTCCGTCCGCGATTTTTCATCGCCGCAGCGAGGTTTTCATCGCAGATCTTCGGCGCGGCGTAACCCGCCGGTCAGCCCAGCAACGCCGCATCCTTGCGCAGCTCGCGGGCGGCCGCGACCATGTTTATCAGCGCTGCTTCGGTCTCCGGCCAGGCGCGGGTTTTCAAGCCACAGTCAGGGTTGACCCACAGGCGCTCGGCGGGAATGCGTTGCGCCGCCTTGCGCAGCAGCTTGACCATCTCGTCCTTGCCCGGCACACGCGGCGAGTGGATGTCATAGACGCCCGGGCCGATCTCGTTGGGGTACTCGAACTTCTCGAAGGCCTCCAGCAACTCCATGTCCGAGCGCGAGGTCTCGATGGTGATGACGTCGGCGTCCATCGCAGCGATGGATTCGATCACGTCGTTGAACTCGCTGTAGCACATGTGGGTATGAATCTGGGTTTCGTCGCGCACGCCGGAGGCGCACAGGCGGAAGGCCTCGGTGGCCCAGTCCAGGTAGCGGCCCCAGTCGCTGCGGCGCAGCGGCAGGCCCTCGCGGAAGGCGGCTTCGTCGATCTGCACGATGCGGATGCCGGCGGCTTCCAGGTCCACCACTTCGTCGCGGATCGCCAGGGCCAGTTGGCGTGCCTGCACCTCGCGGGAGACGTCCTCGCGCGGGAAGGACCACATCAGCATGGTCACCGGGCCGGTCAGCATGCCCTTCATCACCTTCGCGGTAAGGCTCTGGGCGTACCTGATCCAGTTCACGGTCATCGGTTGCGGACGGCTCAGGTCGCCAAAGATCACCGCTGGCTTCACACAGCGCGAGCCATAGCTTTGCACCCAGCCAAATCGGGTGAAGAGGTAGCCATCGAGCTGCTCGGCGAAGTACTCCACCATGTCGTTGCGCTCGGCCTCGCCGTGCACCAGTACGTCCAGGCCCAGATGCTCCTGGATCTTCACGGCGTGGCGGATTTCGCTGTGCATGGCCTCGGTGTAATCAGCGACGTTGAGCTTGCCCTGCTTGAACGCCTGCCGTGCGAGACGGATGGCGGAGGTCTGCGGGAAGGAGCCGATGGTGGTGGTGGGGAAGTCCGGCAGGTTCAGGCCGGCGCGCTGTTTGACAATACGTGCGGCAAAGGGCGAATGTCGCTGGCTGTCCTGCGCCTTGACGGCGGCCAGGCGGGCTTTCACCTCCGGTTTGTGAATACGCGGCGAGGCGGCGCGGCTGGTCTGCACGGCGCGGCTGCGCTCCAGGGCGGCCAGGACTTCCGGGGCTTCGGGCTGGTTGACGGCGCGGGTGAGCAGGGCTACTTCGGCGCACTTCTGCACGGCGAACGCGAGCCAGCTTTTCAACTCGGCATCCAACTGGTCCTCGCGCTCCAGGTCCACCGGGCTGTGCAGCAGCGAGCAGGACGGCGCGACCCACAGACGATCCCCCACGCGGTCATGGGCGTGGCGCAGCACTTCCAGGCTCTTCTCCAGGTCGCAGCGCCAGACGTTGCGGCCGTTGACCACGCCGAGGGAGAGAATCTTGTAGGCCGGCAGGCGGTCGAGGATGGTCGGGAACTGCTCCGGCGCGCGCACCAGATCGAGGTGCAGGCCGTCCACCGGCAGGCCGGCGGCAAGGCCCAGGTTGTCATCGAGGCCGCCGAAATAGGTGGCCACCAGCTTCTTCAGCGGCTCGCTCTGCAGCAGGTTGTAGGTGCGCTCGAAGGCGTTCTTCCAGTCCTGGGGCAGGTCGAGGGCAAGGATCGGCTCGTCGATCTGCACCCACTCCACACCCTGCGCGGCGAAGCGGCGGAATATCTGGCCGTATAACGGCAGCAGGCGTTCCACGAGGTCGAGCTTGTCGAAGTCGTTGCCCTTGGTCTTGCCCAGCCAGAGGTACGTCAGCGGGCCGATCACCACCGGTTTTACCGCGTGACCCAGCGCGCGCGCCTCTTCCACTTCCTCGAACAGTTGCTCCCAGCTCAGCTCGAACTGCTGGTCAGCGCTGAACTCGGGGACGAGGTAGTGGTAGTTGGTGTCGAACCACTTGGTCATCTCCTGGGCGTGAGCGCCGCAGCAACCCGCACTGACGCCGCGCGCCATGGCGAACAGGGTCTGCAGGGTTGGCTTCGCCTCGCCATGGGTGCGGAAGCGTTCCGGAATGACGCCGAAGGTCAGCGAGTGGGTCAGCACCTGGTCGTACCAGGCAAAGTCGCCCACCGGCAGCAACTCGATGCCGGCGTTCTTCTGCACCTGCCAATGGGCGGCACGCAGTTCGCGGCCGACGGCGCGCAGGCCGGCTTCGTCCAGCTCGCCCTTCCAGAAGGCCTCCTGGGCTTTCTTCAGCTCGCGGTCGCGGCCGATGCGGGGAAAGCCGAGGTTGTGTGCCAGTGCCATGTGAATCTCTCCAGTGAATCAGTGAATGGCGAGATTCTCCTGGCGGCCCATTCATGAGACAAACTCAATGTTCTCGCGATGAACATAAGAAATTCTCAAGTTGGACCGCAATGGCTCCCTGCCCGCATCTGCCGCGCCAGTGCGCCGGGCGAGGTGTGCAGCTGGCGCTGGAACAACTCGATGAACGCCGAGGTGGATTCATAACCCAGCTCGCCGGCGATCAGTGTCACCGACTCGCCGCGCTCCAGCCTTGGCAGTGCGGCCAGCAGGCGTACGCGTTCACGCCATTCGCGGAACGACAGCCCGGTTTCGTCGCGGAACAACCGCGCCAGGGTCCGCCGCGAGGCGCCGACGCGCTGCGCCCAATCCTCGATCCCCAGGCGCTCGCCGGGGTGCTCCTGCAGGTGATCGGTGACGCGCCGCAGACGGGCATCGCGGGGTAGCGGCAGGGCCAGGCCGGAGTCCGGCGCGCTATGCAGCTCGTCCACCAGCACCTGCATGAGCCGGGCTTCCGGCCCCTCGTCGGGGTAGTCGCGGGAAAACTCGCTGGCGCGCTGGATGAGGTTGTCCAGCAGCGGCGAGATTTCCAGCACGCGGCACGGGCCCAGGCCGACGGCCAGCTCCGGCGCCAGGTAGAAGCTGCGGTGTACCACCAGCGTGCGCGCCCGCGCGCTATGCCGCACGCCAGCCGGCAACCACATCGCACGGCGGGGCGGAATCACGCAGGCGTACTCCTCGGTCGTCGCCTCGAGCACGCCGCTGGCGGCATACATCAGTTGGCCCCAGGGATGGGAATGGGGCTCCACCCGGTGGCCGGCGGGCATGTCAAAGGCGCGCAGCCACACGGGACGGGGCAGCGAGGTGAAGCCGGGAAGCGCCAGAGAATCCTGTCCCGCTGACGGCATAGCGTGTCTCACTGTCGGAAGTGGGTCATGGAGGGCCGATGGTAGCGTCTTCCCCGGCCAATATCAGCCATCCGTGGAGAACGCCATGAGCAGCCATCGCCCGCAACAACGCCTGTCCATCCTGGACATCCGCCAACGTCGCGAACCCGGCAGTCTGGTCGTACTGACTGCCTATTCGACGCCCATGGCGCGCCTGCTCGACCCGCACGTCGATGTGCTGCTGGTCGGGGATTCGCTGGGCATGGTGCTCTACGGCATGCCGCACACCCTGGCTGTCAGCCTGGACACCATGATCGCCCACGGCGCTGCAGTGGTCCGCGGCTCGCAACGGGCCTGCGTGGTGGTGGACCTGCCCTTTGCCAGCTACCAGGCCTCGCCGCAGCAGGCCTTCTTCGCCGCCGCGCGGGTGCTCGCCGAAAGCGGCGCGCAGGCAGTGAAGCTGGAGGGTGGCGCGGAGATGGCCGAGACCATCGCCTTCCTGGTGGAGCGCGGTATACCGGTGATGGCGCATATCGGCCTGATGCCGCAGAAGGTCAATGCCCTCGGTGGCTTCAAGGTACAAGGCAAGGAGGAAGCCGGCGTTGCGCGGGTACTGCGCGACGCGGATGCCATCGCTGCCGCCGGGGCGTTCAGCGTGGTGCTCGAAGGCGTGCTGGAGCCGGTGGCGCGCCAGGTCTGCGAGCGGCTGGAGATCCCGGTGATCGGCATCGGCGCTTCACCCGCCTGCGCCGGGCAGGTGCTGGTGACCGAGGACATGCTCGGGCTTTCCGGCGAGCAGATCCCGCGATTCGCCGAGCAGTACGTGCGGTTGGACGAGCTGATCGGCGCGGCGGCCGGACGCTTTGCCAGCGAAGTGCGCGAACGCCGGTTCCCGCAGGCGCGGCATTGTTTCGGGATGGAATCGCCTCGGTGAGGTTGGAATGGCGGCGGGGCCATCTCGGACGGAGTCCGCTCCTACGTAAAGCGGATTCAGGCGTAGGAGCGGACTTTGTCCGCGAGCGGGTGGGGCGTTGCGCCGAGTCTCGTGTGTGACGCGTCAGACCCACTCGGTGCTGCGCTTGCGGCGCACACGCAACATGGTCGGCAGGATCAGTCCGGCGAGCAGGCCGGCGCCAGCGATGCTGCCGCCATAGGCCATGTAGCGCATCAGCACCTGCTTGTTCTCGTCGCCCAGCTGTGCCTGGGCGTCGCGCAGCTGCGAGCGCGCCTGGCTCAGCTCCGCGTCCAGCGCGCTGCGCGCGGCCTGTAGTTCATCGATGAGCTTCTTGCGCGCATCCAGGGTCTCCTGCATGCCCTGCACGCGGTTCTTCCAGGAATCGTCGATGGTCTGCAGCTGGGTGGTCAGCTCGGTGACCTTCTGCTCCAGCGCGGGCAGGCGCTCGGCCTGGCCGGGCTTGTCCTGCAGGTCCTTGCTGGCGATCCACACGGTGTTGCCGCTGTCGCTGCGCACCTGGCTGTAGTCGCCGGAGGTGCTGACCAGCTGGACCTTCTGCCCGGAGGTGAGGGTGCCGACGATGCGGTAGCCATCGGTCGGGCCGCTGCGCACGTAGGTGCTCAGACTGTCGTTCACCCAGCGCGCGTTGCTGGCGGGCTCCTCGGCCTGGGCCGGGGCGCCGGTGGCCAGCAGGCCGACGAACAGACAGGCACCGAGGGCGCGGGTCTGCAGGGAAGAAATTCGTGCGGGGAGGCGACGCGATAGGGACATGGGCAATCTTCACATGACTTGGAACGAAACCCGCCTTGCGGGAGCGAAAACGTCGGCCGGGTGACTTATTCGGAATTGTCCGGGTGGCCAATGGCCATGAATCCCACCCGGTGGGCCGACAGCACACAGACAGTTGTCAGATGCCGAGAGTTCACCTATGGGAAATTGCACGGATGAGTGGTGGAAACCTCTTTGTGCCGCCTCCGAACTCGATAACCGAATCGTCATCCCAGCCTCAGCTTCCCGTTAGCAGCGGCCGCTTAAGGTGAAGTCACCTTCAACCGCCACGAGGTGACTGCCATGAAACTTCCCCGCATCTTCCTGACTGCCGCCCTGCTGGGGGCGTCCTCCCTGGCCATGGCCGACGGGGGCGGCGACATCACCTTCGCCCGTATGGAACAGGCCCGCCAGCAGGTCATGCAGGCCCGCCAAAGTGTGCCCACGCCGACGCAGATCGCCGAGGCAAAGCAGTACACCTACGGGATGAACCTGGACATTGCCGAGGTCGTGGCGGTGACGCCGATGAGCGCCGACTGCGGTGTGGTGCCGGTGCAACTGCGCTACAAGAGTTCCTTCGGCGACGAGCAGGCCATCGAATACCGCACCGAGCGTGTCGCCTGCCGCACCACCCGCTGATCTTGAGCTGGACGGCGGCGTGGTGGCGCTGTGGCTGCGGGACATCCCGCTGTCGATCTCCGCTGGCGTCGGCTTCATCGCCTTGTCCGGTGTGGCGGTGCTCAACGGGCTGGTGATGATCTCCTTCATCCGCGGCCTGCGGGAGGAGGGACGCAGCCTCGACTCGGCGATCCGCGAGGGCGCGCTGACCCGCCTGCGCCCGGTGCTGATGACCGCGCTGGTGGCGTCCCTGGGCTTCGTGCCGATGGCCCTGGCCACCGGCACCGAGGTGCAGCGGCCACTGGCGACCGTGGTGATCGGCGGGATTCTGTCGTCCACCACGCTTACGCTGCTGGTGCTGCCGGCCTTGTATCGGTGGATGCATCGCAAGGATGAAGATGCCCAAGCAGCGGCCAAAGATCGCGCCTGACCGGAGCCCCAGGGCGCCGCAGTTCGCGGCGCCCTGGGCCGGTCGTTCGCCTCGATTGCGCAGAACCGGGGTAATCCAGTATTGTTGAGAACGATTATCATGTTTAACAAAACTGGAAGTCCATGGACAGCGAACGGGCATTCGAAAGGGATGTTGAGCGGCTTTACATTGCCCATCACGGCTGGCTGAAGGGCTGGCTGCGCCGCCGCCTGGGCGAGCACGGGGACGCCGAGGACCTGGCCCAGGACACCTTCGTGCGGGTGATGCACTCCCGCAGTTCCCTGGCCGACCTGCGCCAGCCGCTGGCCTACCTCGCGACCATCGCCAACAGCCTGCTGATCAACCGCTGGCGGCGCCAGGCGGTGGAACGCGCCTACCTGGAAGCACTGGCCGCGCGCCCCGAAGCCGTGGCGCCCTCCGAGGAAGAGCGCCTGCTGCTGATCGAGACGCTGGTGGAGATCGACCAACTGCTGCACGGCCTTGCCCCGCAGGTGCGGGAGATATTCCTGCTGTCGCAGCTGGACGGCCTGACCTACCCGCAGATAGCCCTGCACCTGGGACTGAGCGTCAACCAGGTGCAGAAGGCGATGGGCAAGGCCTTCGCCGCCTGCTACGCGAGCCGCTTCGAATGAGCGCCCTGTCCCGCGACGGTGATGGCCGCCCGATCCCGACGGACATCCGCGACCAGGCGATCGCCTGGTTCACCCTGGCCCAGTCGGGCTGCATGAGCGACGCCGAGCAGCGCCAGTTGCGGACCTGGCGCGAGGCCGACAGCGAGCATGAGCGCGCCTGGCAGCGACTGAGCCGTATCCCGCTCGACCTGCAGCGCCACGCCGGCCGGCTGGCCGACCCGTTGGCGCGGCAGCTGGCCGGGCGCCGCCATTACAGCGAGATGGACCGGCGCAAGGCGCTCAAGGTGCTGGTCAGCTTCGGTCTGCTCGGCGGCCTGGCCTGGCAGGGCCGTGACACTCCGTGGGTGCAGGGTGCCCTGGCGGACTACCGCACGAGCACCGGCGAGCGCTCGCAGCAGGTGCTTCCCGACGGCACCCGGCTGTGGCTCAACACCGCCACGGCGGTGGACCTGCGTTACACCGACAGCGCCCGGGAACTGCGCCTGCGCTACGGCGAAATCGAGATTCTCACGGCGCGCGATGCGGCGGGACGACCATTGCGGGTCATCAGCGAGGACGCCATCCTGCAGCCGATGGGTACGCGCTTCCGTGTGCGCCGCGAGAACGACAGGCGTGGCACCTTGCTCGCGGTCAGCCAGGGGCTCGTCGCCGCCCGCGCGATGACGGGCGGCGAGGGGCGGGTGGTCGAGGCGGGGTGGCAGGCGCATATCGGTGCGACGGGCGTCGCCGCGCCGCAGGTGCTCGAGGCCAGCGACGGCGCCTGGGTCGACGGCTACCTGGTGGCCGAGCGCATGCGCCTTGCGGATTTCCTCGCCGAACTGGACCGCTATCGTCCCGGCCTGCTGCGCTGCGATCCGGCGGTCGCGGAGATTCGCCTGAGCGGTTCCTACCCGCTGGGCGACACCGACCAGGTGCTGGCGATGTTGCAGGACAGCCTGCCGGTGACGGTCCAGCGCCGCACGCGCTACTGGGTGACGGTGGTTCCGCGTTGAGGCATCGAGCGCCACAAACGGGCCAATGAAAATAATTCTCGAAAAGTCGGCAGGTTTTCGTTTCTCGCTTGGCCTAGGGAGAAATCCCTGCTCGTCACCGCGAGCCCGCCACGAGAAACGGACCCTCTGCCCATGACGCTTCACCCCATCGCCCGCGCCCTGCGCCAGTCGCTCGGCTTCGCCCTGCTGTCCTGTTCCGCCCTCACCCTGCTGCCCGCTGCGGCGGTGCAGGCCGAAACCACCGCTACCCGCAGCCAGCACTACGCAATTCCCGCCGGCCCGCTGGACCAGGTGCTCGGCGAGTTCGGCCGGCGTGCCGGCATCCCGATCTCGGTGAACGCGGGACTGACCCAAGGCAAGCGCAGCGCTGGTCTGGATGGCGAGTACGGCATCGAGGATGGCTTTGCCCGCATCCTGTCCGGTACCCGCCTGACGGTGCGTCGCCTGGAGAACGGCGGTTACGGCCTCGTGCCCGCGCCCGCGGAGGCGGTGCTGGAAATGGACTCCACCACCGTTTCCAGCCAGCGGCTGGACCCCACCACCGAAGGCAGCAACTCCTATGGCGCACGGGCGGTGACCATCGGCAAGGGCGCACACTCCCTGCGCGAGACGCCGCAGTCGGTGACCGTGCTGACCCGCCGCTACCTGGATGACCAGAACATCACCACCATCGACCAGGCAATGGAGAAGACGCCGGGCATCACCGTCTACGAGTCGCCCATGGGCGGCAAGTACTTCTACTCCCGTGGCTTCATGATGCAGGGCCAGTACCAGTACGACGGCGTGCCGCTGGACGTCGGCGGCGAGTACGTCCAGGCCAACAGCTTTTCCGGCGACATGGCCTTCTATGACCGGGTCGAGGTGCTCAAGGGCGCGGCGGGCATGCTCAAGGGCTCGGGCAGCTCCACCGGTGGCGTCAACTTCGTGCGCAAGCGGGGCCAGAGCGTACCGGAGACCAAGCTGTCGCTTTCGGCGGGTTCCTGGGATAACTACCGCGGGCAGGTGGACGTGGGCGGGCCGCTGAACGAATCGGGCACGCTGCGCGGCCGCACGGTGGTGGCGCTGCAGGATCGCCAGTACTTCTACGACGTAGGCAAGCGCAACGACCAGATTCTCTATGGCGCGCTGGACTATGACCTGACTCCGGATACCACCCTCGGCCTCGGCGTCGCCTACGAGAAGCTCGATGCCACACCTTGCTGGCACGGCCTGCCGCGCTACAGCAACGGCAAGGACCTGAAGCTCAGCCGCTCGACCTGCCTGGGCGCGTCGTGGAACAGCTGGGAGAGCGAGCGCACTACGCTGTTCGCCGATCTCTCGCAGCAGTTGAACGAAGACTGGGCCTTCAAGTTCGCCGGTGTCTGGACCCACAACGACCAGGACATCAAGTACGCGCTGTCCGAGACGCCTGGTGGCGTGACGCCCGGCGCGACCTCGGCGCCTTCCTCGGTGTACTCCGGGCTGTTCGACTACGACCAGACCGACTACGGTTTCGATGCCTACCTGGATGGCAGGTTCGAGGCCTTCGGCCTGCAGCACGAACTGACCGTCGGCGCCAACGCCAGCCGTGCCAGGACCCACGACCACTATGCGCTGATCAACATGACCAGCCTGCTGGGTACCTCCCAGGACCCGTTCCATCCCGACTCGCACATTCCCGAGCCGGCGGATGATTTCTACGCGCGCAACTCCTACCGTGGCGGACCGGTGCCTACCGACTCGGATACCCGCCAGTTCGGCACCTATGCCACCTTGCGCCTGAAGCTGGCCGAGCCCTTGACCGCCGTCCTCGGTTCGCGCGTCAGCTGGTACCGCAACACCCGCGACTCCTACACCCAGTCCTGGGACTACTGGCAGCACGACCGCAGCCAGGAGAACGGCCAGGTCACGCCGTTCGCCGCGCTGATCTACGACCTCAACGACGAGTGGTCCGTCTACACCAGCTACGCGGATATCTTCCAGCCGCAGAGCACCTACACCGACGAGTCCGGCAGCCCGTTGCAGCCCAAGACCGGCGCCAGCTACGAGCTGGGCATCAAGGGCGAGCTGATGGATGGCCGCCTGAACACCGCCTTCAACCTGTTCCGTACGGTGGAAGAACACCGCGCGGAAGCGAACTACGACACCGTCTGTGCCGGCTCATCCGACGGCTACTGCTACACCGACGTGGGCAAGGTGCGCGCCCAGGGCTTCGAGGCGGAAGTCAGCGGCGAGGTCATCGACCGCCTGCAGCTGCTGGCCGGCTACACCTACACCCAGACCAAATACCTCAAGAGTGCCGAGGACAATCCCCAGGAGCCGAGCTTCACCACCACCTACTTCCCGCGCCACCTGTTCCGCGCCTGGGCCGACTATCAGTTGGCCGGCGACCTGGACCGCTGGAGCCTGGGAACGGGCGTGACGGCGCAGAGCGACGTCTCGGTGCGCAGCGGCAACGTCACCTCGGTGCAGTCGGACTACGCCATCTACAGTGGCCGCGTGGGCTATCGCATCGACGAGCACTGGACGGTGGCGCTCAACGGCAACAACCTGTTCGACAAGAAGTACTACCAGAGCGTCGGCACCGTCTCCTGGGGCAACTTCTATGGCGAGCCGCGCAACTTCATGGTGACGCTGCAGGGGTCGTTCTGACACCCGGCGCCCCGCGGTGCACGGGCCCGTTCAGGCACGCCCATTTCCTTGCTTGACCTCAACTGCGGTTGAGGTCTTAGAGTCCCGGCCGAACCTTCCCGGCAGCGCCCAGCGCCGGGCAATGGATGGCGGTACGCCCGGTGCGGGGAGGGTTTCCCGCTGCCGTGGCGGGCCTGGGCATGGCGAACAAGGACCTGGCATGGATACCCACCTTTCACTGACGATCTTCCTCGCGGTTCACACCCTGGGTTTCAGCCTCTGGCTGAGCATTGCGCTGATCAACAACCTGCATGCCTTTGCAAGTTCGGTGGGCGCCATCGGGGCCACGCTGTCGATGGCGCCGCTGCGCCAGGCGCCGGCCATCGATACGCCCCTGCTGGCGCGGGCGCTGGCCGATCCCAGGCTGGCGCGCCTGGCGCTGGCATTCATCGTGCTGCTGCAGGGGGTTGCTGCGGCGACGGCCTGGACCGGGTGCTACCACCTGCTGCTCGGTGAAGGCCTGGAGCCGGCGCGGGCCTGGCTGAACCTTGCGGCGAGCGCGGCCCTGGCCTTCCTCTTTGCGATGCTGCTGGGCGGCCTGTGGTTCGGCTACTGGATTCGCCAGGAGGGCTTGCAACTGACTCACCTGCTGCTGGTGGTCTGGGTGCTGGCCGGCTTTGTCGTCCTCAATGGCCGCTGGGTCTAGGGAGCCGTCATGAACATGCTGATCCTGGGGACTGGCCCGCCCGGAAATGGCTTTCGTCGTCTCCCAGTTCGCCCTCACAGGCAGCGCCGATGCACTGCGCGAAGGCTTCCGCGAGTGGAAACTGGCGATCACCCTGCACCAGCGCGGCGACCTGAATACCAAGGACCCGCTGTCCGTGCCCTTGGCGGAAGCTGCGCAGCGTGGCGCGGAGCATCAGGTGCCGGTCGGGATGTGGTGAGGATGGTCGATGCGCTGCTGCGACTTCCCTGTGCCTGGTTCATGCGCGAGCTGGTGCTCCCGGCGATCCGCGACCCAAGCTTCTGAGTCTGCGCAGGGCAAAAAAAGGCGCCCAGGCGGGCGCCGAGGGTTCCTCTTCCTCCAAAGGGGCACGTGGAGCGCCAGGAAGTGGAGCAGTCTTGCGGGGGAAATCATCACCGGTTGCCTTGGGGGCGGTGATGCCTTCCGTTATACGCAGAGGCGCCTGACGGGAGGCTGAGGCGCAGCTGACAATTCCGTCATCCTCCCGCCCGGCGCAGGCCGTCACAGAATCGCCAGGGGGTATTCGACGATCAGCCGCACTTCGTCCAGGTCCGATTCCAAGGCGGTGGCGCGGGTCGTTGCCTGCCGCACACGCAGGGAAAGGTCCTTGAGCTGGCCTTTCTGGAACACGTACCTGGCCTCGATATCGCGTTCCCAGCGCTTCTGGTCGGTGAGTGGATCGCCGTTGTCGTCGCGGCGCCAGCAGCGACGCCGCCAGCGGGAAGTTGCGTCGGTACTTTCGATCCGTGCGATACATGGATGTGCTCCCAAGGGCAGGACGGTTGGCTAGCGCCTGCTGTTGTTGTTTTTGCCCAGGCGTGGCGAGGGCCACGGGCATCGTGTGGGAGCACGGATAACGGGCAGGTGAGCTGTGGATGACAAATTTGTCAGGAGGGGCGAAAGAAGGGCGGGCAGCGCTGGCAGGCATACCGATGTCGAATCCAGGCAACCGCCAGCGGCGCTTCGTGGCTAGGGTGGCGAACCTTCACTGCAACGACCTGGAGCTGTCATGTCCGATTTCATCACCGTGCTGCGCGATACCTGCCCGACGCCCGTGCTGGACGCCACCAAATGGAAGCGCATTGGCGGTGACCCGCACACGGTCAACCTCAACGCCTACCTGTCGGCGGACGGCAGCAAGATCATGGGCACCTGGATCTGCACCCCCGGCAAGTTCGAGGTGAGCTACGAGAAGTGGGAGTACTGCCACTTCCTCGACGGCTACTGCGTGATCACCCCCGAGGGCGAGCAGCCGATCCACCTGCGTGCCGGCGACGTGTTCGTCATCGAGCCGGGCATGAAGGGCACCTGGGAAGTGGTGGAGACGGTGCGCAAGTACTTCGTTTTCGCCTGACCCTGGCGCCATGAAAAAAGGGAGCCGATGGGCTCCCTTTTTCATGTCATGAAGATCACTGCGGCCCGTCGCTGACCGACCAGCTGGCGGCCGACACATAGGGCGCCAATGCCAGCTCGCCGACCAGGGCTTCCAGCAGGCTGTCCTTGTCGCTGGGCGCGAGGACCAGCGCGGCCACTTCCACTTCGCCGCCGGTCTTGCGCGCGTGGCTTTCCAGGCTTTGCAGAGCCAGGCCGTTGGCGCTCAGGCGACGCAGCAGGGTTGAGCGCACCAAGGCTTCCTGGTGCGCCTCGGTGACGGCCTCGACCCTGTAGTAGCGCTCGCTGCTCGGTTCGATCGGCGCGTGACGCTGGATCCAGCGGGTCACCGAAGGCAGGGTCAGGTTGCACAGCACGATCAGCAGGGTGGCGACCAGCGCTGCCGCGAGGAAGCCACTGCCTGCCAGCACGCCCACCGCGCCAGTGCACCAGACCGTGGCTGCGGTGCTCAGGCCGCGCACGCTGAGGCCGTCGCGCATGATCACACCGGCGCCGAGGAAGCCGATGCCGGTGACCACCTGGGCCGACATGCGCACCACCTGGTCCTCCGCGCCTATGAGGAAGGGCAGGGTGGCGAAGGTGGCCGCACCGAGGGACACCAGACCATGGGTGGCCACGCCCGTGAAGCGTTGGCGCCATTGGCGCTCCATGCCGATCAGCGCGCCGAAGCAGAGCGCCGCGAAAAGGTCGAGAATGATGTCGAAGTACATGCCGTTGTGCTCGGCGCTGGCCTCGCGCCAGCGCTGGTGGATAGGGGCATCGTGCCCCTGGTGAATGGGGAGGTGCGTCCAGTCTAACGGGCTGGCGGGCGATACGGGCTGAGATGTCACAGGCGGGCTGTGACCTGTAGGAGCGAGCTTGCTCGCGAACCGCTTGACACGAGGTCGCCGGGAGGACTGTTCGCGAGCAAGCTCGCTCCTACGAAGACCATATGCCGGGGAGGCCGTTTAGGCGTTCCCGCGAGGACTAGGTAGAGTGGCCGTCCCATTCAACGTAAGAGAGTTGGCAAGATGGTCACCTGTTACCTGCGCTACGTGCTGGACCCCTACAAGCTCAAGGAATTCGAACACTACGGCCGGCTGTGGATTCCCCTGGTGGAGCGCTTCGGCGGCCAGCACCATGGGTACTTCCTGCCCTCCGAGGGCGCCAGCAACATTGCCCTGGCGATGTTCACCTTCCCCAGCCTTGCCGAGTACGAAACCTATCGGCAGCGGTCGATGGACGATCCCGATTGCCAGGCGGCGTTCCGTTATGCCGAAGAAACCCGCTGCATCCTCAGCTACGAGCGCAGCTTCTTCCGGCCGGTGTTCGATGCCTGAACAGCACCGTAGGGCGCATAACGCCTGAGGCGTTGCCCGCCATGGAGGCGGATAACCCGTTCCGGGTTATGCGCCCTACGTGGAGGTGCGCGGTCAGCGTTGCGCCGTCACCTTGCCGCTCCAGCCGCCGCCGAGGGCACGGAACAGGTCCACCAGGGCGATCTGCCGCTGTGTGCTGGTCTCGATGTAGGCCGACTCGTTGACGAAGTTGCTGCGCTGCGCGTCGAGGTAGCGCAGGTGACTGTCGACGCCGCCTTCGTAGCGCGCCTTGGCCAGCTTCAGCGTTTCGTTGGTGGTGTTGGCCAGGGCCCGGCGCGCGGCTTCCTCGCGGCGCAGGGTATCGGTCGCCGCAAGCGCGTCGGCCACTTCCCGGAACGCGGTCTGGATGGTGCCTTCGTAGGCGGCGACGGCCGAATCCTTGCGCACCTTGGCCAGGTCGAGGTTGGCGCTGTTGCGCCCGGCATCGAAGATCGGCAGCGACAAGGTCGGCACGAAGCTCCACGAACGCGAGCCGCCGCCGAACAGCCCGGACATTTCCGCACTGGACGTACCGAAACTGCCCGTCAGGCTGATGCGCGGGAAGAACGCCGCGCGGGCTGCGCCAATGTCGGCATTGCGTGCCTTGAGCACATGCTCGGCGGCGAGGATGTCCGGGCGCCGCTCGATCAGCTCAGACGGGGTGCCCGGTGCGATGTCCTGGATCAGCATGGGCTTGTCCTGCGGCACCTGCGGGATGCGCCTGGCTGCATCGGCAGTGCCGAGCAGCAGCACCAGGGCATTGAGCGCCTGTTGCTTCTGCCGTGCGTTGCTTTCCAGCTCGGCACGGGACTGTTCCACCAGTCCGAGCGCTTCCTGATAGTCCAGCGCCGTGGCCGCGCCGGCAGTGCGCCGCTGGCCGATCAGGCTGAGCGAATCCTCGCGGCTGGCCAGGGTCTGCTCGGTGAGCGAATGACGGCGCTGGGCGCCGTCGTAGGTGAGATAGGCCTGGCTGACCTCGGCGATCAGCGCGATGCGTGCACTGCGCGCGGCTTCCTCGGTGGAGAGGTATTGCTCCAGCGCGGCGTCGGTCAGGCTCTTCACCCGGCCGAACAGGTCCAGTTCGTAGTCGGGCAAGGCCAGGCCGACCTGATAGCTGCTGCTCACCGCCGAACCGCCGCTGCTGGACAGGTCCGCCGGCAGCCGCTGGCGATTGCCGCTGGCGGCGCCGCTCAGGCCGGGCGCGCGGTCGGCGCGCTGGATGCGGTACTGCGCGCGGGCCTGTTCGATGTCCAGCAGGGTCTGGCGCAGCGAGCGGTTGTTGTCCAGCGCGACGCTCACCAGCTCACGCAGTTCGCTGTCGACGATGAAGGTCTGCCAGTCCAGCTGGCTCGCCGCGGCGCCGGGCCGGGCGGCGGGGCCGCTCCAGCCCTGCGCCACGGGTGCTTCCGGGCGTTCGTAGGTGGGTGCCATGGAGCAACCACCCAGGGTCAGCGCCAGCAGCAGGGTGATGGCGGGTTGGTGCAGGGCGGTCATTGCGCGACCTCCGACGGTTGATGCGCAGGTTTGGGGTGGCGACGCAGCAGCGACAGCAGCCAGACGAAGCAGATGGGCACGAAGATCACCCCGAGCAGCGTGGCGCTGAGCATCCCGCCGATCACCCCGGTGCCGATGGCACGTTGGCTGGCAGCGCCGGCGCCGCTGGCGACCACCAGCGGCACCACGCCGAGGATGAAGGCCATGGACGTCATGATGATTGGCCGGAAGCGCAGGCGCGCGGCCTGGATCGCGGCGTCGCGCAGGCTGTGGCCCTGTTCCCAGAGCTCCTTGGCGAACTCGACGATGAGGATCGCGTTCTTCGCCGCCAGGCCGATGATGGTGATCAGGCCAACCTTGAAGTACACGTCGTTGGGCAGCCCGGTGATCGTCACCGCGAGCACCGCGCCCAATGCGCCGATGGGCACGATGAGCATCACCGACAGCGGGATCGCCCAGCTCTCGTAGAGCGCCACCAGCAGCAGGAACACCACCAGGATGGCGAGTGCGAACAGTTGGCTCGCCTGGCCGCTGGCGACCTTCTCCTGGTAGGAGAGGCCGGTCCATTCGTAGCCGATGCCGGCCGGCAGTTCGCTCACCAGACGCTGCATTTCAGCCATGGCCTCGCCGGTGCTGACGCCGGGGGCGGCGTCGCCGGAGATGCGGATCGACGGGTAGCCGTTGTAGCGCGCCAGCTGCACCGGGCCTTCTTCCCAGCGGGTGCTGACGAAGGCGGACAGCGGCACCAGCTCACCGGCGCTGTTGGGCACATAGAGCTTGAGCACGGCTTCCGGGGTCATCCGGTCGCCTTGTTCGGCCTGTACCACCACGCGTTGCTGGCGGCCGGCGTTGGCGAAGTCGTTGATCACCGAGGAGCCGAAGGCGGTGGACAGCGCACTGCTGATGGACTCGAAGCTGACGCCCAGGGTGCGCGCCTTCTCGCGGTCGATCTCCAGGCGCAGCTGGGGTGCCTCGGCGAGGCCCTCCATCATGGCGTAGAGGATCTTCGGATTGCCGTTGGCCTCACCGAGCAGTTGGTCGCGGGCCGCCAGCAGCGCCTCGCGGCCGAGGCCGGCGCGGTCCTGCAGGCGCAGCGAGAAGCCGCCGGAGTTGCCCAGGCCGTCGATGGGCGGCGGGGTCACGGCCATGATCGCGCCGTCGCTGATGCCGGCGAAGCGTTCGTTGATCGCCGCGGTTTCCGCTTCGGCCGACTGCGATTTGTCGCGCACGGACCAGTCCTTCAGGGTCGGGAAGGCCAGCGCGGCGTTCTCGCCCATGCCGGAGAAGCTGAAGCCCATCACCAGGAAGGACGAGGCCACGGCCTCGCGGGACTTGAGGAACCGCTCCAGCTCCTGGCCGGTGACGTCGGCTCGCGCACGGGTGGCGCCCGGCGGTAGCTGGATGTCGACGATCATGTAGCCCTGGTCTTCCACCGGCACGAAGGATTCCGGCAAGCGCAGGTAGCTGTAGCCGAGCAGGGCGACGATGCCGGCGTAGATCAGCATGTAGCGCCCGGCACGCTTGACCAGCGCCGTGTTGAGCAGGGTGTAGCGTTCGGTCAGGCGGTTGAAGCCCCGGTTGAAGGCGCCGAAGAAACCACGCTTCTCGTGGTGGCCTTCGGGGACCGGCTTGAGCAGGGTCGCGCACAGCGCCGGGGTGAAGGTCAGGGCGAGGAAACCGGAGAACAGGATCGACACCGCCAGCGACAGGGAGAATTGCTGGTAGATCACTCCCACCGAACCCGCCATGAACGCCAGCGGCATGAACACCGCCGAGAGCACCAGAGTGATGCCGATGATCGCGCCGGACACCTGGCCCATTGCCTTGACGGTGGCGGCAGGCGGGGACAGGCCTTCCTCGGCCATGATCCGCTCGACGTTCTCCACCACCACAATCGCGTCGTCCACCAGGATGCCGATGGCCAGCACCATGCCGAACATGGTCATCATGTTCACCGAGAAGCCCAGCAGGTACATCGCCGTCAGCGTGCCCAGCAGGCACACCGGCACCACGATGGCCGGGATCAGGGTGTAGCGCACGTTCTGCAGGAACAGGAACATCACCAGGAATACCAGCACCATGGCTTCGAGCAGGGTGTGGATGACCTTTTCGATGGCCACGTCGACGAAGCGCGAGGTGTCGTAGGGCACCGAGTACTCGACGTCGTCGGGGAAGTTCACCGACAGCTCGGCCAGGCGTTCCTTCACCAACGCGGCGGTCTGCAAGGCGTTGGCGCCGGGGGAAAGCTGGATGGCGCCGGCCACGGTGGGCTTGCCGTCCAGGCGCGCGGTGAAGTTGTAGCTCTCGCTGCCGACTTCCAGGCGTGCCACGTCGGCCAGCTTCACGGTGGAACCATCCGGATTGGCGCGCAGGACGATGCGGCCGAACTCCGCCGGGTCGTCCAGGGTGCCTTTTACGGCGAGGGTGGCAGTCAGCTCCTGCTCGGTGCTGCCGGGGGAGGCGCCGAAGCTGCCGGCCGGCACCTGCACGTTCTGCCCACGAATGGCATTGCCCACGTCATCGATGGACAAGCCATAGCCGACCAGCTTCTGCGGGTCGATCCACACCCGCATGGCCGCTTCGGAGGAGAAGAACTGCAGCTTGCCGACGCCTTGTACGCGGCGCAGCTCGTTGTTGATATTGCGCGCGGCGTAATCGCCCAGGGCAGTGGTATCGGTGCGCTGGGAGCCTTCCTTGTAGTTCAGCGCGTAGATCAGCAGGAAGCCGGCGCTGGTCTGCTCGACCTCCAGCCCCTGCGTGAGCACGGCCTGGGGCATGCGTGCCTCGGCCTTCTTCAGGCGGTTCTGTACGTCCACCTGGGCCAGCTCCGGGTTGGTTCCGGGCTGGAAAGTGACCACCACTTCGGCCATGCCGTTGGAGTTGCTGGTGGACTCGAAGTAGAGCAGGCCCTTGGCGCCGTTGAGCTCCTCCTCGATCACGCTGGTGACCGAGTCCACCAGCACCTGTGCAGACGCGCCGGGGTAGGTGGCAGTGACGGTGATCTGCGGCGGCGCCACGCTGGGGTATTGCGCTACCGGCAGCAGCGGAATCGCCAGCAGGCCGGCCAGGGAAATGAACAGCGCCACCACCCACGCGAAGTTGGGGCGCTTGATGAAGAACAGTGACATGGGGAATTCCTCGGCGCTGCCTTACTGGCGCGACGCCTGCTGTTGCTCAGGGGCGTGACGGGCCTCGACCTTGGCGCCGGGCTGCAGGCCGGTCAGGCCGCCGACTATCACCTGGTCGCCGCTGGCCAGGCCCTGGCTGATCTGCCAGCGCGCGCCCTGCATGGCGCCGGTCTGCACCTGGCGGGTCTCGACGCGGCTGTCGGCACCGATCACCAGCACGTGGGCGGTGCCATCGGTGGCGCGCTGCACGGCGCGCTGCGGCACGAGAATGGCCTTGGCGTCGGTACCCTGCGGGGCGGTGACGCGCACGTACATGCCGGGCAGCAGCAGGCCGTCGGCGTTGTCGAACCTGCCGCGCAGCGAGACCTGGCCGGTGCCGCGGTCCACCGAGATATCGGTAAACAGTAGTTCGCCTTTTCGCTCGTACTCGGTGCCTTCGACGCGCAGGGTCAGGGCCTGGCTCTGGCCGGCGGGGAGGTTGCCGCTCTTGAGCGCTTCACGCAGGCGCAGGGCGTCGGCCACCGGCTGGGTGAAGTCGGCATAGATCGGGTCGAGCTGCTGGATACGCGCCATCAGCGTGGCGTCGCCCTGGCCGACCAAGGCACCCTCGGTCACCAGCGCGCGGCCGATGCGCCCGGAAATCGGCGCCTTGACCGAGGCATAGCCCAGGTTCAGGCGTGCGGTTTCCAGGTCCGCCTGGGCGGAGCGTACCGACGCCTGGGCGCTGCGCAGGTCGGCGGTGGCGGTGTCGAAGTCCTGCTGGCTGACGGCTTCGATCTTCACCAGCGGCTCGTAGCGCTTGACCCGTGCCTGGGCTTCCTGCTGCGTCGCCTGGGCACGCGCCAGTTCGCCTTCGGCGCGGGACACGGCAGCCTTGAGCGGTGCCGGGTCGATCTGGAACAGCAGGTCGCCGGCCTTGACGTCGGCGCCTTCCTCGAAGCGCTTCTGCATCACGATGCCTGCTACCCGCGCACGGACTTCGGCGACGCGCATCGGCTCGATACGCCCCGGCAATTCCGAGGTCAGGGTGAGGGGTTCGGTTGCCACCGCTACCACGTCCACCGGGCGCGCCGCCTCCGCGGCCGCCTGGGGTTCGCCGGATTCTCCGCAACCCGCCAGCGCCAGCGCTGCCACCAGCGCACTGATTGTCCCTACTGCACGCAACCTGCCCATGTTTCACCCGGGGTCTGTCTATCTGGAAAGGAGCGTATGATCCTTTTAAATCCGAAATGAGTCAATAATGTCTCATTTGCTTCTTTGATGTATAAAATGTGTCATGAACTTTCAAAAGAGAGGCCTTTTTCTGCACAATGAGACGATCAGCCACCTGACACGAGGCCCCCGAATGACTCTATCCGCCCACGACGAACGCCTGCTCAAGGCGCTGGCCGTCGCCATCGTCGACCGCCCTCGGGCGACGCTGAAGGAGCTGGCGGAAGCGGCAGGGGTGAGCAAGGCGACGCTGCACCGCTTCTGCGGCACCCGCGACAACCTGGTGGAAATGCTCATGGGGTACGGCGAGCGGGTGCTCAACCAAGTGGTCAGCAATTGCGAGCTGGAGACCGCCGAGCCGCTGACCGCGCTGCGCAAGCTGATCCAGGAGCACCTGACGCATCGCGAGGTGCTGGTGTTCCTGATGTTCCAGTACAGTCCCGACAGCCTCGATCCGTGCGTCGACGCTCGCTGGCAGTCCTACAGCAACGCGCTGGATGCCTTCTTCCTACGCGGCCAGCAGTCCGGCGCGTTGCGCATCGATGTCACCGCCGCGGTGTTCACCGAACTCTTCCTCTCGATGATCTACGGCATGGTCGATGCCGAGCGGCGCGGGCGGGCGGCCAGTTCCAGCTCGGCGACCGTGCTCGAGCAACTGTTCCTCAACGGTGCAGCGGCGCCCGCCAAGGCCTGACCTGCCTCGAAACAGGATGGGCGGGTGGCCGGGCAGGGTGGATTTCCGTACCATTGCCGGCCCTTCGTGATCCCCGCTCCGAGTAGAAACATGAAACCCGCCCGCCTGCGTGCCGATGTCCTGGCCGGACTGACCACGTCCTTCGCGTTGGTGCCCGAGTGCATCGCCTTTGCCCTGGTCGCCCACCTCAATCCGCTGATGGGCCTGTATGGCGCCTTCTTCCTCTGCACCCTGACCGCGCTGTTCGGCGGCCGTCCCGGCATGGTGTCCGGCGCTGCTGGTTCGATGGCGGTGGTGATAGTCGCGCTGGTAGTGCAGCACGGCGTGCAGTACCTGCTGGCCACTGTGCTGCTGGGCGGGGTGGTGATGATCCTGTTCGGTCTATTGCGCCTGGGCAAGCTGGTGCGCATGGTGCCGCACCCGGTGATGCTGGGCTTCGTCAATGGCCTGGCCATCGTCATCGCACTGGCCCAACTCGAACACTTCAAGGATGGCGAACACTGGCTCAGCGGCAACCCGCTGTACGTGATGGTGGGCCTGGTGGCGCTGACCATGGCGGTGGTCTATGGGCTGCCGAAGCTGACCCGCGCGGTGCCGCCGGCGCTGGTGGCGATCCTCGGTGTCGGCCTGGCGGTGTACCTGCTCGGCCTGCCAACCCGCACCCTGGGCGACATGGCGCATATCGCCGGCGGCCTGCCGCCGTTCGCCCTGCCGGAAATCCCGTGGAACCTGGAAACCCTGCGGATCATCGCGCCCTACGCCTTCCTCATGGCGATGGTCGGCATCCTGGAAACCCTGTTGACGCTCAACCTCACCGACGAGATTACCGAGACCCGTGGCTTCCCGGACCGCGAGTGCGTGGCGCTGGGCGGCGCCAACATCGTTTCCGGGCTGTTCGGCGGCATGGGGGGGTGCGCAATGATCGGGCAGACGGTGATCAACCTCAGCTCCGGTGGTCGTGGCCGGCTGTCCGGCGTGGTGGCCGGGGTGATGATCCTGCTCTTCGTGCTGTTCCTCTCGCCGCTGATCGAGCGCATCCCGCTGGCGGCGCTGGTAGGGGTGATGTTCGTGGTGTCGCAGCAGACTTTCGCCTGGGCTTCGCTGCGGGTGCTGAACAAGGTGCCGCTGAGCGATGTGCTGGTGATAGTCGCGGTGACCGCCATCACGGTGGCGACGGACCTGGCCGTGGCGGTGTTCTGCGGCATCATCCTCGCGGCGCTGGACTTCGCCTGGAAGCATGCCCGCGAGCTGTACGCGGATATCCATGACGATACCGATGGCAGCAAGCTCTACCGCGTCCACGGCACGCTGTTCTTCGCGTCCACTACGCCGTTCCTCAACCAGTTCGACCCGGCAAATGACCCGCCACAGGTGACCCTGGATTGCGCGCACCTGAGCTTCGTCGATTACTCGGCCATTGCTGCCTTGATGACCCTGCGCGAGCGCTACAGCAAAGCCGGTAAGCATCTGCGCGTGGTGCATCTGTCCGAGCGCTGCAAGCAGTCGCTCAAGCGGGCCGGCGCGCAACACGCCTGAGCCTCGGCGCCCCCAGCGCAGCGTAGGGCGAATAACGCTGGTGCGTTATGCGCCCTACGGAGCTGACCCCGGCGCCTTGACCTGTCGGAGCGATGCCCGTCGTTTCATTGGCTGCGCTGACCGCATGGGAACCGCTTCGCTCCACCCCTCCTACTGAGCGTTCAGCTTTTTCCAGACGCCTTCCAGCGAATCGGCGTCCAGCAGCAGTTGCCGGGCGGCGCAGCGAATGCGTCGGGCCTGTTCGTCGGTGACGTTGCAGGAACCCAATTCGCGCAACAGTTCGGCGGCGACTTCGTTGTTGAACGAGGTGGTACGTACGGCGCGCAGGATTTGGGTGTCGTGGTGCAGCATGAGGCTCTCCAACGTGGGCATGACGAAAGCGGCGAGGCGCCTTGGGGCGCTTCGCCGGCGATAGGTTGAAGGTTAGAATTTCACCTTGATGCCAAGGATGCCTTCGTAGCTGCGGCCTTCACCATCGAACGATTTCTGATATCCCAGCGATCCGCTGACGCTGGTGCGTTCGTTGAGCTGGTAGTCCACGCCCAGGTTGAGTTCGCCCCAGGTGCCGTCCATGTCGGTGCCGAAGGGGATGTAGCCGTTGGCCGAGGAGAACTCGGTCTTGGCCTGGCCCTTGAACTCGTGCCAGACGCTGGGCCGTACCCAGGCGTTGGTGCGATGGATCTGCCCTTTGTCGTCCGTGCGGAACCAGTCCTTGTCGATCCGCACACCCAACCGGCCGGTCAGCGAATCGACGTCTTCGAAGCGGACATCGGCGGCATCGTCATGGGCGTCGTCGAGTTTCAGGCGGCTGGCGATCAGTTGGGCCTGCGGCTCCAGATGCAGGGTCTTGTCGCGGTTGAGTTTGAGCGGGTAGCCGGCCTCCAGCGAGGCGGTGATGCCGTGGCCTCGGGTTTTCAGCGAGCCGGCGTCGTTGGCGCGGGCCTGCATGTCGAAGCGGTTGTATTGCAGTACGCCATCGAGGTACCAGCCCTTGGGCCCGAAGTGCGTCCAGTAGCCGCCCAGGCCGTAGGAACGCAGGGTATCGTCGCCGGCGTCCTGGCCATCGGTGTGGTCCACGCTGCCCTTGATGCGGCCGGCCTGCAGCGAGAGGCCAGCCTGGTCGGTGCTGCCGTCGGTGTCCTCGTTGCGGTAGAGGTCGGCGCCGACCTGGAAGGCCTGGATGCGGTAGTCGTAGTCGGCGCCGCCGGGCAGGCTGTCCTTGCCCTTCTGGTGGATCAGCCGGCCCCAGCCCAGGGACGGGCCATAGGTGTCGGTTTCTTCACTGGGGAGAGGGTCGGTGGCGTTGCGCCGTTCCTCGCCCACGCGCTCGTGCAGGGTGTCGACCAGGGCGCGGCTGTAGCTCAGCGCCATGGCAGGGAGGGCGCTGTACAGCGAAGTTTCGGCCCGGTAGTTGGCCACCTGCGGTGTGGGCGCAGGCGTGTCGGGTGTGACCGGGTCAGTGGGCGGCACTGGCTCTACCGGCTCTACCGGGTCGACTGGATCGACTGGATCGATCGGGTCCACCGGATCGACTGGTTTGGCGTCCACCGTCGAGCGCAGATACCAGGCCTCGCCGTTGCTGTCGTCGAGGCTTGAGCGATGCAGCGTGTACTCATACGGGCCGGCCTTGACCCGGTTGAGCAGCCGGAAGGCCTCGGTCCCGGTGGTGCCGCCATTCACTGCATCCACGACCTTGATGCCATTACCTTCGGTCAGCGCGCCGGGGCCGCCGGCATTCTTGATGCGCAGGTTGCTCTCGCCAGTGGCCTGGCCTCCATCGATCACCAACTGGTCGGATGGTGAGTCGTCCTTGTACAGGTAGGTATTCAGGGCAAGGGTGCCGTTGGCGCCTTGGTAATCGTTGGCGGTGAGCCGCTTGTAGCCGCTATCGGAACTGAAGTCGATCAGGCTGGAGTCGTTGTGCAGGCGGCTGAGGTTGGAGTCGCCGGTGAGCTGCCAGAGGCTGGTGTCGCGCAGGGTGACGTCGGAGCGGGCGCCGCGGGCGGTTTTCGCCGTGCCGGTGACCACGGATGACGACAGATCCAGGCGCGCCTGACCGGCTGCGTCCTGGCGGGTGCCGATGCCTTGCCACTGGCCAGTGCCCATGTCCGGAATGCTGGTGCCATCGCTGGCCACCGAGCTATCCACGTTCAGCCATTGGCCACTGCCGCCAGCGAGGCTGTGGCTCAGGGCGATGTCCGCGACGCCGGCGGTGGCGATGGTGCCGCCGTCGCGGTTGCTCAGCGTGGCGTGGTCCATGCGCACCTGCCCGGGCAGCGTATCGGTGCCTTGCACGTAGAGCGCTGCCGATTGGCCGCCATGAGCGGCTACCACGACAGACTCGGCATCGACGCTACCGCCCTGGCGGGCCACCACGCCATGGCCGAAGTCGCCCCGGGTATTCACGCTCACGCTATCCAGGCGGGCGGTGGCGCTGTTGTTGGCGAACACACCCACAGCCTGTTCGCCCTGGGTGCTGACGGCGCTGTTGGTCGCACTCAGTGCGCCGCCGGACTCGGCGCGCAGGCCGTGTGAGGCGATGCCCTGGGTGGCGATACTGCTGTCGCTCAGGTCCAGTCGTGCGGTCTCGTCCTTGTGCTGGCGACTGACCAGGGCGCCGCTGGCATGGTCGCCCGTGGTCTGCACGGTGACGTGGCTGGCCGACAGGCCCACTGCACCGGGCTTGGCGGAGCCGATGCCGGCGTAGAGACCGACCGAGTATTCGCCCTCGGTCCGCACGCTCAGGTTATCGAGGAGCATGCTGCCACCGTCGTCCACGGCGGCGCCGTAGGCCTGCGAGCCTTGCGTCCGCACGCTGGTGCCGTCGGCCACCAGCAGGGCGCCGGGATTGCGCGCGGCCAGGGCGTGGGGAAAGGTCAGGTTGCCCGCGGTCGGCGAGCCGTTGCCGGTGGTGGTGACCGAGCCGCCGTGGACGACCACCCTGGCGCCCAGGTCGGCGACTATGCCCATGGCGTTGTCGTCGCCGTGGGTGGTGACGGTCAGGTTGCTGGCGGTGAGGGTCGAGCCCGGCGCGGCACTGGACGAGCTGCCGGCGGCCAGGGCGGTGGAGTAGTTGCCGTGGGTGGTGATGCTGCCGTTGGCCAGGCTGGCGTCGGCTCCTTCGCGCACCTGCACGCCGTAACTGGTCCTGGGCGAGGTGTGCACATTGCTGCCGGTCATCTGCAGGCTGGAACCTGCTCCGTCCACCAGCACCCCCGGCGACCAGGGGCCGACGGCGCCGGCCTGGGCTTCCACCGAGAAGCTGCTGGCATCCACCGTGGCGCTGGCGCCACCGCTGATATTGAGGCCGATGGAGCGGTTGCCGTCGACGCTGACCGTGGAGTGGCTGATGTCGCCGTGGGAGCCGGTGCCTTCGATAGAGACGCCGTGGCCATAGGTCAGGCCATGGACCTGCAGGGTGGCGTGGTCGAGCACCACACTGCCGCCGTCCACGGCGCGTGCGCCGGCGGCGGGATTCAGGACGCTGCCGGCACCGCTGACCGAGGCCTGGCTATGGCTCATCCGTACCTGGCTGCCGCTGCCCTCGGCGCGTGCGCCACCGACATTGGCGCCGGTCACGGCGAGGGAGGAGTTCGAAAGCTCGATCCGGCTGCCGGAGAGGGCATGCAGGGCGGCTGTCGTGGTGGTGCTGGTGGCGCCACCGCTGGCACTGATGTCGGCGGCATCCAGGCTGATCCGGGCGCCGTCCTCGCTGCGTGCAGCGCTGGCGCTGCCGGCGGCAATGTCGAGGGTCAGCCCTCGGGCATCGATGAGGGTGCCGCTGCCGCCGGCCAGCAGGCCGTGGCTCAGACTCAGGGGTTTCTCGCCATCCACCGGGCTGGCGGCGGAGACCGCTGCACCGCTGGTGTGAATAAGCGTGTCGCCGGCCAGGCTCACCTGTGCGCCATTGCGTGCCCAGACGCCGACCGAGCCCTTGCCGGAGGTGGTGATGCTGCCGCCGTGGAGGTCGACGGTCGCGCCATCGGCCAGCACGCCGTGGCCGTTTCCACCGGCGGTGCTCAGGTCGCTGTCCGCGAGTGCCGCCGTCGAGCCGCTGTCGATGCGCAGGGCGTAGGCCGAGCCACCGCTGGTATCCACGCGGATACCGTCGGCGGCCAGCGAACTGCCGCCGCCCAGCTGGATGCCGTGGGCGCCGCCGCTGGCGGTGCTGCGGGCGCCGGAGGTGCTGACGGATACGTCATCCAGTCGGGCCTGGGCGCCTTGCTCCAGGGCGATGCCGGTCGCTCCCCAGGACAGCGTGCTCACGGAGCCGCCGCTCATCTCCAACTGGCCCTGGCTGACGATGATTCCCCGGTTGTTGTTGCCCTTGGCGCCGCCGCCGATCTGCACCTGGGTATCGCTCAGGCGTGCCGTGCCATTGGCGTCCACGCGCAGGCCGGTGAGGTCGTTGGTGGTGATGGCGGCGCTGGTGGTGGTTTTCGGGTCGAGGACGATGCTGCTGCCGCTGAGGGTCAGTGTGTCGCCCGAGGAGACCCTGGCGCCGGTCTGGCCCTTGGCCGTTGCAGCGGTGATCGCGCTGGTCTCGATACGACCCTGGCTGAAGCTGACATCGCCGCTGGTCTTCACTCCTGTGGTGTCGCTGGCACCCAGCTTCACCGTGGTATCGGCGAGGACGCCGGTCGTGACGCCAACGCCGCCGGCCAGGTTGACGCTGATCGGCGGCGGGCTGCCGGGCAGGGCGCGGCTGGCGAAGCGCGCGGGAGCCTGGCGAGCGGCCTGCAGGGCGAGGTCAAGGTAGGATGAGGGGGCGGGCTGGAAAACCGTACCCGCCTCGGAGGGCAGGTTGAGGTCGTCGTGGTCGCTCTGGGTGACGCTGTCTTCGGCTTCGGCCTCGATCACCCGCAGGCTGAACAGGCTGGCCAGTACCAGGCTGATGGCCTGCGCCAGATGCGAGCGGCGCAGCCGGGTGAGGATGAAGTCCGCCGGGGTGGATGAGGTCGGGTATTTGGGGTTTTTCATGATGCAGCTCCATGGCAAAGGCTATGGAGCGAGCATCCGGCCGGCGCTCGGGGGCTCCCATCGTGGGGGCCTGATTGGGTTGTAGTGGGAGCACTAGTGGCGCGTGTTTCCTTTGGGAAGCTTGAGCTGGATCAAGGCGATGAGGTCCGGCTCGGTCTCGCTTCCGAGTTTCAGCTCGCCATGCAGCAGGCGGCACAGGCGTTGCGCCAATTGGATCCGTGCCTGGTCGGGCAGCGCCGCCAGTTGCGGTTGCACCGGCTCACCCCGCGCACTGCGAATGGTCAGTCGCCACTCGACTCCGGCCTGGGGTAACGCGCAGCCCTGGGCGCTGATCGCCAGAGCGGGCAATTGCGCCCTGTGCAGGCCGCGCAGCAGCACGACGAGCAAGCGCCGGTAGCGGCTCGGGTCGATCCAGGCCCAGCGATCCTCCGGGTCTGCTTGGAATAACGGTTGCGGATCGCAGGCGCCCAGGGCCTTGCGGGTCAGATGGTTGAGCTCGTCCGGCCGGGGCAGTGTCAGCGGGGTGCCCCTGTCCAGTTCGATCAGTTCCACCAGCACCTCGATCGTCTCGCGCATCTTCGTCAAGTGCAGGGGCAGCGCTTCCAAGCTGGCGTCGGCCGGGTACTTCGCCTGGAACCCGGCAAACAGGCGGGAGATGGCCTCCAGATCGCGCAGCAACTCATGCCCGGAGGCCAGCAGGTACGCCGCCCGGCTGGCGAACAGCGTCTCCAGGTAAACCTTGGCTTCCTGCAGGCGCTCGACGAAGTGTTCGTTATCGGTGATGTCTACGTAGTAGCAGAACACACCGACCATCGAGCCGTCGTCTTCATGGATCGGCAGCCCGATCAGGCGGTAGATTCGCGTTTCACCTTCGACCTTACCGGAGGCCACCAGGGAGAATGGCAATCCACTGGTGGCTCCTTCGAGATACTCTCGATGGCTGCGGGCGATCTGCTGCGGGTCCACCAGGCTCATCTGCGAAAACGGCAGGCCGACCAGCTCGGCCTGGCTGCGGCCATGCAGGTCGGCGTAGCGCTGATTGCAGGCCAGCAGGACGCCGTCGACGCTCCACAGGCTGGCCGCATTGGGCAGCAGCTGCAGCAGCTGTTCGATGTCCTGTGCCTTGGCGGTCGCCGGTGCGGACTGCCGTGTGAGGTATTGGACCTGCTGATCGCTGAGCAGGCCGCGCACTTGCGCGGCGGCGACAAGATCGATCAGTGAATCGGTCCGGGTCTTCTCCAGCAGGCGGGTCTTGTAGGTGCTCACCGTGCGGTCGCTGATCGCCAGTTCGTCGGCGATGTCCTTGATCCGGTAGCCCTGGGCCAGGTACTGCAGCACGGTCAGCTCGCGCGGGGTGATGGCTTCTCCGAGTGGAAGCCCCTCGCCGGCAACGCCGTTGTGTCCCGCGGGAAAGATCTTGCGGCCGCTGAGTACCAGCTTCACCGCCTCGTCCAGCTCCGTGGGCAGATCACCCTTGTGCACGTAGCCACAGGCACCGGCCTGCTGGCTCAGCTCGTGGTAGTGCGCGCCGGACAGTTGGGTGAATACCAGCGTCTTCAGCCGCGCTTTGTCGCTGCGCAGCCTGCGCAGGAGCTCCAGGCCTCCCAGGCGGGGCAGCTCCAGGTCGAGCAGCAGCAGGTCCGGATGCAGGCGTTGCACCAGGGCCAGCGCTTCGCGGCCGTCGCCGGTTTCGCCGACCACTTCGTGGCCGGCCTGCGCCAGGCGCTGGCGTAGCGCCTCGCGGATGAAGGGCTGTGGATCGGCGACGACGATGCGGCTCATCCCTGCGGTCCTATGTTCGTTTCCCGCAGAGAAGGGTAGCCCAGCTCAGGCCTCGCACAGGGCCGGGGCGAGCAGGCGGGCGGCGAGGTACAGGCCGATACCGAAGACCAGGTGGGTGAGCAGGCTTTGCAGCCTTGCCCTGGCAGGGGCGCCGGTCTTCGCGGCGGCGATGCCCAGGCCGAACGCCGGCTGCAGGATTAAGTACGGCATGGCCACGGTGGCCACGCCGAACAGCACAGCGGGTGCTGGCGAGGGTTGGCAGACCCAGTCGCGGTCAAGCGCGACCAGCGCCAGGGCGAAAGCGATGCCGGTGAGGTAATGGATGGTCCAGCCCAGCGGCCGTTCGCCGGCCACCGGCGCGGCCTTGCCGATGGCGGTATGGCGGAACCGACCGCGTGGCATGTGGCCGACCCAGCGGCCGACCAGGGCGTAATCCAGCGCGGGTAAGCCGAACAGCCGCTGGCGTAGCAGGGCCCAGCCGTCCATCAGCAGGGTGGCACCGATGCCGATGGCGGCGATGTGCAGCAGAAGCGTAAGCGAGTGGGGCATGGCTAATTCCTTCAGGTGAGTCGATGGAAGCAGCATCCCGGTTCAAGTGGACTTGAGGTCAAGCACCCCGCGCCTGCCTTTCGCTCAACGCTGAGCCGAGCACGTAGAACACCCCGCCGCCGATGATGAAGGCGCCGAGCATGACGAACACCCAGTGCGGCGCAAACAGGGCGAGGAAACCGCCCACCAGGATCGGCCCGAAGGCGCCGCCGAGGTTGGCCAGATTCTGTGTGCCGTAGTAGACGCCGCGCAGGTGGGGCGGGGCGATGCGGTCGATGAACATGTATTCGGCGGGAATCACGATGATCTCGCCCAGGGTGAACACCACCATCGCCAGGCCCCAGTGCCAGAGGCTGTGGGACAGGCCGAAACCGACGATGCCGAGCACGAACAGCCCCAGGCCGACGATCAGCCAGCGCTGCAGGTGCTCATTGCCGATACGCTTGCCGAGCAGGTACTGCAGGGCGATCACGGTCACCGCGTTGACCCCGAGCAGGGTCTGGATGACCTGGTAGGCGTATTCCGCAGTGCCGGTGGCCACCAGGTACTGCGAGAGATAGGCGGAAAACTGGCCGAACACCACGGCGGTGAGCACGCCGCCGAGGGTGAAGTACATCAGCCGGTGGTCCTTCGCCAGCACACCCATCACCGCGATGAACGAGGGCGGCGCCACGCCTTCGGCCGGGCGCATGCCGCGGTCGCCGTAGCGCGCAAAAACCAGCAGGAAGAGCGCGCCCAGGCCCGCCGAGAGCACGAAAGGCAGGTGCTGGCTCCAATGCGCCAGCGCAGCGCCGATGAAGGGGCCGATGGCATAGGCGAGGTTGATCAGCGTATAGCGGATGGAGAAGGCGCGGCCCTGTTCGCCGGCCGGCAGCAGGCGTCCGAAGATGGTCTTCACCACCACGTCGGTGACGGAATAGGCAAAGTTGAAGCCCAGCAGGAACAGGAAGAACAGCCATAGCTGCGTGCTCAGCAGCATGCCGGCGAAGGCGGCGACGAAGCAGGTGCCGAAGCCGAGGATCAGTCGGAAACCGGGCATCCGGTCGATCAGGAAACCGCCGTAGAGGCTCAGCAGCGAGCCTCCAAACAGCGCGCCGCCGAGGATCAGGCCGATGCGGCTGACGGGCAGGACGAACCGGGTCGAAAGGTAGATCACCAGGAAGGGCAGGGTGATGGCCCGGCCCAGGGTGAGCAGGAAGGTGCCGGCTAGCAGCAGGTTGACCTGTAGTGGATAACGCTTGAGCGCGGCGAGCATTCCATGCCTCGGCTGACGGTGGGAGCGGGAGGGCCCCGATCCTATCAGCACCAGCTTGGTGCATGGCAAGCGCCGGGAGCCCATGCGAACCCCCGGCGTGCCCGCTGCCTCAAGTCCTGGATTTTTCCCTGGCACGTAGCGCCTTGACTGTCTCGCCACCCACACCCCAGCTGTCGGTGGGGATTTCCTGGATCACCACGAAAGTGCTCGAGGGCGGTTTGCGCAGGACACGCTCCAGCAGTTCGGTGACACCTTCGATGAGCTGGCGGCGCTCGTCGGCGGTGACGCCTTCGTCGGTGACCTGGATGTTCACGTAGGGCATGGCGGTTCTCCGTTGGGGATTGAGCGGGGTTACCAGACGCCAGTGGTGGAACCGCCGTCGACGTTGAGGACGCTTCCGCTGACGAAGGTCGAGTCGGTCAGGTAGAGCACCGCGTCGACGATATCCTGCGGGTTGCCGATCCTGCCACTGGGGGACAGTCCGCGCAGGAAGGCGTGGGTGCCTTCGTCACTGGCGTGCAAAGGGGTTTCGATGATCCCCGGCGCCACGGCGTTGACCTGCACGTGGGAGGCTGCCAGCTCCAGGGCGAGTCCGCGCACGGCGCTGTTCAGGCCGCCCTTGATCAACACCGGCAGCAACGCCGGGACCTTCACGTTGGGTTGCATCGCGATGGATGCGGTAATGCTGATGATGTGCCCCGAGCCGTTGGCCGCCATGTGCCGGGCGGCTGCCTGCGACGGGTAGAAGAAGCCCATCAGGTTGGTAGCAACGATGGCATTGACTTCTTCCTCGGTGTAATCAGTGACGGGTTTGGGAATGAAGATGCCGGCATTGTTGATCAGGATGTCCACTCGGCCGAAGGCTTCGATGGCCTGGTCGAACAGGCGTCTGGCGGTGTCCGGTTTGGCGATGTCGCCGGCGACGGCGAGGAAGTTGGACGGATGGCCCAGCCGCGCGGCGGCTTCCTCCAGGCGGGCCTGGGTGCGTGCGTTGCCGACCACGTTGTAGCCGCGCTCCAGGTAGGCGCGGGCGATGGCGAAGCCGAGGCCACTGGAGGCGCCGGTAACGATGACGGTCTTGCTCATGGTGAGATCTCCGAGAGTGGGGCGGGGCGGTGTGCCCGCGTCTTGGAGGCCAATCTAGGTTGCAATCGGTAATTGAAAAATGAGGCTGATGGCATTTGAATTGATACTTCATGTAATTAATAGAGTCATGCCATGACGCGCCATTTCGACGATCTGCAACTGGGCAGCATCGAGTTGTTCTGCCTGGCTGCGGAGACCGGCAGCTTTACCGCCGCCGCCAACGAGGCGGGCATCACGCCGGCCGCGGTGAGTCGCTCGGTGGCGCGCCTGGAGGAGCGCCTGGGCGTGCGCCTGTTCGTCCGCACTACGCGGCAGATGCGCCTGACCGACGATGGCCGCAATTACTTCGAGCAATGCCGGCAGGCACTGACCCAACTGGTGGATGCCGAGCGCGCGGTCAGCGGCGGCCAGAGCATTGCCTCCGGGCGCCTGCGCATCAGCGTGCCGACGCCCTACGCGCATTACCGCTTGTTCCCGCGGCTGCCGGAGTTTCGCCGACGTTATCCGCAGGTGCAGGTGGAGGTGCATGTCAGCAACCGCAATATCGACTTCGCCAACGAGGGCTACGACCTCGCCATCCGTGGCCGCGACCCGGCGGATTCCAGCCTGGTGGCGCGGCGCCTCGAGGAGGCGGAGAACGTGGTCGTCGCCACGCCCGAATACCTGGCGCGTGCCGGCACGCCGCATACGCCGGACGATCTCGCCAGGCATGAATGTATCCAGTTCGAACTGCCCAGCACCGGGCGCCGCGTGCCCTGGACGTTCCAGGTCGACGGCAAGCCAGTGGAAATCGAGACGGCTGGCGGCTTCACCGTGCTGGAGGATTACCTCGCTACCGCGACCCTGGCCAAGTTCGGCGGCGGGCTGATGCAGGCCTATCGCTTCACTGTGCAGGAGGAACTGGAGCGGGGCGACTTGGTGGAAGTGCTCAAGGACTACGGCCGGACGACACGGCCATTCCTGCTGATCTACCCGCACGCGCGCCATGTGCCGTCGCGGGTGCGCGCCTTCATCGAGTTCATGCTGGAGACGCGCGCGTAGGAGCGGACCCGACTACGGTGCGACCTTTTGAGGAAAGGAGGCGGTGCGAATTCAAGGACAATAATAGGAGATAAGATACAAACACTTCGCATTTACAATTAATTTACATCTGCATACACTTTGGCTCCCCGCTGGCGTCCACCACGTCAGCATTCGCCAACCCGAGTCATTGCGCCGCCAGAGCGCAAAACCTCGCACCGAAGGATCCTTCTGCAGATGAAAGACGTAGCGTCGGGAGCGCTCCTGCTCAGTCTCTCCACTTTTGCTCTCCCCGCAGTGGCGGCCCCTGTGGCCATCGACCTGCCCAAGCAGCCCCTGGCCGCTTCCCTGGAGCAGTTGCAATCCGCAACCGGAATGCGGATTTCCTATGATCGTGCCCAGATCGCCAAGGTTGGCGCGCCGGCACTCAAGGGCAACATGGAGCCGAGCGAGGCACTCGATCGTCTGCTGGCGGACAGTGGCCTGCAGGGCACGGTCAACGGCAATAACGCGCAGGTCAGCGGTACCGCACGCGGCGCGTCGGGCAATGACAGCGTCGACCTGGGCGCCACCGACATCGTCGGCGCGGCCAGCGTGGCGCCGGGTACCACCGAAGGCACCGGTTCCTACACCACGGGCGTGATGCAGACCTCCACCAAGCTGAACATGACCGTCCGCGAGACGCCGCAGTCGGTCAGCGTGGTCACCCGCCAGCAGATGGACGACCAGAACATGCAGGACCTCGACGATGCGATCCGCGGCGTCACCGGCATGACCGTCCAGCAATATGGCCCCGCGCGGGTGAGCTACGCCGCGCGCGGTTTCGACGTCGACAACATCATGTACGACGGGCTCGCCACCAGCATTTCCACCTACACCCAGGACGTGATTTCCGCCGCGGACCTGGCGATGTTCGACCGCGTCGAAGTGGTGCGCGGCGCAACGGGGCTGATGCAGGGCGCCGGCAACCCGGCCGCCGCCGTCAACATGGTGCGCAAGCGCCCGACCCAGGACTTCCACCTGAGCCTGGAAGGCAGCGCCGGCACCTGGGACCGCTACCGCAGCCAGGTCGACGTCTCCGGCCCGCTGAACAGCGAAGGTACCCTGCGTGGTCGCGCGGTGGCCGCCTACGAGACCCGCGACAGCTTCCAGGACGTGGTCAGCGGCGAGCGCGGCGTGCTCTACGGTATCACCGAGGCCGACCTGAATCCGGATACCACCCTGACCCTGGGCGCGTCCTACCAGAACGACAACAAGAACGACAATTGGGTAGGCCTGCCGGCGCCGCTGGGCGGCCGCCACCTGGACCTCAAGCGCTCCGACTACTACGGCGCCGACTGGTCCTACTGGGATACCACCACCACCCACCTGTTTGGCGACGTGGTGCACCGCTTCGACAACGGCTGGCAGATGAAGGTCGCCGCCGACAAGCTGTGGGCGCGCATCGAGATGCTTGGCCTGTACAACAGCTGCTACTACACCGAAGGCTGTCCGACCATGATCCAGGGACCGGGCAAGTACTCCTACACCGACGACCACCAGAGCTACGACGCCTTCGCCAACGGGCCGTTCCAGGCCTTCGGCCGCGAGCACGAGCTGGTATTCGGCGGCAGCTACCGCGAAGAGCGCTTCGATGGCCACGGCGGCTGGGGCGACCTGTACTACAAGGACGGCTCGCCGGTCACCCCGTTCGACCCGACCAAATGGGACCCGTCCTCGGTGGCCAAGCCCGACATCGACATGAACCTGTGGGGCATGAAGCTCGACCAGGAGCAGAAGGGCGCCTACGTCACCACCCGCCTGAACATCGCCGACCCGCTCAAGGTGATTCTCGGCGGCCGCCTGGACTGGTACGAGGCCGACCCGCACAACGAGACCGGCACCCAGAAGGTCACCCGCAACGTCACCCGCTACGCCGGCGTGGTCTATGACCTGAACGATGTGTATTCGGTCTATGCCAGCTACACCGACATCTTCAAGCCGCAGAGCAACTTCGACTCCAGCGGCAGCCTGCTCGATCCGATCACCGGCAAGAACTACGAGATCGGCCTGAAGGGCGAGCACTTCGGCGGCACGCTGAACACCCAGGTCGCGCTGTTCCAGATCGACCAGGAAAACCGCGCCACCGACGACACCAGCGGCCCCTCGCCGTGCCCCAGTTCGCCGACCTCCATGTACTGCTCCCGTGCCTCGGGCAAGGTCCGCAGCCAGGGCGTGGACATGGAAGTGAGCGGCGCGCTGACCGAGAACTGGCAAGCCATGGCGGGATACACCTACGTCGACGCCAAATACAAGCACGACAGCAACGAAGACAACGTCGGCAAGCCCTTCGACCCGACCAAGCCGCGCCACCTGTTCAAGCTCGCCACCAGCTACAACCTGCCGGGCGAACTGCACAAATGGCGCGTTGGCGGCAACCTCGTGACCCAGAGCCAGACCGAGGACACCAGCACCGGCTTCCAGCAGGGTGGCTACACGGTGACCAACGCCATGCTCGGCTACAAGGTCAACGAGAACATCGACACCCGGGTGAACTTCAACAACATCTTCGACAAGTACTATTACAGCGGCATCAGCTTCGGCAACCTGAACTACGGCGAGCCGCGCAACCTGATGTTCACGGTGAAGTACTCGATGTGATCCGCCTGGCCTGAACGAAAAAAAGCCCCGCATCGTGGGGCTTTTTTGCTGTTTGTAGGAGCGAGCTTGCTCGCGAACAATCTGCCGGCGACTGCGGTATGGGGCAGTTCGCGAGCAAGCTCGCTCCTACAGGTTCAGCCCGTAGGGCGTATAACGCGCCAGCGTTATCCGCCGCGAAGTGCCGGCGGATAACCTGTTCCAGGTTATCCGCCCTGCGTATCTGACGTTGGGCGGTTCGCGAGCAAGCTCGCTCCTACAGGTTCAGATCACCACCTTGCTCCTCAGGCGCGGCCTTCGGCTCTCTCGAACAGATCGAGCAGATCGAGCAGTGTGCTCTCCAGATACTCGCCAGCACGGTAGGCGGGCTTGAGCGCATCACCACCCGCCACCACGTCCTGCGGTCGTTCGATGAAACGCCCCACCGGCTGGAAGTCGCCATCGAGCACCAGCGCCACCGGGATCAGGATGCGATCCAGTTCCATGCGCTCGCGCAGGTCATCCTCGGCACGGCCCTTGGTGATCACCGCCAGTTCCACGCGCGGTTGCAGGCGTTGCAGGTGGTCCATCACGGTAACGTTGATCTGGCAGTCCGGGCACCACATCTCGCCGGCGATCAGCAGGCGGTAGCGGCCCTCGACGGCCTGGATGCGGCGCAGGGTATCGGCGCTGATCGTGCCGGGCTCGGCCAGCAACTGCTGGACCGTGCGCACGCCGGCGATCTCGCCGGGCAGGCCGTGGGCGACGAAGGCGTCGAAGCCTTCGCCGATGGAGAAGAGTTCCTCATAGGAGGCCATGGGGATTTCCTTGAAACGGGTGATGGCTCATCCCAGCAGAAATCCCCGTGGCGGGCAATCAGCTCTTGGCGGTCTGCGCCTTGGCGGCCGCGAGGTAGGGCGCCAGGCGCCGGCCCATTTCCTCGCCCAGCGCCTGCAGGCCGCTGAGCGGGCGGACCATCACTTCGAACTCGACGATCTTGCCGTCTTCGTCGAAGCGGATCATGTCGATGCCCTTGAGGTCCTTGCCGTTCACCGTGGCGCTGAACTCCAGCACCACGGTCAGGCCGTCGCCGGTGGCCAGTTCGCGGTGGTAGGTGAAGTTATCGAACACTTGCAGCACGGTGTTGAGGATGGTCGAGACCACCGGGGCGCCGGGGTAGGGCGAGTGCGCCATGGGCGAGCGGAACACCGCGTTGGGTGCCAGCAGTTGCGGCAGGTTGGACAGATTCCTGGCGGCCACCATCTGGTGCCAGCTGGCCTGCGAAGCGGCGGCCTGGGGGTGCAGGTTCAATGCGGTCACGGGAATACCTCTTGAGAGTTCTTGTTGTTCACTCAGGACGATACGGCCGGTCCGGCAGCGCGCTCAATGATCGGAAATGACAGAAGACTGATCCTGGCGTACAGGGTTTTCAGTGCGTGGCCGGGCTGATCAGGTAGCTCACCAGCTGTGGATCGTCGCCTGGCTCGACACTCTGCACCGGGCGCGGCAGGTCGGCGAACACCGCTTTCCAGAAGGCCGCCGCCACCTCGTCCTGAGCGTAGAAACGCACCAGCCAGGGGCCGGGATTGCCCAGCAGCACCTGGTTGGCCAGGGCACGGCCAATCCCTCTGCGACGGTACTTCTTCAGCACGAAAAGGTCCGACAGCTCCAACGCGTCGATACCCGGCAGTTCGCTGCCCTCCACCAACAGGAAGCCGGCGATGAAACCGTCGGCGAGGATCAGGTTGGCGCTCCACTCCGGCTCGCTCCAGTAGCGCGCCAGGTGCTCCTCGTGGATGTAGAAGCGGCCGTCGACCTCCACGTCCTCGTCCTCCCAGTCCGACGACTCGTAGGCGTAGTACTGGTAGAGGTTGCGGATCAGGTCCTGGTGTTCAGGGCCGGTCTGCACCAGTTGGATGGACAGGTCGTTCATGGTCGGGAGGCTCGCGGCGAGGCGGAAGAGGGTGGATGACCGCCATTGTCGCCCATTCCCGTGGCAATGCCAGTGGCAGGCGGGTTTGAACCGCGCCTGGGCCGGGTGCGATGATGCAGGCGCCTCCACCTTCGAGACCCCGCCGTGCGAACCGACAGCCGCCTCTCGCGCATGCTCCACGTGCTGCTGCACATGGCCCGCGACGACCAGCCCGTGACCTCCGAGCGCATCGCCCAGATGCTCGGCACCAACCCGGCCGTGGTGCGGCGGACCATGGGCGGCCTGCGCGAGGCCGGCTACGTGCGCTCTGAGAAGGGCCATGGCGGCGGATGGACGCTGGACTGCGACCTGGCCCAGGTCACGCTGCTGGATGTCTACCGCGCGGTGGGCAGCGAGCGCCTGTTCGCGATGGGCTTCGACAACGTGCATCCGGACTGCCTGGTGGAAAAGGTGGTCAATGATGCGCTGCAGGACGCCATGGAACAGGCCACCGCCATCCTCCTGGAGCGACTGGGTGCCGTGTCCCTGGCCGATCTCGCCGAACGCTTCACCGCGCTCTACCCGAAAAACCACTGATGGTTGCTGGCTGAAATGCCGGTCGATGACTGGCGTTGACCCTGTGTGTTTAATCAAGTTACTTTAAAAGTAGCGAGATATTCAAAGCTTTTTCGCAATCCTCAGGAGCCCACCCATGATCGATCTCTTGAACTCGCCGCTGGCCGGCGCGCTGTGGATCTGCCTTGCGCTGGCGATTGCCGCCTCCGCCCTGTCCATGACCGTCACCCAGACCGAACTGTTCGCGCCGTTGCGCGCGCTGGCCTGGAAAGTCCACCCGCAGGTCGGCCACCTCTTCCAATGCTTCTATTGCTTCAGCCACTGGGTGGTGATCGCCGGCACCCTGGTCTACCGTCCGGTAGTGATCGCCAGTGGCTGGGCGCCGGTGGACTGGCTGGTGGCGACCTTCTTCACCATCGCCCTGACCGCGATGTTCTGCGGGCTGCTGTTCAAGGTGTTCCTCACCGCCATGGCCAAGGCCGTGAGCGAGCGGGAGCTGAAGAAGCTGTTCGCTGGCGAGTGAAACGCAAGGGAATCTGCATGAACCACTCCGAACTGATGGCCCCTTTCCACGACCCCGACGCCGCCGCGCGCTACGCGGAAAACCCGCCGCGATTCGTGCCCGGCCTGTTCGATCTGCACCGCATGGCGGCGATCCTGCTGGCCGAGCAGGCCCCGCACGACGGCCATTTGCTGGTGCTTGGCGCGGGCGGCGGTATGGAGTTGCGAGCCTTCGCCGAGGCCCAGCCAGCCTGGCGCTTCACTGGCGTCGACCCTTCCGCCGAGATGCTCGCGGTGGCGGCTCAGATGCTTGGGCCGGACACCCAGCGTGCCGACCTGCTGCAGGGCTATATTGAAGACGCGCCAGAGGGCCCGTTCGACGGCGGTGCCTGCCTGCTGACCTTGCACTTCCTGCCCGAGCCGGAGCGCCTGCGGGTGCTGCGGGAGATCCACTCCCGGCTCAGGCCAGGCTCTGCCTTCGTCATGGCACATCTTTGCGTACCGCAAGGCGCTGGCGGGCGGGCGCGCTGGCTGTCGCGCTATGCCGAGTTCGCTGTCAGCGCCGGCATGGAACCCGCCCATGCGCAGCAGGCTCGCGGTGCCGTGGATGCGCACCTGAACATCCTCACACCCGAGCAGGACGAAGCGCTGCTCTGGGAGGCCGGCTTCAGCCGCATCGAGGCCTTCTATGTCGGCTTCGCCTTCCGCGGTTGGGTCGCGCTTGCCTGAGGTTTCGGTCTGCTAGGCTGGCGTCCCGTTTGTGCTGGACGACAGTCAATGCAGATTCCTGCCACCCGCATCATCCACCAGACCGAGCACTGGCTGCTCAACCACCATCTGGCGTCCGCCTTGCCGGGCTACCTGATGCTCGGCTCGAAGCAGCCGGTGGAGTCCCTGGCCGACCTGCCGGAATCCGCACTGGCGGAAATGGGCGTGTTGATGGCGAAAGTCCAATGCATCCTCGAAGAGACACTGCAACCCAAATGGCTGTACATCGGCCGCTTCGGGCATTCGCCAGGCTTCCCCATCCACTTCCATTTCATCCCGGTATACGCCTGGGTAGAGGAATTGTTCTGGGCCGATGCGCGCTATCGCTCGCTGACTCGGTTCGCTCATGTCGAAGACGCCGCCACCCAGACCGACGGCGCCGAACTGACCCTGTTCGTCTGGCGCGAATTCGGCGAAGCGCCCGTGCCGCCCGCCGTGCAGGGGCCATCGGTCGAGCAGGTGATCGACTGGTTACGCGGTCGTTTCGCCCAGCCCCAGTGATTCCAGCAGCCAGTCATGGAACAGCTTCGCCGCCGGTGACAGCTGGCGGTGGCGCAGGGACACCAGGTATTCGCCACGCTCGGTGACCATGGCCAGATCGGTCACCCGTTGCATCTCGCCATTGGCCACGGCTTCGTCGGCCATGAAACCCCAGGCCAGGCCGATGCCCATGCCCTGCTGCACGGCGCGGTAGGCGAGGGTGAGCTGGTTGAACACCGGGTCGCTCTCCGCCGGCTGATAGTCCTTGCCGAAGTGGCCGAACCAGTCGTGCCAGTCCAGGCAGCTCCAGGCCGAGGTATCCAGCTGCACCAGCGGGGCAGCGGCGAGCTGGTCCAGGGTGGTGATGCGGGAGGCATCGAAGTCCGGCCGGGCAACGGGGTAGACCACTTCCGGCAGCACGAAGCGGCTGTCCAGCGTGGTCCAGTCGCCCGCGCCGTAGAGGATGCCCAGGTCGAAATCCACCAGGCTCGCCTCGTCCATCTCGTTGATTGCGTGAACGTGCACCGCAATGCCCGGATGCGCCTTGTTGAACTCGATCAGCTTGGGGAACAGCCAGAACTGCGCCATGGCATGGGTCGCCAGTACCGACACGGCGTTGCTCTGGTGCACGTTGCGGATGCGCCGCACGCTGTGCTGCAGGCGGTCGAGGAGCATGTCAACGGTGCCCAGCAGCTCGACACCGGCGGCGGTGAGGGTGACGCCGCGGGGTTTGCGCTCGAATAGCGGCACCTTGAGGCTGTCTTCCAGGGCGCGCATCTGCTTGCTCACCGCACTCTGGGTGAGGAACAGCTCGGTAGCGGCCTGGGTGAAGCTGCCATAGCGGCCGACGGCCTCGAAGGCGATGAGGGTTTCCAGGGGCGGCAGGGTGCGCAGGTAACGGCTGATGACGGCTCTCCGGTGAAGGTCCGAGGCATTCCTGCAGGGAATGTCCTGGTGCGGATTTATCCTTGGTCAGAACCTATCACAACGGCTACCGTGGCGGCTCTTTATGGGCATTCACCGAAGTATCGAGGTTGCTGGAATGAAACGCGGGGTGGTCTACGCAGGCATGGCAGGGGCAATCTGGGGTGGGGTGATCCTCGCGCCGTCGCTGGTGCCGGAATTCAACCCGCTGCTGATCAGTTCCGTGCGCTTTGCGCTGTATGGCGCCATCTCGCTGCTGATTGCCTTGCCGGTGGCACTGGGCCTGCTGCGCCGGGTCAGCCGTGAGGACCTGTCGATGCTTATCCGCCTGTCCCTGGCAGGCAACCTGCTGTATTTCGCGCTGCTCTCGGCCGCGGTGCAGTTCGCCGGGGTGGCGGCGGCCTCGCTGATCAATGGCATCATGCCGCTGGCGATCAGCTACCGCAGCCGTTCGGAGCACGACTCGCTGCCGCTGTCGCGGATGAAGATGCCGCTGGCGCTGGTCGCGCTGGGCATTCTCTGCATCAACCTCGATCCGTCGGCGCTGATGGCCGCCGGCAGCACGGCGGGCGAGCGCCTCCTCGGCATCGTGTGTGGCTTTTCGGCGGTGCTGTGCTGGTCCTGGTATGCCACCGCCAATGCGCGTTACCTCAAGGCCAGCCACTTCAACAGCCACGAGTGGTCGACCCTGATCGGCGTGGTGACAGGGGTGATGGCCCTGGTGCTGGCGGGCGTGGGTGTGCTGATCGCGCCGCAGGCGGTGCCGACCGGCATCTCCGCGGAGCGCTGGATGGTGTTCCTCTGGGTCTCGCTGTTCCTTGCCATCTTCGGCTCGTGGGTCGCCAATGGACTGTGGAACGCGGCGACGCGCCGCCTGCCGATGAGCCTCGGCGGCCAACTGATCGTCTTCGAAACACTGTTCGCCTGCGCCTACGCCTACCTCAACGAGCAGCGGCTGCCCGGCCCGGTGGAGGCGCTGGCCATCGCTCTGCTGACCGTCGGCGTGCTCTGGGCCATCGGTCTGCACCGTGCGCCGGCAGAGGTTCCGGCGCGCGCCGTGGAGTCCTGAGTCAGGCCTTCGGGCTGCCTTCCAGGCGCGGGCTCCAGTCTTCCACCGCGCCGTTCTCCAGGCGACGCGACAGGGTGCGGCGCCAGTTCGGCGGCAACGGCAGTTCCAGGCATTCGCGCAGGACGTCGACGTCCACGCGCTTGTCGAACAGCACGGCGGATAGCCGCTGCAGCGACCACTCGGCATGGGGGCGCTCGACCAGTTCCAGTATCGCTCCGGCGGCCACCATGCCTTCCTCCAGCACGCGGTAATACCAGCCGGTGCGCCCCGATTCCTGCACCCGCAGGGCCATTTGCGCTACGTCGAAACGGTCGTTGAGCTTCCAGCAGGGCATGCGCCCCTGGGACACCTCCAGCAAGGCCGTGCCGGCGCGGATGCGGTCGCCCAGGCAGAGGTCCGCTTCGGTCCAGCCGGTGGTGCTGAAGTTCTCGCCGAACGCGCCGGGCTGGCACAGCAGGGGGTGTTCGCCGAGTTCGGCGACCCAGGCGGCGTAGTGCTCGCGGGGGTAGTGGTGGATGGCCTTTTCGATGCCGCCGTGCACGCGCAGGTCGCCTTGCTCGTCGCTCTCCAGTCCCAGCGTGGTCACCGCCAGATGGGCCTCTCGCGCTTGCTTGGCGATGGCGCTGCGCGAGCCCGGGCGAGTGAAGGGCACGGCTTTGCCGGTGAGGAGGGCGTCGAGGGAAACGGCGGGCAGGCTCATGACGGGACTCTCGGTGTGGAAATGGTATCGACCAAAAACTACCTGGACAAAATCCGTCAGGACGGTAGGCTCTGTCAAGGTTTCGATTCGATACAAAGTAAGTTTCCCCTTTTGATTTCGCGAGAGTCCGCCATGCACAAGTACCGCCTGACTATCCAGCGCCACGGCCAGTTGCTCGGCCATTTCGATTCCGATCTGCCCTGGGCGAAGGAGGCCGTGGCCAGCATCGCCTGTTGCCTGGGAGAGCTGGGTTACGGCCTGGAGCTGATGGTGGCCGACAGTGAGCGTCGCCTGCTGGAGAGCTCTCCTGCAGGCATCAAGGTGCTGGCCAGCGAGCCGCTGTTTCGACCGCTGGCGCTGAGCGACCTTTAGGTGTGCGGATAGACGGAGTCCGCTCCTGCGGGGCTCTCCAGGCGGCCCCGTCAGCGGCCCGGTGCCGAAGAAGGTCACGCCGCTGTCGAAGGCCCTGCGTAAACGGATGCCATCCTGGCGGTCGACCACCGGCCCGTGGCCATAGCCCAGGCCCAGGCAGCCCAGGCCCAGCGTCGATACCTGCAGGCCATTACGGCCCAGTGCGCTGGTCCATTGGGGTCTCTATTGAAGAGGGAAGGGCAGGATTGCCCGGTGAAACGTCCGGGATGGACTTTACTCAAGGACTTTCGTGGTGATTAGACGGGCAAAAGCGCAGTCGCCTATGAGCCTGGCTCTTGGGTTATGGCGGGGCATTCATGAGGTTGCCTCATAGGTCCAAGCGCGTTTCGCCGCTTAATCACCGGCCTGGCACGGCCTAGCATGGCCCCCAGTTCATCAGCGAAGCGGAGCACACCATGAGCGAACCAGCCTCCACCGCCCACAAGGCTTTCGGCGACATCGCCCCGGCGCTGGCCGACTACACCGACCAGGTGCTGTTCGGCGATGTCTGGGAGCGCCCCGGCCTCTCGCCACGTGACCGTAGCCTGGTCACGGTTTCCAGCCTGGTGGCGCGCTACCAGGCCAACGAGCTCCATTTCCACCTGGGCCGGGCGCTGGACAACGGCCTGACCCGCGAGGAGCTGATCGAGGCCATCACCCACCTGGCTTTCTATTCCGGCTGGCCCACGGCTTCCACCGCGCTGGGCGTCGCCCGCCGTGTGTTCGCCGAGCGCGACGCGGCCTGAGGAGTACTGCATGCAATACCGTTACCTGGGCCGCAGCGCCCTGAAAGTCTCGCCCCTGTGCCTGGGCGCCATGATGTTCGGCGGCGAGACCGATGAGCCGACTTCGCGGCGCATCATCGACAAGGCGTTCGAGCAGGGCGTCAATTTCCTCGACACCGCGGATGTCTATCACAAGGGACGCTCCGAAGAGGTGGCGGGCCGCGCGGTGGCCGCCCGCCGCGATGACTGGGTGATCGCCAGCAAGTTCGGCAATGCCCTGGGCGATGGCCCGAACCACCGCGGCCAGTCGCGCAAGTGGATCTACCAGTCGGTGGAGGACAGCCTGCGCCGACTGGACACCGACTACCTGGACATCCTCTATTTCCACCGCACCGACGTCGATGCGCCGCTGGAAGAAGGGCTGCGCGCAGTGGGCGAGCTCATCCGCCAGGGCAAGGTCCGCTATTACGGCCTGTCCAATTTTCGCGGCTGGCGTATCGCCGAGGTGGTGCGCCTGGCCGACCAGCTGGGCATGGACCGACCGATCTGCAGCGAGCCGCTGTACAACCTGGTGGACCGTACCGCCGAGGTCGAGCAACTGCCGGTCGCCGGGCACTACGGCATTGGCGTGGTGCCCTACAGCCCGCTGGCCCGCGGTGTGCTCACCGGCAAGTACCGGCCCGGTGCCGAGCCGCCAGCGGATTCCCGCGTCGGCCGTGGCGACAAGCGCATCCAGCAGACCGAATGGCGGCCCGAATCCCTGCAGATCGCCCAGCGCATCGCCGGGCACGCCGTCGCCCGTGGCACCACGCCGGCGGCATTCGCCCTGGCCTGGGTGCTGAACAATCCGCTGGTCAGCTCGCTCATCGCCGGCCCGCGCACGGAGGAGCACTGGGATGGCTACCTGCCGGCGCTGGACCTGCAACTGACCGCCGAGGATGAAGCCTTCGTGGACAGCCTGGTGCCGCCCGGCCATGCCTCCACGCCCGGCTACAGCGATCCTGCCTATCCCGTCGAAGGCCGTCCGGCCCGTTGAGCACTGTCTTTTAACCGACCCATCCGAAGCGTCAGGAGCACTATCGATGAAGACCCTTGGATATGCCGCGCAGAACCCGCAGGACCCGCTCGCGCCCTTCACCTTCGAGCGTCGTGCATTGCGCGACAACGACGTGGCGATGGACGTCCTCTACTGCGGCGTCTGCCACTCCGACCTGCACCAGGCCCGCAACGACTGGGGCTTCAGCCGCTACCCGATGGTGCCGGGCCATGAGATCGTCGGCCGGGTCACTGCGGTCGGCTCGAAGGTCAGCCGCTACCAGGTCGGCGACGCCGTGGCGGTGGGCTGCATGGTAGATTCCTGCCAGGTGTGCGATCAGTGCCGCAAGGGCGAGGAGCAGCTGTGCCGTGAAGGCAATACCCAGACCTACAACGGCGTGGACCGCCTCACCCGCGAAGCGACCCAGGGTGGTTACTCCAAACAACTGGTGGTGCGTGAAGAGTTCGTCCTGCGTGTGCCGGATGGGTTGGACCTGAGCAAGGCCGCGCCGCTGTTGTGCGCGGGCATCACCACCTATTCGCCGCTGCGTACCTGGAATGTCGGGCCGGGCAGCCGCGTGGGCGTGATCGGTCTCGGCGGCCTGGGACACATGGCGGTGAAGCTGGCGGTCGGCCTGGGCGCCACCGTCACTGTGCTCAGCCGCACGGCGGACAAGCGCAACGACGCGCTGGGGCTGGGCGCCGATGCCCTGCTGGTGTCGTCCGACGCCCAGGCGATGAAGGCGGCGGCGAACAGCTTCGACCTGATCATCGACACCGTGCCGGTGAAGCATGACCTGAAGCCCTATATGCCGCTGCTGGACATCGACGGCACGCTGGTCATGGTCGGGCAGGTCGGCCCCATCGATGACATCAGCAGCATCCCGTTGCTGCTGGGACGCCGACGCATCGCCGGCTCGCCCATTGGCGGCATCGCCGAGACCCAGGAGATGCTCGATTTCTGCGGCAAGAAGAACATCCTGCCGGAGTGCGAGATGATCCGCATGGACGAGATCAACCATGCCTTCGAGCGCATGGAGCGCTCCGACGTGCGCTATCGCTTCGTCATCGACCTGGCCACGCTCTGACGGGTGCATGATGCGCCCGGCTTTCATTCCTGGTGGCGCAGCGCGTCCACCAGCACCGAGAAGGCGCGGGATTTCTGCCGCCGGCTCGGGTAGTAGAGGTGGTAGCCGGGGAAGGTCGGGCACCAGTCCTCCAGCACTTTTTCCAGGCGCCCGACGGTGACGTATTCGGTGGCCATGTCGGCGGGCAGGTAGGCGAGGCCGAAGCCATCCAGCGCCGCTCGAAGGATGTGCGGGCTGCTGTTGAAGGTCAGTTGGCCTTCGACTCGCGCCTTCACTTCGTGACCGTCCCTGGCGAACTCCCAGGCCATCAGCCCGCCGTAGGTCGGCAGGCGCAGGTTCAGGCAGTCGTGGCCCGCCAGTGCAGGGACATCCAGCGGGCGGCCCTTGCGGGCGAGATAGCTCGGGCTGGCGACTACTGCCATGCGCAGGTCCGGGGCGATACGGACGGCGATCATGTCCTTGGCTACCTGATCGCCCAGGCGCACGCCAGCGTCGAAGCGTTCGGCGGCGATATCGGTCAGTCCGTAGTCGATGCTCACCTCGACCTTGATATCCGGGTAATCCGGCAACACGGCCGCCAGCTTCGGCCAGAGCACGGTGCTGGCCGCGTGTTCGGCGGCGGTGATGCGCAGGGTGCCGACCGGCTTGTCGCGAAGGTCACTGAGGGCCGCCAGCTCGGCTTCGATCTCCTCGAAGCGCGGCGCCAGCGTCTGCAGCAAGCGCTCGCCCGCTTCCGTGGGGGAAACGCTGCGAGTGGTGCGGCTGAGCAGGCGCAGGCCGAGGCGGGTTTCCAGCGCGCGGATGGTGTGGCTCAGCGCCGACTGGGAGACGCCCAGTTGCGCCGCTGCCTTGGTGAAGCTGCCTTCGCGCGCGACGGTGACGAAGGCAATCAGGTCATTGAAATTTTCCCTTGGCATTTCGGCTCCGCTGCATCCCGCGCGGCGGGGAGCCGCGCCGGGGCAGTGTATCCGATGGCTACAGGGTGACCACGACTTTGCCGAACTGCTGGTTGGATTCCAGATAGCGGTAGGCCTGGACGATCTCGTCGAAGGCGAAGGTGCGGGCAATCACCGGGCGTAGCGAGCCATCCGCCAGGCCGGTGTAGATGAAGTCGGCGGCTTCGCGCAGGCGCACCGGGTCTTGCAGCACTTCGTGGATCCGATAGCCCCGCAGCACCAGCGAGCGGCTCAGTACCTCGAACAGCGGGAAGGGCGTGGGCTCGGGGCTCAGGCCGCCATACTCGATGAGGATGCCGCCCTCGGCCATGGCAGCCGTCAGCGGCTCGAAGATCGGCCCGCCCACCGGGTCGAAGACCACCCGTGCGCCGGTCTTGCCGGTGATCTCGAACAGGCGCGAGCGCAAGTTCTCTTCTTCGCTGGCGATGACCCCGGCGGCGCCCGCCTGCAGCAGCGCTTCGCGTTTGGCCGAAGTGCGCGTCACGGCGATGGGCACCGCGCCCATGCGCCGGGCAATCTGGATGGCGGCGAGGCCAACGCTGCTGGACGCGGCGGTGATGACGACGAAATCGCCCTCGCGCAGGCCGGCTGCCTGAACCAGCGCGCCATAGGCGGTGAGGTACTGCATCCAGGTGGCGGCGGCGTCGGTCCAGGCTTGCCCCGGCGGGTTCTTCACCAGGCGGGACTGCGCAACGACCAGGTATTCGGCGTGGGTCGGTTCCTGCTTCATCGAAGTCGGCGGCAGGACGCTCACCGCATCTCCCACGGCAAACCTGCGCACCTGACTGCCCACGGCCTCGACCACGCCGGTGGCCTCCAGGCCCAGGCCAGAGGGAAACTGCGGGCTTTCGATGTAGCGGTCGGTCCGCAACAGGACCTCTGCGCGGTTCAGTCCCAACGCCTTGACCCGGATGCTGACATCGTCCGGCCCAGGCTGGCGAATCGCGACCGGCTCTATGCCCAGAACTTCGGGGCCACCGATCCGATGAAAGCGAATGGCCCGTGCCTTGAGTCTTTCCATGTGATGCTCCAATACGAAAGTGATCTGACGTAAAGGAACTATCTGTGAAGGTTGTCAGCGGATAAATGGCGTATAAATGCGGTTAGTCGAAATCAGGAGTTTCGAATGGATCGTCTGACCAGCATGGAAGTCTTCGTTCGTGCGGTGGACCTCGGTTCCTTTGCGGCGGCCGCCGAGGCCCTGGAGATGTCCGCGCCGATGGTGGGCAAGCACGTGCGCTTCCTCGAGGAGCGCCTGGGCGTGCAGTTGCTGATGCGCAGCACGCGCCGGCAGAGCCTGACCGAGGCAGGGCGGATCTACTGTGAGCGCTGTCGCGCGCTGCTGGCCGATGTCGAGACGGCGGACATCCTTGCCAGCGGCGAGGTAGCCGAGCCTCGCGGCAGGCTGCGGGTGGCCCTGCCGGTGCACTTTGGCCGGCGTTGCGTGGCGCCGGTCCTGCTGGAGCTGGCGCAACGCTACCCGCAGCTGGAGCTGGACCTGCGCTTCAGCGACCGCCTGACGGACCTGGCCGAGGAGCAGATCGACCTGGCCATCCGCACCGGCGCACCCCAACCCAGGGACGGAGTCATTGCACGCTGCATCGGCCGCCAGCGCATGGTGGTGTGCGCTGCGCCGGCCTACCTGGATGTGCAGGGGCGGCCGCAGAGCATCGAGGAGCTGGCCGCGCACCGGTTGCTGGTCTACCACCGCTCCGGACGGATAAATCCCTGGTTGTTCCCCCGAGAAGGGCAGTTGCCCGAAGCCTTCGCGCCGCACTCGCGGCTACGTTTCGATGACCTGGCTGCCATCTCCGACGCGGCGATTGGCGGTATGGGCCTGACGTGGCTGCCCTACTGGCTGGTGCGCGAAGCCATTCTTGCGGGCGAACTGGAGGAGTTGCTGCCGCAGCAGCCCGGCTACCTCTACGACGTCCACGCGACCTGGCTGCAGACCGCGCAATTGCCACGCAAGGTGCGACTGGCCATCGATGCCCTGGCCGAGGCGATGCCTCGGCTGGTGGAGTAGGGCGGCGCGCTGCCGCCCGTAGTCAACGGCTGGGGGTGAGCTGCAGCACGCGGTCGCGGCCGCCTTCGGCGAGCAGGTAGCCGCCCTTGCCATCGGGCACGATGGACTGCGGCGCCTTGAGGAACGAGAGGATGGTGCGTGGTTCGCCCTTGCCGTCCCAGAGCAGCAGGCGCGCGCGGTGGGTGGCGTCTTCGCTGATCCACAGGCCATGCTCGTCACACATCAGGAAGGTGGGCTTGTTCAGCCCGGACAGCAGTACCGGGTCCTTGCCGTCTTCGCTGAACCGGTGCACGAGACCCTTTTCCTTTTCGGAGTAGAGCAGGCTGCCATCGGTGCAGCGGGTGATGGACTCGGTTTCCTGCAGGTGCTGGCGCAGCACCGTCAGCTCGCCGTCGCTCCAGCGATAGCGCAGCAGGCGGCCGTTGTCGTGGCTGTCTTCGATGGCATACAGGTAGTCGCCGTCATTCCACAGGCCCTGCACGGAATTGCCCAGGAACAGGTCGCTGACCTTGCCATCCTTGAGCAGTTGCACGGGGCGGTGATCGATTTCCTGGCTGAACACCCAGCCGCCCTGTGCGGCGATCATGCCGTCGGGCTTGGACAGGCCATCGATCATGACCCGTCGTTTGCCGTCGACGGCGATATGCAGGATGTTGCCCTTGCCATTCTTGAGCTCCTGGCTGACCAGCAGGCCGCCATCGGGGAGTGGCACCAGCGAGGCGGCCTTCTGCACGTCTTCGTGCAGCACCTCGTAGAACCAGCCGTCGGCGCTCTGCACCGGATAGAAGCCCTGCCAGATGAAGAAGCCGACGGCACAGGCGACGAGCAGGCTGGCTGAGGTCAGGGCGGCGCGGAGGACGGAACGGCCGGGCGAGCGGGCGGAAGACTGGGACATGGATCGATCGCCAAAACAGAAGGAGGGGACGCTGGCATCCAGCATGGGATCGGCGAGTTAACCAGACAGTTCAGCGTGGGGCCAGCGCTCGAACGGGTGATTGAGGTCACGTTCCTGCAGCGCCACGCGCTGGAGCGACGGGCGAACGCCAAAACCTGCCATGGGAAAGCCGCGAACCGGGCCAATCACCGGGCGAACGCACAAGGCTTCGCTGCGTTTACAAACAATCCTGTATGCGGGAGAAATGGGAAGAATCGCTGATGGCAATTGGCCTACAATTCCTCAGTCCTTTGCTGAGGACAATCCAGGCGGCTGTTGCGGACAGGAAGTCCGCAACAGCCGTTTTCTTTTCTGCCTTTCACTGCGCCGGGCGTATCGCCTGCACCGCTTCCAGCCTCTGCAGGCGTGGGCGCGCGCCGCGCAGGTAGGTGCTGACCTGGCTGGCCTCCATCGGCTTGCCAAACAGGTACCCCTGCGCGCAATCGCACTCCAGCTGCTGCAACTGACGGAGCTGCGCGGCGTTCTCCACGCCCTCGGCAATGACCTTGAGGCCCAGTTCGCGGCCTAGCGCCAGGGCATTGCGCAGCACGATGAGGCGGCGCGGATCACCGTTGTTCACGTCAGCCAACAGGTGGCGGTCGAGCTTCATCTCGGTGAACGGCAGTTCCATCAGGCGCTGCAGGGTGGAGTGGCCACAGCCGAAATCGTCGATGGCCAGGCCGCACCCCAGCAGTCGCAGGCGCAGTACGTTTTCCAGGCTCAATGGTGGTGCGTGCAGCGGCGAGCTCTCGGTCAGCTCGAAGGTGATTCGCCGGGGATCGAAGTCCAGGGCTCGCAGGTTGCGGTCTACAGCGGCAGCAAAGTCGGTCTGGGCGATCTGCTCGGCTTCCAGGTTGAAGGACAGCTTCAGCTCGTTGTTCCCCAGGCATCGCAGGGCATCGAAGGCCTGGGTCATCAGTTCGAAGAGCATGCGGTCGAGCTTGCCGGCACGCCGCAGCCCTGGTAGGAACTCGCTGGGGAGCAGGACGCTTCCGTCCTCCAGTTGCCAGCGCGCCAGTACCTCGAATCCATAAACCTGCGTGGTGGCCACGGATACCTTGGGCTGCAGGTGGGCGCGCAGACGCCCATGGGAGGGCAGATGGGCGGCTTCGTCTTCGTCGTCCCCAGTGGTCTCGTTCAGGGGCAGGCCAAGCTGCTCCTCCCGGGGGTGGAAATCGGCGAGCAGGGCGCGCAGACGCTCCAGCGTCGCCGCCTCGTTGCCCAGCCAGAACACCTTCATGCCCTGCAGTTGCAGCAGGTGGGAGAGGGCGCTCCACGTGCCTGGCGCCATTTCGCCGCTGACCACTACTCCATGGGCGAGCCGCTCGCGGGCCACCGTCTGGAGAAATTCCAGGCGGACCACCGGGTCGATGCGCACGTCGCAGATCAGCAAATGCACGCCGCCCTGGCTGCGCAGCCGGTCCAGAGCGAACGCGTTGCTCGAGACCTCGGACAGGAGGCTGTAGCCCAGGTGGTGCAGCGCCGTGACGGCGGTGGAACGATGCAGACCGGAAGCCTGTAGCACCAGCGCGGAAAGCGGGGACATGGGGTTTTCTCATGGAGGATTGGCCTGGTGCATTCTGGAAAACGGCGTCCTTCTTGTGAGGCAGAGGATTCCAGTTCGTCTGTCAGGGAAATCCCATGGAGATGCGCAGCGGATACCTTGCGCTGATCCGTCAGTCTGTCGCTCTGCGTCTGTGGCTCTGGCCTGCGCCTTCCAGTCCGACACACAGGTGAAACCCGAGGTCGACCCTCGTGGTCCCACATGTTAGGGTCCTTGGACTCCCTTTCTCGTCCGCGCCGGCTACCCACGGCCGCGCGGCACGCCCTGAACATGGAGAAATGGCTCATGTCACGTCCCGAACCCAGGGGACCCGTCGACACGGCCATGGTCCCGCATAGCGAGGCCTCAGCCACTGCGCTGCTGAACCTCTGGCTCAGCCGACCTCAGCAGACCGCACTGTTCCTGGATGTCGACGGAACCCTCCTGGACATCGCCGAATCACCCGACGCGGTCGTCGTACCGCCCGGGCTGCTCGATGCGCTCACACGCCTGCATCGCGGACTCGACGGTGCCCTGGCCCTGATCAGTGGCCGCCCGGTCGAAGAACTCGACCGGCTCTTGCAACCCGTGCGCCTCCCCGCCAGCGGAGGCCATGGCGCCCATTGGCGCGAGACCGCCGACAGCCCCGTGCGCCGCACGGCCAAGGACCTGCCCGCCTGCGTGCGGGTGCAGTTGAGCGCCCTGGCGAACCGGCATCCCGGCGTATTGGCCGAGGACAAGGGCAGCAGCTACGCGCTGCACTACCGCGCCGCACCTGCGCTCGCTGCAGAACTGCGCGTCGAGCTGCAGGCACTGCTGCGCGCGCCGGAGGGCGCTGGGCTGCGGTTGCTCAACGGCAAACAGGTCTACGAAGTCGTTTGCCAAGGCGTCGACAAGGCCCAGGCGATCCAGCGCCTGCTGGGCACGCCGGGCTTTGCCGGGCGCCTGCCGCTGTACATCGGCGACGACGTCACCGACGAACCCGCCATCGCACTGATGCCGACCCTGGGCGGCCTCGGCCTCTCGGTTGGGCGCGCGTTGCCCGGTGCCTGCGCGGTGTTCAGCGACGCGGAGCAGGTCCGTGCAGCACTGATACAAGCAGGAGGAAATCACTGATGACGAACCGGCACGAAGGTGCATTGGAACTGGGCCTGATCGGCAACTGCCGGGTGGCTGCACTGGTGAATCCACAGGCACGACTGGTCTGGTGGTGCTACCCGAACTTCGACAGCGACCCGGCTTTTTCCCGGCTGCTGGCGGGCGATGACGAAAAGGGCTTTGCCGACGTGGTGCTGGAAAACCAGGTCAGCAGTACCTCCGACTACCAGCGCAACACGGCGATCATCACCACTGTGCTGCGCGACGACAACGGCGGCGCGGTGCGCATCACCGACTTCGCCCCGCGTTTCCTCGAACACGGTCACATCTACCGCCCGGCACAGCTGTGCCGACTGATCGAGCCCATGGAGGGCGTGCCGAAGATCACGCTGCGTGTCCGTCCCACCCATGGCTATGGCAAGCCCAGCAAGGGCGCTGCCGGCTCCAGCCATATCCGCTACCTGGAAGGCGAGGAGCCTCTGCGCCTGACCACCGACGCCCCGCTGGCCTACATACAGCACGAAACGCCGTTCGCCCTGCGCCACCCGGTGAGCCTGGTGATCGGCCTCGACGAGCCGCTGGGCAATGCCCCGGGCGAAGTGGTCCGCGACTACCTCAAGCGCACGCAGAACCACTGGCACGACTGGGTACGCGGTCTGGCCATCTGCTTCGAATGGCAGCCCGTGGTGATCCGCTCGGCCATTACCCTCAAACTGTGCAACTTCGAGGACACCGGGGCGATCATTGCCGCCGCCACCACCTCGGTGCCGGAGGCGCCGGATTCGCAGCGCAACTGGGACTACCGCTACTGCTGGCTGCGCGATGCCTACTTCGTGATCCTCGCGCTGAACCGCCTGGGTGCCACACGGACGATGGAGGGCTACATCGATTTCATCACCACGGTCGCCAGCGGCGACGCGGTGCTCAAGCCGCTGTACGGGATCATTCCCAACCAGGACCTCACCGAACGCGTCGAGCCTGACCTGGCGGGCTTCCTCAATCATGCACCGGTGCGCGTCGGCAACCAGGCCGTGGAGCAGAACCAGCACGACGTGTTCGGCTCGGTGGCCCTGGCGGTGCTGCAGAGCTTCGTCGACGAGCGCCTGCCCAACCCCAGCAGCGAAGGCATGCTGCAACTGCTGGAAAACCTCGCCGCCAAGGCCGTGCATGCCGCTTTCGAGCCGGATGCAGGCATCTGGGAGTACCGCGGCCGCCAGCGCATCCACACCCATTCGGCGTTGCTCTGCTGGGTCGCCTGCGACCGCGTGGCGCGCATCGCCCGGCGCCTGGGACGTAGCGACGAGGCGGGCAGCTGGATGGACAAGGCCGCCAACCTGCGCGAACGCATCCTCGCCCAGGCGTGGAGCGAGAAGAAGCAGTGCTTCACCGGCGCTTTCGGCCATGACGACCTCGACGCCAGCGTGCTGCTGATGAACGAGCTGGGCATCATCGAGGCCGACGACCCCCGCTTCATTGCCACCGTCGAGTGCATCGGCCGCGAGCTCAACGTCAACGGTCAGATGCTGCGCTACGCCGCGGCGGACGATTTCGGCGTGCCCGAAACGGCCTTCCTGGTGGTCAAGTTCTGGTACCTCGATGCGCTGGCCGCCATCGGCCGCACCGACGAGGCGCGCCAGCTGTTCGAGCAACTGATCGCTGCGCGCAACCGCTACGGGCTGCTCTCGGAGGATTTGCATCCGCACACCGGGGAGTTGTGGGGAAATATTCCACAGACCTATTCCATGGCCGGGCTGATCAACTCCGCCATGCGCCTTTCCATCGGTTGGGAGGAAGGTCTATGCCGCGCCTCGTGGTGATCTCCAACCGGGTCGCGATACCCGATGAGAACGGTCCGGCGCCCGGCGGGCTGGCCGTGGCGGTCGAGGCTGCCATGCGCAACCGCCAGGGCATCTGGTTCGGCTGGAGCGGCGAGAAGGCCGAGGAACCCGGGCCGCCGAACATGGTCCAGCGCGACAATCTGCAGTACATCCTCACCGACCTGCACCCGCAGGACTTCGACGAGTACTACAACGGCTTCGCCAACCGCGTGCTCTGGCCCATCCTGCATTACCGGGTGGACCTGGCCGAGTTCAATGAGGCCGAGTTCGGCGGCTACCAGCGGGTCAACGAGTTCTTCGCCGAGCGCCTGAGCCCGCTGCTGGAAGAGGACGACGTCCTCTGGGTCCATGACTACCACCTGATTCCCCTGGCCTCGGCCCTGAGGCAGCGCGGCCACGCCAACCGCATCGGCTTCTTCCTGCACATCCCGATGCCACCGGCGGACCTGATCACCGCGCTGCCGCACCACGACGAACTGTTCCGTGCGCTGACGCAATACAACCTGATCGGCTTCCAGACCGAGAACGACGCCAGCAACTTCGCCCGCTACCTGACCCGTGTGGTCGGCGCGGCGACGCCCGATGGCCGGCGTTATCACCTGGAGGACCAGCATTTTCGCGTCGGCGTGTTCCCGGTGGGCGTGGACGCCGCCGGTTTCCGCCGGCTGGCCGAGGAAGCCTCGCAGGGCCAGGCAGCGCAGGACCTGCGTGACAGCCTCGGAGAGCGCGCCCTGATGGTGGGAGTGGACCGGCTCGACTATTCCAAGGGCATCGTCAATCGCCTCGACGGCTACGAGCGTTTCCTGGAGCGCAACCCTGACTGGCACAACCGCGTGACCTGCCTGCAGATATCACCGGGCAGCCGCCAGGACATCCCCGAATATGCCGACATCGACGCCGCCGTGAGCGCGCGGGTGGGGCACGTCAATGGCCGCTTCGGCGCCGTGTCCTGGGTGCCGCTGCGTTACGTGGCGCGCAATCACCAGCGTTCGGATATCGCCATGGTGCTGCGCCATGCGCGGATCGGCCTGGTGACGCCGCTGCGCGATGGCATGAACCTGGTGGCCAAGGAGTTCGTTGCCGCCCAGGACCCGGACGACCCCGGCGTGCTGATCCTCTCCCAATTCGCCGGCGCCGCCGCCGAGCTGGGCGGTGCGCTGATCATCAATCCCCATGACCGCGATGCGCTGGCCGACGCCATGTTGCAGGCGCTGCGCATGCCGCTCAGGGAGCGCCAGGCACGCCACCGTGACATGTACGCCGTGCTGGAGGCCAACGACATCCGCTTCTGGGGGCCGAGCTTCATCGATGCACTGACGCGGCCGGGCAGGGCGCTGAACTGGCTGTCGAACCATTACCTAGGCCATTGAGGCGCGCATCTGACACTGTTCGCGAGCTGGCTCGCGAACGCGTCGGGCGTGATCGCGGATAGGGCCCGTTCCTACAGGGGCATCGGTGCCCGCCGTCCTGCCCGTGAAACGAAAAACCCCGCCTGGGCGGGGTTTTCTCTGAGTCTTCGAAGGCTAGGGGGCAGGTTTCTTGCCGTCGGATTTGGCCCACTGCGACTTCCGCTCGACCTTGACTGCCAGTTGGCCAACGGGGATTTCCTGGATTTCGCCACCCTGGGAGAGGAAAGCGGCAATCTTTTCATCGAGCTCCGAACGTTCGCGATCCAGCTGTGAATCAGTCATGAAGTCACCTGTGCGATGGGCGCCAAACCGGCCCGGTAAGCCTACACGGGTTTCCCAAATTGCGCCCGAATTGCTCGACCATTTGTCAAAATCGCCACGGGTCGTGAAAAAAAGCTATGAATCGTCGCCAGACCCTGTATTCTGCATGGGCTGCCTGCCCAGTAACGAGTTCCGCGACTTGATGTTCTTCTACAAGATGCTCCATCTCCTCGGCACCTCTTCACTACGCATTCAGCTCATCGCCGGTCGGCATTCGGCCGGCCTTTAGCATTCTTTTAGGAGACAACATCATGTCCGATCGTCAAAACGGCATCGTCAAGTGGTTCAACGCTGAGAAGGGCTTCGGCTTCATCACCCCGGAAAGCGGCCCGGACGTATTCGTTCACTTCCGTCAGATCGAAGGCAACGGCTACAAGTCCCTCGACGAAGGCCAGAAGGTCAGCTTCGTTGTGACTGCCGGCCAGAAAGGCCCGCAAGCTGAACAAGTTCGCGCTGTCTAATCGACATCGCTGACGAGAAAGCCCCGCTTAGGCGGGGCTTTTTTTTGCCTGCGATTTGCCCTGGCGCCCTTTCGCAGGCACAAACAAAAACGCCCGGTGCACTGCATCGGGCGTTTGTCGGAGCTGGGCGCTGAGCGCTCAGGTCACTCCTGCTGGGGGTCGAATTGCTTGTCGCGGATCAGCAGGGCAGGGATCACGCCGCAGATGAAGTACGCCGCACCCATCACCAGGAAGCCCACGCCGATGGACATCTGCGTGGCGAGGAAGCCGATCACCGCCGGGGCGATGGCCGCGCCGATGCGCCCGATGTTGTATGCACCGCCCACTGCCGTGCCTCGGAAGGCGGCGGCGAAGCTCTCGGTCATGTAGGTCGCGTTCACGCCGTACGGGATGCCGTAGAGGAAGCCGAACACCACCAGCATCCAGAGAATGTTCTCCGGGCTGTGGAACAGCACGATCACCGGCAGGAACACCGCGGTGCCCAGGGCGCCGAAGGAGAACACGGTGCGGCGGCCGAACCAGTCGGCGGCGACGCCGGCCAGTACCTTGCCGAGGATCATCGCGGCGTAGGTGCCGACCAGGTAGGCGGTCATTGCCTTGAAGTTCATGCCCATCTCGGTTTCCAGGTACGACGGCATCCAGTTGTTCACGCCGTAGTAGCCGAACTGCAGGAAGCCGGCGGTCAGCGCCCAGAACAGGAACATGCGGCTGGCCCGCGGGTCGCTGAATATCTGCCGGAAGGCGTTCTGCCGAGGCGCGGCGGGCTGGCTCGACGGGCCGGCGGCCTTGCGCTGCTGGCGTTCGGCCTGCGCCTGGACCCAGGCGGCGGGCTCGGGGATCAGCTTGCGCATGGCCACGGCCAGCACCACCGGGATGATGGCGATGTAGAACAGGTAGCGCCAACCGTGGTCCGGCAGGATCCAGCCGGCCAGCAGGGTAGCGACGATGTAGCCCACCGACCAGCCGGCTTGCAGGGTGCCCAGCACCGTGGTGCGGTACTTGGTGGGCACGTATTCGGCCATCAGCGTGTTGCAGGCGACGTAAAGGGCGCCCAGGCCGAGGGAGGCAACGAAGCGTGCGGCGGCGAACTGCCAATAGTTGTGGGTCAGGCCGAGCACGGCGGTGCCGACGGAGAACAGTACGATGGTCCAGACCACGGTTCTGACCCGGCCGAAGCGATCGCAGGCCCAGCCGCCGTAGATGCCGCCGAAGGCCATGCCGGCCAGGGTGACGCTGCCCAGGCTGCCGGCCTGGAGGTTGCTCAGGCCGAACTCGGCCTTGAGGCTGGTGAGGCTGTAGGAGAGCAGCATGAGGTCCGCGCCGTCGATCAGCAGACCAAGGAAGCAGAAGGCGAAGACCAGTATCCAGGTCTTGCTCTGTGTGGCGGTTGTCGCCGCCGTGGCGGAAGCAGTGTTTTCCATGAACGAGTTACCTGTTGTAGTTGTTGGCGGGCCGGTAGACCGGCCCTCGGTAAGCGTGCGTACGAATCCTGCTGGCGGGCGTGGGAGAGTGGCCCCGCACCCGCCCCGTGGGGGTCAGGACTGGGCTTCGCGAATCATGTTGCGAGCGATGATCACCTGCTGGATCTGCGTGGTGCCCTCGTAGAGCCGGAACAGGCGCACGTCGCGGTAGAAGCGCTCGATGGCGTACTCGCTGACGTAGCCGGCGCCGCCGTGGATCTGCACGCAGCGGTCGGCGACGCGGCCGCACATCTCAGTGGCGAACATCTTCGCGCAGGAGGCTTCGGTGCTGACGTTGCGGCCCTCGTCGCGCTTGCGCGCGGCGTCCAGCACCATGCAGCGGGCGGCGTAGATCTCGGCCTTGCTGTCGGCGAGCATTGCCTGGATCAGCTGGAATTCGGCAATCGGCTGGCCGAACTGCTTGCGCTCCAGGGCGTACTGCAGTGCGTCGGCGAGCATGCGCTCGGCGGCGCCGACGCTCAGCGCGGCGATGTGCAGGCGGCCCTTGTCGAGTACTTTCATGGCGGTCTTGAAGCCTACGCCCTCGAGGCCGCCGATCAGCTGGCTGGCGGGGATGCGCACGTTGTCGAAGATCACGTCGCTGGTGTGGGCGCCTTTCTGGCCCATCTTGTGGTCCGGCTTGCCCAGGGAAATACCCGGCGTGCCGCGCTCGACGATGAATGCACTGATGCCGCCGGAGCCCTTGATCGCCGGATTGGTGCGCGCCATCACGGTGTAGATGCCGGCATGCGGGGCGTTGGTGATGAAGCGCTTGGTGCCGTTGAGCACGTAGAAGTCGCCGTCACGCACGGCGCTGGTCTTCAGCGAGGCGGCGTCGGAGCCCGAGTCCGGCTCGGTCAGGCAGAAGGCGCCGAGCAGTTCGCCGCTGGCGAGTTTGGGCAGGTAGTGGGCTTTCTGCGCCGGCGTGCCGTCGATGAGGATGCCGATGGAACCGATGCCGTTGTTGGTGCCGATGTAGGAGCGGAAGGCGGGGGAGGTGCGGCCGAGTTCGAAGGTGATGTTCACCTCTTCTTCCATGGTCACGCCCAGGCCGCCGAACTCTTCGGGGATGGTCAGGCCGAACAGGCCCATCTCGCGCATCTGCTCGATGATGTCCTGCGGGATGGCGTCGGTCTCGGCGACCTCGTTCTCCCGCGGGATCAGCACTTCGCCGACGAACTGGTGGATGGAATCCAGAAGTATCTGCAGCGTTTCTGGGTCTCGGATCATGTGCACTCCTCAAAAGGCCCGCGAGCGGGCCAGTCTGGCGAGGCACCGTCACCCGAGATTCAGCGAGCGGCGGCACCTATGTTGTTGACCATGTTGATCAGGCGGGGCCCGATGTCGTCCTCGAGCTTCTCGCGGGTCAGCTGGAAGCTCGGGCCGCCGCAGTTGAAGGCCAGCAGCCCGTACTGCGGGTGTACCAAGGGCACGGCGACGGAGTTGACGTCACGGTGCCATTCGCCGATCGACAGGCAGTAGCCGTAATCGGTGAAGTCCCTGAAGGCACGGTCCAGACCCTTGCGGATGGCCGGCCAGTTTTCCGGTTCGCGTTCGCGAATGTGGTCGAGCAGGAATTCCCGCTCGTTCTCCGGCATCGCCGCGAGGCACGCGCGGCCCACCGAGCTCGCCGCCAGCGGCAGGTAACTGCCGATCTGCCGGCGCATCGTCATGTTTCCCTGCCCCTGCACGACGTCCAGGTAGACCATCTGCAGGCGGTCGCGGGCAGCCATGGCCACCGCCGCCTGGGCGTGGTTGGCCAGTTCTTCCATCAGTGGGTGGGCCACCGCGCGGATCGACAGGTTCGACAGCATCGCGTAGCCGAATCCGAGCACGCCGACGTCCAGCTGGTACTTGCCCGAGTGCACCTCGCGCTTGAGGCAACCCAGGCGCATCAGCGTGTTGGTCAGGCGTGTCACGGTCGGCTTGGGCAGGTCGGTCTTGCGGGCCAGGTCCTGGTTGCTCAGCACGTTTTCCCGTGGCGTGAAGCAACGCAGGATCTCCAGGCCACGGGCCAGGGCCGTCACGAACTGGCCGCTGTTTTCCTCTTCGCTCAACGCGGTGGCCGGGTCATACAGGCCCCGTTCCAGCAGGCCGATCTCGCCTTCGTTTTTTGTCGGCGCAGCCGAATCCATCTCCGTCTTGTTGCGGCGCATGGTAGAACCCCTATTCACGGAAAATCAATAAAATAAAATGCAGTTTCGCCAGACGAAATTATAGTGGGTCTGGTTTGGTTAGTACAGGCGTGCTGGTAAAAATATCAAGAACCCACATTTTACGGGTCTTTCAGGAGATGTTGGATCATCACCGTTTACAGCCTTGATTCCGTATCACTATGATTGAATCGAAATACGGAATGTAGTTTCGTCAGACGAAACAATAAGAGGTCTTCGCTGTCATGAGTACCAACGTGGTTCATCTCGATATCCGCGCCGATGGCGTGGCGGTTGTCCGCATCGATCGTCCGGAAGCCAGGAATGCTTTGAACGCCGCCGTGCGCCAGGAACTGGCCGCGCATTTCCGCGCCCTGAGCGACAACCGCGAGGTTCGCGCGGTGGTGCTGACGGGGGGTGAAGAGTGCTTCGTCGCCGGCGCCGACATTCGCGAGTTCGCCCAGGCCAGTCCCATCGAGATGTACCGCCGGCACACCGAACTGCTGTGGGAAGCCATTTCCCGCTGCCCGAAACCGGTGATCGCCGCGGTCAACGGTTTCGCCCTGGGCGGCGGCTGCGAGCTGGCGATGCACTGCGACATCATCGTCGCCGGTGAGTCGGCGCGTTTCGGCCAGCCGGAAGTGAAGCTCGGCCTGATGCCCGGCGCCGGTGGTACCCAGCGACTGATCCGCGCTGTCGGCAAGTTCCAGGCGATGCGCATTGCGCTGACCGGCTGCCTGATCAAGGCGCCTGAGGCCCTGGCCATCGGCATGCTCAGCGAAGTGGTGGAAGACTCGCGCACGCTGCCCCGCGCGTTGGAGCTTGCCGCCGAGATCGCCGCGCTGCCGCCCTTGGCGGTGGCGCAGATCAAGGAAGTGATGCTCGCCGGCGCCGACCTGCCGCTGGACAGCGCCCTGACCCTGGAACGCAAGGCCTTCCAGCTGCTGTTCGATTCGAAGGACCAGAAGGAGGGCGCCGCCGCCTTCCTGGAAAAACGCCAAGCCAGCTTCCTGGGAGAATGAACATGACTCTTTCGTTTGGCAGCGAGCGCATCCAGCGCATCGCCATCGTCGGCACCGGCGTCATGGGCAGCGGCATTGCCCAGATCGCCGCCCAGGCCGGCATCCAGGTGAAACTCTTCGACGCCCGTGATGGCGCTGCACAAGCGGCTCGCGACAACCTCGGGCGGACCCTCGCCAAGCTGGCGGAGAAGGGCAAGATCACTGCTGCAGAGGCCGATGCGACCCTGGGCCGCCTGTTGGTCGCCGGGGCCCTGAGCGAGCTGGCAGATTCCGATCTGGTGGTCGAGGCGATCATCGAGCGGCTGGACGCCAAGCAGGCGCTGCTGGCCGAGCTGGAGGCAGTGGTCAGCGCCGACTGCATTCTCGCCACCAATACCTCGTCGCTGTCGGTCACCAGCATCGCCCGTGGCTGCCAGCGCCCGCAGCGGGTGGCGGGTTTCCATTTCTTCAACCCGGTGCCGCTGATGAAGGTGGTCGAGGTCATCGACGGCCTGGCCGGCGATCCGCAGGTCGGCGATTGCCTGATAGCGCTGGCCACGCGCATGGGCCATCGCGGCATCCGCGCCAAGGACACCCCCGGCTTCATCATCAACCACGCCGGCCGTGCCTACAGCACCGAAGCACTGCAGATGCTCAAGGAAGGCATCGCCGAGCCGGCCGACATCGACCGCATCCTGCGCGAGGGCCTGGGCTTCCGCATGGGCCCGCTGGAGCTGTTCGACCTTACCGCGCTGGATGTTTCGCACCCGGTGATCGAATCCATCTACAACCAGTTCTACCAGGAGCCGCGCTATCGCCCGGCGGCGCTGACCCGGCAGATGCTCGAGGCCGGCTTCGTCGGGCGCAAGGCCGGCCGTGGTTTCTATCGATACGCCGACGGCAAGATGATCGACCCGCCCGCGCCCCAGTCGGTGCCGGGCGTGACGGCGTTGCCGCCGGTGTGGATCGGCGCGGAGAACGACCCGGATCGCCAACGCCTCGGCGAATTGCTGAAGAGCCTGGGCGCGAATCTGGAGCAGGGCGCCGAGCCGAGCAGCGAGGCGCTGTGCCTGCTCGCGCCCTATGGCGTGGATGCGACCACTGCCTGCCAGCACTACGGCACCGACCCGGCGCGCACCCTGTGCATCGACCTGTTGCTGGACCTGCAGCGCCACCGCTGCCTGATGCAGAACCCGGCGACCTGCAGCGCCATGCGCGATGCGGCGCACGCGCTGCTCGCCTCTGACGGCGTCGGCGTCACGGTCATCAACGACAGCGTCGGCTTCGTTGCCCAGCGCGTCCTGGCGCTGATCGTCAACCTGGCCGGCGACATCGTCCAGCAGCGCATCGCCAGCGTCGATGACCTCGACGAAGGCGTGCGCCGCGGACTGGGCTACCCGCAGGGCCCGTTGGCCTGGGGCGACAGCGTCGGCCCGGCGCGCCTGCTGCGCATTCTCGAACGCATGACCGACCTGACCGGCGATGCCCGCTACCGCCCCGGCCCCTGGCTACGCCGCCGCGCCGCGCTGGGGCTGTCGCTGCGCCACGCCGAGCCCGCGCTGGGCTGAGGCCCGGCGTCACCGTTTTCAAGGAGACTTCCATGCTCAACGCCTATATCTACGCTGGCCTGCGCACCCCCTTCGGTCGTCACGCCGGTGCCCTTGCGCCGGTGCGTCCGGACGACCTGGTCGCCCAGGTGATTCGCGAGCTGCTGGCCCGCACCCATGTGCCCGGCGACGCCATCGAGGACGTGATCCTCGGCAACACCAACCAGGCCGGTGAAGACAGCCGCAACATCGCCCGCCATGCCGCGCTGCTCGCCGGCCTGCCGGTCACCGTGCCCGGGCAGACAGTCAACCGCCTGTGCGCCAGCGGTTTGGCCGCCGTCATCGACGCGGCGCGTGCCGTGACCTGTGGCGAAGGCGAGCTGTTCGTCGCCGGTGGCGTGGAGAGCATGTCCCGCGCGCCCTTCGTCATGGCCAAGGCCGAGGCCGCGTACAGCCGTGACCTGACCGTGTTCGACAGCACCATCGGCGCGCGTTTCCCCAACCCGAAGATCGTCGCCGGGTTCGGCAACGACAGCATGCCGGAGACCGGCGACAACGTGGCCCGCGAATTCGGCATCAGCCGCGAGCAGGCCGACCGATTCGCCGCCCGTTCGCAGGCCAACTACGAGGCTGCGCGCCAGGCCGGCTTCTTCGCCGAGGAAATTCTCCCGGTCAGCGTGCCCACCGGGCGCAAGACGCCGCCGACCCTGGTCGAGCGGGACGAGCATCCGCGCCCGTCGTCCGACGAGGCCGCGCTGGCCCGCCTGAAGCCGTTGTTCGATGGCGGCGTGGTCACTGCCGGCAATGCCTCCGGCGTCAACGATGGCGCCGCCGCGCTGCTGATCGGCTCTGCGGCCGCCGGTGAGCGCCATGGCCTCAAGCCACTGGCGCGGATTCTCTCGGCAGCGGCGATTGGCGTCGAGCCGCGCATCATGGGCGTCGGCCCGGTGGAGGCGATCAACAAGGCGCTTGCGCGTGCCGAACTGACCCTGGCCGACATGGACATCATCGAGATCAACGAAGCCTTCGCCTCCCAGGTGCTCGGTTGCCTGCACGGTCTGGGTGTCGATTTCGACGATGCGCGGGTCAACCCCAATGGTGGCGCCATCGCCGTCGGCCACCCGCTGGGCGCTTCCGGCGCGCGGCTGGCGCTGAGCGTGGCGCGACAACTGCAGCGCAGCGGTCAACGTTATGCGGTGATCAGCTTGTGCATCGGCGTGGGCCAGGGGCTCGCCATGGTTATCGAGCGCGCCTGAGCGCGCCAGTGAGGATGTGAAGATGGGTGCTTTGAGCGGATACCGCGTACTCGACCTCAGCCGTGTACTGGCCGGACCCTGGTGCGGCCAGGTGCTGGCCGACCTGGGCGCGGAGGTGATCAAGATCGAACGGCCCGGCGTGGGTGACGACACCCGCGGCTGGGGCCCGCCCTACATGAAAGCCGCCGATGGCTCGGACAGCTCCGAGGCGGCGTACTACCAGTCCACCAACCGCAACAAGCTGTCGGTGGCGCTGAACCTGGCGAGCGAAGAAGGGCAGGCGCTGGTACGCGCGCTGGCCTGCGAGTGCGATGTGCTGATCGAGAACTACAAGGCCGGTTCGCTGGCCAAGTACGGGCTGGACTACGACAGTCTGTCGAAGGTCAATCCGCGCCTGGTGTACTGCTCGATCACTGGCTTCGGCCAGACCGGCCCGCGTGCCGAGGAGCCCGGCTACGACTTCATCATCCAGGGCATGGGCGGGCTGATGAGCATTACCGGCGAAAAGGACGGTGTGCCCGGCGCCGGCCCGCAGAAAGTCGGTGTCGCCGTCTCCGACGTGATGACCGGCCTGTACTCGGTAGTCGCCATCCAGGCTGCGCTGCTGGCGCGGGAGAAGACCGGACGTGGCCAGCACTGCGACATGGCGCTGCTCGACGTGCAGGTCGCCATGCTCGGCAACCAGAGCCAGAACTACCTCGCCACTGGCCGCTCGCCGGGCCGCCAGGGCAATGCCCACGTCAACATCGTGCCGTACCAGGTGTTCAGCGCGCAGGACATGGATTTCATCATCGCCTGCGGTAACGACAGCCAGTTCGTCTCGCTGTGCGACGCCATCGGCCTGCCGGAATTGCCCAAGGACCCGCGCTTCACCCGCAATGCTGACCGTGTGCGCAACCGCGACATCATCGTCGGCAAACTCGCCGAGCACTTCCAGGGCGACACCGCCGACAACTGGGTGAAGCGCATCCACGCGATGAAGGTGCCGGTCGGTGTGATCAACGACATCGGCCGCGCGCTGGATGAGCCGCAGGTGGTCGCCCGCGACATGCTGGTGGAGATACCCCACGCGCAGAACCCGGCATTCCGCATGGTCGGCAGCCCGCTGAAGCTCTCCGACACCCCCGTGGAGTACCAGCGCCCGGCGCCCATGCTCGGCGAACATACCGACGAGGTGCTCAAGCGCCGTCTGGGGATCGATGACGCGCGCCTGGCGCAGTTGAAGGACGAGGGAGTTATCGAGCAACTGGACCGGGTCTGACGCCGCTCGCGAAAGAGCAGGGCGAAGGCGGCGGATCACCGCAAGCGCTCAGGCGCCCCACGTTCGTTGAGCCCGTGGGCGAGCAAGCCCTGCAAAGCGCACCCCGGCGCAAGCCTCGATCCGTAGGAGCGAGTTTGCTCGTGAACCCTCTGCCCTCCGGCACCGACGCCGAAGGGCGCCACTCACAGGAAAACCGAATGAACGTGCTGGTCGCCGACCTCTTCGAAGCCGCACCGGAGCTGGAAAAGGTCGTCTGAGCCCGCGCATTCCCGTGCCGGGCCAGCCGACATCGGCCCGGCGTTTTGCCAACACCTCATGTAGATAGAAACAAGAACAATGAATACTCGTCGACTCCCTGTGCTGGTCTCCGGACTGGCGCTGCTGCCCCCGTTCGCCCTCGCCGATTTTCTCGCCGACAGCAAGGCCAGCATCGAAACGCGCAACTTCTACTTCAATCGCGACTACCGCCAGAGCGGCGCCGCTCAGTCGAAAGCCGAGGAATGGGCGCAGGGCTTCCTGCTGCGCTACGAATCGGGCTACACCGACGGCACCGTTGGCGTCGGCGTCGATGCCCTCGGCCTGCTGGGCCTGAAGCTCGACTCCAGCCCTGACCGCTCCGGCTCCGGCCTGCTGCCGTACTCGGCCAGCGACAAGCGCGCCGCCGACGACTACAGCGACCTCGGCCTGACCGCCAAGCTGCGCGTATCCAGGAGCACCCTGAAGGTCGGCACGCTGCTGCCCAAGCTGCCGGTGGTGCAGTACAATGACACCCGCCTGCTGCCGCAGACCTTCCAGGGCGCGCTGGTGGAGTCGAAGGAGCTCGACGACCTCGACCTGCAGCTCGGCCAGCTGCGCGAAGTGAAGCAGCGCGACTCCTCGAACAACGAGGATCTGTCGATGACCCGCGGCAACAAGCGCAACATCGTCACCGGCAGCCACCTCACCAGCGACCGCTTCAACCTCGCCGGCGGCACCTATCGCTGGAGCAGTCAGCTCAGCACCAGCTACCACTATGCCAACCTCGAAGACCTCTACCGCCAGCACTACGTGAGCCTGGTGCACACGTTGCCGATTGCCGAGGGCCAGTCGCTGAAGTCCGACATCCGCTGGGCGCGCTCCACCGACGATGGCGGCAGCAATGTCGACAACCGTGCGCTCAACGCCATGTTCACCTACAAGTTGGGCAACCAGGCGTTCGGCCTCGGCCTGCAGCGCATGTCCGGCGACACCGGCTTCGCCTACCTGTCCGGCACCGACCCGTACCTGGTCAACTACGTGCAGATCGGCGACTTCGCCAACAAGGACGAACGCTCCTGGCAGCTGCGCTACGACTTCAACTTCGCCACCTACGGGTTGCCCGGGCTGAGCCTGATGACGCGCTACCTGCGCGGCGACCACATCGACCTGCTGAACGGGCAGGGCAACGGCAAGGAGTGGGAGCGCGATACCGACATCGGCTACGTGGTGCAGAGCGGAGCGCTGAAGAACGTCGGCTTCAAGCTGCGCAACAGCACATTCCGCAGCAGCTTCGGCAACGACATGGACGAAACCCGCTTCATCGTCAGCTACACCCTGCCGATCTGGTAATGGGGCAAGCCCCTGGTCCTGGCGATCGGGAGGCTTCGCTCCACGAGTGTCCGGGCGCTGCGCAGGCAGGCCCGGAGCACACTGCACGGATACGCCAGGACGAACGGTGTGAACGCCCGTGCTTGAGCGAGTGAGGGGATATTTCCTACGTGCGGGTTGTCTCACTGGACGAGGAAAAGTCTGGCCAGGGCCCGTCCCCTCGGCTTATAAAACCCCTTCGCCGCTGCAGACCCGCAGGGATGGCGGCCCCACGAGATCAAGGAACGATGATGCGACGAGCCACGATGATTCTGCTCGCTGCCGCCCTGTTGCAGGGCTGCGCGCACCGTAATACCGGCAACCAGTGCGAAGACAACTTCAGCACCTCGGGTGGTTTCATTGCCGGCAAGACCTACAACTCCAGCGTCGTATTCGAGCACCTGGCCCCCGAAAAGGCCTTCCACAACGCGCAGAAGACGCTGCTGAAGGAAGGCTTCTCCATCGATACCGCAGACGACGAGCGCGGCATCATCTACGCCCACCAGGGGGTCATCCTGAGCAACCGCACGGCGCCCATGAGCATCGTCGTGGAGGAGGCCGGGAAGGGCAGCAAGGTCAGCTACATCTTCACCACCGCAGGTGGCATGTACACGACCGACGGCTTGGTGCGCGAGGGCTTCTGCCGTCTGGCGGACGGAATGCGCGAGTAGATCGATGGGTATCGCTGCGCTTCACGCCATCCTACAGACGAGTTACCTGTAGACGTCCTCGCGGACGCAGTCCGCTCCTACGCTCGGGTCAGCCTCTCCACGAGGCGGCGTGTCAGTGGGGCGATGACCAGCACCAGCGGGAAGGCGATGCTCCAGCTGGTGAGCCAGGCGCCCAGCCAGAGCTGGGCGAAGGCCGGGGCCAGGCCGACGGCGCGCCAGGTGGCGAGGCCAGAGACCAGCACGGTCATCACGCAGGACAGGATCAGCGCGAACAGCAGCGGGGCGTAGCGGCGGGCGATCATGCGCGGGCCTCCTGCGTGGGCTCGAACTGTGGCTGCTGAAGGCGGCTGAGGGTTTCGGCGAAATGCTGGCCGAACAGGCTCGCAGTCTTCAGGTCGCCGGGGCAGAAGTCCGGGGCGGTCTTGTCGGCCTGGGCCATCAGCCCGGACCAGGAGCCGAGGCGGTTGGCGGCTTCCTCGGCGGGCACGCCCAGGTGCTGTTCGGGAAGGATCGGGTTGCCGGCCCAGAGCATCCCGTGCTGCATGCAGAAAGTGAACAGCGAGATCAGCGTCGACTGCTTGTCGCCGGCCGGCAGCGCCGAGACGGTGAAGCCGGCGGCAAGGCGCCCGCGCAACTTCTGCTGTCGCCAGAGCGGCCCGGTGGCATCCATCAGGGCTTTCAGCGGTGCCGAGACGCCGCCCAGGTAAGTCGGCGAGCCGAGGATCAGGCCGTGGTAGGCGAGCAGCGCTTGTGGCCGTTCGATCAGCTCGTTGGCCTGGAGCAACTGCACTTCGCAGCCGGGCACCCGGCGAGCGCCACTGGCGATGGTCCGGGCGATGCGCTCGGTACGGCCGTTGGCGCTGTGGTAGACGATGGCGATGGTTTTCATGGCTTCTCCGTAGGTTGCACGCAAAGGGGGGAAGGCCGTGTGTGGATTGACCTCGACGGCCTTTGGCGTGAACCTACAAGTTCAAGCGAACTTTAGGTCAAGAGGTGTTCCATGGATATCGCTGACGTGGCCAGGCGCTCCGGCGTGCCGGCATCGACCCTGCGTTTCTACGAGGAGAAGGGACTGATCGCTTCGCTGGCCAAGCCCGGTGCGCGCCGCCAGTTCGCACCGCAGATTCTCGACCAGTTGGCGTTGATCACCCTGGGGCAGTCGGCGGGATTCAGCCTCGAGGAGATCCGCTCGATGTTTTCTGCCGGCGGCGGGGCCAACATCGACCGGGCAATGCTGGCGGCCAAGGCGGACGAGCTGGATGCCACGATCAAGCGCTTGCGTGCGATGAGCCGGGGGTTGCGCCATGCGGCGGCGTGCCCGGCGCCCAGCCACGCGGAGTGTCCGACTTTCCAGCGATTGGTAAAGGCGGCGGCGCAGAGCGCGCTGGAGGGAAAGAAGGAGCGGGGGCGGTTGAAAAAGGGGAAAGGTGCTGTCTGAGGGATATTTGTGGCGATTGCCCTCTCCCTAACCCTCTCCCTGAAGGGCGAGGGGACTGTCCTCAGCGCTGCACCAGCTGTGTTCTGCCGGATGACGTCGATGTCGCCTTGTGCTCAGTACCAGCGCCCCCTCCCTGAAGGGAGAGGGCCTACCGGCGGGCCCAGATCCCGAATGTGCGCGAGGTTCCCAATGCCGGCCCTGCCGGCGGTTCGCGGGCATGGCCCGCTCCTGCAATTTCGTAGGGCGAATAACCCCATAGGCGTTATGCGCCCTACCGCGCGACACCCAGCGCGTCGGATAGCCACTCGCAGAAGCCCATCGCCTGCGCATTGCGTTCGCTCTGCTGGTGCACCAGCAGGGACCAGTTCGGTCCGCGCACGGTCTGCTCGTTGAGTGGGGTGAGCACGCCCTTGCTACGGGCATCACCGGCCAGCAACTGGCTTACCAGTGCAATGCCCAGGCCCTGGCTGGCAGCGTCGAGCAACAATCCTGGATCGGAGAAATTCAGCCCATCGCTGCGTTGGCCCACATCTGCACCACCCTGTACCTGCCAGTGCGCCCAGTCCATTTCCCGTTCGCCGTGCAGCGTGGTGCGCGCAGGCTCCGGCTGTGTCAGCAGAGATGGGTGGCAAGCCGGATAGAGACGATCCTCCAGCAGCACGCGGAAGCGGCACTCGGCCTGGGCAGTGAGATCGTCGCGCACAGCGATGTCGATGGTCTGGCTGGCCATGTCCGGAGTGTCGTCGGTGGTCAGCAGCCAGAGGTCGATCTGCGGGTGGCGGGCGTGGAAGTCGCCCAGCCGCGGCACCAGCCAGTGCCGCGCGAAAGCCGGGGTGGTGTTGACCACCAGTTGATTGGGCTTGCGGTACTGGTCCAGGCGACGGATGCCCACGGCCAGTTGCTGCAGCATCGATTGTGTGGTGCTGAGCAGGTCGGCGCCGGCGTCGGTGAGCGCGACCCTGCGCCCGGAGCGGTAGAACAGCGGCTGCTCGACGAAGCTTTCGAGGCTGCGGATCTGCTGGCTGATGGCCGACTGGGTGAGGTGCAACTCCTCGGCTGCCTTGTGGAAGCTGCCCAGGCGCGCGGCGGCTTCGAAACCGCGCAGGGCATTCAGGGGTGGCCAGTGTTTGAGCATGTTCGATAAGTTCGCCTAATCAGATTTACGCAAAATCTATCGTTTGTTGTGACGTTTTTACAGGCCTAGCATTGTCCCCAGGCGCCGCTTAACCCTTTCCTTCCGATAAAAATTCCTTACCTAAGGTTCGAATATGCATCGCAATGACGATAGGCAGAACGGCTGGCGCATGCCTGCCGAATGGGTCAACCACGCGGCGACCTGGATGGCGTTCCCGCATAACCGTCCGCTCTGGGAGGGTGGCTGGCGCGTCACCCTGGAGCAGGTGCAGGACGACTTCGCCCGTGTCGCCAATGCCATTGCCCGCTTCGAGCCGGTGAAGCTGGTGGTGGACCCGTCCGCCGTCGCCCGCGCCGCCGAACTCTGCGGGCCGAATGTCGAACTGGTGCCGCTGCCCATCGACGACAGCTGGTGCCGTGATTCCGGGCCGACCTTCGTCTGCCATCCGCAGCAGGGCGTGGCCGGCGTGAGCTGGCGCTTCAATGCCTGGGGCGGCAAGTCCGGGCACACCCTGGACGAGGGCCTGGGGCGGCGCATCCTGAATAACCTCGGGCTCGACTGCTTCGGTACGCCGCTGGCCAACGAGGGCGGGGCGATCCACGTGGACGGCGAGGGCACGCTGATCACCACCGAGTCGGTGCTGCTCAACCCCAATCGCAACCCTGGCGTGAGCAAGCGCGAAATGGAGGAAATCTTCGCCCGCGTGCTGGGCGTAACCAAGACCATCTGGCTGCCGGGCGACCCGCAGTACGTCACCGGTGACATGACCGACGGCCACGTCGATGGCGTGTGCGCCTTCGCCCGTCCTGGCGTGCTGCTGGTGGACGCGACCCACGACAGCTCCAGCGTGTACGCCCAGGTCGCGAAGGAAAACCGTCGCGCGCTGGAATTGGCCACCGATGCCCAGGGTCGCTCCTTCGAGCTGATCGAACTGTTCGAAGCCAGCGCGGCGGTGGACCCGGAGGCGGAAGTGTTCTGCGCCTCCTACACCAACTTCTACCTGGCCAACGGTGCGGTGATCATGCCGGCCTACGGTATTGCCGCCGACGACGAAGCCGCTGCGGTGCTGGCCCGGGCCTTCCCCGGCCGCGAAGTGGTGCCGGTACGCATCAACAACCTGGCCCACGGTGGTGGTGGCGTGCATTGCATCACCCAGCAGCAGCCGGCCTGGCCGCTCGGAGGCCTGTGATGAGCAAGCTGAGCGTCGCTGTCCTGCAGTTTTCCTGCAGTTGGGACCTGCCGCGCAACCTTGCCGAAGCCGAGCGCCAGGTACGCGCGGCGGCGGCCGAGGGCGCCAGGCTGATCCTGCTGCCCGAACTGTTCGCCACGCCGTACTTCTGCATCGAGCAGGACCATCGCCACCTGGAACTGGCGCAACCTTATGAGGACAGCCCCATCCTGCAGCGCTTCGCCAGTCTGGCGGCGGAGCTGCATGTGGTGCTGCCGATCAGCTGGTTCGAGCGCGCGGGCAACGCCTACTTCAATTCGCTGACCGTGGCCGATGCCGACGGCAGCCTGCTCGGCGTGTACCGCAAGACGCACATCCCCAACGCCATCGGCTACCAGGAGAAGGAGTATTTCAGCCCCGGCGATACCGGTTTCCGCGTCTGGGACACCGCCGTCGGCCGCCTCGGCGTGGGCATCTGCTGGGACCAGTGGTTCCCCGAAACGGCCCGCTGCCTGGCGCTGCAAGGCGCGGAGATGCTGCTGTTCCCCACGGCCATCGGCTCCGAACCGGGCGCCGGGCAGCTCGACTCCCGCGACCACTGGCAGACCGCCCAGCGCGGACACGCCGCCGCCAACCTGCTGCCGGTGCTGGCGGCCAACCGCATCGGCGAGGAAGTGGCGCCCAGCGATGACGCGCTGCGCATGCGCTTCTACGGCTCGTCCTTCATCACCGACCACAAGGGTGCGTTGCTGGCCGAGGCCGGGCGCAACGAGGCCGCCGTGCTGGTGCGCGAGCTGGACCTCGACCTGGCCCGCGAGGAGCGCCTGACCTGGGGCGTCTAGCGCGACCGCCGCCCGGAAATGTACGGCCCGCTGCTCGGCCTCGACGGCCGCCACCTGCACCCGCGCTGGCAAGGAGTCTGACCATGCACAAGCACCTGCTGATCGGCGCGCTGGGGTTGTCCCTGGCGTGCACCCTGCAACCGGCCACGGCCGAAGAAAAGGTTCTGCGCCTGTTCAACTGGGCGGATTATTTCGCCCCCGACACGCTGGCGGACTTCACCCAGGAAACCGGCATCCGCGTCATCTACGACGTGATGGACAGCAGCGAAACACTGGAAGCCAAGATGATGGCCGGTCACAGCGGCTACGACCTGATCTTCCCCGGTGATACCGTTGCCGAGCGCCTGATGCGTGCTGGCGCCTTGCAGAAGCTCGACGAGAGCCAGTTGGAGCACCTGGGCGATATCGAGCCGGGCCTGCAGAGCCTGCAGACCAAGTACCCTTACTCGCGTCACGCCGTGGTGCCCTACACCTGGGGCAGCATCGGCCTGACCTTCAATCAGCAGAAGATCGAGCAGCGCATGCCCGGCGCGCCGGTGAACAGCCTCGACCTGATGTTCAAGCCGGAACTGGCCAGGCAGTTCGCCGACTGCGGCATCTCGATGATCGACTCGCCGGACGAGGTGCTTGCCGTGGTGCTCAACTACCTCGGCCGCGACCCGCGCAGCGGCAAGCCGCAGGACCTGGCTGAAGCCCTGACGGTGCTCAACGGTATCCGCCCGTATATCCGCAAGTTCCAGTCGCAGCCCGTCACTCAGCTGGTCAACGGCGACCTGTGCCTGTCGCTGGGCTACAGCGGTGACGTGATCCAGTCGCAACGCGCTGCCGATGAGGCTAAGAAGCCCGAGCGCTTCGAATACCGCGTGCCGCGCGAAGGCACGTCGGTCTGGATGGACACCATGGCCATTCCCGCGGACGCGCCGCACCCGGAGTATGCCTACGCGCTGATCAACTACCTGATGCGTCCGGAGGTGATGGCCGCGATCAGCAACGCCACCGGCTACCCGACGTCCAACGCCAAGGCGCGGCCGATGGTCGAGGCGCGCATGCGCGACAACCCGGACATCTATCTTGATGAGAAGGCGTACGCGCGACTGTTCCCCGGCAAGGACATCCCGCAGCGCGACATGCGGGCGCGGATGCGCACCTGGACCCGCTTCAAGACCGGCAGCGGTGGCTGAGGGGGCGAAGATGATGACACGCAGGAACCTGCTCGGCGCCGGCATGACGCTGGCGACGGGCCTCGGGCTCGGCCTGGGCCGCATCGCCCTGGCGTCAAAACCCTGGTACATGCCCGACGAGCACCGCAAGCAGGAGCGCGTGTTCGTCGCCTATGCGGCGAGCCCTGACGTCTGGGAAGACATCGCCCCGGACGTCAACGCCACGGTGGCGCAGCTGGCCCGTGCCATCGCCGAGTTCCAACCGGTGACGGTGCTCTGCCGGCCGGAACAACAGGCCGAAGCCAGGCGCGCGTGCGGCGGCCGGAACGTCGACTTCCTGCCGGTGCCGGTAGATGACATCTGGGTGCGCGACTACGGCGGCGTCTTCCTGGTCAACGATGCGCCGGGCGGCCTGGCGCTGGCCGACTTCAACTTCAACGGCTGGGGTGGCAAGCAGCACGCCGAGCGCGACCGCGAAGTGTCGGCGGCGCTGGCTGAGGACGTGGAGGCACAAGCCATTGTCAGCGAGCTGTGCGGGGAGGGCGGCGGTATCGAGGTGGATGGCCACGGCACGGCGATTTTTACCGAGAGCTGCTGGCTCAACGACAACCGTAATCCGGGCTGGACGCGCCCGCGTATCGAGGCCGAGCTCAAGCACATGCTGGGGCTGCGCAAGGTGATCTGGCTGCCGGGCATCCGCGGCAAGGACATCACCGATGCGCACGTGGATTTCTATGCGCGCTTCGTCGCGCCGGGTGTAGTGGTGGTCAACCTGGACAACGACAAGCGCTCCTACGACTACGAGGTCACTCGCCGGCACCTGGAGATTCTGAAGAGCGCCACCGACGCCGATGGGCGCAAGCTTGAACTGCACAGCCTGCCGCCGCCGATGAACCCCAGGGTGAACGCCTACAACCGTGACAACCCGGACTTCGCTGCCGGTTACATCAACTACCTGCCGGTGAACGGCGGGGTGATCGCGCCGAAGTTCGGCGATGCGGCGGCCGATGAGCATTGTCACGCCTTGCTCAGCGCCCTGTACCCGGACCGGGAGATCGTGCAGCTGAACATCGACCCGATTGCGGCAGGAGGCGGCGGCATCCACTGCGTGACGTTGCAGATGCCTGCGGTGTAGATGGGGCTCTGCGTAGGAACGAGGGGGACGCCCAGTCCTTGCTCGCGAACAGGATTTCCCGGCGGCACGGAGCTGGGCGGGTTCGCGAGCAAGCTCGCTCCTACAGGTATGCCAACGCCGGCGCACCATGGGGTGCCGGTGAACTCTGCGTAGGACGGGTATCGCTGCGCTCCACGCCATTCTACGTTGAGCCGTCCTGGCAGAATCGTGTCAGGGAAAAGCCGCGGCGAGCAGGGCGGGGAGGGCCTCGCCGGCGGCGTTGGGCAGGGCGAAGTCGCGTTCGCCGTGCAGCGGGCCGGGGGCGGGATTGATGTGGAGGACGGTCGCGCGAAGGCGCCAGGCGATCTCGGGAATTTCCGCTGCCGGGTAGACCACGCCGGATGTGCCGATGGAGATCAGCAGGTCGCACTGTTCGGCGGCCTGGAAGGCGTGGGTGAGGGCATCCAACGGCAGGCTTTCGCCGAACCACACCACGCCGGGACGCAGCGGGCCGCCGCAATGGGCGCAGGCCGGCGGTTGCACGCGGCGGCCGGTCGCGGGTTCGTCCGGTACCGGTAAGGGCGCGTCCGGCTCGCGCTGGCAGTGGAAGCAGCGCGGGCGTTCCAGCTGGCCATGCAGGTGAGTGACGTCCTGGCTGCCGGCGCGCTCGTGGAGGTCGTCGACGTTCTGGGTGACCAGCGTGAGCTTGGGCACCTTGCTCGCCAGAGCGGCGATGGCCAGGTGCGCGGGGTTGGGCTGTGCGCGCTGGACGACGCTGCGTCGCCATTCATACCAGCCCCAGACCAGCGACGGGTCGGCGCGAAAGGCTTCGGTAGTCGCCAGGGAGGCGGCGTCGAAGCGCTCCCATAATCCTGTAAGGCGGTCGCGGAAGGTGGGAATGCCGCTCTCGGCGGAAACGCCGGCGCCGGTGAACACGACGACGCGACGCGCTTGGCGCAGGGCATCGAGCAGCGCGGAGTCGAAGATCATTGCGGCGTTTCCTGCGGCGTTGGCGCGCTTTCCAGTCGATTGCGCCCGGCGGCCTTGGCGCGGTACAGCGCGCGGTCCGCGACTTCGATGAGAGCCTGCGGGCTGCTGTCGCTGCCGTCGGGCAGGGTAGCAATGCCGATGCTTGCGGTGATGCGGCCCAGCGGGCTGCCAGCGTGGGTGAGGTTGGCCTGCTCAAGGCGCTGCATGAACTGCTGGGCCACTGCCAGGGCGCCGTCCGCACCGGTGTTGGGCAGGATCACCGCCAGCTCCTCGCCGCCGTAGCGTGCGGCGAGGTCGGCAGGACGGCGGACGCTGTCGGCGAGGATGCGCCCGATACGCCGCAGGCAGTCATCGCCGGCGGGGTGGCCGTAGGTGTCGTTGAAGCGCTTGAAGTGATCGACGTCGATCAGCAGCAACCCCAGCGGCGTATGGTCGCGGTGGGCGCGGCGCAGTTCGGCGATCAGGTGGTCGTCGAAGCTGCGGCGGTTCTCGAGGCCCGTGAGCGGGTCGCGGGAGGCGAGCACTTCCAGCTGGCGGTTGGCCTTGAGCAGGTCTTCGCGGGCATCGCGCAGCAAGCGCTCGGTGCCGATGCGGCGCTGGATGGCGAGGATCAGCAGGCTGCCGATGACCACGATGACCATCAGCAGGCAGAAGGCGATGGCGACCGTGCGCCGTGCATCGGTGCGCCATGCGGCCAGGGCCTCGTCCTTGCCCAGGGCGACCGAGGTCACCAGGGGGTAGCGCTCGTTCTTGCGGAAGGCATAGATGCGTTCGGTGCCATCCAGCGAGGAGGCGAAGGTCGCGCTGCCGACCGTGGCGTTTTCCAGGTACCGGGTGAAGATCGGGGAGCGCGAGAGTACCCGGCCCATGTCGCTCTCGCGGAAGGGGTAACGCACCAGTACCTGGCCATTGCTGGTGGCCACGCCAATGGCGCCGGTCCTGCCGATGTCGATCTTGCCGAACAGGCGCAGGAAGTCCTGCACGCCCAGGGCGGCGACTATCACCCCGGCGAAGTTGCCCTGGGCGTCGTTGTAGCGCCGGCTGACGGTGATCACCCAGACGCCGGTGGCGCGGCTGTGGATCGGCTCGCCGATGTACGCCTCCAGCGAGGGATTATCGCGGTGGTGGATGAAGTAGGCCCGGTCGGCGCTGTTGGAACCACGGGGGAAGGGGCCGTTGGAGGTCATCAGCCAGTTGCCCTGGGCGTCGTAGATGCCGACGCCGTTGAGCTGGGCAAGCAGGTGCTGCTGGCGCTGCACCAGCTCGTTCAACCGTTGCAGCTGCGGGGCGTCGCGCCCTTCGTGCTCCAGGCGCTCGGCCAGGCCGAGCAGGAGCATGGAACTCTGGGTGACGATGCCCTCGACGTAGGTGTCCAGCGCCTGGGTGAGGTTGAGGTTGTGGGTGGTGGCTTCCGCCAGCGTGCGTTCGCGCGCCGACCACAGCTCCCAGGCGGTGGCGGCGGCCACGGCAAGGCTGATGATCGACAGCAGGAGAACGGCTAGGCGGATGTCGCGTTTCACTCTGGCCTCATGGGTTGGTGCCGGGAGCGTCGTCACCGGCGGGAAAGCAGGAAGACGTCGGCCGCGCATGGCGGGTTACGTGTCGTTCGTCAGACGCCGGGCATGCCGCTGAGTTGCACGCGGTTGCGGCCTTTCTGCTTGGCGACGTACAGGTGCTGGTCGCAGCGCGCGAGCAATTCGCGCGGTTCCCGCAGCCCAGGCTCGTCGGCCATCGCCGCGCCCAGGCTGATGGTCAGGTAGCGCAGGCTGTCGGGTCGGTAAAGAGGCTCTTCGCATTTAAGGGTGTAGAAA